>CANRTU010000066.1 GCA_947642745.1 uncultured Eubacterium sp.
TTCTATTTTCCGGCATTATTCCGACGTCAGACAACAATTTCCGGTAAATTGTTGTGCGGGATCACAATTCCCTGTAAATAAAAAAGTATCCGGCTTTGCCGGATACTCCGCCTGCGGCGGGCTGCCTCCTGGCAGCTTCTTCCTTTCCGCTCCGACGCTGTGCGATCCTCCCAGAGGGTTTTTATCTTATAGGACGCTCTTTCCTATAAAATAAAAAACAGACAGCCATTTTCCGGTTTATGACTGACGCCGGAAAATGCTGTCTGTTTTTTTAATATTTCTGATTATTTACACCGTATTATCTGATCACGGCTTTTGCGCCGCTGAAAGCTCCAAATTTGCGGCTTCCGTCTGCTTTTACCACAAAAGCACGCACTTTATAAAACATCTTTGCCCGCGGCTGGTTCTTTATGGTATATTTACACAGGTCTCCTTTCTTAATCGTCTTTAACCTGGTATAAGTGCCATTTTTCTTTTTACTCTGGAATACCTGGTAACCGTCCGCCGGTACGGTCTGATTCCAGGTGAGCCGGATCTTTGCATAGCCCTGCTGTCCGTACGAAAGTCCTTTGACTTTTGCCGGTGCGGTGGATACCTGCTTAGCCGTACTGTAAGCGCCGTATACTTTCGTGCCATTCTGTGTCTGGAAAGCCCTCATCCGGAACTTATAGGCAGTACCGTATTCCATCTTTCTGGAATATGTGATCTGGTCTCCTTTGGAAATCGTTTTAATACGTATATACTTGCCAGTGTCTTCCTGATACTGGTAGATTTTATACCCGTCCGCCCCGGGGATCTGCTTCCAGCTGAAGTTTACACGTTTCGTAGTATTTTTCACACCCAGTTTCAGCTTTGGCGCCAGATCTTTCTGGAACGTGTCCGCCGGAGGCGTCACCGGCAGATCAGACGCAGAGCCGGAATAAACCGCCGGTTTTACATCCGCTATATCCGCCGTATGCTCGGACAGACTGCTTCCGCTGATGTATTTCAGTACCGGCAGGGAACCTTCCGCCGCTCTTTCGCCTGCGATGCCCGCCTCAGCCTGCACCTTCTGGCTGGACGGAACCATACTCAGCGTACCAATGACAGCACTGCTGCCGCCCCGGAAAATATCCTGTCCCCGCTTTGCCGCTATAATCAGATCAATGGTAAAACGGCTGCCCTGTCTGCTGATGGCAGCGTCTTTTACCACGCCAGAAATCCCGCTGTCAAACTGAAACACCGGCTGGTCCATTTCCCCTTCTGTAACAGTAACATACATCCAGAAGCGCAGGGAAGTCACTGCCTCTGTGACGCCCTCCGGTTTTTGCAGTGTCACGGTAATATCACGCCCATTTACTGAAAGTTCCCCGCCTGCCGCCGCCTGTGCCGTAACAGGCACGGCTGCGGAAAGCACAAGGAAAAATGCCAGTAAACAGCAAATCCATTTTTTCATATCCGCCTCCTGTGGAAGGCTGCCGCAGACAGAACCATACATTGTGCCGGTCACGCCGCCTGTCCGGGTAACCGTGCGGATCATGTCCTGTTTCCCATGGACCAGACCATATATTACGCCGGTCACATCGCCTGTCAGCGGTTCTTATCCTGCCTGCCGGTTCCTTTCTGCGGCAGCCTCTGTTATTTTTATTGTATCACATGTCCTGTGTGATCCGGTTATGGCTGAATCGCACAGCTGACCGGATCTTTTCTGTTCTTACATTATTAAAAACGATATGCTTATAAATTTCCCCCGGTCCGGTGGCTGACCGGATCTATCCAGAGACTGACATGTCCTGAAAGTTTTCCGGCAGCGGACGGATTCCATACCAGAGGCCGCACCGGATTTACCCGCCTGTCTGTGCGTTGTCCCTTCCTAATTACCGGGAACTGTATTGCCCTGCAGTGTGATCTCTGGCAGATTACCCATCTCCGGCACACTGATCCAGGCTGAATCACTGACAATCCGTTCTCCTTCCAGTGTCTTTGCGTCGTCCACACGGTACAGCTCGGCACGTACCCGTCCCATTGCTTTTATGGAATCCGCATTAAAATCGCCCGGTTCCACATAATAGACCCATGTGCCTTCCTCTGTTTCGCCCAGGTTGCCATTTTCCGGGTCCGGAGCCAGTATGATATGGCCTGCCTTTACCTCTCCGTTCAGACTGCCTGCTACATTTCCTTTTTCATCATACAGTATAATCACATTGTATGCCGGGTTTCCTTTATACTTACCAGTAAAGATCAGGGAACCCTGGGAAATCTTATCCTTTGCGCCTGATCCATAGACCCAGTCATTCTTCAGCAGTCCCACTGCCGGTGTACTGTCGCTGGATGTATAAAACTCCACATTATCCCCTCTCGGGCCGCAAAGTTCGATTTCACGGATGGAAGCAGCTCCGGATTTGCCAATCGTCAGTTTCACATACCTGGCATCGTAAGTGCCGATCCATTTATCTGACGCTTCTGCTTTGACAGCGTTAAACCAGATCGTGGCTTCCGTATTGTCCGCCAGATTTGCCAGCCCGGTGTAATCGCCCCGGACTTTCGTCCAGTTCTGGCCATCAGCGCTGACTTCCACAGTCAGCGTCGCCAGCGGACTGCCCATATACTTCAGACATGTTACAGCTTCCTCTTTACACATGTCAATAGTAATCGTAGCTGTCGCAGCCGCATCTTTCGCTGATTCCTTATAAGTACCTGTGTCTGTCGTCCAGTCATTATCAATAATCCGTGTAATGCTGCTCTCTATTGCCTGTACGGCATTATCAGTATCATATCCGCTGTCCGGCGCTTCCGCGTCCTCACCCAGAGGCTTGTCGTCACCGGATGTCATGGATGTACTGATACTCCAGCCTGACTTGTCCAGCTCTCCTTCTGTCTGGATCTTTATGGACCCTGCTTCTTTCGGGAGAGAATAGTTCATAAATTTGTCCACAGCCCGTACCGTATAATACATAACCCTGTTATTTACCGTACTCACTGTATCTGTAAATACCGTATCCCCGCTTTCGCTGATTCTCTGGAAACCGACTACCTGTGAAACCGCTTTTCCATCGCTGTACATCGTTCTTGTAATTTCGAATCCCTGGATCACGTTTCTGTCTGTGCCGGCTGCCAGCGGAATGGTTACCGCAACCATATTCGAATTCGATGACTTCTGACCGGAATTCTTTGGCACAGAAGCACAGGACGGCGTCCCGGTCACATCCTTGCCCGCAATGCCTGCCGCCGCTTCTTCTGACGCATGATCCACCCGGTAATCCCTGGCTGCGTCGTCTGTGTAATAAAGCGCTTTTGCCTCTGCTGTTCCGTACTTGTCCGCATAGGTTCTGGTCGCCTCATCCGGTTCCATGCCCCACCGTTCAAAGAATGGCAGTATATTGGCGTTCGCCGCCGCACAGGCAAGCCGCATCAGATTCTGGTCTGCGCCTCCGTCTAATTTCAGTCCGGCCTGCGGCGCTTTATCCGGATTTCTGGCGTAAGTATCCACCCTCGCAAAGAACAGGTTGTTAAACTGGTCTTCGTATTTGTCGTAAATCTGCCCGTCGTTCTTATTATTATCATAGGCCAGATGCAGCTGCCAGTACATGGCCAGCTGTACAAACACATTGGAAGCCTTTCCTTTTGTATTGGACGTTACTTTTTTAAATACGTCGTCGTATTTAAACCGGGTCGTTCCATTTTCGATCTTTCTTAGCAGCTGCGCAAAATAATTGTTGGTTATTTCCGCAACCGCATAGGCGCCCTGGTTGATGTCGTGGCCGATTTCATGGGCGATGCCCCAGCCAAAACTGTTAATGCCGGTTGCGCCAGCCAGTGTGCACGAACCCCATTCAATGCCGATATGATTGCCTGATGCGTACATAAACGCACCCGCAAACATCCGCATGTAACGGATATTCAGATGTCCGGATGGCGGAGCGTTATTGCCCCTTGCCGTCCCCGCACCGGCGTTTAATCCTTTGTGCTGGTAAAACAGTGTCATCAGCTGGTCCATGGCCTTAATGGCATTATCCAGTCTCGCGACTTTGGCGTCCAGTCCGCCGCTGCCCAGACTGGCCAGTACCTGTGAGGCCGGCATGGAATACAGCATCTGGTCCATCAGAATGTCTGTGGAATTGAGCACACAGTTTTTCGCATCATAATCATAATTGACATTTTTATTGCCTTTATGCACTTTGTCATGTGACGCCTGGATGGCCGGTACATGACTTTCTAATTTTTCGATGTAGGCCCGGATCGCCCGTGTTCTGGCCTCACCGGTCTTTTGATATACATCCAGCGCCGGGATACTGCTTCCGCCGCCGATACGTACCGCATATTTATCCGCCGCATTGTTGCCTGTGTAAGCGATATAGAGCTGGCCGCCCCGTTCAAACTCCAGGGACGCAAGCTGCGGTACGGTAATCATGTTTTTCCCAACTTTCAGATTTACGGCCCGGGATACATTCGCCGCTTCTGCGTGATGCTGGGTATATACAAGCTGCAGGTTAGCCGCATCTCCGGTCCGTTTTGTATTATGGCCGACGAATACAAGCAGCGCCTCTCCCGCATAGGCTGTTTTGCCCAGCGGCTGCCAGGCATTTAACCCGGTAAAGCCAAGATGCTTATCCTTTTGTGAAGTAATTTCGTTATGCACTTCATACGCAGGGTCCAGATTGGAATTTAAAATATCCCTGGCTGTCTGCAGCTCTATGGCCAGTTCCTTGTACAGCGGATGTTTCTCCCCACTATAACTGTCTTTTGTTTCCAGACGGCTTTCCAGCGCCTTTATCACCGCTTCCGTCACATCGGAACGCAGCGTGGTATGCATTTCGTCTGTGTACAGCGCCATAATATCGTCTTCCAGTGAATCATACTGGTGGAAATGGATTTCAGCCACTTTCATTTCGCTGCGGTTGCCCCAGGACCGGCCCAGAAACAGACGGAGCCTGTTCAGTGTTACCGTCCCGTCAAATTTAACGATAAAATATGTATTATCGTTATCATCTGTTTTGCCCAGTACCCTTGCGCCTATCGTCTTAGCAGTATCCGGGTCTTTGGAATCCCAGTACTGAATTCTGGTCATGTCATATCCGGATTTTAAATCTGTGGCCGCAAAAGTCAGATAATTCATTTTGTAATCGCCGTCCAGCGTGATTTCCATACCTTTATCCGGTCCCGGATAGGATACGCCGTCATCCCAGTCTTCCTTGCTCCAGTATGAGCCATAATCATCGTCCACAAGGCCCAGCGCTGTTTTGCCTGAATCCAGCGGGCTGCCTTTCATGCCTGCCCCGCCGCTTCCGCCATAAACGGCGCTTTTTATATGGGCTGTCAGCTTCCCGGTTCCATTGGATGTATTCAGAAGCTTATACTTTGGCAGCTGCGGCAGCGCATCCGACTTCGTAATGGCTGACGCTGTAAGCGACGGACTGCTCCATCCCGCTTCATTCCAGCTGATGACATAAACCGAATAAGATACATGATCTTTCAGGCCGGAGATGGTAAAACTATTTGACTTCAGTCTGCCTGTACCGGATGGCTGCTGCTGGAAACTGCTGATAACCGGCTGGAATGTACCTGCGTCTGTTTCTTTATAGTATACCATGTACCCGTCAGAATCATCCATTTTCTTCCAGGATACGGTTACTGAACGGTAGCCGCCCTCCGCCTTTACATTATCCGGCGGGTCCGGCATACCCTGCGGTACCGGCATCCCTGTCTGCTCCTCTGACCATGGACTGCGCCAGGTACCGTTAACGGAACGTACTTTTACCGTATATGTTTTGTAATTAATCAGGCTCTTATTATTAATAGAAGAAACGTCGCAATGCGGCAGTACTGAGCTGATAATCTGTGAATCTGTGGCATTCTGTTCGCTGACCGGCCCTGTAATCTGCAATTCATAGCCTGTTACATTAGCCTGCGGCTTCCAGGCAACAGTCAGTTTTTTACTTCCGGGCTTTACAGAAGTGATCACGGGAATATCCAGTTGCGGCTCCGGAATCCGGTTTTCCATATCATTGACAAATTCCACTTTTGCGATTTCCACCAGCGGCTGGTTCTTTTTCGTACCGGTAATGCGGATAACAACCCGCTTTACTGCGATCTGACCGCCAAAATCCACAATAATGGAACCGTCAGAACCGGTTTCTACCTTCGCCCCCGCTGACCGCAGGGATGCCAGGGCACGCTGGCCGTTACCAAATGGTAATGTCTGTACAGATTCCTGCCCGTTTGCGTCCAGAGATACGATACTGATGCTGCCGCCTGTAATCTGGCTGGTAACTGATCCGTTTTCATCCGCATCCGCCGGGGCGTGGAGTACAAATCCGCCCAGCAGCGCTCCTTCACTGCCTCCCGGCATTGTCAGGGTAAATTCCACCGGATTACTTTCAGAAACCGGTCCGCCGTTTTTTGTTTTCAGGATAATACCGCCTTTTCCCCGCAAAAATTTTCCAGTGTCCCCTTCTGTGGTAAGATTGTCTGAACTCTGCATTGCCGCAGGATAGCAGACTGTTTCTATTGTGGACTCCTGTGCGTCATCCATGCTCTGTACCAGAGCGTCCAGATCCGCCAGGTCTGTCTTTCCATCACTGTTTAAATCGTAAACAGAATCTGTCCGGTTGCTGCGGATCGCTTCCAGCAGCGCATCCTGGTCAGCTTTGTCGATATCTCCGTCTCCGTCAATATCTCCGGCTCGCAGCCAGCCTGTTTTTGCGCTGGTTCCAGTTCCGGTCTGCACCGGACTGACATGGATTCTGTGGGTCCAGCCCTCTTTTACCTCTATCGTCTGCACGTAATCAGCAAATTTTTTCGCCTTTACCGTCACTGTATATGTTCCGGCCGGCACGTCAAATTCCGCCTGGCCGGACGCACTCTGCGTAAACAGCAGTTCTTTTTGTTGTGAATAACCTCCCGGGCCGCTGACTCCCACGGTGACGCTGCCTTCATAAGGATACATCCCAAAAGACGCCACCCCGATTTCCAGCACGCCATTTTGCGTCTGCTGTGTCTGTGAGGTTCCGGCAGCCCCGTAAACCGGCGTCATATGCCCCGCACCCGGCGACAGCGCCAGGCAGGCCGCCAGCAGCGCTGCTACAATTTTTTTCATGGTTGCTTCTCCTTTCATTGTCTGATGCTGTTGTCTGATTCTATTATCTGCTACAGAAAAGTATCCGGGAAAGCCGGTTACTCCGCACCGGAGTACGGCTGCGGCGGCAGCCATTTTCCTTTTGCGCAGAGTGCGTCTCCCCAGAGGGTTTTACTTTACAAAACTATTGCCTGTAAAGCAAAACGCACACATTGATAAAACTGTGCTGACATTTTAGCATAATTTTCCTGCCGGTACAATGGATTTTTCTATTTCTGATTATCCGGAATGTGTCCATTGACTCATTTTCTGCTTCCACGGGCTTAGGCAATACTTACACGACAAACCTGTTATCAAACAGGGCGCAGCCAAAAGATGTGCAGGAACTTTCAGTTCATCCGGTCGTAAACACAACCATGAATGCCTGTGAAAATTAAGTTGATTTTCAAACACGCTCCGGAGCAGTCAGCAGACAAACCAGAATCTATAACTGTTTACGCCACTCTTCTGCCATTCGCAAAATTTTTTCGATCAATGCGCTTTTACCTTCTGTATATGCAATTCTGTTTTTGGGATACTCTTTTGCCAGGCGCTCTTTTAAACCGGCATACTTTTTCGCTTCCTCTTCGTGCGTATTCAGATAATCACGCATATTTATATAATCGCGCCATATTTTTTGTCCCCAGATTACCACATGGATATAATGTGTCTGTATATTATTTTCCAAATCTCCAGCAACATATAAATGCTGGCCGGGATGGTCCTGACAACGATAAATAATGCCATTTTTCCCCAGCTCATCATTATGCCGCATCATTCTGTCAAAACTGTCCACACCCACAACTATATCCACAATGGGCTTTGCGCAAATGCTTTTTATCGAAGTACTTCCGATATGCCGGGCATCCACAATATCATCCATTAATATGTTTTTCAGAAGATGAATCATCTCCCGCGCGGCAGTTTCCCATTCCATCCTGTGTGGCTCAACCGCAACCGTGCCCCTTATTAATCCTATAGACATTCGCGCACCTCCATAATAAGATATCACAATATATGACATCTACAAAACTGTGATATATATGCGAATCTATTATACCGGGGAATTTCAGTATGGACAAGTACATTTATGATAAAAACAACGGATTCTGGATAATTCTTCATGGATTTTTACCGCCTTTTATTCCATTGAAAATCCCCTCCGCAATTTTCTGTGACAGAATTTCCTGATAATCGTCACCGGACAGCTTCTGACGCTCAGAATCATTTGAAAGAAATCCCATATCCACCAAAACAGCTGGCACCCGGGTATACCGCAAAACATAATAGTCCCCGGTTTTTGCATCCCCGCTCTTATGTCATCACTTATCGAAACCGCATGGATAATGCTTTTTGCATATGCCCTGCTTTCCCCTGCTTCCCTGCTGCTGTAATAACATTCCAGCCCTGCTATCTGCGCATCCTCTTCATAGTAATTACAATGAAGGCTGATAAAGAAATCCGTACTGGATTTGTTTGCAGCCAAAGTACGCCGGGTAAGGCTTATATTCTCATCTGAACTTCTGGTCAGGACAACCTGTATTTTATTATCCTCCAGAACCGCCTTTAATTTCATTGCGACAGAAAAGTTAATATCCTTTTCCACAACCTCTCCGCCGGCTGTCCCTTCGTCACTTCCACCATGTCCCGCATCTATGACCACGCAAAACTCTGATACATTGTATTCTGCCGCAGCAACAGGAGTAATATGATCTTCTGTATATATCATCGCATCTGCTTCATTTGTATATTTGTCATGTTTTGTAAATCTGTCATGTTTTGTAAATTTGTCATATATGTAAAGGCAGCCGCAAACCATAAGTATAGATCCGCTTATCTTTCCTGTCTTCCCCGCACGTATTCCATCAGACAGGATAATCGTATATCCGGAAAGTATTGCTGTCAGTTATCCCTCATATCAGTCAGAATATGATGTAAATATGCATCTGTTAATGGTAAAATAATGATACCGGCAATTTAAAAAACAAGTATATGAAAACTGATGAAAATCAGACTCACAGGGAGGAAACATAACTATGCAGGACATCATAAATCAGTGGAATAAAGCTGCTCTAAAATACACAGAAGATCAGGATCATTCAGAATTTTCAGAAAGTAATCAAAGAGTCGTCAAAATCAGATTTAAGCACTTTATATGGAGAAAAAATATTAGACACCGGATGCGGCAATGGTCAGATTTCTTCCCACTGGACGCAAAACAGGTACTGTCGCCCGGTCCACAGAACATGCTTTCATTTGGATCTGAATACCACAATGGAATTGGCACGCTCTGTCTGAGCGGGGATTACAGGCTGCTGAATTGTGCGGAAGACAGATTACTATGTAATGTTATTTGCGGGATATAGACTGATTCAGCAATGGAAGCGGATCAGAGCTTTGGAACCGGAGCCGGCAGCAACAGGAACCGTTTTAAATAATATATTTACCTGTATAGGTATAATGTTGCAAACGTGGTACATATCAGATATAATAATGGGACAATAACAGGCAGATTACCAGATGATTTTAGTTCTGAAATAAGCATTAAAACAGAATCGGAATAGTTATGCGTAATGATATACAATCAAAGACAATTAATAACAGATAAAAACAATCATCATAAAGAAAGGACAGCGCTATGACAACAATGGAATGGAATCACCGCCTGGATATTGGCGTGGAAATTCTTGATAACGCCCACAAGAAACTTTTTTCCATCCTGCGCCGGATGATACGGCTGCGGGAAGATCCCGGCAACCATGAGCTGCTATGCCGGGAAGGCATCAAATTTTTTAAAAACTATACCCTGCAGCATTTCGCACAGGAAGAAGCTTACATGCAGTCCATCGGTTACAGCGGCTATGAAACGCATAAACGGCTTCATGACAATATGCGGGACCGTACACTTCCCGCCCTGGAACAGGAGCTTATGGATTCAGATTATTCCAGCGACTCAGTCCAGCATTTTATGGGCATTGTTATGGCCTGGCTGACCCAGCATATTATGCTGGAAGACCGTGCGCTGAGCGGAAAAGTCAGGGTCACCCCGATTCATACGCCCCCGGAAAATATCATGCAGGAACTGGATCATGCTTTTTCGGAAATTATCCATACGATACTCGGATTAAAAACACAGATTGTCAGTGAATGTTATCGTGGTGAAGACGTTGGGGAAATGACTTACTGCCGGTTAAATTATATTTCCAGCAGTCAGAAACCGCTGGTGGTTTATCTGGGTTTTGAAGAACCGCTGATTCTGGCTGCCGCCAGCGAGATGATGGGCGCCGCTGTAAAACAGATTAATAAAATGTCCCTGTCCGCCGTCAGGCTTTTATCCCGTTCCGTCATGAAAAATCTGGGCCGGCATTTTTCTTACGTGGACGCCTGCCAGCTGAAAAAAGAAAACCTGATACCAAAAGAACTGATGCAAAAGGTATTTCAGAATGCCTGCCCTGCGGTCAGTATGCTGTACCGGACAAGTAAAGGATATCTGGTATTCTCTATCCAGATGTAAGATACATACTATTTGCGAACATAACCGCAGAGGATACAGGACGACGGCAGACGTCCTGTATCCCCTGCGGTAAAGCGGCCCTGACTAAAGTTTTCCGTTCCAGACAGGGGCTGTACGCAGCGCAGTGTTTTTTATGTGGTACCCGCAGCCAGTGGAAACTATAGGACCGCAGGCCGGACGCATTGTCCAGTCTGTGGCCTTATTTTAAAAGTATCCTGCCGTTTATATTGGAATCCTCAATATTTTTCCGGGTCTGTATGTCCCCGGTACTGTAGCGGAAAATGTCAGATAATACACATGTCATTATCTTAAGCGGCCGGGCCGGTTATCCATGCCGCAAAAAACTGATAACCAGGACCATTGTATATCCGGATTCCGGACAGGAAAGGCTCTGGTTACTGACATTAGAACGTATTTGAAAAATGCTTTCCGTGAGATGTACCCCAAAGGGTATGATACATCGTACCCTTTAGGGTATACTTCACAGCTTGTACCCTGAAAGACATAAATTCTCCGTATCATGCCCTTCAGGGTACAAAGCGTGGAGTACAGATGGCGGGAATGATTTTTCAAACACACTCCGGGATCATACATGGTTATCTGCTATTTTTACATATTAATAACAGTAAAACCGTATCTTCCGGACTCTGGGGAAAGGCATGCTGTTTCCGTCAGTATCCGTTTATTTTTCCTGTCTTCCCCGCACATATTCCGGCAGAGAGGATAGACATGTATGTACATATACGGCGGCTTACCATGTATAAAGAAATGCCGCAGGAACCGCCACGGAATTATCCGCACAATACATTGTCTTTTCACTGTCTGCCCCATGGCGCCTTCCGGCACAGTATGGAAATCAGGGGCAGGCATATGTATCTTCTGCCGGAAACAGCCGGAGAAAAGCAGTCGGGAAATATACATCCAGCCGCTCCAGGGCTTTCCATCTATTTATTACCAGATTTTACAGATACAAGCCTGGCGTCTTCCTCAAAAACACAGGCGCCCTGTATATCCGGGCTACCCTCCCGGCCTGTCTCTGAAAGAACGATATCCTCTCGTGGCTCGTCAAAAATAAACGGAATGGACGTTTCTTCCAGACCAGTAATCTTATACTCATTATCACGCAAAACGATAATCCCAGTGTCGCCGCCTTCATCGCTATACATGGTATATGTCTGCGGCCCCCATTCGTCCTTAAAATATCCCACTTTCTGACCTTTATACATCAGATATCCGGTTTTTTCATCATAACTTAACCCGTACTTTTTATATTCTTTGAACTTCTCATTTTCATAAATCCGCAATGCCATAGCCTTTGACGTATCCGTCTGATCCTGCGTTCTGGCAGGAGTATCGCTGCCGACGTATTTCTTCAGAACGGGCGCGGATACGCTCTCATCCGGATTTTCTTTCTTTTCATCTGTAGTTCCGGATAAACTGTCTGCCCGGGTCCCTGCCCCTGCCTCCGTTTTCTTTTCTGTATCTGAATCATTTCGTTTTTCTGTACCTTTTCCCGCCACCAGTGACGGAATACTTTCCCCATGGCTCTCTCCGGAGGCTGTGGCGGATGTGGCAAATAAGGTAGTCATTCCCGCTACAAGAACTGCTGCCAGAATACCGGTTTTTATTGAAATTTTCTTCATTTTCATAATCGCTATAATCCTTTCTTCTGCCTGATTTTTACAAAAACTGCTGCATAGCGGCGCATGAAGGCTTTTCTGCTCTTCCATGCTGATTAAAAGCTGCGCATATTCAGACCGTGAACTGTCTGCCATAGTATGGAGCACTGTTTCATCACAGGATAACTCCAGATCCCGGTTGAACAGAATATAGAAAATCCATACTAATGGATTAAACCAGTGAACGGATACTGCCGCTGCCAGCAGTATTTTGGTTAATATGTCGAAACGTCTGATATGCACATATTCGTGTGCGAAAATATACGCAAGATGCCTCTCATTCTTCCAGTCTGTATGCCCCGGCATGAGAATCACCGGCCGGCATATGCCGTAAGTCAGCGGCACATTCACCCTGCCTGATCTGCGGATCTGTATCGGTCGCCGGATTTTATGTTCCCTCAGCCATGCCGCCGCAAATTCATGTTCCACCGGAAGGGATTCCGCAAATCTGCGCCTGCAGGACAGGTACAGCACGCCAAAAGTCATGGCGCACACCAGGAAACCGGCTGCCCACAAAATCTCTGGTAAATCCTCCGGCAAAAGCTCTCTCCGGCTGTCCGCCTTACGGTTCTTTTCCGGAGTATGTGATCCGGCATCTTTAACTGCGGCGGAGCGTGCATTCTGCTCCACAGTGTCCGCCAGTTTTCCGTCAGCGTCCCCGGACTGTCTTTCCTGCGCCGGATGCCGGAAACTATCTGATATACCAGCATCCGCCAGCAGTGAATATACGCTGTATTCTGACGGAATGGAAACAGGTACCAACAGCCGGATCAGTACAATCACCCACAACGCTGTCCATGTCCTGCAGGGCAGCCTGTTAATTGCCGCTGTCCGGACCAGCATGGTCACGCAGATCAGCACCGCTCCCGAAATACTCATTTCCAATAATCCCAGATTTCCCACCTCCCTCTGCTTTTATCGCCAGCCAGATGACTGCTCTTATCATCTGACATTGTCAGCTGCCATACTGACCGCTTCCATGATTCGCTTCTGTCACAGCAGACATCCGTTGTCACCTTACTCCAGCTCCTTCGCAATCTGTTTCAGTCTCTCTATCTGTCCGGCTGACAGATCCCTGCGTCCTGCCAGAGACGCAAACAGCTTATCAATGGAACCATCATACAGTTTCCCAACCAGCTCGTTTGTCTCTGTTTCCTGCACTTTTTCTTTGGAAATGAGCGCATGACACAGAAATCCCGGCTCTGAACGCTGGATCGCTCCTTTTTTGATACAGCGTTTAATCAGTGTGTATGTGGTATTTTTGTTCCAGCCGGTTTCCCTGAAAAGAATGGCTGCCAGATCCCTGGCGGCAGTGTCCCCCTGTCTCCATAAAATATCCATCACTTTCAGTTCTGAATCAAACAGTTTCATTACATCCTGCGGCATCGCCGTCACCTCCTTTCCTGGCCACCCTGTGAAAATATAATTTCCACTCCCGCACCGTCGATAAGACTGTAGTAGTCTTTATATAGACTACCACAGTCTTATCGAAATGTCAACTGTCCGGAGGGCAGATAATTATTTTTTATGCCTCCCGCACCAACATACATTTCCATACCGGACGTTCTCCTGGTTTCTATCCAGTGCCTGACAAAACCTGTTTTTACTCCGGTGCCTGCGCCCCGGATGGTCCCAGGATCAGCTCTGGCTATACTGGATAATACATGGTTATCTGTCATTTTATGACCCAGGACCGGAGTCAGACAGCTGTATATTTCCCGAACACCGTGAAAAGGCAGCCGGTCCCCGCAGGCCTTCCGGTTCCGAAAAGCCGGAATCCCTAAGTTTTCTTCGTGAAAAATTTGCTTACCGGACGGACCGGTGCCCATTCGCCTTCCGTACGGAAATCCTGGAACTGCCAGCTTTCCGGAGACAGAACAGCGGCAGGAGCAGCACGCCTTTCCCCAGTGTCCGGAAGATACGGTTATCTTCCGGCTGCCATAATATAAAATGACAGATAACCATGCATTATCAGGGATTGTTCGCTGTAAAACTAAACTAAGCGGAACAAAAAAGTATCCTGCTTCGCCGGATACGCCGCCTGCGGCGGGCTGCCCACGGCAGCATTTTCTTTTCCGGCGCAGCGCGATCCTCCCAGAGGGTTTTACTTTATAGAATGATCTTTCCTATAGAGCAAAAAACAGGAAGCACACCGTCGCTGACAGCGTGTTTCCTGTTCTCTTTATCTGATCTCCATCTGATTTTTAATCTTACAGGAAAGTGACTCCTGTAAGATCCAAGCCCTCCGGATAGAAGCGCAGGGCCCGGACTTCGTCTGATTCCTGCCGGTTTCTACAGTTTTCGCACGATTTTCTGGATGTCCGTCTGATGCCCCATGACCATCAGATGTTCGCCCTGCCTGAATACATAGCCCGGTCCCGGCATCAGCTTCAGACCGTCTTCATCCTTGACGCCGATAATGTTTGTACGGTACTCCGCCCGCACATTCACTTCCTGAATCGAACGTCCAATCCATTCCGGCAACGGGGCGATCTCATAAATGGAAAATCCCCGGCCCAGTTCCACATAGTCAAATACCTGGTTTGCGGAAAAACGGACCGCTACTTTATCCGCAATATCACGGTCCGGATAAATAACCTCATCTGCGCCGTTACGCAGCAGAAACTTGGCATGAATATCCCGGTTTGCCTTACTGACCACATATCTGGCTCCCAGCTCCTTCAGCTGGCTGGTAACCTCCAGGCTGCTCTGGAAATTATTCCCAATGCAGACAAAACAGGTATCAAAATTTCCCACACCCAGACTGCGCAGCACTTTTTCGTTGGTACAGTCACCGATTTTAGCGCTGACCACAAATGGCAGCAGCTCCTGCAGCCGTTCCTCCTGCTGGTCTACTATCATAATCTCATTGTCCAGCTTTGACAGGTCTGCGCACAGATGACTTCCAAATCTTCCAAGGCCGATAATCAAAAACGACTTCATATACCTGTATTCCCCCTTTCTTCTTATCATCATCAGACTGACGCTGACACAATCAGCCAATATTTATCTCTTCCACTGGCTGCATAATATGAGCGGGCTTTTTATGATCGGTAAAGGACAGGGCAAAAGACAGGCTCCCCAGCCGTCCGATATACATTAAAAATACGATAATCACCTGAGAGACCGGAAGCAGCTCACCGGTCAGGCCCGCCGTCATGCCTACGGTACAGATTGCCGACATTACCTCAAACATCGTATCCCCGATAGGTGAATTCTGGATACAGCAGACAGCCAGCGTTGCGCTAATACTGAAAAACAGATAGGTACAAAGCAGTGCGGAAGCTTTGGTTACTGTAACGTCGTCAATCCGCCTGCCAAAAATATTTGTTCCGGGCGTGCGCAGCAGCGTGGAACGCAGGTGCAGCAGCAATACAAAGATAGTAGCCATCTTCACGCCTCCCGCCGTGGAACCGGAACCGCCGCCGGCAAACATCAGCAATATGGTGAAAAACTTACTTCCCTCCGACAGCGCTCCTACATCAGTCGTGTTAAATCCCGCCGTTCTGGGAGTCACCGCACAAAAAAACGAACTGCATATTTTTCCAGTCAGATCCATACCGGCAAACAGCCGGTTTCCTTCTACAATATAAAAAAACAGGGCCCCGCCAAAAACCAGCACAAACGAACAGCTTAATATCATTTTTGTCTGCAGCGAGAATCTGCGGATATGCCATTTATGGACGGCAATGTCATTCCATACAAAAAAACCGATGCCGCCGGTCAGTATCAGCGCGCACAGCGTAAAACTGATTACGGGATCATCATAATATGCGGTAAAGGAAGAATACGGCTCATAATAGCCCATCAGATCAAATCCGGCGTTGCAAAAAGCTGAAATGGAATGAAAGATCCCATAATAAATTCCCCGCACCAGCCCCATCCGTGGATAAAAACGGATGAGCAGTATTATGGCGCCAGCGGCTTCAAAAAATATGGTTCCTTTCAGCACCCGCCGGAGCATCAGCACAATCCCTCCGATATCCAGCACATTAAAACTTTCCCTGATCCAGCCCCTCTGCTTCAGGCCAATTTTTCTGCGTAAAACCAGGGATACGGCCGTTCCTATCGTAATAAATCCCAGTCCGCCAATCTGTATCAGAACAAGCAGCACCACATGCCCGAAAAATGACCAGTGAGTATATGTATCCACCAGTATCAGCCCGGTCACACAGGATGCGCTGGCGGATGTAAACAGCGCCGTGAGAAATGGCGTCACACTGCCGTCCCTGGATGAGACAGGCAGCATCAGCAACAGGCTTCCCACCAGAATCAGTATCAGAAATCCGACTGCCATCATCTGCATTCCGGAGAGATGATTCCATATTTTTCGTATCATAACAGCTCCTTTGAAACTATTTTACAAATTCCCATTCCCACATTCTAGTACAATACAGATTAAAAATCAAGCACCCTGTGGATTTTCCATAATACCAGCGTGGTTTCCGCGGCACAGCCGGCTGGAAATTTACCTGTCCGGGCAGAGAATGTCGCCATAAACGTCTGGTGTATACTGTCTCCCGTTACAGTCATTACGCCTGATCACACCATCCGGAATCTGCTACTGAAAATCTCTGGAGGCTGGTCAGTCTGCCAGCCATTACGCTTTAGCACACCATCTGGCAATTTCCGCCACCAGTTCCAGCGGCAGCGGTCTGGTATATGGAATCTGTATGGTTCCTTTTCTTGTTTTATACGCTTCCAGCCGGTCTGCAAAGGCCTCTACTGCTTCCGGTCCCGGATACAGCCCGATATGTTTTTTAAAACCAGCAAACTGGATGAGATTGTGACCTTTCCAGAAGGTGGGCATACTCCAGGAAATCCGTTCCTCCGCATCCGGCAGCGCTTTGCTGATAGCATGTCTGATTTCCTGCAGATACGGCTGTATCTCTTCCGGCTGTCCCGCAATATACGCATCCACATTTTCCTTTGCTTTCCCGCAGTAATGGCTCTGCCCTTTCTTCTTAAAAGTACGCCCGCACTCCGGACAGGTCCAGCCGCTCTCCTTCTCCGGGGCCTGCGGCTGTCCGGGCAGGTTTCCGGACTGTTCACTGGTCAGTCCGTAAATCTGATACATGGAAAGCATGTTCTGGTACATCAGCTTCCTTGCCATCAGCTGCTGGTATGTGACAGTTTTTGTCTTTTTCTCCGCTTTCATCCGCTCCATTCCGGACAGAATTCCTTCATATTCTTCCTGTACCGCAGAAAGCATCTTTTCAAAAGCCTCCAGACGGTTCTGTTCCATATCAGTCCCTCCTTTGTCCTCAACAGCCTCCGGGCATCTCCTTGCCAGGTTTCCCGGGCGGGTGTATTCCGGGGCCGGTTTCCTGTCCGGCCGCTCCTGGAATTCCCATGTCCAATTACACAGGGTTTTCATCTCCGTTTTCAGGCAATATCGTAAACCAAAGCTTTGCCCGTCTGGAATTGCGTGACAGGATACCCGGAACCATCCGTCTTTTTTCAGCATGGCTGACTTGCCGGACTGCTTCCATTCATTGACATTATTAGAAATTTTTCCATATATTCCTGAACATACAGCTTAAACACGCCAGATTACATCAGAAATTCCCACAGGCTGGTATAACACATGCAGGACTTCCGGAAACATCCGCTGTTTTCCAAAAGCCCTGCATGTGCTGTTAATAAACCAGTTACAATAAAAGCCGGAACTGCCTGACAGCTCCTTTTTTCTGATTATACCTGCCCGGACACTAAAAATCAATCCCAGAGCGTTCGTTTTCTGCCTGTTTCAGGTTTCAGGAACACCGGCCGTCCCTGAAAGGCGGCCTCCGGGACGGGGACGGCGGATTTAAAACACGCACAGACACCAGTTACAGAATATCAATATGTTCACCTGCCAGCGCTTTATTCATACTGCGCACCGCACAGAATTTACCGCACATGGAACAGGTGTCCTCATATTCCGGTTTTCGTTTCTCCCGGATCTTTTTCGCTGTCTCCGGATCCAGTGCGCACGCCCACTGCGCTTCCCAGTCAGGTACTTTTCTGGCGTCTGCCATCCGGTCGTCCGGCTGTCTGGCGTTGCGCACGCCCTTTGCGATGTCTGCCGCATGGGCCGCTATTTTAGAAGCAATGATTCCCTGTTTTACATCTTCTACATCTGGCAGCGCCAGATGCTCCGCCGGAGTCACATAACACAGAAACGCAGCGCCGGCTGCCGCCGCCACCGCACCGCCAATGGCGGCGGTAATGTGGTCATAGCCCGGCGCAATATCTGTCACCAGCGGCCCAAGTACATAAAACGGGGCGCCGCCGCAGATAGTCTGCTGTATTTTCATATTGGCTGCGATCTGGTCCAGCGGCATGTGCCCGGGTCCTTCCACCATAACCTGCACATCCTTCTCCCAGGCACGTTTTGTCAGCTCTCCCAGCCGTACCAGCTCTTCGATCTGGCATACATCGGAAGCATCGGACAGACACCCCGGACGGCAGGCGTCCCCCAGCGATATGGTAACATCATATTCCCGGCATATATCCAGGATTTCGTCATAATATTCATAAAATGGATTTTCATTTCCAGTCATACACATCCAGGCAAATACCAGGGAGCCTCCCCTTGAGACAATATTCATTTTCCGCTTATGGCGCCGGATCTGATCAATGGTTTTACGGGTCATGCCACAGTGAAGCGTCACAAAGTCCACGCCGTCCCTGGCATGAATGCGTACCACGTCGATAAAATCCTTAGCTGAAAGTGTATCCAGATCTCTCTGATAATGAATTACAGAATCATATACCGGCACAGTCCCTACCATTACCGGACACTCTGCCGTGAGTTTCCGCCTGAAAGGCGTCGTGTCCCCATGGGAAGACAGATCCATAATGGCGTGGGCTCCCAGCCGGACTGCTTCCATTACTTTATCCATTTCGGTTTCATAATTTTTACAGTCCCCGGACACACCAAGATTCACATTAACTTTAGTCTTTAACATAGAACCGATACCTTCCGGTTTCAGACATCTGTGGTTTTTATTTGCGCAGATGACTACCCTGCCCTCCGCCACAAGGGGCAGCAGTTCTTCTGCTGTCATCGACTCTCTGACGGCCACCTGCTTCAACTGTTCTGTAATAATGCCTTTTCTGGCAGCTTCCATCTGGGTTGCATATGCTCTCATCCCCAATCCTCCTTTTCCATTATCAGACTTTCCGGAATTCCGGGCCCCGGTTCCATGGGTGCCTGTACTCCGGTTTTTATGTCCCTGTTTTTACAGATATCCGGATAAAATACACAAATCCGGAAAACCAGTTATTCGTTTTTACCCGCATCCATATCCATTGCGAAATCCGTCAGAAAATAATCCGCCAGTTCCACAATCTGCGGCTCATCCCTTTTGCTCGCAGCATCCGACACGCCAATAATCCGGTATCCGGCTGCTCTGGCTGTACGGATGGCATACAGACCGTCTTCCACCACCCAGGTATCAGAAGGCTCACTGTGCATACGGCCGGCAGCCGCATGGAAAATTTCCGGCCTGTCTTTACCGCTTCCAAAATCCGTACAGGTCACAATATCCGTAAAATACTTTTCCAGTCCCAGACGTTCAAAGGCTGCCCGCACAAGAGGCTGGTCGGTGGCCGTCACAACTACCATGGGAATACCTGCGTCCCGCAGCTGGTCCAGAAACGGGATGACCGACGGTTTTAATGGGACCTGCCTGCGGTAAGCATCCGCCACAACCTGCAGAATCCCCCGGCGGATTTCTTCTTCTGTCTGTTTCAGCCGGTACGTTTTTCTGATATACTCAGCGCCCTGCTGCATTGTTTTGGAAAACAGAATATTGCCCAGTTCTGCCGGCGCATGGATGCCCAGTGTCAGCAGATACTGTTCGCCAGAGTGATGCCACACCGGCATGGAATCCAGCATGGTTCCATCTACGTCAAAAATCATGCCGGTGACACGCTCTCTTTTTAAAAATTCCTCATAAAACCGCGCCATGAATTCTTACTCCCTTCTGTCTCTGACTGTTACTGATACTTTCTGTCATTCTCCGTTTTTGTCCGGTACTTCTGCCGCTTCTGTTTTATCCGATACTTGTGCCGCTTCTGTTTTATCTGATATTTCTGCCGCTTTTGTCCTGTCTGATACTTCTGCCGCTTCTGTATCTGAAATTTCCGGTCTGCCAGCAGATATTATGACTGATCCAGGATACTTCCTGCCCGCTGACTGATCCTTCCATCAGGTTCCGTATTTATTTTGCCGGCAAACCGCTTACTTTTTATCCGCCGCTTTATTCTTTCTGATGCAGGATATCCCGCCGTACTGCCGCTTTTAATTCCTCTGCCGCCAGACAGATGTCCGGTTTGGCAAACAGTGCGCTGACTACGGCAATGCCGCTGATTCCGGTACCGGAAAGCCCTGGCAGGTTTTCTTTTGTGATACCGCCAATGGCAGCTACTGGTAGTGGCACTGCTTCACAGACAGCCTGCAGCTGCTCCCGGCTGATACCTGTTGCGTCTGCTTTGGTACCAGTAGAAAAGACCGCCCCGGTTCCCAGATAATCCGCGCCGTGTTTCCAGGCGTATACTGCCTGTTCCACAGTTTTGGCCGAAACTCCGATGATCTTATCCTTTCCCAGTATTGCCCGTACAGCGGACACATCCATATCCCCCTGGCCTGTATGCACGCCATCCGCCCCGCAGCGGCAGGCAATTTCCACATTGTCATTAATAATTAAAGGCACATGATATTTCCGGCATAGTTCTTTTATTTCCACTGCCTCTTCCAGAAATTCCTGTTCCGGCAGATTTTTTTCACGCAGCTGTACCATCGTCACGCCGCCCCGCAGCGCCTCTTCCACCTGCTCATACAACCGGCGTCCTTTCAGCCATCCGCGGTCTGTCACTGCATAGAGCAGCAGGTCGTCTCTCTTACAATTCAAGACTTACACTTCCTTTCTTTCCGGCCTGTCCCTTTCTTTCCGGCCTGTCCCTTTCTTTCCGGCCTGTCCCTTTCTTTCCGGCCTGTCCCTTTTATGGCCCGCATTCCCGGAAGCAAACTATGAATTTTCCCAATGTCATTAACTTAAACGGCCGATACGGTCATCCGTGCCGCAAAAAACTGATAACCAGGAACATTTATATTTAAATTTCAGCTGGGAAACGCAAAGTTAATGACATTGGGAATTTTACTTACGCCTGCGGCGTGTCGCTTTTGCGACATATTTCATTTCCGCCGCAGTGCGATCCTCCCGGAGGGCTTTTATCTTATAGGACGCTCTTTCCTGTAAGAATTAAAATAGTTTCCGGCTCTGCCGGATACTCCGCCTGCGGCGGGCTGCCTCTGGCAGCATTTTCCTCTCCGCCGCAGTGCGATCCTCCCAGAGGTTTTTATCTTATAGGACGCTCTTTCCTATAAGATAAAAAATGGCACCTGTAAGTCTACAGGTGCCGTCTGTTAATTCCAGCTTTGTCTGTTTCCCTACGTTGGCATTATCCAAATCAGGTTACGGGTCTAAGCACTATCAGCTTACTCTCAGCCCATTAGTATGAGCTCCCCTTTTTAGTATTTGCTATTTATTATAACAGTATATGCCGGTATATGCAACCATCATTTGCCTCTAAATAATCTTCATTTATAGTCGGGTCTTTGACAGTTCCATAACGCAAAAAGTATCTATAGGCCGCATAAAGCCT
>CANRTU010000067.1 GCA_947642745.1 uncultured Eubacterium sp.
CGCCTTTCTCCGGCGTCCGGAATATACGCTTGTCTTCCGGCTGCCAGAATGCAAAAAATAGCAGATAACCACGTATTATCAGTTATTGTTCGCTGTGGTACCAGAGCATGGCCGGGCACACCGGCAAAACAGGACAGCAGAAGAGAGAAAGAAGGGAAGAGCATGAAAGGTGTGAGTGTACAGCGCTTTGCTGATTTATTTCATATGAAAAATTTAACCGGGGAAATTGATCTGAACGCACTGGAAATTACCGTATCTGAGATTAACCGCCCGGCACTGCAGTTTTGCGGATATTTTGAACATTTTTCCGAAGAGCGGGTGCAGATTGTGGGAATGGTGGAATACGCATACCTGCAGCAGCTGGAGCCGGAACGGAGAAAAAAAGCGTTCGAGGATTTTCTGGCGCACGATATTCCGTGTATCATTTTTTGCCGGGGACTGATTCCGGCGGATGATTTCATCCATGCGGCAATCCGCAACAATGTGGCCGTACTGAGTACGGAACGCAAGACGTCCAGCATTACATCAGAAATTATCCGGGTCTTAAATGAAGAACTGGCGCCCTGTATTTCAATTCACGGAGTACTGGTGGACGTTTACGGCGAGGGCCTGCTGATTATGGGAGAGAGCGGTATCGGCAAGAGTGAAGCGGCGCTGGAGCTGATCCGCCGGGGACACCGTCTGGTAACCGACGACGTGGTGGAAATCCGCAGAATCAATGAGCGTACACTTATCGGCACTTCACCGGATGTCATCCGTTATTTTATAGAGCTGCGGGGAATTGGAATCATTGATGTGAAAGCGCTCTACGGCGTGGAATGTGTAAAAGAGAAACAGAGCATAGATTTTGTCATTAAGCTGGAAGACTGGAAGCGGGATAATGAATATGACCGCATGGGCATGGAAGAAGAATATATTGAATTTCTCGGGGTAAAAGTGGTCTGCCACTCCCTGCCGATCCGTCCGGGGCGGAATCTGGCAGTCATATGCGAAGCGGCGGCAGTCAACCACAGACAGAAGAAAATGGGCTATAACGCCGCACAGGAACTGTACCGCAGGGTGCAGGAAAATCTGAGCAGGGAAAGTTAGAAAAATAAATCAGGAAACAAGCGGAATCAGACAAGCTGAATAAAATAAACAGTATAAAGGAGAACACAATTATGGAAAGAAAAAATGCCTGGGAGAAATATCCGGCTGACAAACGGGAAAAGCTGATGCGGTTTGGAGAAAATTACAGACAGTTTATATCCGGATGCAAGACAGAGCGGGAGTGCGTAACAAAATTTGCGAAGATGGCGCAAAATGCCGGATTTACCAAACTGGATGAAATTATCAGTTCCGGGGAAACATTAAAACCGGGAGATAAAGTCTGCTCTGTAATTATGGGAAAATCCATGGCCCTGTACATTATCGGGGAAGAGCCAATGGAAAATGGCATGAATATTCTGGGCGCCCATATAGATTCTCCAAGACTGGACTTAAAGCAGAATCCGTTATACGAAGATACCGGACTGGCCATGCTGGACACCCATTATTATGGCGGGGTAAAGAAATATCAGTGGGTGACGCTTCCACTGGCGCTCCACGGTGTATTTGTAAAAAAAGACGGTACTATAGTGCCTGTCAGCATCGGGGATAAGCCGGGAGATCCAGTGTTTGGCGTCAGCGATCTGCTGATCCACCTGGCGGACGACCAGCTGCAGAAAAAAGCGAATAAAGTAGTAGAAGGAGAAAATCTGGATATTTTAATCGGCAGCATTCCGGTAAGTGAAAAAAAGGATGAAAAAGGCGAAGCCATTAAAGACCGGGTAAAAGCCGGAATACTGCGTATTCTGGAAAAAGAATACCAGATCAGTGAAGATGATTTCATATCAGCGGAAATAGAAGCAGTGCCGGCAGGCGAAGCCAGGGATTACGGATTTGACCGCAGTATGATTATGGGGTACGGTCATGACGACCGGGTATGCGCTTATCCGTCGTTTATGGCCATGATGGATCTGGATGTGATACCGAAACGTACCAGCGTATGTCTGCTGGTAGATAAAGAAGAAATTGGAAGTGTGGGCGCTACCGGTATGCATTCCCGTTTCTTTGAGAATATGACCGCGGAAGTGTTAAATGCCGCAGGGCAGTACAGTGAACTGACACTGCGCCGGGCGCTGGCAAATTCAAAAGTTCTTTCTTCAGACGTCAGTGCGGCATTTGACCCGAACTATCCGGAAGTATCTGAAAAGAAAAATTCAGCTTATTTTGGCGAAGGCCTGGTATTTAATAAATATACCGGCTCCAGGGGCAAATCCGGTTCCAATGACGCCAATGCGGAATATGTAGGGCATCTGCGTGACATTTTAGAACGCAACCATGTTTCCTTCCAGACATCGGAACTGGGCAGAGTAGACCAGGGCGGCGGCGGAACAATCGCCTATATACTGGCAAACTATGGCATGGAAGTCATTGACAGCGGGGTGGCGGTTTTAAATATGCATGCGCCGTGGGAAATTATCAGTAAAGTGGATCTGTACGAGGCTTATCTGGGATACAAAGTATTTCTGAAGGAAGCATAATTAAATAACAGAATCATAGGATTTAAACAATAAATCAGAAAGAAAACAGAATCAGAATGAATAAATCAGGATTTTACAGGCAGCTGTGCCATATTCTTTCCGAAGAACAGATTTTATGTGAGGAACCAATGAGCCGTCACACTACATTCCGGGTGGGCGGACCGGCGGACTATTTTCTGATGCCGTCGCCGGAGCAGGCAGGGGATATTATCAGCCTTTGCAAAGAGGCGCAGATGCCATACCAGATCATTGGAAACGGCAGCAATCTGCTGGTTGCGGACCGGGGGGTCCGGGGCGTGGTAATTGCTTTTGCCGGACCGGCCGGACAGATACAGGTACAGGATAACCGTATTACGGCCGGGGCTGGGGCGCTGTTGTCCAGGGTGGCCAGAAGCGCCTGCCAGGCAGGACTTTCCGGACTGGAATTTGCGGCCGGTATCCCGGGTTCTGTGGGCGGCGGGGTAGTCATGAATGCCGGCGCATACGGAGGCGAGTTAAAAGATGTGCTGGAGTGGGTCAGTGTGCTGACTGCTGATGGACATATTGTGAAGCTGGATTGCGAGGAACTGGAGTTATCCTATCGTCACAGCTGTATTCCGGAAAAAGGCATGACGGTGCTGGAGGCAGGTTTTTTCCTGCGTCCGGCGCCGGAAGAGGAAATCAGAGCCCGGATGGAAGAACTGAGACGACGCAGAATGGAAAAACAGCCGCTGGAATATGCCAGTGCAGGCAGTACATTTAAGCGGCCGGAAGGATATTTTGCGGGAAAACTGATTATGGACGCCGGACTTGCGGGCTATACACTGGGCGGTGCGCAGGTGTCGGCCAGACACTGTGGCTTTGTCATTAATACAGGCAGCGCCACCGCAGCGGATATTATCGGGCTGATCCGGCATGTGCGGCAGAAGGTACAGGAACAGTCCGGGGTGACGCTTGAAATGGAAGTAAAGTGTATGGGCGGATTCTGACCGGATAAAGGGGAAGGGGGAAAACGAATATGCGTTTTGTTATTTTGACAGGAGTATCAGGGGCTGGAAAAAGTACAGCCCTGAAGATGATGGAAGACATGGGCTATTACTGTGTGGACAATCTTCCGATTCCTCTGGTGGAGCGTTTTATCGAATTATCAGATTCTGCCAGTACCGAGCTGCAGAAAGTAGCTGTGGGCATCGACATCCGTAACGGACAGAATCTGGATGAAATGCGGGATGTGTTAATACGTCTGCAGGCAGAGGGCAGAAAATGTGAGATTCTGTTTCTGGATGCGGATGATCCGGTACTGGTCAAACGATACAAAGAGACCAGGAGAAGCCATCCCCTGGCCAACGGGGAACGGGTGGACAAAGGCATCGAAAAAGAACGCAGGCGCCTGCATTTTCTCAGGGAAAGCGCAGATTATATAATTGATACCAGCCATCTGCTAACACGGGAACTTAAAATGGAGCTGGAAAAGATTTTTGTTAATTACATGGATTACAAAAATCTGTATGCTACAGTACTCTCTTTTGGCTTTAAGTACGGCATTCCGGCGGATTGTGACCTGGTGTTTGACGTTCGTTTTCTTCCGAATCCTTTTTATGTGGAAGGATTGCGTTACAAAAGCGGCAATGACGCTGAAATACAGGAATATGTATTGCAGTTCAGGGAAGCCCACGATTTCCTGGATAAACTGGAAGATATGATCCGTTTTCTGATTCCCCATTATATCACAGAAGGAAAGAGCCAGCTGGTCATCGGCATAGGCTGTACCGGCG
Organism: uncultured Eubacterium sp.; assembly: GCA_947642745.1. Classification (GTDB taxonomy): domain Bacteria; phylum Bacillota; class Clostridia; order Lachnospirales; family Lachnospiraceae; genus Eubacterium_J. The sequence continues at coordinate 4,319 of CANRTU010000067.1, forward strand.
GGAAACACCGGTCGGTGACGCTGGCCAACCAGCTGTATCAGAGACTGACAACAGACATTGAACCTGCCGGTTATCCGGCGCCCAATTACGAACTCAAGATCGAGCACCGGGATATTGAAAAAGATGCTCTGCGCAACTAAGGCTGCAGTATGCCGGATTGGAGTTTCATGTCATTTTCAGGTGAAGTAAAAAAAGAACTGCTGGCGCATGTCAGTCCGGACAGACACTGCCAGCTGGCGGAAATTGCCGCAATGATCAGCGGAGCCGGCAGCATCCGGCGAAGGGACGGCCGCATACATATTTCATTCGTCACGGAAAATAAAAGCGTGGCGGATAAGTATGTGCGGCTGCTGTCCGCCGCTGCGGGGATTACCGCCTGTGTTTCGCAGGCGCCGCATACGCAGCAGAAACATAAGCATTCTTATCTGGTCTCCCTTTCAGAGGAGGCGGATGTCCGGAATCTGTTCGTACTGTTAAAAATTATGGATAGCCGGGGAACGCTGCGGGAACAGCTGACGCTGGCGGATGATCGTCTGTTGCAAAAAAGCTGCTGTCGCCGGGCATTTTTACGGGGCGCCTTTCTTACGGCCGGTTCCATGAGTAATCCAAAGAAATCCTATCATTTTGAAATAGTATGTGAAAGCGCCGCAAAGGCCAGGCAGATTCGGGAACAGTTTGAAAGTTTTGCGTTAAAGGCAAAGATCATACAGCGTAAAAGCCATGAGATCGTTTATCTGAAAGAAGGGTCACAGATTGTGGATGCGCTGAATGTGATGGAAGCCCATGTGGCGCTGATGGATCTGGAAAATGTCCGCATCATCAAAGAAATGCGTAATGATATTAACCGCAGGGTCAATTGTGAAACAGCCAATATTAACAAAACGGTTCATGCGGCCTACCGGCAGCTGGAAGCGATCCGGTATCTGCGGCAGCAGGGGGCAGTAAAGGAACTGTCCGCCCAGCTGCAGGAAATTATCCGGCTGCGCATGGAATATCCGGAAGCGCCGATTCAGGAGCTGGGAACACTGTGCCGCCCGCCGGTAGGCAAATCCGGCGTAAACCACAGACTGCGCAGGCTGGAAGAAATCGCAGAACAGATGGGCTATGAGAAAAAGAATGAACCATGTTGAGGAATGGATAAAAAATGAAGAAATTACTATTTGTATACAATGCACATTCAGGAAAAGGAACAATCAAATCAAAACTGGCAGATATTATAGATATGATGGTAAAAAAAGGTTACCGGGTCACAATTTATCCGACCCAGTCCAGACAGGACGCACAGACGCTGGTGGAGCAGGAAGGGGAGAATTATGACCTGATTGTCTGTAGCGGAGGAGACGGCACGCTGGATGAAGTAGTAACAGGTATGATGAATGTGCGTGAGCGCAGACCCATCGGCTATATTCCCATGGGCAGTACAAATGATTTTGCCCATTCTCTCAGAATTCCCAAAAATATCCAGAGAGCCGCAGAAATTGCTGTCAGCGGAATACCTTTTGCCTGCGATGTGGGACAGTTTAACGACAATAGTTTTATATACGTGGCGGCATTTGGGATTTTTACAGAAGTATCCTATCAGACCAATCAGGAGCTGAAAAATCTGCTGGGTCATGCGGCCTATATTCTGGAAGGGGCGAAGAGCCTGATGGATATCGAAGCGTACCAGATGCGGGTGGAGTATGAGGATCAGGTTCTGGAAAGCCAGTTTATTTACGGGATGGTGTCCAATTCCATTTCAGTAGGCGGATTTAAGCAGATTGCCGGAAAAAATGTGCTTCTGGACGACGGTGTATTTGAAGTGACGCTGATCAGGCGCCCGAAAAATCCACTGGAACTTAATGAGATCATTACATCCCTGCTGACCAGGGTAGACAATTCTGATCTGATTTATTCTTTTAAAACTGAACGGATAAAGTTTTTTACAGAAAAGGAAATCCCCTGGACGCTGGACGGCGAATACGGGGGCTCGCACCGTATGGTGGAGATATGCAACCATCATAAGGCGATTGAGATTCTGGTGTAAACAGTAACGTAATTTTCTCTTTATTTTTCCAGAAAAAAATGGTATGATAGAAGTCAGCAGGACATGCGTCATTCTGACAACGGATGCTGTATGAACCGTATTTTCTGCCATGCAGTACCAAAGACTGCCGTATGCCGGGGGTTACCAACTGACTGTGCAAAAATAAAAAATGGAGGAAAACAAACATGTTAGTATCAGCAACAGAAATGTTACAGAAAGCAAAAGCAGGCCATTATGCAGTGGGCCAGTTCAATATCAACAATCTTGAGTGGACCAAATCTATTTTACTGACAGCAGAAGAATTAAAAAGTCCAGTTATCTTAGGCGTATCTGAAGGCGCTGGAAAGTATATGACCGGTTTTAAAACCGTATCAGCAATGGTAAAGGCTATGGATGAAGAGCTGGGCATCACCGTTCCTGTAGCATTACACCTGGATCATGGTACATATGAAGGATGCTATAAGTGTATCAAAGCCGGATTTACGTCCATCATGTTTGACGGTTCCCATTACCCGATCGAAGAAAATGTGGAAAAGACAAAAGAGCTGGTAGCAGTTGCCCATAATATGGGAATGTCCATCGAAGCGGAAGTAGGTTCTATCGGCGGTGAAGAAGACGGTGTGGTAGGCGCGGGAGAATGCGCGGATCCGCAGGAATGTAAAGCAATCGCTGATCTGGGCGTGGATATGCTTGCGGCTGGTATTGGTAATATTCACGGCAAATATCCGGAAAACTGGGCTGGATTAAGTTTTGAAACATTAGACGCCGTACAGCAGAAGACGGGCGCTATGCCGCTGGTACTCCATGGCGGTACAGGTATTCCGGAAGAAATGATCAAAAAAGCAATCTCCCTTGGCGTGGCAAAAATTAACGTAAATACAGAGTGCCAGCTGTCGTTCCAGGAAGCGACACGTACTTATATTGAAGAAGGCAAAGACAGACAGGGCAAAGGATTCGACCCACGTAAATTACTGGCGCCTGGCGCAGAAGCAATCAAAGCAACCGTAAAAGAAAAAATGGAACTGTTTGGTTCAGTTGGTAAAGCGTAAGTCCGGGATATTTCGTCAGATTTACCGAAAATGTTGCTCCGGTACGGACAAAACTGCAGAATCTTTAAATTTTGAAAACAGGTATTGCATTTTCAGAACATTTGCTGTATTGTAAATACAGATGAGAAGTGAGCGAGGGTGTTCCAGTGAGGGGCACCCTTGTTTTTTTTCGGAATATGCTGCAAAGATACCTGTATATCAGTCAGGGGGAAAGAAAGGACAGAGTCATGAGTGAATATTACAACGTAGCTGATATTTTTGGAGAAAATGTATTTAACGATGCTGTGATGCAGGAACGGCTGCCCAAAAAAGTCTATAAGAAAATGAAGGAAATTATCGAAAAGGGCGCCGAACTGGACCCGGCCACAGCCGATGTGGTGGCGCATGAGATGAAAGAATGGGCAATCGAAAAGGGCGCCACGCATTTTACCCACTGGTTCCAGCCGTTAACGGGAGTTACTGCTGAAAAGCACGATTCATTTATTACGGCGCCAACGTCCACAGGCAGGGTCCTTATGAGTTTTTCCGGTAAGGAGCTGATTAAAGGCGAGCCGGACGCTTCTTCTTTCCCGTCCGGGGGACTCCGTGCCACATTTGAGGCCAGAGGTTATACTGCCTGGGATTGTACTTCTCCTGCTTTTGTGAGACAGGACGCAGCCGGAGCTACTCTGTGCATACCTACCGCCTTCTGCTCATATACGGGTGAGGCGCTGGATCAGAAGACGCCGCTGCTACGTTCCATGGAAGCCATTAACGAGCAGGCATTAAGGCTGCTGCGGCTGTTCGGCAATACATCCTCAAAGAAAGTCACTCCGTCTGTAGGGGCAGAGCAGGAGTATTTCATTGTGGACAGAAAAAAATATCTGCAAAGGAAGGATCTGATCTTTACAGGCCGTACCCTGTTTGGCGCCATGCCTCCGAAAGGTCAGGAAATGGATGACCATTATTTCGGGGCGATACGGGAACGTATTGCGGCATATATGAAAGACGTCAATAAAGAACTGTGGAAACTGGGCGTATCAGCCAAGATCCAGCATAACGAGGTGGCTCCGGCACAACATGAGATTGCGCCAATCTATGCGGAATGTAACATTGCGGTAGACCATAACCATCTGATTATGGAGACACTGAAAAAAGTAGCCGGACGTCAGGGGCTGCAGTGCCTGCTGCATGAGAAGCCTTTTGCGGGAGTCAATGGTTCTGGCAAACACAACAACTGGTCCCTGATAACGGACGATGGCATTAACCTGCTGGACCCGGGCGTTACACCGCATGAAAATATCCAGTTCTTATTAGTGCTGACCTGTATTATAAAAGCGGTGGATGAACATGCCATCCTGCTGCGGGCCTCTGCGGCGGATGTGGGCAACGAACACAGACTGGGAGCCAATGAAGCGCCGCCAGCTATTTTGTCCGTATTTCTCGGGGAGCAGCTGGGGGATGTGGTGGCCCAGCTGATCAGTACCGGTATTGCGACCCATTCATTAAAAGGTGAGATGCTGGAAACAGGTGTGAAGACGCTGCCTGATTTCCGCAAGGATGCCACAGACCGTAACCGTACTTCTCCGTTTGCGTTTACCGGAAATAAATTTGAATTCCGTATGGTTGGTTCCCAGGCGTCGGTATCGCCGTCCAATGTGATTTTAAATACCATAGTAGCGGAAGCGTTCTGTGAAGCCTGCGATATTCTGGAAGAGGCGGAAGAATTCAACGAAGCGGTGCATGATCTGATTAAACAGTACGCTGTGGAGCATCAGAGAATCATATTCAATGGCGACGGCTATTCCGATGAATGGGTAAAAGAAGCCGCAAGGCGTGGCCTGCCACATGTAAAATCCATGGTAGAGGCCATTTCCGCCTATACGGCGCCAGAGTCTGTGAGAGCTTTTGAGAAATTCAATGTATTTACACAGACAGAACTGGAGTCCCGTGTAGAAATCGAATATGAGACCTATGCAAAGACCATTAATATAGAAGCAAAAGCAATGATTGATATTACTGGCAAGCAGATTATTCCAACGGTGATTAAATTTACCACTGCCCTGGCAGATTCCATCAACAGTGTGAAAGCGGCGGTCAGTGAAGCGGATGTCAGTGTCCAGACCGGGCTGTTAAAAGAAGTATCCGCTCTGCTGGCAGAGACAAAAGCATCACTGGAACGTCTGATAAAGGCAGAAGCGGACGGCACTTCCATGGCGGAAGGCCACGACCGGGCAGTTTATTACCGGGATGTGGTAAAGACAGCCATGGACGGACTGCGTTCACCGGTGGATAAGCTGGAGATGATGGTGGATAAGGATCTGTGGCCAATGCCATCCTATGGAGATCTGATTTTTGAAGTATAGAAATAAAACTAATGCCTGCGGAAAAGCTGCTTTGTGGCAGCCCGCCGCAGGCGGAGTATCCGGCGCTTTATGGAACGCAGGCCGGTTTTTTTATGAGACGTGTAATTATATCCGGGGTAAGGACAATCAGATCAGTCTGTTCCGCCATTCCGATGATATATTCATTTATCCATTTTCAGTGATCCGCAGCCGTTCTGTCAGTGTTTCTCTGGAAAAACTGTATACACAGGCGAAAATAATGACAGGCGGGATCGCAGCCAGTATGCCCGTGTAGCCCAGGGCGGATAATACCGGAAAGCGGAAAGACATATAAAATGCGCCGGCGTCATAAAGCAGACAGGACAGTGCGTAGCCGCACATGGTTCCGATGGTCATTGTAATGCCCAGGGTAACGGCTACCAGCAGCAGACTTTCTCCAAGCAGCATCTGGTGGATCTGTTTTTTGCCCATTCCAATAGAGGCCAGCATGGCCAGTTCCTGCTTACGGGTGACAATATTTGTTATGAGCGTATTAATCATGCTTAATATGTTGAACATCATAATAAAAAGAGCAAGACTGGTGATAGCCGCAAAGATCCGGCTGGCGGTCCGGGCGGTGGAGATTTTCTCGTCCGCAAGGGTCTCCATGTACAGGACGCTGTTTTCCGAAATGAGCCGCGCCAGTTCTTCTCCCACAGCCTCTTCTTTGTCCGGATCAACAGTGACCAGCAGACGGATAATCATGTTATTATGGGGCACCATTTCCTGCAACACCTGTTCCGGCATCAGAAACCATCCTTCCTGGTATGGATAGTCCAGCATGTATTTGTCGTTTAAAATCCCCAGTATGGTGATATCTTTTTCACAGACTCTGCCGTCGTCATAATAATGTACCGTTATGACATCTCCGGGCGCAAATTTCCAGCCATAGATTTCTTCCGCCAGGCTGTTTGCGTAGGCGAGCATATAATCGCCGCTCATTAGTTGTTCATAAGAATTGGTTCCTTCTTCCAGGTACTGGTCTGTTTTTTTCATTTCTGTTTCTCCCAGCGGATGTATGTAATTTTCAGATCCGTATTCATCGTGTTTCGAAATGTCATAGCGTATGCCGCAATCTTTGATTTCCGCTACTTTTTCCACACCATCTATTGCGTAAATCTGCCGGATCAGATCCTGGTCCAGCGGATGATCTGCCTGTAGTCCGTTTATACCGTTTTCATTAAGTGAAATAGCGGACTGGGAATACGTGATATGAAATTCAGCATTTTTAAAATATCCCTGTCTGGCGTAGCCGGTTCTGTCAAAAGAAGAAATATAGGACGCCGCTGAAATATAGAGAATGCCGCCAAGAGAAAGGGACAGCATCGTGACTGCGGTTTTTTTCCTGTTTTTTGAGAAATTTATGATACCTAAGCCGGCAGGGGTCAGACTGCGGCAAAATTTTTTGTTTTCTGTCTGCGCCATGGTATCCTGCGGTAAATAGCGCAGCGCTTCCACGGGAGAAACAGCGGCTGCGATCTGTGCGGGTTTATGGACGGAGATCATTGTAATGACATAGAGTACCATAAATACCAGGGCAGCCGTCTGCAGCATATGGGTTATCTGAAAACCGTCCGGAACCATCAGGTAACCGGCGGCGCATCCGGTTATAAGACCAGACGGAACGCTTCTCAGAAACAGGATGCCGCCTTCCCTGGCCACAAATTTTTTCATTTGTTTTCTGGTCATGCCAATAGTGCGCAGCTGTCCGTACTGGTGGATTCTGCCGGTTACAGACAGATAAAACACGCCGTAAACGACCAGGAAGCAGGCAGACAGGATCACGGTTCCCAACAGGCCGTAAATCATGACAGACTGTCCGTTCAGGGAAAGGGAATCTAAAAACGTTTTCGATGGAACCGCATATTTACGGCTGATACCAGCATCCGCTCCAATGGCATATATGATATTTTTACATTCACTGGCTGACAGACCATCAGCGTCCTGTAATTTTATATATACTTCATAAGGAATATCCTTTAACTGACTGCCGGTCCGGGCATAGCCGGCGGAACATAATACCGGAAACTGCTTTGTGTTTTCGTCGCCGCCTTTGAGAATACCGGATACAGTAAAAGTCTCTGTACTTCCGTCATAAAAGGGAAAGGTCACCCGGCTGCCCGGCGCCGGCTCAATACCCATCTGCCGCAGCAGCGTGCCATGCAGGGCCACTTCCCGGTCAGACGCAGGCAGTGTCCCGGTTTCCAGTTCCAGGAGCTGGATTTCGTCAGAAAGTTCACTGATATAGTAAGGTACTACGTCATAGCCGTCCATGGATGTCAGTATGCCTGTCTTGACCTGTATCTGGAAAGAAATGCGGGGATCTTTTTTCAGCATTTCAGTCTGTTTCCGGGTCAGTTCATGGTAGCTGGCATGCTGTCTGTGGGAGAGCTGCTTTTTTTCCACCTGCTTCTGGCCATTGGCAAACATGAGCAGTGCGCTTAACAGGGCGGAGGCCAGGATAATTGTAATCATTACAAAAATATTGTGCAGGCGGCTGGAACGGAGGCTTTGTGCGGCCATTTTTGTTATCATCCGGGCCGCTATTTTTCTGTGGTTCATGTTCCGTCCCTCCCTACGCAATGATTTTGCCGTCTTCCATGCGGATTCTTACATCCGCCTGACGGGCAATATCCGGATTATGGGTAATCATGACGATCGTCTGGCTGAATTTCCGGCTGGTCAGCTTTAAGAGGCTGATGACTTTATCACTGGTGCGGCTGTCAAGGTTTCCGGTAGGTTCGTCGGCTAATATAATGGCCGGTTTGGACACCAGCGCACGGGCAATGGCCACTCTCTGCTGCTGGCCGCCGGAAAGGTGGCTGGGATAATTCCGCAGTCTGCCCTCCAGTTCCAGAAACTGTACCACTGACTCAAGAAACGGCCGGTCTTCCATTTGTCCGTCCAGACGGATGGGAAGAACAATGTTTTCATATACGGTCAGGTAAGGAATCAGGTTATAATTCTGAAAGATAAAGCCGATGCGCCGGCGTCGGAATACGGTGAGCTGTTCTGCGGTCATTGCTTCAATATTCCGGGTTTCGATCTGCACACTGCCTGAATCAGGGGTATCCAGACCGCCGAGCATATTGAGCAGTGTGGATTTGCCACTGCCGGATGTGCCAGTGATGGCCACAAACTGTCCATGATCCACCGATAAGCTCACATCATCCAGCGCTTTTACCAGGCCTTCGCCTTTACCATAATATTTTTTCAGGCGGGATGCGTTTAAGATAGTCATAATCAGTCGTCCTCCTTTGTTTCCTTCTGATATGCCTATCATAGTCTGTTTATAGAATTATGCAAGAGGTGACGCAGAATCTAATATCCACGCCGCATAAATTAAGAAAAAGAGTAATATTTATCTGCGTTTATAACTGGTCGCCCATATATTCTATAAGACGCTGCATAAATTTTTTCCGTTTTGGCTGGCTGACAGGAATCCGTTCCCCGGTCGTCAGAAGCAGTTCCAGCCCTTCCACACTTCTGATATAGGACAGATTTACGATAAAACTCCGGTGGCACTGTGCAAACTGCGGATGCTGGCAGAGCAGGCCGGAGACCTCTTTCATATTTTTGTAAATGACCTGTCTGCCGCCATCGAAATGCAGCAGCACGTTGCGCCGGTAGGTTTCCGCATGGCAGATATCCTTATACAGTACTTTGTATCTGCCGCTATCGTTAGAAAATACCAGGTACGGTTCCTTATCATTCCGGTACCTGGCAAAATACCGGTCCAGTTCTCTTTGCAGAACCGGATAGCTGACAGGCTTGAGCATATAATTTACCGCACGGTATTCATAACCTTTCCATACATACTCTCTGAAAGAGGTTAAGAATATAAGACCCACAGAACTGTCTGTCTGGCGGATCGCCTCCGCTGTCTTCAGCCCGTTTAACCGTTCCATCCGGATGTCCATAAAGATCAGGTCATATTCTGCGTTATATCTCTTTAGAAACTCACTGCCGTCGTGATAAACAAAATAACAGAAATCCCGGTCTGTTTCAGCCGCATACCTGTTTAAATGTTTTTTTAATTCCTGAATAAATATATCTTCATCATCACAAATTGCTATTTTAAACATCTGGGCAATCTCCTTATATACTTATAACGGAATACGTGTATTATATAGAAATATAAAACAGAAATCAAGATTTTACAAAGTCCGCAAAGAGCATCTGCGGGTATATCCTGCGGATTGTAGAACATATATTTTTTGAAAGTATTTGTTAAATATGTCCTGATACAGGTAAAAACTGATAGTTGTTGCAATTACCGTTATTGTCAGTTAAAATAAGACTATCATTTTGTCAAAGATTGGAGGAAAGCTATGAGCAGACTATCTATCATTTCTACAGATAAGGTAGACTCTACCACCGAAAAGCTGATGAAAGAGTTTACCCAGCGGATCATCGCAAATCCGCCCGGAGTCTGTCCGGTGGATATGCAGCTGGCATTTCTGAAAGTATGCCACGCACAGACCTGTGGAAAATGCGGTCCTTGCCGGATTGGCCTTGGAATACTGGAAGAATTACTGGAAAGTGTGCTGAATAATACGGCCACGATGGAAACGCTGGAACTGATTGAGCATACGGCGACAAATATAAAGAATTCGGCGGACTGTGCCATCGGGTTTGAATCGGCCCGCATGGTGCTGGCCGGGTTTGAAGGATTTAAAGAAGACTATATTTCCCATGTAAGGGATCACCAGTGTACGGGTACGTTTGAGCAGCCGATTCCATGCGTGACCCTGTGTCCGGCCAATGTGGATATTCCGGGATACATTGCGCTGGCCGGGGAGGGGCGCTGCGGGGACGCTGTGCGTCTGATCCGGAAGGACAATCCGTTCCCAACTGCCTGTGCCCTGATCTGTGAGCATCCGTGTGAGGCGAGGTGCCGGAGAAATATGATTGATGATTCAATTAATATCCGGGGAATCAAGCATTATGTGATGGATAAAGCCAGGGCGGACGCAGTGGCGGTTCCTGTCTGCGGGGCGCCGACAGGCAGAAAAGTGGCGGTTATCGGCGGAGGACCTGCCGGTCTTACAGCCGCATATTTCCTGCAGCTTATGGGTCACCAGACGACGGTTTTCGAAGAAAAAGCACAGCTGGGGGGAATGCTGCGTTATGGTATTCCAAATTACAGGTTCCCAAGAGAAAGACTACAGGAAGATATTGACGCTATTCTTTCTACGGGCGTGGAAGTGAAACTAAATGCGAATGTGGGCACAAAAGAGCTGGGAGAGATCAACCAGGCGTATGACGCTGTGTTTATCGCCATCGGCGCCCATGCGGAAAAGAAGCTGAATCTGGAGGGAGAGGACAGCGGCAATGTGATTTCGGCTGTGGAAATGCTTCGTGAGATCGGCGACGGCAGATATCCGGATTTTTCAGAAAAGCGGGTACTGGTCGTAGGCGGCGGCAACGTGGCCATGGACTGCGCCAGAACAGCCATCCGTTCCAACGCAAAAACAGTAAGTATTGTATACCGCAGGCGCAAAGAAGATATGACAGCGCTGCCGGCGGAAGTGGAAGGCGCCATTGCGGAAGGCATTGAGCTTCTGACCTTAAAAGCGCCGCTGCGGGTAGAGGCGGATGAAAACGGCAACGCAAAAGCATTGTGGGTACAGCCTCAGATGATCGGTCCTGTCCGGGGCGGACGGCCGTCACCGAAAAAGGCCGCCAAGCAGGAGGAAAGGCTGGAATGCGACGTTATTCTTATGGCTGTGGGACAGGATATAATTTCCGGCCCGTTTGAAAAAGCCGGCATTGCCACCAGACGGGGCCAGCTTCTGGCGGATGCTTCCGGTGCGCTTAACCGGGTAGGTATGTATGCGGGCGGAGACTGCGTATCAGGACCGGCCACTGTAATCAAAGCCATTGCGGCAGGAAAAGCGGCGGCGGCCAATATCGACGAGTTTCTGGGCTGTCATCATGAGATATCGGTGGATGTGGAAATTCCGGAACCGCTGTTAAACGACAAGATTCCATGCGGCCGTGTCAATCTGGGAGAAAAGGAATCCTGGGCCCGCAGGGATAATTTTGAAGGTATTGAGTATACAATGAGCGATGAAGAGGCATTGCAGGAAGCAAGCCGCTGTCTGCGGTGTGACCGCCATGGGTGTGGTGTATTGAGAGGAGGCAGGAAGGACAGATGGTAAATGTAACAATTGATCATAAACAGATTCAGGTACCAGAAGGCACTACGATTTTAAATGCCGCTGCCACTGCCGGAATTAAAATACCGACGCTTTGTTATCTGAAAGATTTAAATGATATTGGCGCCTGCCGGATCTGCTGTGTGGAAATCGAGGGCAAAGAAACGCTGGTGGCGTCCTGTAACACTAAGGTGGAAGAGGGCATGGTCGTTTATACCAGCAGTTTAAAGGCTCATTATGCCCGCAGGATGAATCTTCAGTTTATTTTATCCAGACATGATTTCCGGTGTGCGGCCTGTCACCGCAACGGCACCTGTTCGTTACAGAAAATCTGTGAGGATATGAATATTAATGAAGTACCTTTCCAGCAGGATTTTGAAAAGTGTGACTGGGATCTGACCTTTCCATTAATCCGGGATGCGGGTAAATGTATTAAATGTATGCGGTGTGTGCAGATCTGTGACAAAGTGCAGTCCCTGAATATATGGGATATTATTAATACTGGAAAGCGTACAAGCGTAGGCGTTTCCAATATGAAAAAAATATCGGAATCAGACTGTTCCGTATGTGGACAGTGTATTACCCACTGTCCGACTGGGGCGCTCCGGGAGCGGGATGACGTGCGAAAAGTCATGGATGCGGTGAACGATCCGCAAAAGATTGTGGTTGTTCAGATTGCGCCGGCGGTGCGTGCGGCCTGGGGAGAGAATCTGGGGCTGTCCAGAGAGCTGGCTACAGAAAAGCGGATGGCAGCGGCAGCCAGAGCGCTGGGCGTGGACTATGTGTTTGATACAAATTTCAGTGCGGATCTGACCATTATGGAAGAGGCCAGTGAATTTGTGGAACATATGAGCCACCGGGAAGAGTATCAGTGGCCGATGTTTACATCCTGCTGTCCGGGCTGGGTGCGTTTTATGAAGTCCCAGTATCCTGACATGACCAGGCAGCTTTCCACGGCAAAATCGCCGCAGCAGATGTTTGGAGCGGTGGCAAAGAGCTATTTTGCGGAGAAAGTGCTGGATGTGGATCCGGATCAGATTTTCTGCGTATCCATTATGCCATGTACGGCAAAGAAGATGGAATGTGCGCTGCCAAATATAAACGATGCGGGAGCGGGCCGTGATGTGGATGTGGTACTTACGACCAGGGAGTTTGACAGAATGCTGCGTTCGGAGCTGATTACTCCGGCGAGCCTTGAAGAAGAAGAGTTTGACTGCCCGCTGGGTACAGGCACGGGAGCCGCCGTTATATTCGGAGCTACCGGAGGCGTAATGGAAGCGGCGCTTCGGACAGCCTATTATACGATAAAGAAAGAAAATCCGGATCCGGATCTGTTCCATATCGTACGTGGCTGTGAAGGAATCAAAGAGGCTTCTTTTGAGATTGACGGTATTCCGGTACGGGCAGCAGTGGCCCACGGGCTTGGGAATACGAGAAAGCTGATGGAGCGTATCCGTTCCGGTGAAGCGGAGTACGATTTTGTGGAAATCATGGCATGTCCGGGAGGCTGTGCCGGCGGCGGAGGCCAGCCGGTTACAGAAGGGCAGGAAATGGCGGCGGACCGGGGAGAGATTTTATATGCCCTGGATAAGGACAATCCGCTGCGGTTCTCCCACGAAAATCCTTCCGTGATAGAGCTGTATGATAAATATCTGGGAAAACCTCTCTCTCACAGGGCGCATGAACTGTTACATACGGACCATTCCGGATGGTCCATGCCGTCGGAGAAGAAATAAAACTGGAAAACAGTAATTGATTCCTGAGCGGGAAGCTGTCTCTGGAAAATACGCCTGTAGTCCGCAGGGGTTTTTCCGGGAGGCAGTCTGACGCCAGGATTGTACCATGAGAGACGATGCCGGAGAAAAAGACAATATTTATGTTTCTATATCATGTATTAATAACTTTCATTTCGTGCAACGGATCAGATGCGGATGGATGTATATTTCCCAGACGCCGGGGAAAGGCAGCCAGCGTCCGGAATATGCGCTTATCTTCCGGACCCCGGGATGCGAAAATGAAAGATAACCATGCATGATCAGACAGTGTCCGCTCTGGAGTGTGTTTGAAAAATGCTTTCTGCGGGATATACCCTAAAGGGTATGATATGCTTCACACTTAGTACACATATCATGCCCTTCAGGGTACAAAACGGGAGTACAGATTGCGGGAATGATTTTTCAAACACGCTCCTGGACGACTCTGTTAATCTGCTGTTTTTTGCATAATATTCGATTTCAGGTATACAATCTTTTAAGTTTTTAGTCATCGCAGGCATACTGTCACCTGTTCTTTCGTATCTTCCTTCCACTTCAATACAGGTTCCTGTGTCTGTCAGACAATTCGTGATTCTGCCGGTTAGAATATCAGCTTCCATCTTATATAAATTTCTTTGAATTTTTGTTGAGTTTCTTACATTTCCCGCAAAATACCACATGTCAGCACACGAAACCCGTGAGGGAATGTGGGACAGGAAGAAGTCCGTCCCAGTATGAAATGAAAGAATTTACCGCAATTTGGCCAGCCATAACCAGATACGTATTACGATGTGTGCTCCATACAGATTCCGCCATCTTTTTCATAAAAGCAGACTGAAAAAAACTGTCTGGCTGCTTTTATCATATAATCAGTATCCTTCACGCCTGCCGTCTCATAGGCGGAATGCATGGCAAGCTGCGGCAGGCCGGTGTCTATCGTATTCAATGAAACTTTTGTGGAAGAAATGTTTCCAAGTGTGCTGCCGCCTGCCTGATCGGAACGGTTGGCAAAAAACTGTACTGGAACGCCGGCGGCTTCACAGACCGCCCGGAACAGAGCGATGCTTACCCCGTCGCTGGCATATTTCTGGCCCGCATGGGTTTTTATCACAATTCCCTCATTCATGTAAACACAGTTTTCTGCGTCCGTTTTTTCCGGATGGTTTGGGTGTACGGCGTGGGCATTGTCCACGCTGAGCATAAAGCTGCCGGATATGGCACGGAAGTAGTCTTCCGGCGATTTCTCCAACGATGTATGAATGCGCCATAACACGTCGTATAAAAACGTAGAACCAGCGCCTTGTTTTGTTTCGGAACCGGTTTCTTCGTTATCAAAGCAGGCAAATACATTTACCTGTCGTCCGGGCCGTCCGTCCAGAAATCCCTGTAATGACGCATAGGCGCACTGTAAGTCATCCAGACGGCTGGCAGAGATAAATTCATGCCCGGCCCCCCATATGGAAGGTTCCTGTCTGTTATACAAAAACAGGTCGCTGCCATAAATTGCTGATTCTGGTACATCCAGCGAGCTGGCGATCAGTTTTTTGAAATCCTCTTTTTCGCTTCTGCCCTGACCAAACAGGGGGAGCAGATCCACCTGTTTATTATAAGTATAGCAGTCATTGGCATTGCGGTTCATGTGAATGGCAACACTGGGAATCAGCACCAGATCCCGGTCTATACGGACCAGTTTTTTCGTAAACTGGTTTCCGTCCTTCAGGATTACCCTGCCCGCTACAGACAGGGGCCGGTCAAACCAGGTGGCGCAGAGCATACCTCCGTAACCTTCTGTGTTCAGCTGTATATATTTATGTTTCACTTCCAGCAGCGCGTGTTCTTTGATTTTAAAAGTGGGAGAATCACTGTGGGAGGCGGCAATATGAAACCGGTAGTCCGTCAGATCCTTACCAGTATGGAAGGCAATGATGCTGGAATCGTTACGGGTGACGTAATATTTCCCCTCCGGCCGGATGTCCCAGGTCTCACTTTCACGAAGCTGCAGAAAGCCATCTGCCTCAAGTAAGTCTTCCATGGCTTTGATGGTATGGAATGCTGTTGGGCATTTTTTTAGAAATGTAAACAATTGTCGGGATATTTTTTCATACATATGACTGGTCTCCTGTTTATCAATACTGTCGTTTCCTGCTTTCCGGCCCGGATGCCAGACGTATATACAGAAACAGCTGTCTGCCGCCGGGCTGCGGTTAATTTTAACTTTATGATGTGTGATTATCCGTATATATATTCCCTGCGGGGCCGGATACGCTGGCCGGGCCGGCATGGTTCTGGCTGTTATGTAATTACATGCGGCCTGTCATGTGAGGTGCCGGATATGATAACTGGTCCGGCATAGAGCTGCGGGTTATCCGTCTGGAATCAGGCGGCGTCTGATGCAGCCGGCCGGATTTTTATTTTTTTCGCACCGCTGAATTTACCATAATAAGTAACGCCTTTCATTGTACGGAAACTGCGTATTTTCACGTAATAAGTCTTCCCGGGTTTCAGTTTTCCGGAATTCGTCTGAAAACTGCGGCCGGAAGTTTTCCCCAGTAATTTATAAGTGCCGGTTTTGGAAGAGGCATAACGGATCTCACAGCCGTCAGCACCGGCAGGAAGTCTGATATCCGCTGTAAGCCTGTATTTTCTGGTGGAGGAAAGGGAACGCAGCGCCGCCGGTTTTGGGGCATGTGTTTCTTTCAGAGCCTGTATGATACATTCCGCTATGACTTTGTGACCTTCTATGGAAGGATGGGGATCCACATTCAGGGAAGAAAGATCGCTCATGTCCAGACGCACGTTTGTAAGTTCTTCCTGTCTGAAAAGCGTATTCACATCTGCCAGTGTGTAATCCGGGGAATCCGCGGTAAAGGCCTGGTTGATTTCGTCAATATACTGTTGGGATATATCTTTTAAAAATGGCACAAAGTAAAACGGATTATAGATATTCGTAACATATATTTCCGCTTCCGGGGCTTTCTGGCGCAGCGTGGCAAGTATGGCGGACAGTTTACCGCCAAAATCCCGGGCTTTTGTGTGCAGCAGTTCGTGATCCGCCAGTTCACTTATCAGTGTCTGCACCTGTTTGTAATAACTCAGCATTTCAGAAGGAGTCAGCTGGGGCATTGTAATACCATTGGCAAAATCGTCCGGGTTAATCGCAGACGGATCAATGTCAAAATAATTCAGCAGAATCTGTATAAAAGGCAGCAGCAGGTCGTTGGAGCCAATGGAAAGGGAAATGATATCCGCATCCGCCAGATCCGCATCCGCCGCACCAGAATCCAGCAGCCGGATACAGGCATCGCTGTCATCTCCGGTAACGGCATAATTACAGGAATCTGTTTTCAGAAAACCGGCTACCAGCGACTGATAGCTGTCCCGGGGAACGGTGGTCTGTTCCGGTGCGTATCCGTCCAGGCCATAGCCTGCGGCGATACTGTCTCCAAACGCCACATATTTTGTTTTTTCCGTAAAGTCTGCGGCGTCTGCCTGACTGGTGCGGACTCCGCAGGAAATAGTCAGTATGCATAAAAACATTATCATAGACATCATAAAAGAAATGATCCGTTTTTTCATATAAGCCTCCTTTTTAAATGGTTATCAGATATATGCTGTATCATGGCAGCCGGAAGATAACGGCATATTCGGACGCTTTTCCGGCCGGTTTCCAGACACGTTCCAGTATACCATGTACAGGGAGCAAAGTCTATGAACGATTTGAGGGAGGGCATGGTCCGGAGCGGGGCTGGAAAATCATTTCCGTGATCTGCCCGTCATTTTGTGCCCTGAAAGGCATGATATACCCTGAAAGGCATGATATACCCTGAAGGGCATGATATACCCTGAAGGGTATCATACGGATTATTCATCCCAACAATAATGCATGATTATTATTTAATTTTACGCAACGGATCAGCTGGCGGATGGTTGTATATTTCCCAGACGCTGGGGAAAGCAGCCGCAGATGGCAGGAATGATTAAACACTTCTGGGGAAGGAATATTTACGGAATAAATCTTTGTTTCGGATAAGATATGTATCGGGAATGGTAAGGAGGGGGTCTTAACATGAAAACAACAAGCATAAAGAACTAAACAGACTACTGCCAGAAAGGAATCTGCCAGAAAGGGTATAACCGGTAAAATACAGGATTAAAAAAGTATACTTT
>CANRTU010000068.1 GCA_947642745.1 uncultured Eubacterium sp.
CTTTTTCACGAAAATCTTTTTCATTTTCCTCTTGACATATTACCAAATTGCTTCCAGAATATATTTTCTGATACTTTCATCCGAACAGTATACATAAGTTTCATCCACGGTTTCAGTCTGCATGCATACCTTCTGGATCAGTGTGAGTAACGGCGTGCCGTCATAAAATGGTTTCATATTTTTTCCCGGTATCCTCTGGCTGTGCGCCTTTACCGGAATCATTGCCACTGTTTTCATTTATATCCCTGCCTTTTACTTTATCCAGCCTGTATTTCCTGTAGACATTTCCAGTATCTGTAACAGTTCCTCTTTTTGCTGTTCGAGATATGTATGGTAAACCCGTTCCACCGCAGAAGGATAATACAGCAGGTCTTCCTGACAGGCCATCCAGATATCCTTCGATATTTCCAGTACATTTCTGATATATACTTTTGAGCGGGTAATTCCCAGTCCTGCATACGGATCCATCCATTGTCTCATTTCGTCTGTCAGTTTAAATTCCTGATCAGACAAACGGTAAAATCCTTCCTTTTGCCGTATGGTATCCGGCATTAATTCATCCGCTTCTGTCTGTATGAATATCATCTCATGCTCCGCACCAGCCAGTGGTTTTCCCTCCTCGTACGGCAGACGTGCAAGAGGCTTTCCCATCCAGATAGCATAAGGAATAAATGTTCCGATATCAAAACAGACAACAGCGTCCGCCAGTTCCATAATGGTCCGGATTCTGCGGTCAAACAGCACATCAAACCGGAATCCCGCACATACCATTTTAATGCCTTTCTTTTTTAAGATCTCACAAACCGGGCTGCCCAGATCTGCCCAGTATACACAGGCGATTATTGTATCAAAATACTTCTGATAATTTCTGATAACCGTCTCCACAAGCTCCTGACTGTGAAACTGCCGGTGGAAGCCTTCAATAGAATGGGGCAGAAATACCACCAGTGTTTTTCCATTCCGCTCCCGCCAGGCCGTTGTGGACTGACGGTCATAAATCCCCTGTGCGTACTGAATATACGGTCCTACAGTAAAACAGGGAATATAAGGATAATACTGATGAATTTTCTTCTGATAATATTTACCGGACATAATAACAGCCGAAAGATAATCGTGCTCCACCCCCATGTTCGGTATACAGTCTTCATGTGAGACAACCGGAAAATATTTCGCTTCTTCTTTTCGGATACCCGCATAATCCAGCAGAACCTGCTCATTTCCATAAAAGTTGCTTTCTCCCCAGAGCATCAGGTCAATGCCTTCCTCTTTTCTTAGTCGCAGCGCCTCCAGGGACAGTTCTGTAAAAGCATCTGTATGCCGGATCAGATCTATTTGTTGTGATCTTCTCACCAGGTCATGTAATACTTCATCACTGCGCCTGTGATTCTTTATTCTTTCGTCGTAACAACGGAAGGGAAACCGGTACTTATCATTCATAAAATGGGAGAAATCCGTAATACCCACATCTCTGAGCTGGTCTGGTATCATACCCGGAGCCAGAGGCGTTACCACCACTTCACAGCCTTTCTGATACCACTTTATCATTTCTGAAAAAGATATGACCCTGATTCCTTCCACTTCCGTTCCCTGCAGGCGCCTGGAATTGTCACAGAAAAAAGCCACCTGATCCTTTCCATAATGCCGCAGCGCATATTTTCCCCGTTTCCCGGCTCCAAACAAAATTATTTTTTTCACGTATCAACCCCCGTTTCCAGACTGCGGCTGCTTCAGGCATATGGAATACCATGCATTTCCAGTTTTTCGCAGATTTGTGGCTGATATTTTTCGTCTGTTCCCAGAAAAACAAACACATTTTTATTTCCTGCGAGTTCCGAAAGCTCATAGATTCTGCGCTCATGTTTTCGTTCATCCGCAGACTTACGGTGACCGTCGCTGACTACATAGCCATGCCAGTCAATTCCCAGCTGTTCCAGCTGCATTTTTATCCGTTCCGCCCGTTTTCCCGCACCATATATCAGAACCATTGTGTTCCTGCACATTTCCAGATGCCTGCGTACTTCTTCGTGACTAAAGCACGCCAGTTCCTCCCGTCTTCTTGCGATCTGCAGTTTTTGCAGATGTTTCCTTGAAAATGCCGCATTTTCTTTCTTTAACGTCACGTAAAATTCCAGAGAATCATTTATCTTTGTAATTGTATCTACCATCAGATCTGTATAACCCAGCACATTAAGCTGATAAATCAGAATTTCAAAGGATACTGGTGTAAATACCCAGGACTGGATGTGACTGAATTTATGCGCAGACCAGACAGCCGCCTCATCTTTCAGCCGCCGGATAGTTCCTTCATCTGTATCCATGTCAAAAGGATACCGGAACAGCTCCTTGTACTGTGTGCCACTGTTTGGCATATAAACTCCGAATCCTTCCGCCTCAACGGCATTCATATGATAGTCCAGCACCGCTCCCGGCGTATGGTTATCACCCTGATTGTAAACATGGGCATCAATGATCTCCCGGAAAGATGTAACTTCACGAAAATAATCATATTCGTACCGCTTGTCCGGAACAATCAGTCTGACTCTGCCTTCCTCTTTTAGTAGTATAGAAAAATCCTCCAGTGTTCCAATCAGATCCACTACCACTTCGATAACATGCGACGCAGCAATAATATCATAGTAATTTTTTCTGCCAATATGTTGCGCATAATATCTGGAACAGACAAAGTCTACCGGTTCAATATTATCCACGCCGGGCCAGCCTTCGTATATATTACGCAAAGAAACCTCATCCACATAATCCACAATGTCTACCTGATATCCATCGCTTTTTTTATACATTGGATTTCTGGATGGTCCGATTTCCAATATTTTCATTTCTTTGTCTGCGCCATATGACGCAAATTCTTTCATATCCATAACCGGTTCCCCGTTATCCGCTTATTCCGGACATATGCCTGCTCAGGCATACGTTTTCGCCAGCTTTACCACCTGCTGCGCAATATACTCCCGCTGTTCTTTTGTAACCCACCAGCCCACTGGTATACAAAGATGTGTGGCATTAAATTTTTCCACATTTGGCAGATCACTGCGAAACTCACGAAACATGGAATGCGTATCATTACGTGCATGTACTTTTGAGGACATAATACCAAGCTCATTTAGTTTATTCATAATCAGATCTCTCTGATTTACATGTAACGTATACAGCCAGCAGCAGCTTTTTCCATCCGGATTTTCCGGCACTACTGTTATCTGACTGCAGTCAGCGAACACCTCATTATAAAATGCCGCATTCTCACGCTGCTTTTCTATAATCTCATCAATATGCTTAAAATTCGTATTACCGATGACTGCCGCCACATCATTCATATGAAATTTATATCCGGCTTCCGCCACATCTATTTCACAGCGCAGATCGACTCCTTCCCGTACTGTCCGGTCGATACCGTACCAGCGCAGCAGACTGGCTCTTTTATAATCAGCCTCATTTTTCATCATTAAAATTCCGCCATCTACACTCGTAATGCTTTTAATCGCCTGGAGGGAAATAGTCGTGTAATCACTAAACCCACCAGCCTTTTTCCCCTTGTATTCCATCCCGATGGCATGGGCTGCGTCTTCCACTGTCCGTATTCCGTAACGGGCAGCAAGGTTGTTAATTTTTTCTATTTCACATGGATTTCCTCCCCAGTGAACCATTACGATAGCTTTCGTATTCTTTGTTATTTTTCGTTCAATATCCTGCGGATCAATATTTCCGGTCACCGGATCCACGTCTGCCCAGACAATTTTTGCGCCGTTCGCAATAACAGGTGTATTGGTCGCCGTACATGTGACGGCGGTTGTAATAATCTCACTTCGCCCATCACTCTGATAGCTTTTGGCTCTGTCCGGATACAGACTCATATGGTATGCCAGATGGAGCGCAGCAGTTCCATTATTGACGGTGGACAAAAAAGGATTGCCAAAAAACTGTTTCAGATTCGCTTCAAATTCTTCTACCTTTGGCCCTTCCCCGATCCATCCACTGTGCAGTACATCCAGAAGCGGCTGGTCCGCTTCCCTGGCCATATATACTTTAAACAACGGTATTTTTGTATGATTCATTTCGCTCCTCCCTGTCAGTCATCAAGTTCATGAAAGATATCTACACGTACCAGCACCCTGGTACTAAGAATTTTTTTACATGCATACGCAAGTTCCGGTACAAAATCCAATTTCATTTTCTCCGCCTGTGCAACCATTTCCCGAAATACCAGATACAATTTACGAAGATCTTTGATACTGTAGCTTTCCTTCATTTCTTCCGGCACAAGGTCATTAATTGTCTGTAACTGTTCCTGTGACAGCTGAAACCCGCTTTTCTTTATGGATTCCCGCTGCATCTGCGCAAACTTTTCCGCACGTGCCTTTCCATTATTCCTCAACTGAAGCATGGTTTCCTGTGTACTGTACACCCGTTTGTAAAGCAAGAGCTCATTGATTGCTGTAATGGTACCTTTTTTGGAACAGTCCATGTAAAATTTCAGATCATGCATTCCGTATGTATGCTCCTCGTACCATATCTGATGTTCTTCTATAAATGATTTCCGGTACATCACGGTACAGTCAGTAAACATATTTTTGTAAAATAATAAATAGGCTTTGATCAATGCCGGATTGTGAAGCGGTTCGCCTCCATATTTTATAAGATTTCCTTTCTCATCAATTTCAGCGTCACTTCCCCCTAATACATCCGTCCCGGGATGGTTTTCCAGATACTCCACCTGCCATTCCAGGCGCCTTTGTGCCGCCACGTCATCATCATCCAGCAATGCTATATACTTTCCATGGCTTTGTCTGATCCCAAAATTTGTGGAATACGCAATCCCCTGATTCATACCATTTTTAAATAGATGAATTCTTGGATCTTTAAACGTTTTTATAATGTCTGTCGTATCATCCACCGAACCGTCATCAATGACAATCAGTTCCCAGTTCTGATACGTCTGGTCTGTGACTGACTGTATGGCTTCCCTGATAAATTCACTGCCATTATAGGCAGGCATAATAACACTGACCAGAGGTTCATTTTTATATTCAGTCATATCTCTCTTTACATCTGCCTCCTGAAGTTATAAATTTTCTTATCTTTTCAAAATATTTATTCTTTGTCTCTTCTTCTGACACTTCCTGATCACCGCTTCCCACATACAGTTCTTTTTTGCTGTCCGCAAATACGACCAGCTTATGCCCGTCTGGAAAAATAAAAGCTTCAAACGCCATAAGCCCCTGTTCATATCCCCGCTTTGTGTAAATTTCTTTAAAATCAGGATTGTATATGGCCGAACGGGCCGCTTTGATAAAATCCTTTTGTGTATAAAAAAACTCTTTTTGCCGCAACAGTGAAATTACTATGTTATTCAGCTCCATCAGTGAAATCAGACGGCTATCCTTTCCTATTGCGGACTCCGGCGCCATAATTACAAGCGGTATTCTGAGCCATTCTTCTGAGGCAGTAAAATCTGCTTTTTTTATATTCAGAAGCTGTGTACCAGGCGGAAGTATTAAATTACCATGATCCGCAAAAATAACGGTCCTGCATCGCAGACGTTCCAACATAAAAGACAGCTGGTCATCCAGATAGCGCAGGGCATCCCTGTGCTGCGTTTCATAATCTGTCCGCAGACTGCCTTTTTTCTTCGGCAGATAATCAAACAGCATGGCCGTACCCTCACATACCATCTCTCCTTCTGTGTACGGGTTTGGAAAAGAATAATGACTTTCAGACAGAACATGCATATAAAACAGCCCCAGACCCTTTGTGGATGCCCGGATCGCAAAATCCCAGATTTTCTCACTAACCGTCCTTGATACGCTGCTTCTGTCAATATTATGGTCAGCCACATAATCCGACACATCTGTGTCAAAATATATATATCTGTTCTGACGGACAGCTTCCGATACAAACCTGCATTCCCCCTGTGGAACCACATTGTGTTTATAGTATTCTGTGTCCAGGTCATCATTTTCACTATATACCGGAATCAGGCTTTCATATGTAGAAGTGGAAAAAGAATAAGCGTTTGTATAAATGGTTCCCTTCTTCTCACAGACTGCATATACACCAGACATGCCCTGCTCTGACAAATCCTCCCTGCGGACGCCGTCTATGCAAAGCATCAGCACCTGCTCCCCGGATATTTCCTGTAAAGAAGCAGAAAGCAGTTCCGACAGTTCCCCTGTTTCTTTTTGCATTTGCAGATAATCCGGATCAGGAAATTCCATGTATACCTGCTTTAGTATTTTGCGGGCAGACTGAAAATCTTTAATCGCTAAATACTCCTGAAACAGATTCTGATACGCCTCTTCTCTTCCTGATTCCCCACGGAGTTTTCTGTTCCATTCATTAATTACCCGGTAACGGTGATAGGGATGATGAAACGCATAGTATTCATTTTTTAAGCTGATTCCTTTCTTTTCAAATTCCTCATACAGATCCAGACAATCAATTTCCTGATAGTCCAGGGATAAGATTTCCTTTATCTCCTTCCTGTATATGTATGAAGAAATAATCACGCCGTCTATGTGATACTCCCGCAGCTGTTTAGCGGATATTACCGTAAAACCACCTTCGTCTCCGGTTTCTTTTGCTTTGTAGCTGTCCACAATATATCGTACGGTCTTTAACTCATACATATAATCCGACATGAGCATCATCGTATGATATCCATTACCATATAGTGCGGCATTTGTATGTGCCGCCAGAAAATCCGTTAATATTTCCCTGAGTGTTCCATTTATATCTGCTTCTGGCAGCGGGCTTTTTAAATGCCATCTGTTTATAAAGTCCTCGTATTTCTTTTCAATATTAGTCTTCAAATCCATCTACTCCATCCGATTGAAAACAGGCATCATCCATCAGCATATCCACTGGCCTGCGCCACATTATTTTTTTACGGGACACACCCTGCCTGCACAGATCCTCTGTGATTCTTTGTGCTGCGTTTCTATGTAACACGCCAATAATAATAAAATCATAATCTATATGTCCGATGTGTTCCGGCGATGTAAGTTTTATATTTGCATAATGATACCGGCCGTAATTTCCATCTGTCCAGGCTACAACCTCACATTCTTTGTACCTGCAAAATAAGCCATAGTAATCTTTTCCGACACTGCCCGCACCATATAAAATAATTTTTTTCCCCGACAAAACACTCAGATCCCCGAAACTGTACTGCTCCACCGCAAAGGGATGGCTCATTTTTCGAAATGCCTGGAACAACTGCCGTCTGAGAAAATAGTCCGCATCAGAACGAAACCGTTCTGCCAGCTGATAGCGGTCCAGGATACATACCAGATGATGATACAAAGATATTTCTTTGCGGATATTATCCGTTCCGGCGCAGTGGGACAGTGATTCGTTACGCATCCTGTAATGATAGTAAGCACCAGATGAAAGTACAATTTTACAACTCTCATATAATACGGCGCACAGGCAGAGTACATCTTCCCCATAAGACTGTTCTTCTGGCAGCGGCAGGTAGCATTTTCTTATCAGATCCCTGCGAAACAGCTTGGACCAGATGCTTGGCGTAAGAAAATAATCTCCATTACCAGTCAGTAAGCAGTGTATCATTTTACAGGTCTTTTCTTTTGAAAGCTCCACCATTTCATCGTTATGCAAAATGACTTTCATGCTGTTTTCGTAATATCCGGTATGAATAAAGTCCGCATCCTGTATATTTTCCAGCATCATTTCATACATACATGGCTCTATGTAATCATCGCTGTCCACAAAGCCGACATATTCTCCTTTCGCCGCCAGTATTCCTGTCTTACGCGCGGCAACCAGTCCTGCGTTACTCTGATGGATAACCTGAATCCGGTGATCCTTTGCCCCGTATACGTCACATATTATGCCAGAACCATCCGTGGAACCGTCATCTACCAGAATAATATCCAGATTCTTATAGCTTTGTCTGCAGATGCTTTGTATACACATATCCAGATAACCGGATACATTGTATACAGGAACTACAACCGACAATAGAACATCCCTTCTCATAGCTCTGCCCTTAACGTTTCATAAATAATCTGTCCGGTTTTTATTTCCGCTGCTTCCCCATTTCTTTCACTTCTGTGGATTCCGGATTCTGTCAGACAATAAACAGAAATATCCCGCTCATAAGCCACACTGCCAGTTCTCACACATTCTGCCCACATTGACGCCATCTGCCGTTCCACACAGGCATGATCCATCTGTATATCCTTGTCTTCCAGTCTCCCGGACGCAATATCATAAATATGAAGTATTCTGTCCCATCCTGTCAGAAAATAAATTTTATTCTCTATTTCTTTTGCAAAATATACTGTATACATACATGACTCTCCGTTTTCTGTCAGTACGTTCCACCCGGATCTTTTTATCTGTCCACTCTTCTTATCCCGTTCATAAATACCGGAGGCCACAGATGGAAACAGAATCATCTTTTCCCCTGCCATAACCGGATTCCAGAACATAATCCTGTAATCTGACATCGGAATATGCCTCATGGTCTCCACCGGCGCAATCTTTTCAAGAACTTCCCACCTTCGATTCATTTTCACAAACGCTCCGGCGGATGCTCCTTTCCCCTGCAGCCATATTTCTCCGTCTGTTTCCATTATCGAAGCAATCCCTTCCAGCGGACTGTCTATTATTTTCACTTCTGTACACAGCGTATCCAGATGCAGTATAAGAATGGCCGGGCAGCATTGCAGCGGAAAATACACGCACCTGTTGAACCGCACGTATCCCCTTCCGATGTATCCTCTGCAGTCTCCGGGTGACAGATACTTTTCTATCTCTGACACCCACTCTGTCAGATATGACACTTCATGCGTCCTGATATTAACTTTTACAATTGCCGGATAATAATTCCCTGTCAAAAACACATGTTCCATATCCGTGTAGTATCCACCGAATTTTGCTCCCGGATTGTATACTTCTTTACGGCCAGGTTCCACCGGTTCCAGATCAATGCCATGAAGCCTGCCAGCATCCAGATCATATATGACAATTTTTTGCGCACCTTCCGGAACCAGAAGCAGATGATTTTCCACTTTTGCGATGGATCCGTACAAATTCGACGACTGCGCTTCCTCAAAGGTACATAATATCCGTACTTTACCAGTAAGAAGATCCGTCTCAGCCAGCCCATTCCCTTCACTTAAAGACAGCCATATTTTATTTCCTTCTGCCACGAGATCCGTAGCCCTGATCCGGCTGTATCTTTCCATTGCTTTTTTATACACATTATTTTTTTGAAACATCTTCCCGCTCCCGGCCAGAACCTGTCATACATTCTGTATCATGACTGGCACGCCTGCTTTTTTACATAACTGAACCACACTGCTACTGTCTCCGTAATAGGCGTCACTTAACGCAACAGCCCTGTCAATATCCGGTGAATCATCATAAATGCCCCATCCTTCTTCCCGATATTGTGCCACTATATTTTGAAAATCCTGCCATAACCGTGGCCTCATGGAACTAATCGTTGCCTTTAGTAATGGATGAGGCCTCCATAATAATGTCACCTCATCTTTAATTTCCCTGAATATACAAAAGACATTTATAATTTTTTCAATCATTTTGTCATTATATTGAAGCAGCGTGCTGATACTTGTATTATAAAACACGATTTTTTTCCAGCTGCCATCCACTTTCCGGATTTTATCCATCCATTCATCAGGGATACACGGCTTCTCTTTTCTGATATCCATAATCCCGTCTGATTTTGGAGAACCGGTTCCCAGTATCTTTTTCTCCCAGTACTGCTTTCTGTCCCCACTACCATCCGCATCTGACAGTATACGGATATAAATCTCTCGCATTGCCTCAGACTGGACAATTACCCTGTCTGCATGATAAACCGCCGGACATGTACAAAAATGGGCAATTCCTTCCACTCCCGGCCCGTTATCCGGATCTGTTTCTTCCAAAATAAAATATGGAATATACACCAGCCGCTGCGTATATTTTTTTAAATTCCCAGAATAGAAAAACGGATCTACACTTGTCACATAGTTATATTCATCATATGGATTATGTATAAATATCATATCTGGTCTGTGACCGCCAAAATCATAATCCAGATAACTGGTTACAGGTACATATTCCGGAAACAGATCTTTTTCATAATGATATTCTCCAAATGTACCATCCGGATGTTTGTCATAATAGGGAACCGGTATTACATAAGCATCACACTCTTCATCTGCCTCTGCTGCCTTCCAGACACTTTCCAGCGAGTCCCACATGGATGCCTTATATGGCAGAAATACTACTTCCCAGCGTATTTTCACCTCATGTTCCAGACTGTCCGCAATCTGCGCCAGCAGTTTATACGATTCTTCATACATACTTATTACTTCATCCGCTTCATGATGATGCAATTTTTCGTAAATCTGATAAATCCACTCACAATAATTTCCAATCATCCGGACTATGACAAAATCTTCTCCTTCTGACGATTCGATCATATTTCCCAGCCTGACCGCTCCCTGCTGGCAGTCATAAAGCATATCGCAGGCAGCGTCATATCTGTCTGCCTCCGCTAGTTTTTTCCATCCACTGTGTGCACTTCCAAGCACTTTTAGAAACTCTGCAGCCTGTTCTTTGTCTGCTTTTCTCATACTGACAATCCCTCTGACTTTGTATCTGGTTTAAAAATGTCCGGCTGACCACTCTGATTCATGACGGCCATTTTGTACAGGAATTCATTCTCCCCGCATCTTCTGTTTATATTTCATTTCTCTGACTCTGGCATTTCATGTTTTATGAATAATCTGTCCGCATTCCTGCCTGTTACTGTCAATTTCCATTGCTTTTCTCTCCCGTGCTTTTTTATAAAAATTGGCTTTTGACATATGACACAGCTCTGCCGCTTTTTCCCCGTTAATTTCTTTCTTACACCATATCTGGTACACCTGTCCGAAATTTTCTGGTAATGGAAGCTCCGGCCTGCCAAACTGTACACCACGGCGCTTTGCCCTGGCAATTCCCTCCTTTTGTTTCTGCTTTCTTGCTGACCATTCCGCATCCGGGGCATACTCCAGCATGGACTGTACAATGTCCGCTACCAGCGTATCAAACTGCGTTTTTCCACGTCTGGTATCCAGCTGCGGCATATCCAGCACAACCACATCCGCCCGCTTTTCCCTGGTCAGTGTCCGCCACTGCTGTCCGATTTCCCGGTAATCTGTCCCTAAATCATCCAGACTTTTTATATAAAGAAGATCATTTGCTTTTAGCCGTTGCAATAACTTCTGGTATTCCATACGGCTGTTATGATACTGATCCTGCCTGTCTGATCTGTCTATGAAAATGTCTTTTTCCGGCACATGCATCTCCCGCATGGTAATTATCTGATTGTCCGCATCCTGCCCGGAAAACCGGATACGCACGTAACCATATATCCGTCTCATAGACCCCTCCGTTTTCTGTTGTTATCCTCCTTTAGCATACTGATACTGCCTTCTATCCTGATTTTTCAAAAAAGTATACATTTTTGAACATCAATTTTTCTAAAATTTTCCGGCATAATATACAAAAAAAGATATTAATAAATCTTGCATTTTTGTCGATATAATGATAGAATCAATGCTGAAAACAACATAAATTACATTTAAAAAATGTATACTTTTTTTAACATTAGAAATATAAAAAAGCAGGTACGGAATATACCTGCTTTTTTATATTTCTAATACTCTGACTATGATCTTTCCAACAGATTAAGTTATAAACAATCCAGCGTGCTGTCCCCCAGGCAGTTTATCCGCTCTGGCCATTATCTCCGTTTCGTCAGGTTGTCCGGCGTCCGCCCGGCATCATCTGGAACATAATGTAAAGGTCCCTGTGGTTCCCCATAATTTTTACTTTTCAGAATATTCTTTTCTAATATTATAAAAACGGAGAACAGCCTCACGCCATTCTCCGTTTACCACTTTATAAAATCTCGTCCACACGGACACCTTTCATATCTTCCTCAATCAGATTCATTTTCTGTACTATTTCTCCAATTTCCTGTTTGATATCGTTATGAAGCGTCTCCATTTTCAGCATACTTTCTGTCAGGATATCTGTTCCGGACACTTCCGAAGATTCCGGACGGTCGTGCTTTTTCTCCGCCTCTTCCGGATAAAGCATCTCTTCCAGTTCTTCCCTGCGCTCTTGCACTTCTTCGATCTTCTCCTGTTCTTCCTGCTCTTCTTCCCTGTTCTCTTCTGCTTTTTCCTGTTCTTCTTCCTGTTCTTCTTCGATATGATCCTTTGCTTCTTCTACCAGCATTCCGATGATATCCTTACTGGCCGACGCCAGAATTTCATCTGCCTGCTGTTCCGCTTCCAGCATCGGATCCTTTTTCAGCCGCTCCAGTTCTGTACTGCGGACTACCGCATAGTCCTCATGGATGCCTGCCTGATCTTTATAGCCCTGGTCACAGACCATAATCGTCCATTTATATGGTTCCTTATAACTTTCCAGTTCCAGAAAACGTGTCTGATATTCCGTGTATCCGCCGTCACTGATCAGCTGCATGGCATTTTTCAACGATCCGGCTGACGGCGCTTCATCTTCATGATCCCTAAGCCACAATAATGTTTCCAGCTGCGTCTGCTCCGGATCGCAATCACCATCTCTTAGTCCCTTCTCCTTAAGGTGCTCCTGACGCAGCTTCTCACGTTCTTCCGGATTTTCAGCCGCCAGCGCACGTTTCTGGTATTCTGTATAACTGCCCTCTTCTTTTATTTTATAAGCATCCAGTAATGCATCCACAGACGGTCTGGAATAGTCACGCTCATTGATCCACTGCACAGCTTCTGCGTCTTTTTGTTCCTTACTGTCCTTTTTCACGCCATACTGCTCACGAAGAGCTTCCTTTTGCTGGTCTATGCGCATAATCTCACGCTGTGCCGCCGCTTTTTCCTGTCGGAGACCTTTTGCATGCGCTAAACGTTCCTGCAGATTCGTATCCATTTCACGCTCACTGGCATACGTATCGTTTACAATCTTCCAGGCCCTCTTTTGTGCCAATGCACGTTTTTGTTCAATCGCATCCGGTTTTCCCCTGTACAGATAACCTGTAAAGCCTGTGTCGCTTTCTGCGGATTTATTCCTGTTTCCGGAAATACTTACTTTTGCGGCCGGGCATGCGATACGGCCATACATAATATCTGTAGTATCCTGGTTTGTGCTGGTAAGCGGATTTATATTATAAAAAAATGACATATTCACTCCTCCTCTGTCTCGTTTTCCGTTCCTGCCGGATTTATATAGAAAAATCAAATTTCTGTCCTAACTGGCGCTCTGCGTTTGTACGCATATTATCACTCATATATGAATAAACGGTATCGTTGATTTTGCGGGTCAGTTCT
Source organism: uncultured Eubacterium sp. (assembly GCA_947642745.1). Lineage (GTDB taxonomy): Bacteria > Bacillota > Clostridia > Lachnospirales > Lachnospiraceae > Eubacterium_J. The sequence continues at coordinate 13,362 of CANRTU010000068.1, forward strand.
TCCATGGAAGAAGCGGTAACGGTCACTTCTTCCTGCGTGCTGTCATCTGTTCTGTCTGTCCGGAAACTTTCTGACGGTTCCCCGGCGCCGGCTTTTTCTGCCTGCTTTTCTTTCCGTTGTTTTTCTGCCCGCTTTTGCTCCATGCGTTCTTCCGCCCGCTCTTTTTCCGCTTTTTTCTTTGCCTGTCTGTTTTCCTCTTTTTTTCTGGCGGCCTTTTGCGTAATCCGCTCCCTCTGGGCTGCCATGGATTGATCCACGACTGCGAAAAATGACGCATTTCCACCATCATTTACTTTCATTCCATAAGTTTTAACATATCCCGCACTGGCTCCCAGATTATTTTTAAACTGGGATATACGGCTGGCAGCCCCGCTTATAATTCCTTCATACTGCTTGCGGTATTCCTCATCCTCTGCCATCCGTTCGATTTTTTCCGTATCAATTAAGACCACCATACGGTTTGCGTCTGCATACGATCCCGCATTGGCCTGTGCCTGTGCTTTCATATCCTCACTGACCAGAATAAAATCCATATTCGCATATTTCTTTTTTAACTGTTCATAATATTTCTTTGCTTTATCACTTAATTCCGGCTGGCCAATGGTCTTACCATTTGTTACCCTGGATGTCTTTTTCCCACTGGCTTCTTTTACGGGTTCTTTTTCTGTTTTATACTTATCCTGTGCGGCCGCAGGACTGCCTGCCGCAGCTGGATAGCCGGCCATAATGCCCGCTTCTGTCTGTGAAATTGTATTCATGTATGCTCCTCCCTGAAATAGTGTGAAATTCCATTTTCCTCTTATAACATTATGTGCTGCTTTTACACACTCCCCTGTGGGTCCTGCGCAATATTTATACAGACACATCAATAGATACCGCATCTGCCGGTACGTCCGCGGCTGCATCCCCTGCCGGAGCGGCTGCGGCACCTGAAAGATCGCAAGTACCTGCATCCGCAGCCATATCTGCCGCTGCCAGTTCCTGTTCAACCGCCCGCTCTGTTTCATTGTCCAGCCCGGCCATCTGAGCTGTTATTTGTGCCAGCTGCGCACTTGCTTCAAATATAACACCTGAGTATGATACCTGCGGGTTATCCATTTCATTCCCAGTATCCCCCTGCAGATATTTCATCTCCGCATCCACAATTTCTTCCCGCTCCTTGTTACGGTTCAGCCGCCGTTTATGATTCAGCGCCTCTTCTCTTACTCTTGCCTGCTGTGCCATTTCCAGCTTCTTCATCTGCATTTCAGCTTTTCGTTTCAGCTGCTGTTTTTTTGTACGGGCACGCCGCTTTACTTCTTTTGCTTTCTGTTGTCCATTTTCTTCATCCGCAGACTGGTTCTGCTTTTTTTCGTGCTCTTCCACTTTCAGATTATTGACTTTCATTCTGGCACATTTTACCATACGTCTGGCGTGGGCCATCGCTACCCGGATTTCCGCATCCTCATACTGGCCGGTGGCACGACAGCGTTCCAGTACGCCTACTTTCATCCTGGCCCGTATCAGCACCTGGGATGCGCCCAGGGCTTTGGATGCCCGTAAAATCTGCTGGGAAATCTCCCGTGGATTATAATTCAGCTTTTTCTTTCTGGCATTATTTGAAGAATTCCCGCTGCCAGAGACACGTATGCCATTCTTTGCAGAACCGGATCCTGTCACCACGCCAGAACTTCCCAGGGCTGATACCCCCGCCTGTCCGGCCAGAACTCCATTTGAAACTGAAAGGCTCATATCCTTTTCCTCCTTTCTGACAAATATAGTGATACTATATGATATATATCGGCAAATCAGGAAGATGTTTACAGAAAATGTCATGAATGGACGAAAAGAATTGTTTAAACACTGTGAGAATACAATGAATTGGACTATCTGTCACTTGCCTGCCTTCTTTCTCCATGATAAGATAAATTCACCAGCCACATAAACAAAAGAGGAGGTGAATACTTTCCAATGGCTCAAAATAATATCAGCAGCAGCGATACTTACAAAGAACTTACCAGGCGTATCCGGGAGCTGGAAAACCGGCTGAAAAATCCTGCAAACCGTGAATACAAATCCCGGCTGTTCAGTTTCATTTTTGGAAGAGAAGAAAACAGACGCTGGACAATGTCGCTTTATAACGCACTTCATGGCACATCCCATAATGACCCTGCCTGTATCACGATCAACACAATAGAAGACGTAGTCTATATGGGCATGAAAAATGATCTGTCCATTCTGGTATCAGAAACAGTCAGCTTTTATCAGTCAATGGAAATATACGAACAGCAAAGTTCCTATAATCCCAATATGCCAGTCCGTGAATTCATGTATGCAGGTAAACTGTATAATAAATTTATACATGCCGGAAAAATGAACCACTACGGCAGAACCCTGATACCGCTCCCACTGCCCAGGCTGGTAGTTTTCTACAATGGCAAAGATGAAGCCGGCGATGAAACCACACTGTATCTTAGCGACGCATTCCGGGCAGAAATACGCCGGAACATCATTCGCCAGAATCATGGCACCCGGAATCATATGGATGAAAACCGTCTGTCTGCCGAAGTGGAAGCAATTCTAAGACAGTCAGATCCGGATATTGAAGTGAAAGTCAGAATGATTAACATCAACCATGGTCACAGTAAAAAGCTGCTCTCTTTATGCAGACCATTAAATGAATATGCATGGTTCGTGGCACAGGTCAGAAAAAATCATTCTGCACAGTCAGGTTTGCATAAGGAGGAGAAAATGGGAATTGAAGAAGCCATTGATCTGGCAATCAATGAAATGCCAGAGGATTTTGAAATCAAAAAATTTATTACAGCTAACCGGGCGGAGGTAAAAGATATGTGTCTGACTGAATACAATGAAACAGAGACGATGGAAATGTTAAGACTGGAAGGTCTGCAGGAAGGTTTACAGGAAGGTCTGCAAAAAGGCAGACAGGAAACAAGGCTCACCGATATCATAAACCTGATGGACTGTACCGGATGGACTGCGGATCAGGCCATGAACGCACTGAAAATCCCCGAAGACCAGAGATCTGCACTTTATGCGGATATAAATAAGCAATGAAAGGGCCAGACCCTGTCTTAAAAATGTTTTCTGTGATCTGTGCTTCACACTTTGTGGATAGTCTGTCCTAAATTTAATCCACATAGCCCGCTATACCCAAAGGGCACGATGCAGCGTTCCCCTTTGGATATGCCTCATAATTTGAGATGAATTCTACGTACCCTGCCCTTTAGAATACCAGGCAGGGAACTCGGATCATAGGAATGATTTTTCAGACCCGCCCTGGTCCGCACACAGTAATCAGGCGGAATACCTGCTCAGCAAGAAGACTCATATTTTTTCTGGCGTTTTCCGGATTCATGGCCTCATCCAGTGTAACCGCACTCCGTATCGCCGGAAAAAACGCATCTATTCCATCGCCGTTGCACATTCCGGCGTCTTCTGTGACGCTTCCTGCAAATGCCAGTACCATACATCCATATTTCTTCGCAAGCTTCGCTACATCTGCCGGCACCTTGCCCATGGCTGTCTGAGCATCCAGGCGGCCTTCGCCTGTAATTACAATGTCCGCATCTGCCAGCTCTTTTTCCAGTCCACAGGCTTCCCTGACAATGGCAGCCCCTGATTTTAACTGTGCCTGCGGCATAAAGCTGCGGAACGCAAATCCCATTCCTCCTGCCGCCCCTGCTCCGGACACCCGGCTCATATCCCGCCCGGTAAACTGTGCCACTTTCTCCGCATAATGTTTCATGGCTGCATCCATCATGATAATTTCCTCTATCTTTACCCCTTTTTGCGGTCCGAAAACAGCGATCGCTCCCTGGTCCCCGCACAAAGGGTTTGTTACATCGCAGGCGATCTGAAAATGGCATTCTTTTAATCCCTCCGGAACCCGTTTCCCGCTGATTCGCTCTATTCTGCCCAGGCTTTTAAAGACCGGCGGCAGCATTCTGCCGGCTGCGTCATAAAATTCATATCCCAGTGCCTGCAACATACCGGTTCCGCCTTCCGTAGTAGCGCTTCCGCCGATTCCAATGATAAATTTTCTGCATCCCCTGCGGAATCCATCCAGAATCATCTCGCCGGCTCCGAAGGAAGTTGTCAGCCAGGGATCCAGCCGCCTGCGGTCTATCAGGGTAATACCGGCAGCCTGTGCCATTTCCATCACAGCTGTCTTCCCATCCTCCAGGATTCCGTATTCTGCCGTTACCAGTTCCCCTAAAGGACCTGTTACCGGCAGACGTACATATGTGCCTCCCAGTCCGTCCACAAGCGCCCGTGTGGTGCCTTCCCCTCCATCTGCCATGGAAAGTACTGTAACTTCCGCATTACATACTTTTAAAATGCCCTCTTTCGCCGCATTGCCCGCTTCCCTGGAAGTCATGCTTCCTTTAAAAGAATCCATTGCGATTACAACTTTCATATTCATTATCCTTTCCACCAGTATCTGCTTACCCTGAAGATCATTCATTTTCGTATATCATCCTTTTCGGGCGCAAAGCAGGGCATACGGATTATGGGAATGATTTTCGGACATGCCCTGGAATCTGATATGATATTGCCGGAACAGATTCATTACTTTTTTTGTATCTTTGCGGTTCATTCTGAAGGCACTGGCAGCATCTTCATCTTCTCTGATTACAAATCCATCCTTAGTCATCATATAACGGACTTTTTCGAATCTAATTATATAATGATATTCCTGACCCTCCCAGCCGGTTTCATCGTTTGTATAACCCGCAAACACAGATTTAAGTTCAATTGTTTCTTCTGTGGTCAGTGTTATAATATGCTCCTTTTCTTTGTGCATAGCATGATAGATTTTTCCATATTTTCCACTTGCAGATATAACACTATTTTCAGCTTCTTCCCATGTCTGGCCCGTCTGACCAGTTCCTTCTTCTGTTGATATCCCTGACTCCCCGGAAAAAGCTTTTAGCAATTCATCCGCCTCTTCACATGATATCAGCTGATACGAAGCTATTTTCCACGCCCGGACTCCTCCATCCAATTCTTCTCCTTTCATGTTTACAAGCAGTTTCAACTGTTCAGATTCACAAGTCACCAGTACATTGACGTTACTATCAGATTCATCTAAAAAAACATATTCAAAACCATTTTTACTATAAGTAACAATCTCACCATTTCCCATATCATTATCATTAAAACTATGTAAAAAATCAATCAGAACATCCGTTCTGTCCAGACATATAGTCTCATGCCCGTTTTTAATCTGTTCCTTCTCTTTTTCTGAAAAACCTGTAACAAATGTTACAACCATTTCTCTAAACCCGGCATTGGACGCAAACGCAATACCTGTCATACTAAAAGAACAAAATATAATCAACGCCACACATGCCGCTGCTTTTTGCCATCTTTTCCACTCATCAAAAAACCTTTGTTTTTTACAATATAACGCATCCTCGATATGATGATCTGCCAATTCTCCTATTATTTTTGATATTTTCTCCTGTTTCATACATTATAACCTCCTGTTCCCGGACATTTTCCTTTTTCATATGTTATAATCTCCTGTTCCCGGACATTTTTCCTTTTTCATATGCGAAAACCTTCCTGTTCCAGATATTTTTTCAGTTTATTCCGGGTCCTGTGAAGCCGGACCGAAACGTTATTTTCACTTAACGAAAACATTCTGGCTATTTCTTCAATAGAATCCGCAAAATAATATCTTCTCATAAAAATCCTCCTGTTTTTTTATCTGTAATATCTAAAAAATCACTGATAGCCCTGGCTAATTCTTTTACCTCATATTTTTCTTCAACTGATTCAATATCCGCAAGACTGTTTTCCAGTTCACTTAACGCAATATCATAAGAGCTGTTGCGTTTTATGGCAGAATTTTTATGATATCTTTTTATTGAAATATTTCGAATCATCCGTATAAAATAAGTCAGTAACGGATCCGGATTCTGAGGCGGTATCGTGTTCCATGCTGCCAGATACACGTCATTCACCGATTCTTCCGCATCCAGTCTATTGTTTAAAATATGATAAGATACAGAAAAAAGTATATTTTCATACTTTTTCTTCAAAGCAATAATTGCCAGTTCTGAACGCTCATAAAATAACTGTATGATTTCCCTGTCATCCAACCTTCTCACCTCCTGGAATAAGTATTATAATTTCAGCAAACCAGTTCTTCTGTTGCCTTTGTAATTCTCCTTTCAATAATAATACTCCGGATTAAAGTCAAAAAATTACATAATAATTGCGCATTTTATAACCCTGATTTTTATCATAAAAAATATCCGGAAAAGCCGGATATTACGTCCGGGGCATACAGCCCCTTGCAACATTTTTCTCTCCGGCGCAGGCGATCCTCACAGATGGATTTTACTCTATCGGGCGATCTTTCCTATAGAGTAAAATAGTATCCGCAAAAGCCGGATACTACGCCTGCGGCAGGCTGCCACCTGCAGCATCTTCCCTTCCGCCGCAGGGTGATCCTCGGATGGCTTTTATCTTATCGGATGATCTTTCCTATAGAGTAAAATAGTATCCGCAAAAGCCGGATACTACGCCTGCGG
>CANRTU010000069.1 GCA_947642745.1 uncultured Eubacterium sp.
GTTTCGCCCTGTCTGTTATGGCTTTATTATACAGAGAAACTCCATAATGTTCAAGCCTTCTCTGCGCTCTTACTTTTCATCCGCAAGCACCTCCTGTGTCAGCGAGTGGTAGCCGCCTGCCACAATCCCCTTTGGATCATGAAAGATAGATGCTTTTCCCTTCTGCCGTGGTTTCTGCATCCTTTACAGACAACGGGATGCAGTTCTCAAAAATATGTACCCGGTTCCCATATACCTCCCGGATCTGCGCGGAAATGTCCTTCGCAAAGTTTGTCCCGCGGTCTGCCTTTGTCAGCAGGATTCCCATAATGTTAAGCGCTGGGTTCAGCTTTCTGTGAACCCGTCCAATCGTCTTTATAAGCTGTTGAAGCCCTTTAACCGGGAGATACGCCGCTTCTACCGGGCTCTGCACATAGATACTTTCCTCCTGATTCTCTAATCTGTTTTTCTGTTCTTTCCACTTCCGCATATACACGGAAATACTTATTTGTCCCTTTGTTTGCAAATGGTTCCGACACTTCTTTCACATCCACGCCTTCATGCCGCTCCAAAAGCCGTCGGAACCAGTGAAGGTCTTTCTTTGTCCCCTGCATCCTGATTTTAAGCATATAAATCCTCCATATCCACGTAAAAACAGTATTCCGGATAGCGGAGCCTGACTGCCTCCCAAAAATATCCGGCATAGCCGCAGCAGAATAAATCTTCCACTGTATAACAACGGAACTCCTTTCATTGTTCCTCCGTATCATAGACACTTGGCGTTCCATTACAATAGAGGTTAAACGCCATCCGTACAATTCTTGCGCTGCCGCTGTTCTGCCAGCCTTCATGCAGGCACTCTGTTTTTACGCATCCTGTTTTAAAATCATATATCCTGTTTACATTTACCCTGGTATCCCGGTCAATCCCAAGGCTATATACCAACGCTTTGTGGTACACATCCTGGTACCTGCATTTCTGCAGATATTCTTTATAAAATTTCTTGTGTTCATCATTCTTGAAAGTAATTGTGCGAGTATCTTTCTTTCCTGCACCTGTCGCTGTATTCGCTGCCATAGCCTGTCCTCCATTCTGAAATACCTGGGCGCTACACTCCCAAACCCTTGTGGAATCCGTACTGCCAGTTACCCAAAATGCGGCTAACTGGCAACCCGGATTTGCTTTCCTGTACCAGTACATCCATGTTATAATTTCTTTGGGCAGAAAATAGTTTCCTATTGCATTTCGTAACGTTACTTTATCCAGATGTAGAAAATCTGTAGACATGAAAAAACAGGACTAAATAAAGCCTCTATAGTTCAAGTTCTTTATTTAGTCCTATTATAAATCAATCATAAGCAGTCATATTTACAGAATCAGCTGCAGTGACAAAATATTAAATATCAAAAACATACACATCTCATTACTGGCATTCCCTTTTCGCTACAGCATGTACTTTTCGTTTTTCTCATCCTTCCATGTTTCACATCCGGTGTATTCTCAAAATATCGTTCTCTCCGTTCCTCCTCTGGTTTTTCCAACTCCTCAATCGCCCAGATTCCGGACGCTGTTCCCGCCCTGTCTGACTGCCTCCGGCCCGGCCTTTTCTCCATAACAAAATGCGCCTCAGGGTACAATACCCACAACATCGTTCACGGAAAGGATTTATAAAATACGCTTTAGAGCGTGTTTGAAGTTTGAAAAATGCTTTCTGGCATATGTACCCTTCAGGATACAAAGTGGGGAGTGCAGATGCCGGGAATGATTTTTCAAACACACTCTGGAAGTTCGTATAGTAATTTGCGCTGGTAATGGTATAATATAAAAAACACTAAGGGGGATATTGAAATGGATATTTCTTTATATTACCAGGAAAAAGGAACCGGGGAAGCCCTGATTCTCTTACACGGCAACGGGGAAGACAGCGGCTACTTCGAACATCAGATCCGCTTTTTTTCTGAAACATACAGAGTCATTGCGGTGGATACAAGAGGGCATGGAAAATCTCCAAGGGGTACCGCTCCTTTTACGCTGGATCAGTTTGCCACAGACCTGAATGAATTTATGGAAACGCTGCAGATTCCAAAAGCCATTATTTTAGGTTTTTCCGACGGCGCCAACATCGCACTGCTGTTTGCGCTGAAACATCCGGAAAAAATAAAGGCCCTTATTTTAAATGGCGCCAATCTGGAGCCGGAAGGGATGAAAAAGAACAGCCTGACCACAATCCGTAAGAAATATTACGCAGTAAAAAGAGTGGCTGCCAGGTCAGAAGACGGAAAACACCGGCTATCCGACGCAAAGGCAGCACATGCGAAGCACAAAATGGAGCTGCTCGGTCTGATGGTTCACGAGCCGCATATAAAACCTGACGAACTGTCCGCCCTTCAGATACCAGCCCTTGTGATCGCCGGAACAAAAGATATGATCAGACAGACGCATACCACATTAATCGCAAAAAGCATACCGGATGCGGCGCTGGCAATTATACCGGGAGATCATTTCATCGCTGCGAAAGAAGCCGTCCGGTTCAACCGGGAAGTAGAACAGTTTTTAAATTCACCACAGGTAACAGAAAGGAGCCGTCTTACATGAAACTTATGACACTTAATACCCATAGTCTCCAGGAGCCCCATTATGCGGACAAACTGGAACTGTTTGTCGAGACGATACGCAGGGAACAGCCAGACGTCATCGCCCTGCAGGAGGTAAACCAGACAGCCCTGGCTCCGTCTGCCAGTGATGAACTTCTCACCGGCCTGTTTCCCTGCAGGGAAAACAGCCTCCCCATCCGTGAGGACAACCATGCGGCCCATGCGGCCCGGCTGCTGCGGCACGCCGGCCTGGAATGCAGCTGGACATATATGCCTGTGAAAACCGGATACGGAATCTATGACGAAGGACTGGCATTTCTGTGCACCGGATGGGAGATTACGGCCTCTGATTCTTTCTATATCAGCGGCATTACCGATTACCAGAACTGGAAAACCCGCAGGGCCGCCGGCATCCGTATCCACGGATGCGACGACTGGTTCTATACGGTTCATACCGGCTGGTGGCAGGATACGGAAGAATCTTTTAAAGATCAGTGGAAACGACTGAACAATGCGCTGGAACAGAAAAGGCAGAACCATACGGTCTGGCTTTCCGGAGATTTTAACAGTCCGGCAGAACTGCGTGGGGAAGGCTGTGATCTGATCCTGTCAGACGGCTGGTACGATACGAGACAGCTGGCGGCGCAGAAAGACGAAAGCGGTGTCACGGTCAGAGGCCGGATCGACGGCTGGCGGGAAGAACACCACCCCTTTCCTGATGGTATGCGTCTGGATTACATCTGGTGCAGCAGACCTGCGCCGGTAAAAAGTTCCAGGGTAATCTTTAATGGAAGCTATGAACCGGAAGTATCAGACCACTACGGCGTTATCATAGAAACAGGCTGAATCCTGCGGGAAAATGCTGACGGTGCAGCACGCCGCAGGCGGAGTATCCGGCGAAGCCGGATACTTTTTTATACCAGTTTTTTTTCAATCATCGCTCTGATTTTCGTGGAGCTTGTACTTTCTGTATATGGGAAAAACACCATCTGCGCCCCGTGCCGTTGTAAAAATTCCTGCTCAGCCAGCCAGTCCGGATGGTCCGCATAATCACTGCCGGAAAACTGGCAGTCAAAATGGTAGAGACGCCAGGCGTCCCTGGAGTATCCGTGATTAAGCGGTATCCCTACAACTTCGTCTACATAGCGGCAGGCACGCACCAGCTCCACCCGCTCTTCAAATGGAATAAACGGTTCTGTTTTTTTATTTCTGCGGACGCCCTCGTCGGATACAACACCTGCGATCAGATAGTCGCACTGTTCTTTTGCCCGTTGAAACATATTCAGGTGCCCAATATGAAACAGATCAAATACGCCTGCTATGTATCCGGTATGGTACGGCTTATGAACGTGCTCCTCTTTATCCGGACGCTGCTCATGCATCCCGGATCTGCGTTCCAGCCTGTAATCCCTGTGCATATCATAAATACTGTACTCCCCAATACCTGTATCATTTAACTGTTTCATGACAGACAGATAATTTTTAATACAGATGATCACTTTGTATTCTCCCGGACGCTGTGTTTTCAGCAATTCCGGGGACTGGATGGAAAGTCCTCCCATCATTTGTCCCCATCTGTCCCGGTTATTATCAACAATGGCAAAAACCGGATAATGCGCCGCATATAATTCGATAAATGTTTTCGCAAACAGGCCCGAACCAAACAGCACCAGTTTACGTGTATCCGCATTTCTGAAAATATCTACAAAGCGGCGCTGGTATTCTTCCTCCGGATAGTTCATCCGCTGCCGGTTTGCATGTATAGTTTCCGGCCTGCAGCAGCATGTCTTATGGAACTCCGCAAGAATTTTTTCATTACGGAGGCGGGCCAGAAATTCATTTTCCAGTTTCCGCCACCGTTCCATCCGGGCAGTCAGACCATACCTTTCAAACAGCTGTTCCATCGGCATACATTTCTGAAATTCTATATTTCCCGCATAAAAAGTCGCAATCATCCTGGTAATGATCGCATTTGCCGGATAGTTATACTCGCAAAATTCCTGATCATAAAACACAAATGTTCCATTGATATAAAAACTGTTCAGCGGAACCATATCCAGATATCCTCTTTTCAAAAGCGGTCCGCTGCCATCCCCTTTATCCGGTTCAATGATTTCAGAAGACTGTAATATTAAATCCCTGAAATGATCCATTCTGTTCAGAAACTCTTCCTGGTCAGTCAGTAGCAGCCGTTTCAGACAGACCTGTCCGTTTTCACTGTCTATATATGGCATCCGGCAGACCCCGTCTTCCATCGTGGCATTTACCACCGGAATACCACGGGCCGCTAATTCCTGCCCATGCCTGACCAGATTTTCCAGCCTTTTGCGCCCCGCAGGATAAGCCGCCCTTTTCTCCACCATACCAGTGCGGTATATTATTGTAAAAAGTGCAAACTCCCTCCCCCGCTCAAGGGAACAGGTCACCTGGCTGATATCTGAAAAAAGACTTTTTGCGGCATCTTCTTCCGGAACCGGTCTGTCACAAATTCCTTCCACCAGATATGCGTTTGCCATCGTATGGAACATTCCATTATCCGCAAGGGTTGTATAAAGTCTCTGTTCTTCCAGGAATACGGTACCCGGTTCATGATATGTGGGAAACAGACGGCTGGCCAGGTCTTCATTTGGCAGATAGTCCTCCGCATATATCAGACAGGGATTTTTCAGATCCGGCAAAACCGAAAAAAAGCGGAATGATTCCCAGCCTGTATCACGCAGTAACCGCTTTAATTCTGCCTGACTATACATACGGCCACGGAACACATCTTCCTTTTTTACATAAGCCCTGCAGTAATCTTCAATTCCGTCAAAATTCCGTTCTGTATATGGATCCCTGTCCCCGCAAAAATACCGTATCCCCAGACGGTTGTTCATACCCAGAAGCAGTCTGCCGCCTGTTTTCAGCAGTTTTCTGAAAATAATTAAAACCCGCTGTGGATGCGGCTCTGTTTCCAGTGCTTCAATACATACAACATAATCAAAATAATTCTGATATGTCTGCTGCCAGCGCTGATTACCTATCTGGTCTGATGGCACAGAGACCACCTGCAGAGACATTTCCGCCAGTGCTTCCGCAGCCGGATCGTGACTGTTTCCTGTATAAAGTACATTACTATGAGGTTTAAAATCATACCATTTTAGCAACCCTTTGGAAATCTCCCGGATTAACTGTTCTGCCTGGTTCATGGTTTTCATCCTTCTTTCCATAATTATAATGTTTCCAGCAGTTTATATTCCACGAATACTTTTCTAAGCCTGTTCTTGTGTTTCATGGCATATACCGTATTCAGACATTCCGCCAGATAGCCCAGATAACGGTTATTGTGCTGTATTCCCTGATCCATATAATATCTGTCCACTTCCATCAGTACCGTAAACACCCAGCCGCAGTAATCTTCAAATATATCCCTGCGCATGATAAACATATTACAGGGAATCAGAAAGAATGACTTTTCAAATTCTATCCATGAATCACTGTATTCCGGCGTAAGGCTGGCAATAACACTTCCTGTATACTCCCACATTTCAGGTGTAAGAAACCCGTTTCTCTCTACAAATTCTTCCCTCATACCACCGTCTGTCAATTTTGGAACCGTATAAACAGCGTCATAACCGCCAGACATAACTGCCCACAGCGCCGGTTCATCCAGGACAAATCTGCGCCGGTAATGACATAATCCGATATAATCGCTGTCCGTATCATTTTTCCATGCCCAGTATACGGCGGACATCTCACAATAATCCCTGTTACGTCCTGAAATATGATCCCCGCTGTTATCTTTTAACGGCGCCAGATCCGCATCTGTCAGCTCCGCTCCCGCCTGAATCAGAGCCATACCCGGCATATGGAACGTTTCCTTTAACTTCTGGTCATAGTGGGATATCGTCGTATAAATACGACAGCTGCGTTCACACCCGTCCGGCCGCTCCAGTCTGTCCACCGGCATATAACAGCCCAGCTGACGCCGGAACAGGACATCCAGAGGGATTTTTCGCCGGAATATATCCGGATCCGGACAGATACCCCTGGTAATACCGGGTATATATTTATAATAATCTGTACTGTATGGGTCTGAAAGATTCAGATGCCCTGCCTCATGTCTGTTTTCAGATACCAGATAATGACTGGCAATATCTTTATAAAATAAAAATTTACACCGGCAGAACATATAATCATTCAGAAAATCACTGACATAACAGATTCTGCTCCATGGCCCGTTTTCCAGTAATGGCATCAGCTGTTCCCGGACCGTTCTCTCTCCCGCCGCCAGAAACATTCCATATGTTTCACCTGTCTGTACCGCCTGGGATATATCCACAAGCGAAATCCCGTGTAGCCAGCGGACATTTCCTTTATATTGATTTGTATCAGACAGCACAAATGCCCTGATCCTGTGATGCACTCCCTTTTCTTTACAGTACAGATAAAATATCTGAGCCCTGACCGTACTGCCAAAAATATAAAACTGCCTGTCTTTAAATTCCTCTAATACAGCATCATAAGTGTTTTTTAATATTATCTCTGCCATAAAATCATTTCTTTCTTTTTTATATCTTCCGCATACCGGAACCTGTATGGAACATACGTTCTTATCATGCTATCTTAATCTGGTAATATCCGTATTCGGATCTTCAATTGTTTCTGTCACCCATACAGGCAGCTCTTTCACACGCAGGGGCTGTCCTGTCAGCCAGACTGTAAACAGACGCTCCGCAAAAAAACCCATGATCCGCTTACTGTATGCCGGGTATGAGGTAACATCCAGACGCTGCGCCGCTTCAATAAGAATACTGAACAGCCATTGGCAATAATGGTCATACATTTCTTTTTTCATGACAAACATATTGCATGGAAACATGCCATGCCCGTTCATGACATAATCAAAATTTTCTATACAGGCCGGCTGATTCTTTGCGATTGTCTGACGTACGCTGGAATATCCCGCTTCAAAAGCCTGCGGCGCCACGGTCATTTTTAACTGGTTATAAACTGTGACTGGAAAAAACGCCAGCGGGGCAGTGATTACGTCATAATTTCGCAGAATCTCTTTTATCTGTTCTGCTCCCGGCAGATTGTCATATCCCGTCCCATGACCGTTTACAAAGTACCGGCGGTAATGTACCAGACCTGTTACATCACATCTGGCATGTTTCCATATCCAGTACATACCAGTGCATTCATTCAGCAGTGGATTCAGATGTGAAATAGAAGGTTTTTCGTCATCGTCCTGGTATCCGGATACATTTTTTTCCGCAGGCCCCAGCCAGAGCGGTTCATAGATGCGCTGCACTGGCGGCTGGAATGTTTTATGACATGCGATATAGATTCTGATACATGCTTCATTTTCCTTTTGGCCTGTTGTTTTTCCGGATATTTCTGTTGTGGAATTCCCGGAATTCACAGATGAAAATACCGGACGGGCACGTTCCGGACGCATACAGACCAGCCGTTCATAAAATAAATTCCATATGGTCACATTTGTGCGGGGAAATCGTCTGAGTCTCTGCAGATTTCTGTTGCAAAGCGTATCCCCATAGGGAATGGTAAAATAAATATCCTGAAAACATTCTGATAAACAGGGCATTTTCTGTTCCAGCAGAATCGCATCTTCTTCCGAATGGACACGGCCCGCAAAAACTGGTACAGGACCCTGTCCTTCCAGCTGTCTGACAGCCTCCCGAAGACCCGGATATGTCTGCTGGTACAGCCGCTGGTATAGCGGGTAAAAAGATTCCGGTTTGTTTCCGCAGCCGGACAGTTTCAGCGGACCACATACATATACATTGTTCCCGCACAAATGAAATCCTGCGTCCAGCAGCCTGTCATACCCTTTTGCCAGACAGTCCGCACACATTATTTCAAACGTCTGGCCCATATGATAATACGAAAAATAATGGCTCCAGTACAGTATTTTATCTGCGTTATCCCCCAGCAGGCGCACCGAACTGTTATAAATTTCATCATAATTTTTTGAAGCAAAAATAACCAGATGTTCAAAAGACAGCCGTTTTATTTCATCCGGCGCAACCACCGGCCTGCCAAGAAAAAATGTGCCCTGTTTTTGTGAATCACTGTCTGTGAAAGCCCGCACCTTCGCAGGATCAATATATTTTTCAAATGTTTTTGTCAGTCCTCCCACACCCCATATTACAATTTTTTCTTTCATTTTCACCCGGTTCTCCTATATTTATTGTATTATGGATCTGACACAAAACTTACTCATATACAGGAAGAAGCAGCTGTTCGGGACCCAGATTTATGCTGACTACAGGATACACCTCGCCAAACGCTTTCCTGCCAAGCGCCAGAATTACTCCGTCTTTATCCTGAAACCGCATATTTTTATACGTATACACTTCTGCCTGCCCATCGCCTGCTCCTGAAACGAGATAACCGTTACAGGTCCATTTTTTATATCTGAAGTACTGTCCAAGATTCCTGGCATATTTTCCATATCCATAAATAAAGACCCGGTCATGGGCTTTATAAAAACTTTCGATTCTATCCGTATCAAATGGCGGAAACATATCCGTGAGCCCTTCCTCCTGCAGCCTGCATAAATGGTCATACATCACGCGGATATCGTATTCAGTATTTTGCCCAATATAATCCAGTGTCTTTTGTATCTGTTCATGACCACAGAGCAGAAACGCTTTTCTTTTGATCACCGGCATCCGGCGGCTGCGGATCAGTTCCCAGAGATGATCCACATACGGATTGCCGCCATATGGCGTATGCAGCGGATCTGTATATGCCCCCGCCATAAATCCACACTGCAGAAAATATGTGGAAAACCGGATTTCAAAATTTTCCACGGCTTCCCGGAAGGTTTCCGGATAAGGCAGTTCCTCCCAGAACTGCTTCCAGGCTTGCGACAAAAATAGCGGCCTGCGGCATACGAGAAAATATCCCTGAATATGCGGCGGAATATGGCCGCCATCAGGAAATTTCCCGCCGGGACATCTGCTAAGTCCCCAGAAATCCACATCCCGTAATTTCATTTCTCCAAATACTGTTTTCCATGAATACAAAGGTCCGTAAAACGTGTCGTTAAATAAGACGATTTCATCCCAGTCCGTCCATGTTTCCTGTACCAGATACGAGATCAGGGCATCCTTATATCCGCCTGCGTCATATCCCCGGTTTTCCCGTATCAGCATATGGCGTGTAAAGCACTGAAATTTTACTTTTTCATCCGGCTTTATGCTGCCATTGACTACTATTACCAGTTTCTGTAATATGCCTGAGAAGTGTTCCAGCAGATATGTAACATATTGATCCACAATGCCGCAGGCATCGTAAAACAAAAAAATTCCCAGTCTTAATGTATCGCTGTCCCGCAATCTTCCCCCGTTTCCGCCTGTGTCAGAACAAATGGTCCTGTCTGGTCTTCTTCTGACATCAGCACACAATCCGCATTCCACAATACTGTCCCGATCGAAATAATTTCTCCGGTGAAGTCCCCATACAGCTGACTTAACTGACTTCTGATCCGTTCATATTCCATAACCGGCGTTACCACTATGGCGTCCACCGGACCAAACGGTTCCCCCGGACAAACCGTTTTTATTTCTGAACCGGCCGGCCCGTCCTTCTGTTTCTTGTCCAGAAAGCACGCAATATGAATACCACTTCCCCGCAGTTCATAATACAGATGCTTCCCGAACGCTCCTGCGCCATAGACAGCAATGGTCCGTATTCCGGTCTCACGGAAAAAACGTACTGGGGATATATGGAGATCCCGCAGTTTCATCCACTGCTCCAGCAGCCTTTTATATGCCTGTTCTTTGCGGCACGCTTCTTCAGACAATCTTTGATATTCCACCGGAATCTCCCTGCTGTTTCTGATGCTTTCCGCTTCTTCCGGAGTCAGACATTCCACTTTCAGCAGCAGATCTGTCATTTCATATACCGATGCATCCATGCCTTTCCAGTCCCTGGATGTGCTGCTGTCCGAAAGAAAATGCCAGTACAGTACTTTGTCCGAGATTGCCGCTTTTGCGTGTTTTTGAAACAGCAGTATCCACAGAAAATAATCGTCCGCACCATTATGATGAAGAATATGTTTCAGCCACTCCTCCGGCACTGCTGCCCGTTTTAACAATACCTGTCCGGGAGACACGATTCTGTTACATCCCTGCAGGTACTGGAGAGGATCCACAGCTCTTACCAGTTCCTCACGGTTATGATAAATCAGACTGCTTCTCTGCTTCCCGTTACAGATCACAAAATCATGTTCACCCAGTGCTTTCAGCTGTTCCATGATATATACCGGACTGATTCTGTCATCCTGATCCAGAAACAGAATATATTCCCCGTCTGAATGTAAAAAACCCTGTACTCTTGAAAAATGAATGCCGCTGTTTTTCCGGTTCACCACTTCTTTCCAGGTAATATGCCTGACCCACCGGCTGTCTGTCTGGAGTTTTTCCTGCGGATAGTCATTTACCAGGACCAGCTGGATACTGACAGACTCTGTCCTGTTTGCAGTCGTCCAGTTTTCTTCCATCATCTGGAACAAACCGCACAGATACCGGCTGCCCTTGTAAACGGGTACGATGACGCTTACTGTTTTCGTCTTCTGTTCCCGCATCCCATGGCTTCTTAAATCATGATATATTTCCTTTGTACGCTGATTGCGGTATTCCTCATTTATCGCAAACCAGCGGTCCAGACTGCCGCTCTTATATACCGCCATCTCCCTGTCTGTAAATCCCAGCCCGGCCAGCTGTTTTCTGACTTCCTCCGCCCCGCTCTGACAGGATATGATAACACAGACGTCTGAATCTTTTTTTTCTTCCGGCGCTGTAACCGGTACATAACCAAAGGCCTGCGTCTGTTTTTGCGGATTATTATCCCAGAACGCCGCTATTTTACCGGGCCGCCTTTGTTCAAGAAACGAGTATAAAAATTGTCCGGCCTGACCGCAGCCAAAAATAATAATGCTATGATAATAATCAAATTTGGGAATCAGATCCGGCACCTGATAATGACTGGTATGCGCTACAGCTTTATCATATATACGTTTATATAACCGTTGCGGCAGGGCGCTTCTGGCAGTCTGCCACCACTCCTGCGCTTTGCTGGCGTTCAGATTGTACCAGGGTTTCGTACTGCCGGCCGCATAATGGATGATATACGGATTTCCCAGTCCTTCCTCCAGTTCCTTTCTGGAAAACCTGGTCTCCATCTGTCTGATTTCATAACTGTATGCGGAAGAATAGACATTATATTTTAAATGAAGTCTTCTGATTTTTCCATAACAGCATATATTTAAGACATCCTGATCCTGACACTGCCATCCCTTTTTGCTACATTCCACAAACTGACCGGTCAGACCCGCAACCCTCATATCCGCCAGATTCATAACAAGGACGCCGGCGTTAAAATAACTGACTGCTGACGGCAGTTTTAAATAATCTGCCAGGCTTCTCTCATATTCCTCTGTAAAAAAGATATCAATACCCAGACCCGCAGCAAGGTAATTTCCAGATACATTCACCTGATATAATTCCATGATATCCCCGCACACAAGCAGATCCGCATCCAGATAAAGACATTTATCACATTCTGGCAAAAGATCAGGAATTAATAACCGGTAATAAGTCGGCCTGGTAATATGTCCGATCGTCAGGGGCGAATCCGCAAACCATTGTTCCGGTATCTCAATATAGTTAATTTCATAATGATCAAATTCCCATTGCGTCTGATTGGAAATAGTTCCCGTTCCCCCGGGCACCAGGATAATAAAAGAAACAAAACACGAACTTTTTCTATTTTTTAAAATACTGTATATCGTCACATAAACAAACGGAAGATAATCAGCATCTCCCGCCAGAACTACTGGTATCTTTTCCATTATGACTCAGACCCCTTCCTATCATCCACCGCTTTTAGCACATACATCATCAGCTCCGGTGTACCAGCCTCGGATCTGCGGATTATCTGATATCCGCCTGCACAAAACAGTTCCTCCAGGGTATCTTCGGAATATATCCAGCCGCAGAACGTTTCTTTCCTGCCCTGTTTCTGATTGTGGGCACGGCTGCGTTCCAGCCTCTCTGCCAGCTGTCTGGTAGCCAGCATATCCGGTATATACACAATATTGCGTACTCTCTGTGACTTCATGGCGGTAAAAATATGC
Source organism: uncultured Eubacterium sp. (assembly GCA_947642745.1). Classification (GTDB taxonomy): domain Bacteria; phylum Bacillota; class Clostridia; order Lachnospirales; family Lachnospiraceae; genus Eubacterium_J. The sequence continues at coordinate 12,721 of CANRTU010000069.1, forward strand.
CTCCAGTCCTCGTAACAGAATTCTTCTGATACCCGGTAAAAAATAAAAAAAGCATCTGGCGGAAACATCCGGTAATCTCCCCGGAGCATATCAAAGCAATGTAGCGCATCACACGCAGGAAATACTTTTTTCAGTTTTTCAACCGCCCTGACCGCAAAATCAGTCCCTTCCACAATCAGCTCCGGCATCTGTCTTTTCAGATGCCATTCCAGAATACCTTTGCCGATACCCATGGAAACCACATGCCCGCAATGATGTTCTTTTAACACATCCAGAATCCGGCCCGCCGCCACCTCATAAGAAACACAGCTAAGACAGTTTTTCTCATACTGCTCCACATTGTCTTCTATCGCATACGCACTTTCTTTGGATTCTGTTCTTAAAACATCCCAGTTTTCCTGATTTAATTCCTGTGAACCAAGCTCACTTTTAAAAACTTCATAATGCCTGATAATCATACAGCTTCCTTTCTTTTACCACAGACCGGCACAAATACAGGTTAAAAAACTGATTTCTTAAATATGCTCCGGTGTTTTATCCGGATGATATCTGTTTATCGTTTGTATAACAAACTGTTGCTCACTGCCTGTCATTCCATTATAAAAAGGAATGGACAGCACTTCATCCGCATACTGTTCCGTCACTGGCAGACTGCCCGGGCCCAGTTCCAGATACTGATATGCCTGCGACAAATGGGGAGGCACCGGATAATGAATCAGACACTGCACGCCATTGTGATCCAGATATTCCATAAATCGTTTTCTGTCTTTTACCCGTATGACATACTGATGCCAGACACTCCTGGTATCCGGTCTTTCCTGCGGCTTTATAATGCAGGGATTCTGTATTCCTTCTGTATATGCCTGCGCCAGTTCTGTCCGCTCTTGCATTATTTCCCGGATATGTGACAATCTGATACGCAGCAATCCGGCCTGCAGTTCATCCAGTCTGGAATTGGCGCCCACCATCTGGTTATAATACCTTTTCTCACTTCCATAATTCCTGTATATTTTTGCAAATTCCGCATATTCCTTATGACTGGTTACAATTGCGCCGGCATCGCCAAAAGCGCCAAGATTTTTAGACGGATAAAAAGAAAAACATCCGATGTCTCCAAACGTCCCGGCCTGTCTGCCCCGGAACATGGCGCCATGCGCCTGGGCGCAGTCCTCAATCAGTTTCAGATGATATTTTTTGCAAAGCCCGGCAATCTGATCCATCCGGGCCATATGGCCATACAGATGGACCACCAGGACTGCTTTTGTAGCCGGCGTTATTTTTTCCTCCATACCGGATACATCAGCCTGATAATATGTATCTGGCTCCACAAATACTGGCAGCGCCCCGTTTAACGTAATTCCCATGACACTGGCAATATATGTATTTCCCTGGACTATTACTTCATCTCCCATGCCGATGCCCAGCGCTTTTACTGCTATCCGCAGCGCATCCAGACCGCTTGCGAGTCCCACACAATAATCCGCCCCAGTGAAAGCAGCAAATTCTTCTTCAAAAGAACATACTTCTTTTCCAAGGATATACCACCCTGATCGCAGTACTTCCAGCGCCTTTTTCTCAAATTCCCGCTGATATTTGTAAAATCCCCTGTCCAGCCTGTTTGCTTTTATCATAATACGGCCCAGCCTTCTCTTTTCACGCTTATTTTCTATTACATATTAATATTTTTCTTTCAGACACCTGTACCAGATTACCATTTAACTTATCTGTTTTATTTGCGCATAATAATTATTTCTCTCCTGTGACAAAGGAATTTTACTGTTTTAAGCACCGGCCTGCTTATTTGAGATAGTCACTATAATTTCTGATATATTCCTCAGCGTCATAATGTTCACTGGACAATACAAGCATGACAGAATCACTGGAAAAATCATACATTTCTTTCCAGATCATTCTGGGTATGTAAATACCCATTCTGGGCTTATTTAATTCTATTACCGCTGTGGAAAATCCATCGTCTATTTTTACTTTTGATCTGCCAGCCACATTGACAAGTACAAAATCTGATTTACGGTTGGCATGCTGTCCACGGACCCAGTTTCCGTCTGTTCCATACATATAAAAAATACGTTTAATCTCAAAAGGCACATCTGATTTTCCCTCAATGACTACCAGATTTCCCCGTTCGTCTCCCATTTCCGTAAATTCAAAAACTTTAAAATGTTCATGTACATTCATACTGGTTTTAACCCCTTCTGTTATTTCCGCCGCCTGGTATAGTATCCGGATATAAAATATCTTCCCGCTTCCTGATCACCCTGACTGAAAGATCCAGCGCTTCCCACCATGATTTTTTCATTAAATGCCCGGACAGCGCCCGGCAGAATTTAATCAGATCAAATCTGACTGCTCCATAGTCCCTTCCGCAGCCATCTGTATAAAGCTTCAGCCCATATCTGTCCGCCAGCTGCCTGCGTATTTTTTCAATACGCCTGATATATGGATCATATATTTCACGGATGACTTTTTTACTGATCAGTCCGCCATCCGGAATGGTAATGACATGAATATGAATACTGCCATTATCTCCATACCGCATTCCCTGGAAGTGGTAAAAAATGAACCGGTACTTTTTCCCTGCTGAAAGGATAAAGAGTCTGTGGTCCATACACCTGATTTTAAACCGTGGCAGATTCCATGGAGCCACACCTGCTCCGGGATGTCTGTACACATGCACGCATTCGTACTTTTCTCCCCAGTCTGTTAAATAAAGCTGATCTCCTCCCTTCTCCATACTGCAAGTTTCCAGGCACTGCAGCCGCCATAACTCCAGCAGCTTTTTTCCATTTTCGTCATTTGCGAACGTATTAAACTGCACGCAGTATTTACCAGATCTTTTTTCTGACATCCTGCCGTGATCCGTATCCGGAAAGTTGTGGGGCGAAAGGCCTGCGGACTTTCCGCTTTTATAAAATTCCCGCAGTAATATTGCGGGCGATTCATAAAAGTATAAATCCGAATCTATGTATGTGCAGCAGCTGACTCCATAGTGCTCCAGTACGTATTTAATAATCACCGGCGTGCATGTCCAGCAGTATTCCCCTTTGGACCGTACCTTTTTTACAGCCAGCAGCTCCTCTGTTTCAAACTGTCCGCACGTAATGATCCTCACATGGCGCAGATTCAGATCTGACAAAATCCGTGCAGCCGCCTCATCCATCGCAAAATAATACAGTTTAAAATGGCTGCATACATGGCGCAGAGAATCGTATAACGCCAGCCCTTTATCCAGGTAATTGGAATCTGACAGTGTACATAAGTGTATGGTTTTATCCCTGGTTATTGTATTTTTATTAATGTATTCCACCATCCTCATCGTAAAGTTCCCCATCCATGCGATACCGCCTTTTATTTCAGGCATTACAGCCTGTCATGGAATACTTGTCATATGCCGTGATGTTTCGCAATTATAAATGATAGGCATGTTGCAGACTCAGTTTATGTTTCGTGTCAAATACAATCCTGTCCGCCAGCTTATCCTGATGCCTGATAATCTCATCATGCGCTACCATAATAACAACCAGTTTCATGTCGTTAATAAACTGGTCCAGACTATGGTACTGCCCTTCCACAATATCCTCTGATACATACGGGTCATACACCCCAACGCCTGCTGCCAGGTGCTTTTTCATACCTGCCAGAAGCTGCAGGGTAGGGCTTTCCCTGGTATCATCCACATTCTCTTTATAGGTAAGACCATAAAATCCTACTTCTGACAGATCTTTAATACAATGCCTGTCCATAATATCTGAAACTCTGCCGAGTATATACTCCGGCATGGCATCGTTTACTTTTCTTGCCGCCCGGATAATATTGACAAGTTCCGGATAATCACCCACCAGAAACCAGGGATCTACAGAAATGCAGTGTCCTCCCACTCCAGGTCCCAGCTGCAGGATATTCACCCTTGGATGCATATTTGCCGCCCGGATTACTTCATGCACATCCAGTCCTCCCGCATTACAGATGACCGCAAGTTCATTCGCATATGCGATATTAATGTCCCGGAACGTATTTTCCGCTACTTTGGACATTTCCGCTGTACGTATATCTGTAATAATGATTTCCCCTTTACAGAAAGCGGCATATACAGAACGAACCTTTTCACCTGTTTCGGGATTATCCGCCCCGATAATCCTTGCGTTATGTTCCAGTTCATAAATCATATTTCCCGGTATGATCCGTTCCGGGGCATGTACCAGATGCACTTTCTTTTTCCCGATCATGGGCCGGATAAACTGGTCTGTCGTATTGGGTGATATGGTAGACTCAATAATAAGGACCGCTTCTGGCGGACATACGTCCAGTACTTTTTGCACCGCTTCTTTTACATACAGCGGATCCAGTTTCCGGTCTTTTTTCCGATATGGTGTGGGCACCGCAATAATATACATATCCGCCCGCTGATAACTGGTCGTAAACCGGATTCCCGCATTCACAGCTTTTTGAAATAAAGCGTCAAGACCCTTTTCCTGAAAAGTAATATGTCCGGTGTTTAACTGTCTGATAACCGCCGGATTAATATCTGTTCCTGTAACTTGACAGCCTCCCGCCTGAAGCATCAGCGCTGTAGGAAATCCTATATACCCCATTCCTATTACGTTAATCATTTTTATTCACCCCTGACCGCATACCTGATCGCATCCAGAAATCCCTGCCTGCAGTGTGTGATTGTCCTGCAGGAATGATAATAACGATATGCCGCTTCTCCCATCTGTATATATTTCTCTGGATGATCCGCAATATCCAGAATAATCTGTTCCAGTTCATCCGGATGATCAAACAGTACTCCATTTACACCATTTTCAATGTTAAACCGCTCTCCTCCGGTAATGGCATTACTGGCTGTAATAAAAGGCGCACCATATCCCATCGCCTTTAATACGGTTAATCCGGCCTGGTCTGCGGAAAGTACTGCCAGTGCCCCGGTAAATGCTTCTTTTAGCAGCCTTTCATCGTACAAAGCTCCCATCAGCTGTACATGATCCTGCATGTGATGATCCTCAATCCACCTGGCAACAGACTCATATTCTTCTCCACCGCCGATCAGTTTCAAAACAGGAACATGCGGATTTTTATCACAGGCACGTTTATACGACTCCAGCAGCAGATCCACCCGTTTCTGCTTTAGCAGCGTACCCACGAAAAGCAGCGTATTCCTGGCTGCCCCCTCTGGTATTGTCTGATCCACCTGTACAGTATTCGGCGCAATAAACATCTTATCTTCTGGTATACCATACTTCATATATTTTTGTTTTGGGTAAGAATCATAAAAGATCACTGCGTCTGCCATTGCTGCCATACTTTCAAAAGACGGCTTTCTAAGTTCTACGGAATCATAGCGGCAGTCGTAACCGGCGGCAACCCCGATTCCCCACAAAAGTACTTTTACATGCTTCCTGAGTCGTTCTATTACGTGAAGTATCCTGCTATAAGGCTCCATTGGCAGAATAACCACATCATACCTGCCGCACAGATTTGTCAGTTGCTGTATCTGGTGTTCAACAGATTCCGGAGACATTATTTTCCAGTCTGCGGCAGATGGATAATCTGTTTTTATACTATGTATACGATGATTTTTATCTTCTGATTTTTCTGAATACGCCAGCGTCAGATCATGGTATTCCAGAATACTTTCATAAAGAGGTATATTATAATGGGACAGGATACGCTGGACGATTAAAACCTTTAACATTGCAAATCCGTTCCTTCCTGTTATTGTCTGATTTTATTTCCTGCATCTATTTTATATATGATCCGCATAGGTATCCGGACGGTTCTGACTACGGCTTTACCACAACCAGCGTTCCGCCCTCATCCGCCAGCGGTACTTTTACCAGGCTGATACCCGTCTCCTGCTCATAAATTTCCACTGCGGCTCTTACGCCTTCCAGAAACCGGTTATTGTAGTCATGGATAAATATAACCCCGTTCTGGTTCAATGCCGGGTAAAAATACCTCAGCCCTTCCAGAATGGATTTTTCAAAATCCACATCAATAGACACAAACGCATACCGTTCATTTTCCAGCCCGGCGGCAGTATCCGGAAACAGTCCTTTACGAACCACACACTGGTCCGGATATGGCATCTGAGCCAGCACAGCCTGTACACTCGTCTGGTAAAATGTCTCTATAAATCTTTCCTGGCATCTGCCTTTTGACACTTCTTCCCGGAATTCCCTGTCATCAAAAGATTCAAACGTATCAAATAAATAGCATGTCCGGTCTTTGAATTTCCCATTGATCATCCTGGCGAATACGCCTTTAAATACTCCCAGTTCCGCAACCGCTCCCGGTACGTTACGGCGGATCAGTTCACCCGCATTCATTTCAAACGTCCGGTATCGGAAATAATCCGTCTGATAATCCCTGGAAGCAAACGCTTCAGACAACAGCAGGACATCCTGATCTCTCAGATCAGAACCATTGCGCATAATCACCGAATATCTGGATACTTCAGTTTCCCTTTCCTGTATGTATTCATATAATCTGGGAAATCTGTTTTTTATATAATGATTATCCTGCTTCTCATTCACCCGTCTGGTCAGGCTGGCATAAGGCACTGCCAGAGACATAGGTGTTTTGTCAAACCACTGAAAATTATCTATAAATATTAATTTCTCCAGTGGTATCCCGGCTTTTAAACAGGTATCCCGTATTTCTATTGTATGACCTTTCACGCATACAATGATATAATCAAAGTTCTCACCAGCAATTTCACAAGGCTCAAAAACCGGCCGGTCGCAAAAACGGTCTGACGTCCTGACAGTCTGCACAAAACCGGCAAGCTCATCATCCCTGATTTCATGCCTCTGTACATAATCCCCGGCTATCACTCCTGTTCCGTATATATAGACCTTCATATTATTTACTCCCTCGTATAATAAGTTTGTAAGCAAGAAAAACAGCTTACAGGCTTATTCTTT
>CANRTU010000070.1 GCA_947642745.1 uncultured Eubacterium sp.
TTTCACGAAAATCTTTTTCATTTTCCTCTTGACATATTACCAAATTGCTTTCATGTAATGATAAATGCCAGTCAGATCACTGGCAGCTTTTATATAAACATAAGGATATTATATCCGATTTATGGATAAATTTGCCTGGTATTATTTACTTGAAATCTGGTAAATATTGTTGTAAAATATAAAAATACAAAAAAACAGAAGGAAAATTTATGAATTATGCACAATCCTAATCTTATTTTACAGCATATTATTACGAAAAACTTTTTTGAATATTATCACTGCCGTTACAGTCATTCTCTTACACTGGAAACGCACAAGCGGCAGACGCATGGGCTTTTCGTGCTGTACGCTGGAAACGGCAGCTGGATGCAAAACGACACTGTTATCCGGCTGCATGCCGGAGATGTCCTGCTCATCAGTAATAGCGCTGGCAACTGCCCCGCCATATCCCTGTCAGCGCCATTTTACGAATACATCACGCTCTGGCTGGACGACCAGTTTTTCAGCGACATGAACATGACCGGTGAAGACCTGATGCTTTGCTTTAAAGAATCCCGCCGGCAGAACCGTCCGCTCTTTCGTCCCGGCCAGTCAGTCCTGGATACGGTCCGCCGCTTATGTAACAGAATCGAGCAGGAGCAGTCTGTGAATTCATATGGAAATCACATTCTGATGTATACCGCTGTCATAGAAATACTGGTACTTTTAAACCGTACATACTTTGAACTGCCGCACGCACGGCATAAAGACCAGACAGAAAATGCGCTGATTAACCAGATTCTTATATATATCAATGAACATATTACAGAAAATCTGACGCTTGATCAGATCGCCCGACAGTTTTATATCAGCAGAAATTATTTCAGTCATCAGTTCAAGCTGTATACCGGCTGTTCTCCTTACCAGTATATCATGAAAAAACGACTGGACATCGCCCACACCATGCTAAGCAACGGAGCCAATGTCTCTGATGCCTGTGACAGCTGCGGGTTCAGTGATTATTCCAATTTTTTAAAAGCATTCCGGCGTGAATTCGGTAAAAATCCCAGCGAAATCAAAAACTATTCCTGACCTGATACATATCATATATTTCCAACGCAGGCATTCTTTCCAGATAGATTTTTAATACAATAAATCGTACAGCCCGGAAAATAATCCGGACTTAAAAACCTTCAGACACATATTAGCAATAGAGTAACAGAAACGTAATATCAGATAAATAGTATCCAGATACATAATTTTCAGATAAATCAGAAAGGAGACCTGATTTATGAGGACATTAAAACCAGCCAGTGATATGACCTCTGGCAATCCGCAAATATTCATGATTCAGAAAGGAGGTTTCATTTATGGGAACGTCAAAACCAGCCAGTGATATGACCTGCGGTAATCCGCTCCGGAAAATTCTGCTGTTTTCCCTCCCGCTTGTATCCGGAACCCTGTTCCAGCAGCTCTATAATTTTGCGGATACGGTGATCATCGGCCGGTTTCTTGGGGAGACCGCACTGGCAGCCGCCGGCGTTACCTACAGTCTGAATTTTCTGATCCTTGGATTTGTACAGGGATGTGCCGCCGGTTTTGGCGTACTGGTGTCCCAGTCTTTTGGCGCCAGGAAACAGGATGAAGTCCATCGTTTTTACTGGAACGGCCTGTGGCTGTCCATTCTGATCAGTATGATTTTCGCGGTTGTGACCGTCATACTGACAGTTCCGCTGCTGCGGATGATCCATACGCCGGATCATATTCTGCCTATGGCTGCGGTTTACATAAAAATTATTTTTGCTGGTATTCCCCTTTCGATGCTTTACAATCACTCCGCCAGTGTGCTGCGGGCTCTGGGAGACTCCAGACACCCGTTTTATTTCCTGCTGGTTTCCTGCGCATTGAATATTGTGCTGGATTACCTGCTGATAGCCGTCATACCATTTGGAATCGCAGGCGCTGCCGCCGCCACCGTTTTCAGCCAGGGAGTAAGCGGCATGCTGAACCTGTGGTGGCTGTTTCGTAAAACAGAAGGTTTTTATATTAGAAAATGCGAGATGCATTATTCAAAACTCCATGCCAGGCAGCTCTGCGTCACCGGACTGCCCATGGGATTCGAATATTCTGTATCCGCCATCGGCGCAGTAATTATGCAAAACGCAATTAACGCCCTGGGGAGTACGGCCATTGCGGCCCAGACCACCGGAGAAAAAATCCGCCAGCTGTTTACGCTGCCCATGGAAAGCGTGGGAATGGCCATGGCCACGTATACAGCCCAGAACTATGGCGCCGGCCGGCCGGACCGTATCAGAAGCGGTATCAGATGCGGCCTGTTCATCCAGTACCTGTATTGTCTGGCGTCCTGGATTGTGATTCTGTTTTCGAAGAAATATCTTGTTATGCTTGTGCTGGGAGAGACTGCCAGTCATACAGCCAGCGGCGCACTGGACTATCTGGCACGAATCAGCACATTATTTGTCTTTCACGGCAGTCTGATGATCTTTCGCAATACCCTGCAGGGCATGGGGTACAGCTTTCAGGCGGTTCTGTCGGGTATCGGGGAACTGGCCGGCCGCAGTATCGGGGCAGCGCTGTCCTTTACCAGTATGGGATTTGTGGCTATCTGTTACGCAAATCCTATATCCTGGGCAATTGCACTTGGATACTGTATCCCCTCGGTCATTTACCGGCTGCGGCAGTGCGATAAAAAAAACTAATCCGGCAGGATGCGTTGTTTCGCTGTGCAGATACGATCCGCTACGTTAAGGAGGAACTTTGCGTTTATTCATTAAGAAATTACAGCTGATACGAATGGAATATTTCAAGTTTCAGGATCAGCCCTGCGTTCAGGATAAATCTGGTTCAGAATGAACCTGACATTTCATGAAGGAGACTACAACAGGCTGATTCTGATGGATATTTCATATGATTCAGGATCAGCCGTTTATACAGGATAAACCTGTTTCAGAATGAACTTCCTGTTTTATACTGGTGTCAGAACAGGCTGATTCTGGCAGAAATTTTTATGATACGGGATCATTTTTATTTTCGTGAAGCAGTACAGCAGACGGATTATGATGAGATTTTTTATCATTCAGGCTGAACCTTACTTTCATGATGAATCCGGTTCAGAACCAGTCTCATGTTTCCCTGCAGGAGACGCGGCAAAATGATTCTGACGGGGTTTCTATGGTTCTGAACTGCTCCCGCATTCAGAAAAGAATTCTTTCATCCCACACAGAAGCTGACGGACATTTCAATGATCCTGCATTACTCCTCCATTCAGAAGAAACATTATATTCAGGAAAATCTTACATCAGGTTCATCCAGACAGAAATTTTTAAGTTCAGGCTGAGCTTTACATTAAGGATGAATATACTTAAGGAAGAACCTTACGTCCTTAAAGTAATGACTCCGGAACGGTTTTTATAGGATTAAAAACCGCTTCAGCTTCAGCATGAACCCCTTTATCATATAAACGATGAAATAACAAATCAGATAAATCCAGATAAAATCAGATATAATAAACAGAATTTTTATAAAAAACTTCCCGTATTTCTTATGAAAGTCACACCCGGGAACGGGTTTCAAAACCATCCCCGTGATCTGCGCATCTGTATGATTTGTTTTGCGTCTTCCAGGGTGCGTCTTACGGAAATTTTTAAAAAACACACTGCGGGAGAGCTTTCCAGATCTGGAAAGCTCTCCCGCAGTGTAACTGTTCTGCCGGTATTTCGAAGAAATATGTATCTGATGGTACAAAATTCCCTATAAAATACATCAGCCGGCTTTTTCTACGATATGTATTACTTTCTTAGGACATTTTGCCACGCAGGCGCCACATCCGGTACATTTCTCATAATCAATATGAGCGATATTATCCGTCACATGAATTGCGTCATGTTCACAGTTTTTCTCGCACAGATGACAGCCAATACAGCCTGCGGAGCAGGAAGCCATGACATCCTTGCCTTTATCTTTGGAATTACATAATACTTTTACCTGAGCCGCATAAGGCACCAGTTCAATCAGATGGTTCGGGCAGGCTTCCACACATTTACTGCAGGCCTTGCATGCCTCCGGATCCACCAGGGCAATTCCGTCCACGATATGTATCGCATCAAAAGGACAGGCTTTTACACAGGAACCAAATCCCATACAGCCATAGTTGCAGGATTTCGGCCCTTTATTTGGTACAAAAGCAACTGCCTGGCAGTCTTCCACACCGCTGTATTCATAGTCCTGTTTTGCTTTTTCACAGTTGCCGCCACATTTGACAAAAGCAACTTTACGTCCGCCGGCTTCAGCCGCAATTCCCATAATTTCACCAATCTGGGCCGCTACCGGAGATCCGCCCACCGGACACTGTCCCACTGGCGCTTCGCCTTTTACAATGGCCGCTGCCAGACCGGAACAGCCCGGATAACCGCATCCGCCACAGTTATTACCAGGGAGGACGCCCATAATCTTTTCTTCTCTTTCATCTACCTCTACTTTAAGACGTTCTCCTGCGATACCCAGCAGGAAACCGATCAAAATACCTGTACCGCCCACCGCTGCGGCGGCGATCAAAATACCTGTCATACTCATCTGCCTGCCCTCCTATATAACGCCGGAAAATCCGAAAAATGCGATCGACATCAGGCCTGCGGTAATCAGTACGATGGCGGAACCCTGGAACGGAACCGGTATATCGTTGTATTCAATTTTTTCACGCAGGCTTGCCATAATCACAATTGCGATAAAGAAACCGATGGCGGTTGCCAGACCATAAACAACTGTTTCAAGTAAATTGTAACCATTTAATACACTGTTTAAAGCGACACCCAGCACTGCGCAGTTTGTTGTAATTAATGGCAGAAACACACCCAGCGACTGGTACAGGCTTTCCATAAATTTTTTCAGAAACATTTCCACAAACTGTACCAGCGCCGCAATTACGAGAATAAATACAATCGTCTGCAGATATTTTATATCCGCTGGCGCCAGGATAAATTTATAAATCAGTCCGGTTACAAATGAAGCAAGGGTGATTACAAACATAACCGCTCCACCCATGCCGGCTGCTGTCTCTACTTTCTTGGATACGCCAAGGAATGGACAGATACCAAGGAACTGGCTTAATACCACGTTATTTACAATTGCTGCACTGATGGCAATCAGTATTAATTTGGTCATTTGTCTTTCCTCCTATCCTTCCGTCTTATTTCCGCCTGTCTGCAAATGTCCGCTGCACATACCCTTGCTGCCGCAGCTGGAGCAGTCTCCTGCCAGACATCCCTGGGCAGCCGGCAGCGGTCTGCCTTTCTTTTCCGCACGGTCCCTGATAATATTCATCACTGCCACCAGAGCTGCCAGTACGAAAAAGGCGCCAGGAGCCAGTACAAATATAGTAATCGGCGTATAACCCGCTTTTCCGGTGGCCGCATCTGCCAGCGGCAGTATCTGTGCGCCAAAAATCTGGCCTGCGCCTAACAGCTCACGGAAAATACCAATGGATGTAAGACCAAAGGTAAAGCCAAGTCCCATACCGATACCGTCAAACACTGATTCCACCACCGGGTTTTTGGAAGCATAACCTTCCGCACGGCCCAGAATAATACAGTTTACAACTATCAGTGGAATGTACAGTCCCAGGGAACCATACAGGTCTGTAGCATACCCTTCCATCAAAAACTCTACCATCGTCACGAACGAAGCAACGACTACGATAAAGGCCGGCATACGTACGCCGTCCGGAATGATCTTACGCAGCATGGAAATCATCATGTTGGACATGACAAGCACGGCGGTTGTGGATAATCCCATACCAATACCGTTCATGGCCGACGTGGTAACCGCCAGTGTCGGACACATACCAAGCATTAAGATAAACGTGGGATTTTCTTTAATAATACCGTTATATAAACGTTCTGTATACTTATTCATATTAGTTTCCGCCTCCTATACTTCTAAAGTAAGCGAGTCCCGCATTGACCGCATTGGTCACGGCCCTGGATGAAATCGTGGCGCCGCTGACCGCTTCGATCTCACTTTCAGACGTTGCCGTAGATTTGGTCACCGTATAAGTTTCCACCGTTTTGCCGGAAAACTGGTCAATAAACGGGGAAGATTTTACTTTATCCCCAAGGCCCGGCGTCTCACTGATGGCTGTTGTGGCATAGCCGTTTAATACGCCGTCCATCGTAACCCCTATGGACAGGGTAATATTCGCCTGGCTGCCTTCAGTAGAAGTTACGGTAATTACATAACCAAGAGCATTGCCGGAATCGTCCAGGGCGAGCTGCGCCCCATCTACCGTATCGTTGGCAAATCCTGCGTCTGTAGCTATTTTTGTAGCCTCCCCGGCGTCAAATTCTTCATATGCTTCAAAAGAAGCCGCATCCGAAAATACCTGCTTATAGGCTGCCTGTTCCCTGGCGTATTTTGCCGCTTTGATCGGATCCAGCGTCACTTCATGAACCAGGCCTAACATCAGTCCGGCAACCAGTGTAATTGCGGTAAGTATTACTGCATCATGTACAATTTTGTTTTTCATGCCTTCTTACCTCCTTTACCAAATGCTACCGGTACAGTAAACCGTTCGATTAACGGCACTAACAGGTTGCTGAAAATAATCGCATAGGATACACCTTCCGCATTCGCTCCGAACATACGGAAAATACCGGTCAGAAGGCCCAGCACAACGCCAAACACAATCTGTCCTGCCGGTGTAATCGGTGAAGTCACATAGTCGGTAGCCATAAAGAAAGCGCCCAGCATCAGACCGCCGCCGCACAACTGGGCTGCCGCAAAATTCATATCAAAGCCGTGTCCGCCAAACAGCAGTACAAATACAAAGAAAGTCCCGATATATGTAAGTGGAATTCTTAAATGAATGACTTTCATGTATACAAGAAAAGCGGCGCCGATCAGAATCGCAATGACAGAAGTCTCGCCAATGGTTCCGGCTGTCTTACCGATCAGCATATCCATCAGGGAGACGTCCAGCGGTTCCCCGTTCTTTAAAAGCGCCAGGGGCGTTGCGGTACTCACCCCGTCGAACGTAAAAGCGGTCATGCTTCCGGTAAAAGAAATCAGAAGGAAGCATCTTGCGCCAAGGGCCGGATTCATAAAGTTCTGTCCCAGTCCGCCAAACAGCATCTTGACAACAACAATGGCAAATACGCCGCCCAGCGCCGCCTGCCAGTACGGCAGCGAAACCGGAAGGTTTAACGCCAGCAGAAGACCTGTCACCACAGCGCTTAAATCATTCAGTGTATTCGGACGCTTTGTAATTTTTTCAAATATCAGCTCCGAAGCCATACAGCTTATAATTGTAATAACTGTTAAAATCAATGCCCGGATACCAAAGTTATAGACGCCAAACAGACTGGCTGGCAAAAGCGCCAGTACCACGTACAGCATAATGCGGTCAGTCGTGTCTTTGGAACGGACATGTGGTGAGGATGAAACTTTTAACATATCACTCACGATTATCCACCTCTTTCTTATTTCTTTCTTCTATCTGCAAGAATCATCTTCTTCATCGTCTTAATGGACTGGGCCAGCTGTCTCTTTGCGGGACAGATAAAACTGCAGCTACCGCATTCCACACATTCCATGCCGTGCCATTTCTCGTAAGTCTCCTTATCCCCATGGTCCGCGTATTTCGCCAGCCTTGAAGGAATTAAAAGCTCCGGACAGGCATCCACACAGCGGCCGCAGTTAATGCACGGCGTCGGCGCCATGGCTGACACTTCATCCTTTGTCATGCAAAGCAGTGCGGAACTGGTTTTGGTAGCCGGCACGTTCAGTCCGAACAGCGCAAAGCCCATCATTGGTCCGCCGGCAATCATTTTCTCCGGCTGGGTTTTGCACCCGCCTGCCGCATCCAGGATTTCCTGGTAATTCGTTCCGGTGCAGACATAGAAGTTACGTGGATCGCTGACCGCATCCCCGGTTACTGTAAAGATACGGTTCATTACCGGTTTTCCAAATTTTACGGCATTGTAAACCGCCACCAGCGTCTCTACATTATCCACAATACATCCCGCATCCGCCGGAAGCATGGCAGAATTAATGGAGCGGCCGGTCACTGCGTAAATGAGCTGACGCTCGCCACCCTGCGGATATTTTGTCTGGAGTTCCACTACTTCCAGCCTTGGATCATCTTTTACCAGATCCCTGAGTTTTGCGATACAGTCCATTTTATTATTTTCCACGCCAAA
The DNA here is from genome assembly GCA_947642745.1 of uncultured Eubacterium sp. GTDB lineage: Bacteria > Bacillota > Clostridia > Lachnospirales > Lachnospiraceae > Eubacterium_J. The sequence goes on from CANRTU010000070.1 coordinate 8,193, forward strand.
CATTCCTCTGGCCTTTGGAAAAAGCTGAAGGACAATTTTCATACCGTTTACCAGCTGCTCCGGATTTTCCATCATGCGCCTGTAGTCCGAGGTAAGATACGGTTCACATTCCGCACAGTTGGCAATGACATATTCAATCTTATCCGGTTCCTTCGGAGAAAGCTTTACGTGGGTCGGAAAACCTGCGCCGCCCATGCCGACCACGCCCGCATCCTTTACTTTTCCGATAATTTCCTCTTTTGTCAGTGTGGAAAGACTGGCAGCTTCTTTATACTCCACTTCCTTCATCTCTCCGTCACTTTCAATAACAATTGAGTTTACCATGTCTCCCACTGGCACACGGCGTGGCTCAATTTTTTTGACCGTACCTGATACCGAAGAATGAATCGGAGCAGATACAAATCCGCCCGCTTCCGCAATGACCTGGCCTCTTAAAACAGTATCACCGGGCTTTACCACCGGTTTTGCCGGTGCGCCTATGTGCTGTGATACCGGAAATACCAGCTCTCCCTTAGGAAGCAGTTCTTTTACCGGCTTTTCCCTGGACAATTCCTTTCCTTCGAAAGGATGGACGCCATTCTTAAATGTACGTAATCCCATAGTTTACGTCCCCTTCTTTCTATAAATTCTGAATGCATGCTGCATACAGTCCACCTTTAAGTATATCATACCCGTCCTCCCATATATACAGATAAATTGTATTTTTCAAAATACTTTATCTTTCACAGGAAGCTGACTTTCATCCAAGGTTCAAACATACATATCCTGAGATCACTTCATCCTGTATGAAAAAGCGCCTGATTCCGGAAGTTAAAGTGTCACGCATTCTGAGCCGGAATTTTATATTTCTTCAGAATATGTAAATTTTTCTTTAGAATTGCATACAGACATGATATGATAAAATTCATAAATCCTTTATCATATATTCATTTTTATTATAATACTTTTCTACTCATTGTGCAATATGGAGATAAAAAAAGTGAAAGAAATACGAAAATGTACTAAATTAAACAATTCAGACTGGAACATGAACTTAAAGAACAAAGGCCATACCCTGTTTGTTGACATTGAAACTACCGGACTTTCTGCGGATAAAGCCATTATTTACCTGGCTGGCGCCGCATATGCCGAAGGTTCATCCCTTGTCATAAGACAGTTTTTCGCGGAATCCATTGAGGAAGAAGCACTGGTATTACAGCAGTTCGCAAATCTGATGGGGCAGTCTGACGCACTGATTACCTTTCATGGAACCAGGTTTGACATTCCTTTTCTGAAAAAACGCATGGATAAACATAATGTGGATTATGTAAACCTGTTTCCGCCAGAATCACCTTCCGGTACAGATCCATCCGGCGGACCAGAAAATATCCATACGGACCTGCACCAGTCGTTTTCTTCTTATAAGCATGTGTTAAATCTGGAAAATTATAAACTAAAGACCCTGGAAAAATTTCTGGGAATCGGACGCAAAGACTGTTATGACGGGCGGGAACTGGTTAAAGTATACCAGACTTACTGCCGTACCAGAGATGACGGACTGCTTCAGATTTTACTGACGCATAATTATGAAGACCTGATGGGAACGGCTGCGCTGTTACCTCTGTGCGCCCTGGATGATTTTTTTCACGGAAAATTTTTCCCACTCACAGCAAAAAGTGCCTCCTATACGGGACTGGATGGCAGCGCCGGACAGGAACTGTTAATTACCTGTGGCCTGTGCGCCCCGCTGCCCGTTTCCATATCCTGTAATAATGACCTTTATTACCTGCACATGGCAAAAGCAGAGGCTGTGTTCCGCATCCTGCTTTATGAGGGTACGTTAAAATATTTTTATCCGGACTACAAAAATTACTACTATCTGCCTGATGAAGATACCGCCATTCATAAAAGTGTGGCTGCCTATGTGGATAAAAGCCACCGGATAAAGGCAAAGGCAGCCACCTGTTATACAAAAAAATCTGGTATTTTTGCGCCCTGGTTTAAAGAAGAAGTGACGCCTGCTTTTTACCAGAATTATAAGGATCCTGTTTCTTATCTGGAAGTGACAGAATCATTTATGAAAAACACAGGACTGCAAAAAATTTACTGTACGCATATTCTGAATATGTTAAAGTCAGGAAAATAAGCCGTTTACCAAAGCGTTTTGTCTGCGTCATCCGCTGCGGCAGGGTATGACATGCCGGCTGTTTTCCGGGAATGTTCCGTGCGGCTCCGGTATCCCCGCAAAATCAGAGCAGGAAAAATGCCGGTTATACAGCCGGGGATCCGGTATATGCCGCAAAGAATATCATTCACAGAAAGTCCGGCGCCCGGTCCGGAAAACGACGGCCGCCCGGAATATTCACACGCCGGTACATTTGTGGCAGACGGCCATGACCGCAGACTGTTCACTGTCTGCCATGGCTGTCTTCCCGCCTTATGTAATTTCCTCCACCTTTCTCCAGCTATCCTTCGAAAGATCATACAGCCAGACAGCTTCATCCTTCTGTATCCAGTACTCTCCGGTTGTCAGCCTGGTCTTTACGTAAGCTTCATCCTCCAGCGTCATTTCATCAAATATATACCGCTTTTCTTTCAGATCATAACAGTTAAAATAATACTGTTTTTTTCTCCGTTTTTCAAATCCGATATAGCCGTCCGCAGCAAAAATCAGATGATAATTCTCCTTCCATTCCAGAATGTCTTCCGTTTCTTTTGTTATAAGGTCATAGGAATACATTTTCCTGTGATCTTTGGACAGGCGCAGAATCCTGTCATTGTATACGATCTGGGCATCTTCCTCCACGGTGTCCAGTACCGTACGGATCTCTCTGGTATTTAGATCGTACTGCCTGAATTTACAATATGGCTCTTCATCCGGCTCTTCATCCGGACTTTCCATAAATCTCATTTCCAGAAAGTAAACGTTATCCCCGCTGGCGCCGCAGGGCAGCACGAACAGGTTTTCCTGTCTGGCTCCGTCCAGAATCATCGTTTCTGTTTTGGTTTCCAGATCATACATCACCAGGGATGGCTCCGCAGAGGAAATGCTTGTGTTGTCTTCCGACGCTTTCATCGTAGGAAGGGACAGAAAGATCTTTCCTTTATACATCCCCGCTTTGTTTGGCGGGGTCATCTGGTTTTCAAACACGTGAAGCTGTTCTTTTCCGGTTCCATCCCTGTTCATGCGATACAGATACAGGGAGCGGTTATCCCTTTTATACTCTGATACCATATAATACAGCTTCCCGTCAGAATACGTCATAAATCCCATGTAATCTGACCCTTCCGCCACCGCCTGGCATTCAGATGTATTATGTTTGCAGTTTACTTTCTGGCAGAGGACGGTTTCTTTCGCGGAGGCCTTGTCCACGTATTTGAGCACCATATAGCCATTGTCCGACGGATGTTCCTGTATGCTCTCCACATAATAGATCCCGTCATCCGATTCTGTCAGATTGCTCATTGGCAGATATTCCTTCCCGTCCTGAAACCGGCTCTTTGTTTCAGCAGGATCGTTCCTGCCGCCGCAGGCTGTCAGGCAGATACAGGCCAGACAGATACAGGCTGTATGCCGGCATAGATAAAGGCCATGAATCAGCCGCCCTGCCGCCCGTCTCCCTGCTTCTGACCGCCGCCCGCAGAAACGGAACACGGAGATATTACGGTACAGCATTGTCACGTCCTTATTTTTTATATCCGGTTTTCCAGCATTGGATTTTTTTCTATCTGCTTTCCTTCCATTTACCCGCATGTGCGCTCCTTTCCGGAAACTGCCAGCGCCGCCGCCAGTATACATGCGGACAGCGCTGCCATTCCATATGACTGATACGTAAAGATGAAAAAGAAATCGTGTATGATACCGGGCCAGCTGGCAGCCAGCTTTTGCGCCAGCATCGTGGGCACCAGGCCTGCCGCAAGAATCACTCCGGTCAGCAGGTACTGGTTTTTTACACGCCTGGCAGCGGCGGATATTAACAACAGCGCCCCGCACGTACTGGCGCACTGAACGATAAGACCCGCCAGGTAAAGCGCCCACACAGGCAGCCGGACAGGACTGTCCCAGTAAATCGTCAGGCAGTCTGACGGTGCCATAAGTTCCACTTCATGATCTGTCACTGCCTTGTAAAAAGAAACTGCCTCAGATACAATGATAAATGGCAGCAGATAACTTAAAAAGGCTGTTGTCCTGGCATCCCACAGCTTTTTTGCTCCATGAAACGATGTTTTCTGCAGAATTTCCATCCGGCTCTCTTTTTCTTTCCGGAATGCGGCAGGAACCAGAAACGCAAGGGAAACACACAGAAACGCCACCATTGTCTGAGATACCTGCGTATGCTCAAACAGCAGCCGGTACCAGGCGTCTTTTAAAAAGATCTCCTCTTTATCATCGCTTAAAAGCGCTTCCATACGCCGGACGTACAGCTCAAACCCCGTCTTTCTTTCCAGCTGCCGCTGGAGCAGATCTGCCCGGTACGCATCATCTTCCAGGGCCAGCTGTTCTTCCAGTTTCTGTAACAGCGCAGATTCTTCTGCGATTTTTACGGCTGTCTGGTCAGTAATTCTGTCTCCAAAATGATCCACATACTGATGGTAGTAATACTCGTCTGTTCCCGGAAAGTAGCGGTATCGCATCACGGTGGCTGTCTGTATGATGATACAAAACATAAACAGCACAATTCCGCCCTGATATACCCATAATTTTTTCAGTTCATAAAACAGCAGGCTCCGGGGTTCTGGCAGTCTTTTTCGCAGACATTTCTTTATGTTCCTGCTTTTTCCACGCTGTCTGTTTTGTCTGCTTACTGTTACAAAAAGCAGCGTCCCTGCCAGAATCATGCCGGGAACCAGACCCCATATGGCATCAATTGTGACTGTCCCAAACCATAGCGGATCATAAGTACCGATCACAGGTTTTCCCCTTAAGAGGCTCCACACGTTCCAGATCCTTGCGGCTGTCTGTATGCCTTCCCCTTTCAGATTCCCACAAGCCCATATGCTGATCCCGCACAGTGCCGCCATTCCGGCAGCCGTAAAAATGATGGAACTGGAACGTCTGGCAAACGCCGCCGCCAGGACTGTCAGCAGTACGCCCGCCAGCAGCTTTAAAAGTACTGCTGACAGAAGGTAGCGGCCAATCGTCCAGGCAAAAGGCACTCCGTAATAATCCGGAATGCTCTGTATTGCGGCTGAGAAGGAAACCGGCCCGGTCAGCCGCAGCCCCAGATACAGGATAAGGAAAAACGACGTCAGCAGAAAAATAAGAAAGCTGGCCAGTACCACTGTTGCCTTCGCAAGAAAAAAATGTGTCTTTCCATAAATCATTGTGGAAGTAAAATCTGTTTTTCCTGTTTTTTCCTCCTGGATAAACACAATACTTACAAGATATATGAGAAACACCAGCGCCAGAAAATCGCCCGCATAAAAATCCAGCGACTGTTCCAGTCCCAGATAAGGCTGAAAGAGCATGGGCGCCCGGATACGCAGACTATCATAGGTATCCGCAACCCGTTTCCTGTAACCGGAATCCTTTGAAGAACCTGAAAATATAGAGATGGACAGATGATCGTTGTAACGTCTGCGCACAGATTTGCGGTAATCCTCATAACCGTCCAGCGCTTCTGCTTCCAGCCGGATGCGTTCCCATGCCCGGATCTGTTCCGGGCCGGCATACGCCTCATCCTGATTCAGTAAACGGGACAGCTCTTTCCTGTCACAGCCGGACAGCTGGCGGTGAATCTGTAAATATTGTGGCAGCCAGTCGCTGTTTCTGTCTGCTTCCCCCTGAAACAAAAGCCCGGACAACAGGATCAGAAACAGAAACAGTTTTACTGTCCCGGCATATTTCCATAATTTTTTCCATTCATACCATACGAGCTTCATTGATGCTTATGCTTCCTCCCCAAAATACCACAGGTACACATCCTCCAGATCCGGCTCTGCCATGACAGCGTCCGGCGGCGGACCGGCTGATTCCCGGACCAGCAGCTTCGCACAGGTCAGATTACCCCGGTGGAACAGACTGCTGACCTGATAGCGGGCCTCCAGCGTCTCCAGCGGATCTGTCAGCCTGGTCTCAAAGACCCGGCCGTGCAGCCGGCTGGTAAGCTCTACGGCGGTACCGGCTGCCAGCAGCCGGCCATGATCCAGTAACAGAATCTGGTCCGCAATCATTTCCACATCTGTAACCACATGGGTGGCGATGAGAAAGATTTTATCCTTTGCGCAGGAAGCAATCAGATTGCGCATTTCGATCCTTTTTTTTGGATCCAGTCCGGCGGTAGGCTCGTCCAGGATCACTACCAGCGGGTCGTCCAGCATGACCTGCGCAAACATCAGACGCTGCCTCATGCCTCCGGAAAGCGTGCGGATCTTTTGTCCTGCCACATCCAGAAGACGCATGCGCTCCAGCAGCCGGTGCGCCGCGTCCCGCAGCTTTTTTTTCTCCATGCCTTTTAATGCGCCGGTATAATACAGATATTCCAGTACCCTGAACTCCGGATACAGGCAGGACTGCTGGGGCATATAGCCAAGCTGTTTTAAAAATGCCCGCTTCTGTGTCCGGATGTCCCTGCCATCAAATAATACTGCGCCTTTAGAAGGCTCCAGCAGCATACAGATTAATTTCATCAGGGTGCTTTTGCCAGCGCCGTTTGGCCCCAGCAGCCCGTAAATCCCGGGCGGCAGCCGCAGGTTCAGGTTTTTTAACGCCTCTGTCTGCCCGTATGTTTTTCCCAGATTCTGAAATTCCAGCAGCATTTGTCATTCCTCCCAGCTGTCTGCCTGTGCGGAAAGAAAGGATATCATTTCTGCCAGTCCCTCTTTTTCCAGTTTTTTCTGCTGTTTTGCCAGGTATGCGTTCAGATCCTTTACGCCGGAATACATGACCTGTGCGGCTGTCTCCTGATAAACCGCCGCCAGCCGACTCATTTTTTCCAGCATATCCTGATCCCACTCCGGCGTAAAATTAAGAAGCGGTATGACCGGAATCTGCTGCAGCAGCTGCCTCGTTTTCTCTTCCTTATCTGTGACTTCCAGCTCGTTTGGATATGCGATCAGGTTGTTTCCCACAGCGCTGAAAGATCCCAGATATGACAGATGGGTATTGCCATGAGAGACAGCGTGTCCGCCTTTCAGTTCATAATCTTTACCTTCCACGCCATGGATCATCAGATTGGACAGCGTGGCGTCGCAGACTGACGCTGCCAGCACCTGCATGGCCAGCTGTGGATGTTCACTGCCGGTTAACACCCCGTTGCCCCTGCTCTTGCAGACATACATACGATCCGTGGAAACGTTCTGCCACTCCTGCTCCTCATCCTTTTCCCGCAGCAGGGATAGTTCCGGCATCTGTTCCATGCTAAAAACAGGCACCGGAGACTGGCTGACCTGTGTATGGGCGTCCAGATCATTCCTGTAAATATACTGGTACAGTTGAAATTCCCGCTGTATTTCCCGGAGGGATAATCCATCCACAATCCGCTTTCCTTTCAGATCCAGATAAATATTATTCGTAGTTCCTGTCAGAACCGGAACCAGCCGGTCACAGAAGTAATTGGTAAAATCCAGATACGCAGGATCCGTCAGACAGTATGTATCATCCAGAAGACCGCCGTCTCCAAAACAGGGCTGCAGCCACCGCACGACTTCTTCCGGCGTCATTTTTTTTATTTTTTCTTCATCCAGCCGGATCTGGTACTGATCCAGAAAGGATTTTCTAAAACAGTATGCCGTACCATGTACGGAAACGTTTCCCCTGGGAATCTGGAAGAGCTTTCCCTTTATCCTGTTGGCTTCCCAGATTTTTTCAGGAAGCGCTTCCCTCGCTTTCCTGCCGTCTTCACTTTCCAGAAAAGCGTCCAGCGTATGGAACAGGCTGTATTCCGCAGGTGAGAACCCCGCAATATCCGCCTGCGGATCCTGACGCACCAGATAACGGGTATTCTGTGCCTCTCCCAGAATAGATTTTTCTCTCCAGGAGCCATCTTCATAAGAATTTGCGGACGGTTCCGCCAGCCCCTGGTATTTAAAGATTACTTTCGCGGGTATGTCCAGTTCTTCCAGCCTTTTGTTAAACAGATCAAACCGTTCTGACTTTATTTCCTCAAAAGGTATGGCATCCTGTACGCCATAAAACGCCGGATCTTCCAGATACCAGACGATCTGCGTTTTTTGTCCGGCGCCGGTGAGTGCAGATATACTTATCACCGCCGCCAGCAGCAGAAACAGCAGTATTGCGGCGCCGGTAATATTGTATTTGTTTCTTATCTTTGTCATGGCGGTCCCGGCTCCTTTCGTAACGGGTGATGTCTGAATTTAGAAAATTTCTGCATAAAGTGGCAAACTATATTCATATACATGATTCCTGTATTTTCTGAACTGCATCGCAATCATAGTCAGTAGAATGCACTCACTATTTTTGCAATGCAGTCATTATTGTATATCAGTCAGGTTTTACTAATTCAGACTACATATTTCTGAAATAATATCAGTGTATTGACACGTGTATAGTTTAAATCATTACATTTACCATGATTTCCTATTCTGGATTAATACACTGCAGAAATCGTATCTATATACATATCATTCAGATAATATGGCATTTGTGCATATTTACTTATATAATGTGCTGTCGCATAAACGACAAGATTCAACTGCCCCTCTTGTATACTCTTTTTTAATGGAAGTTTAGATGTATTACCTTCTATATCCCATATTGTGTATACTCCATCGATACGTTTAGGTGTAATCGGTCTGACCGGAGTACCACCTTCAAAAATTCCGCATACTGCATGGTCCTTTTTAAGTTCAAGACTTGCATTACAATCTTTTACTCCGAAACGTGCTTCTGCGGCATTTACGACTGAAGCAGATCATATACATGCGGCAAGCATTCCACATGCAAACACTCTTTTTTTACTTTTCATAATACTTCTCCTTTCCGGATATCAGCATTTGTATACTTTTATTTTATGTTTCATCTTGCATCCCAGGTCACATAATGGTAAAATAAGCAAGTCCTCATAAGATGATTTTTGCCATTTTCCGGCATCCCTTGCAATTCATTTTATGAGGACTTTTTTTGAACATTCATACCAATTCCCCCTTTCATTTCAGTACAATTTCATTTTGCATATTGTCAGGATATCCTGCCCAGCCAATAAAAAGTGAACTTAGTTCTTTTACAGATTAACATATATAGTCCTTATTGTCAACCATTACCTAAGCAAATAAGGTATTGCCCAAAGTGCCTGATTATTTTATAATTAATCTCTACATCACTCAGGACACAGAACATGGTAAGACAGGATCATTTTAAAAAAGGCTCTGTAGAAATGCTGCTTTTACACCTTCTACAGACAGGAGATTTATACGGATACCAGCTCTCACAGCTGATACGCCAGCAATCAGATGGCATTTTAACAATTCCAGAAGGTTCCATGTACCCTACCCTTTATCGTCTGTTAGAAAAAGGGTATATTACTGACTACAAAAAACAGGTGGGCAAACGTCTCACCCGTGTATATTACCATCTGGAACCTTTGGGACAGGAGTATTTATCAGAGCTTGTGGACAGTTACCACCGGATAAACGAGGGAATCCGGCTGATTCTCGCTTATTCCGGAGAAAAAGGAGAAAATCAGAATCATGAATGATATCAGAAAATATGAAAAAATGATACGATCCATGTTCCCGGTTTATGGACCATATGAGAAACGATTTTATTCAGATTTCAGAAGAAATCTGTCAGAATATAACCTTACGCAAAAAGATCCGGATTTTTCTGATCTGGAAAAACAATTCGGCAAACCCTCTGATATTATCAGGGATTATCTGGAACATGCAGATACTGGTTATCTGATCCGGCAGCTTTATCGTACAAAACATATCAAGACTGCCTGTGTCTGCGTTCTTTGCGGAATCATCGCCGGACTGATAATCTGGAATGCATCCTGTTACCATAGTTATCAGGTTTTTATGGAGAATCTGCCTGCTATTGAAGAAACAACTATTGAATATCTGAATTAACCGCATAAGGAGAACTTAATATGAAGTTACTTTTATGTCTGTTGATTTCCCTTATCCTTACAGTTCACTTTCCAACGGTTTCCCATGCCGCAGAATGTGCTTCTGTACAGGAATATACCGAAAAATTATCTGATGGAAGCTGCTTCACCACCAGGATTATAACTATCAGCAGATCCAGACTGGCGGACTGCTCTGCAAATATATGTTCCGGAAAGAAAACTTCTGTTTACAAATCCGCATCCGGCAGTAAGTTGTGGTCTGTTACTGTTACCGGAACATTTTTATATGGATCAGACAGACCGGTTACATGTACCAGCGCAGAGGCCTCAGCTGAATCCTTTTCCACTACAAAGACAGTAATTCTCTCCTGTGACACAGATGGAACGCTTTATTAAAACAGCGGAAAGAAAATAATAACTCCGGACTGCATGTAATTTCATACAAACTATTAAGAAGAAGGGGACGCATCCCCTTCTTTTCCTTTGTAAAATATCAAAATACGTGCTATAATTAAAATAATAAAGGAGTTTCATATGAGTGATACGAAAATACAATGGCATCCGGCTTTTATTGCTGCCATGAATCTGGAAATGGCTGACAGCAGAGACAGCCTGGAATTTGACAGGGAATATAACCTGAATGTAAAACCGCTGGCCGTAGACCTTTTGATCACAAAAAAGCATCCGGATGTATGCATTGACAATGAAATCGGGCGTATTTTCAGGGGACATAACATTCTGGAATACAAAGACCCGGAAGACAGGCTGGACATAGATGTCTTTTTCAAAGTGGAAGGATATGCCTGTCTCTATAAATCCTATGGTAAAACGGTGGATGCCATTGCGGAAAGCGACGTGACCATTTCGCTTCTGCGTGATGCAAAACCGGCTGGTCTGTTCAGTTATTTTAATGAACACGGGTACCAGGTGTCGAACCCTTACAGAGGAATTTATTATATTAAAGGGAATATCCCTTTCCCGGCACAGGTGATTGTCACAAAAGAACTGAGGCCGGAACTGCATGTATGGCTCAGGTCACTGTCAGGAAGACTGGAAAAACAGGATCTGCAAAAACTGCTGGAATGTACGCAGCAGCTTGGTGGAAAACTGGACAGGGAATATGCGGAAGCTGTCCTGAAAGTTGCTTTCAGGGCGAATATTCAGATTATAAAAGAATGGATGGGAGATGTAAGTATGAGTGAAACATTTATGGAAATTATTAAGCCAATCATTGAGCCCCAGATACTTATACTGGAACAGAACGCTCTGGAAAGAGGCATGAAAAAAGGCATGGAAAAAGGCATGGAAAAAGGCATGAAAAAAGGCATGGAAAAAGGCATGGAAAAAGGCATGGAAAAAGGCATGGAAAAAGGTATGGAAAAAGGTATGGAAAAAGGTATGGAAA
>CANRTU010000071.1 GCA_947642745.1 uncultured Eubacterium sp.
CGAAGCCGGATACTTTTTTATCTTATAGGAAAGAGCGGCCTGTAAGATAAAACCCTCCGGGAGGATCGCCATGCGCCGGAGAAGAAAATGCCGCCAGAGGCAGCCCGCCGCAGGCGGAGTATCCGGCAAAGCCGGATACTTTTTTATTATATACTTCCTTTTCCAAAACCTCAACGCTATTTTGCACAGTTTATAAATAATTAATAACAACTGGGATTATTTAACCCGTTCCATCTCCCGGACGCAATAACTCTCCCTGCATTCCGGCATTTGTTATCATAAGTCTGAAAATTTATAAAAAAAGGGGTTGTCAGTTTTTGATTTTTATGGTAAAGTATTTAAGTCTCAGGAAACACCAGAAATAATAACATAACTATGCCAATATGGCTCAGCTGGTAGAGCAACGCATTCGTAATGCGTGGGTCGGGGGTTCGAGTCCCCCTATTGGCTTTGGATGGATCCGTCAAGGGTTCATTTATTTTACCAAAAAATCACTGCCGGGAACACCAGACCGTTGCCAGCAGCTACCTGCCAATTCAGGAGGCTTTCTATGAAACCCGCTTCATTAGCAATTTTACTGGATGAAATGATAAATGAAACAAAGAAGGGACATCTGGACTGGAGACTGGAAATCCAGTCTACCGATGAACTGGATGATTCCGTAAAGCAGCATATGACAGAAGATGATACAGAATGGATTGTAGACGAATGTTTTATCTCTTTTAATTGTAAATACCGGGGCAAAGATTATCTGATGATTACATATGAACATATCAGACGCCATAAAGAACAGACCCGTTCTGACAACCTGATCTTTATGCCGCCGCTGAATGTCCGTTATTTTGATGTGGGCATTCTTTCCCCTTATATTATAGACGCAGATGCGGTTTTACTGGACAGATTCCATCAGCTGTGGATGCTTCTGATGGAAATGCGTAAAAAACAGGACGGCCATGTATCTGTCAAAGTATTTGATCCGTTTGAATAAATGAACTCCGGAAGAAACGTCCACAGTGACGTTTCTTCCGGAATTTACCCAGGCCCTCCGTGTAATGATTCAATTTAATCGTTTTCATTTCGAATCCTGTTATTCCAGTTCCAAAAGCTTTTATCAGATTACATACTTCCATGACATTCTTTGTACCAGCCATATAAGAACATCATCCATTTTTCCATCTTCCGTTTTATGAAACGACAAAATTGCTAACATTAAATCTAATAAAAAATTCTTTCACCGCAATACGCTTTTCCGCATTTTATGTGACGTCTTCGTTTATATCAGCATGATAATGTTTATTATGATAAATTTGTCTGATTTAAGTGGCTTTTTTACTTTATCATTTGATAAAACTCTGTAAAACATTTTTAAGACATGCTCTGGAATCCAATGTATAAATCTAAGATTTATACTATAATTATGAGAAGCAAAACATACCGGATCTCCAGTAATGGATATCCGTCACAACGGGCTATGAAAACTGCCAGAAAATAAAAGCTGCCAGAAAGCAGATGTTCCCGGCTCTTCGCCGGGAACATCCTCTGATCATTATACGTTAACTGTTTCAGCAAACCGGGCATATTTTTCCCAGTCCGCTCTCTTGCATTCCACCGTCATTCTGGTGCCCTGTTCTTCATAACTGCAGCTGATCATACGGGCATGCTCCATCAGATATGATACCACATCCCCATTTTCATATGGAATCAGAAACCGGGTCCGTACATCTTCACGGTAAATCTGTTCCAGTATGGTTTTCATCAGCAGTTCCACAGAAGATTTTTCCCTGGCGCAGATGTAAACTTTTTCATCCAGGGACACTCTTGGATAAATCGTTACGTCTTCACACAGATCCGCCTTATTATACACTGTTATCATTGGAATATCCGCTGTATCCAGCTGGGAAAGCAGCTGTGTGGTAAGTTCTGCCTGTTCTTTGTGGGCGGGATTGGAAGCGTCCACAACGTGCAGAATCAGATCCGCATTTTCCACTTCTTCCAGTGTGGAACGGAATGCTTTTACCAGCCCGTGGGGCAGCTTATGGATAAACCCGACTGTATCTGACAACAGAAACTCCCTGCCTTTTCCCGCATGAATCCTTCGCACAGTCGTATCCAGTGTGGCAAACAGCATATCCTTTTCCAGCACCTTTTTTTCCTCATCGTTTCCACAGAAATCCATCAGAGCGTTCATGATTGTTGACTTTCCGGCATTTGTATATCCTGCCAGAGCCACCAGCGGTATTCCGGATTTCTGCCTCTTTTGCCGCTGCACCCGCCGTTCTTTCGAGATTCCGGCCAGCTCTCTGTTCAGTTCCACTATCCGTTTCTCAATTCTTCGTCTGTCCAGCTCCAGCTTTTTCTCACCCGCACCACGGCTGCTCATGCTGCCGCTTGTTCCGCCCTGTCTGGTCAGCGCCTCATGCATGCCTGCCAGCCTGGGCAGCAGATACTTCATCTTTGCAGATTCCACCTGCAGCTTCGCTTCCCTGGTTTTGGCCCGTACTTCAAAAATATCCAGTATAAGCGCAGTCCGGTCCAGAATGGGTCTGCCCAGTTCTTTCTGCAGATTGCGCAGCTGGGACGGCGTAAGTGTGTCGTCAAACAATACCACGTCCACCTCCAGCTCCAGGATTGCCTGCTGTACTTCTTTTACCTTGCCGGTGCCGATATACAGGCTTTTATGGATACTGTCCATCTTCTGGGTAATCACGCCCACCGGCTCCATCAGGGCTGCCCTGGCCAGATTCTCCAGTTCCTTCATGGAATATTCGAATTCTGCCTCCGAAGCCCCGCAGTCCACACCTGCCAGTAGCACCCGCTTACGGAACACTTCTTCCCCGCTGTTTTCCGTTTTGCCGCTTCCTTCTTTGCCACTGTCCTGTGCCGTCATTTCTTCTCTATGATAATTATCTGTCATACTTTCTGTCCTGTAACTGTTCACTTTTATGCCTTCTTCTTTCTGATTCATCATCTATCTGACTGGTCTTTTTTGTGATTCTTCTTTTCCTGGTTCTTCATTCTTCTGATTCATCCTGTTTCTGACCAGTCTTTTCTTCTGATTCATCCTGTTTCTGACCAGCTTTATATTCTGATTTATCCTGTTTCTGACCAGTCTTTTTCTGGTTCATCTTTTCTCTGATTTATCCTTTCTCTGACTGGTCTTTTCCAGTTCATCTTCTATCCGGCCAGTCTTTAATCTGATTCCTCTTATCTGATTCCTCTTATTCTGATTCCTCTTATTCTGATTCCTCTTATTCTGATTCCTTTGTCAGTTTCTTCTGTCTTTATATCCCCATCTGTTATCTTTCCGGTTTCCCGTACTGTATTACCAGATTTTTACACATACGATCCACATTTTTCTTCCCTCTCCGCACTTTTTCACAGGTTTCTGGTTTTCACTTCATACTACTCTGTTTCTGTCTCTGGTGTTTCTGTTCTGTACCTCATTTCACTGTACACCTTTCTTTCATACTGTTCAGGTAATCGCAAAACCATATAACCCCCGGAAATACCGGATCTTCCGGCGCCTGATTCTGATCCATGCCTTATCATTATCCAGAGTTCATACAAAAGCTGTATTCCGGCTCCGGTATTCCATATCAAAAATTATATCTGGTTCGTCCGGCAACTGCCTGATATACTTATTATACACAAAATGCTTTAAATAAAAAGCAGAAAATTTATTGAAAAACATCTTGACTTTTTACAAATTTTCTTACATAATAATGTTCGGTTTGTTTATCAATAGTAAACACAAAATTAATTATTATTTTTACACAGGAGGTCATATATGGATATTGGACACCGCATGAAAGAGCTGCGCATCCAATACGGGCTTACACAGCAGGAACTGGCAGACCGTTCTGAACTGTCCAAAGGTTTTATCTCCCAGTTAGAGCGCAACCTGACGACACCTTCCATCGGGACTCTGCTGGACATTATCCAGTGCCTCGGAACCACGCCTGCTGAATTTTTTACGGATGACGAGCCCGAACAGATCGTTTTTTCTCCTGATGACTATTTTGAGAAGAATTACAAAAAACGCAACTGCAAAATCGAATGGCTGATTCCAAATGCGCAGAAAAATGCTATGGAACCTGTCCTGCTCACCCTGTCTCCGGGCGGTAAATCAGAGACACTGATGCCCAGGGAAAGCGAAGAATTCGGTTATGTGCTAAAAGGAAGTATCCGGCTGCATTACGGTACAAGGACCTACATCGTACATACCGGAGAGTCCTTTTATTTTACCGCAGGCAAAAAGCATTATATCGAGGCGTACCGGGAAGAAGCAACCTTAATCTGGGTAAGTAACCCGCCCTGTTTTTAGGAGGCTCTACGAATGCAAAAAGAACTGATTAAGTTACAACACATTACAAAATCTTTCGATGGCATGGTAATACTGGATGACCTGGAGCTGACCATCCACGAAAATGAATTTGTTACGCTGCTTGGTCCCTCCGGCTGTGGAAAGACCACCACGCTGCGTCTGATTGGAGGATTTGAAACCCCGGACGAGGGAAAGATTATTTTTGACGGCACAGATATTACTTCTCTTCCCCCAAATGAACGAAAACTGAATACCGTATTCCAGAAATACGCCCTGTTTAATCATATGACAGTAGCGGAAAATATTGCGTTTGGATTAAAAATCAGCAAAAAAAGTAAGTCTTATATTGATGATAAAATAAAATACGCACTAAAACTCGTAGATCTGGAAGGTTTTGAAAACCGCAGTACGGATTCTTTAAGCGGCGGGCAGCAGCAGCGCATCGCCATCGCCAGGGCTATTGTCAACGAGCCAAAAGTACTGCTTCTGGATGAGCCGCTGGGAGCGCTGGATTTAAAAATGCGTCAGGATATGCAGTACGAACTGATCCGTCTGAAAAACGAACTAGGTATTACGTTTATCTATGTTACCCATGACCAGGAAGAAGCCCTGACCATGTCAGATACCATCGTTGTCATGAACCAGGGATATATCCAGCAGATCGGTACGCCGGAAGATATATACAATGAACCTGTCAATGCTTTCGTGGCTGATTTTATCGGTGACAGCAACATTCTGGACGGCATCATGATACACGATAAACTGGTTCGGGTACTGGATGTGGATCTGGAATGCGTGGATACCGGGTTTGGAAATAACCAGCCGGTGGATGTGGTCATCCGCCCGGAAGATTTAATCATCACGGACCCGGAAAACGGATTTTTCCGGGGCAGAATCACTTCCGTCATTTTCAAGGGCGTTCATTATGAAATAGAAATTGCCTCTGGCGGCTGCGAATGGCTGGTACATACAACCATGTACCATGAACCGGACTCCCTGGTAGGGCTGCGGGTCATTCCATTTAATATCCAGATTATGAACAAACCCGAATCCAGTGATGAAAGGATGGTGGAATCCAATGGCTAAACTGCGGGGCTTTCGCAGACAGCTTCTGGCAGGCCCGTATGCCGTATGGATTACCGGCTTTATCCTGCTGCCCCTGCTGCTGATTATATACTATGCTTTTACCAATTCATCCGGCGACTTTACGATGGCGAATATTATCTCCATCTTTCATAAAGTCCATTTAAAAGCGCTCTGGATATCTATAAAAATAGCGTTGGAATGTACGGTCATCTGCCTGCTGCTTTCCTATCCGCTGGCAATGATTTTAAATAAAATAAATATAAAGCATCAGAATTTTATCGTGTTTATATTTATTCTTCCAATGTGGATGAATTTTCTGCTGCGTATTTTAGCCTGGCAGATGATTTTATCCAATAATGGCATTATGAATGCCATCCTGGAATTCCTGCATCTGCCGCAGATCTATATACTGAATACGCCTGCCGCCGTCATCTTCGGCATGGTGTACGATTACCTGCCCTATATGATTCTGCCAATTTACAATTCCATGGCCAGAATCCGCAAAGACATTATCGAAGCGGCCCAGGATCTGGGTGCGAAAAACTATGTGATTTTCTTTAAAATCATTTTTCCCCTGACACTGACCGGCGTCATGAGCGGAATTATTATGGTTTTCGTACCTGCCCTGACATCCTTCGTCATCTCCAACCTGCTGGGCGGCGGTAAAATTCTGCTGATTGGAAATATTATCGAAAACGATTTTATGCAATTTTTCAACTGGAATCTCGGAGCCGGACTTTCACTTGTACTAATGATTTTTGTAATTGCCAGCATGGCCATTATGAACAAACATTCCGGCGATACAGGAGGGACTGCCGTATGGTAAAAAAAAGTCTGGAACGGATTTATTTAACGATTATTTTTTTATTCCTCTATCTGCCAATAGCGGTACTGGTCGTCCTTTCTTTTAATAATTCCAAATCCAGGGTCATCTGGGGCGGTTTCACCCTGAAATGGTACCGGGAGCTGTTTTCCAGCAGCATGATTATGGAAGCTTTTAAGACCACGATTATACTTACGTTTGCCGCCTCCGTGCTGGCCACCCTGCTTGGCACCATGGCCGCCGTGGGTATCCATTCCATGAAAAAAAGAGGCAGCGCCATTATGCTGGGCGCAACTAATATTCCATTATTAAATGCGGACATTGTAACCGGAATTTCCATGATGCTATTATTTGTCCGCTTTACCGGACTTGGTTTCCACACTGTACTGATTGCCCATATTACATTTGATATCCCTTACGTGATTTTAAATGTACTGCCAAAATTAAACCAGACAAGCAAATATACCTATGAAGCGGCGCTGGACCTGGGCGCAAAACCTGTTTACGCATTTTTCCGGATTATATGGCCGGAAATCAGGCCCGGGGTACTGACCGGCTTTCTGATGTCGGTTACAATGTCCCTGGATGACTTCAGCATTACTTATTTTACAAAAGGCGCCGGTGTCAATACTCTGTCCACAATGATTTATACAGAACTGCGCAAAGGCATTATGCCACAGATGTACGCCCTTTCCACAATTCTGTTTTTAATGGCATTTTTACTGCTCTTAATGATGAATTTCAGATCCAGCCGGGCTGTAAAACAGGCAGAGCAGAATTTTTAATTAATAATTAAATGAATATATTGAAATAATAAGAGATTCCGGCCTCCAGCCCGTGATTGATGTGCCGCAATCTCCTGTACGTTACCCGTCCATTCCCATCCTCCCGGAATTTTTGCGGACAATGACGGTATTCAAACGTGACTCCCATCCCCGGAGCGTGTTTCAAAAATCATTCCCAGAATCTGCACTCCCCACTTTGCTGAGAATTGATCGCAAATTTGGAATAAATTCTCCATATCATGCCCCTGGGGTACAAACCGGCGGCGAATTTCATGGAAAGCATTTTTCAAACACGCTCTGGGAGAACCGGACGGAACATTCCGGGAACTATATTACATGTAAGGAGGATACCCCATGAAACGCAGGATCAGATACCTGAAACAACAGACCCGGCGGACTGCCGTCCTGTGTCTGTGCCTTTGCGCTGCATTTCTGCTGGCCGGCTGTACTTCTAAGGACGATCCAAATACCGTTGTCATCTTAAACTACGGAAAATATTTTGACCCGAAAATGATTGATCTGTTTACAGAAGAGACTGGGATTCAGGTAAAATACGAAGAATATGAAAGTCCGGAAGAAATGTACGCAAAATATAAGGCAGGTTCCATCCATTACGACCTGGCATGCACTTCTGACTATATTATACAAAAGCTGATCCAGGAAGGCGAAACACTGGAAATTAATTTTGACAATATTCCGGAAATAACCAATATTGACCAGAAATATATCAGATACTGTAAAAATTTTGACTCTGATAACCGCTTTACACTGCCTTATTTTTTTGGCACAGTCGGAATACTGTACAATACGAAAATGGTGGACGCCGCAGAAACAGACACCTGGAACGTACTCTGGGACGAGAAATATGCCGGCCAGATCATTATGGAAAACAGTGTGCGTGACACCTATATGGTGGCCCAGAAACTACTGGGCGCTTCCTGCAACACCACAGACCAGAAAATTCTGGACCAGTCCCTGGATCTTTTACTAAAACAAAAACCGCTGATCCATGCCTATCTGACAGACGAAACGGCTGATGAAATGGCCGCTGGAAACGCGGCGCTGGCGGAAGTTTATTCCGGCGAAGCCGCCTATGCGGAAAGCATGAATGAAGACCTGGCTTTTTCTGTTCCAAAGGAAGGCTCCAATATGTGGGTGGATGCCTGGTTTATTCCAAAAACATGCCAGCACAAAGAAAACGCTGAACGGTTCCTGAATTTTCTCTGCCGGGAAGACGTGGCCATGGCAAACTTTGACTATGTATATTATGCGACTCCAAACAAAGCTGTCTTCGAACAGCTGGACGAAGACGTGCAAAATGACAAAACTATTTTTCCAGATACAGAAACCCTGGACAACTGTGAATTTTTCCGTCCCCTGGATGATATTACCACGAATTATTATACCGAACTGTGGATGGCTTTAAAATCCTATTAAAACATAATCTGTTAAATATACACGGCTGACTCTGTGTAAGCCGCCACCGTTATGGTTCAGATCCGGATCTGTCCGCAAGACGGATGCGATTCCTGCGGACAGCGGCTGGTTCTTTGCGGTCTCCGCCTGTGCACAGATAGCTGTGCTCATACAGATATCCCGGCATAGCCGGGGTATCTGTATATAATACAAATGAATTCTGATCATATGGCCGTAGAGGGGCACATGGCAATACCGGGGTATCTGTATGTAATACAAATGAATTCTGATCATATGCCCATGGCAGACAGCCCGGCAAAAGCGGGGTATCTGCATGTAATACAAATCCATGCCCGCCATTATATGAATACGCACACAAAGCCAGACGGAACATGCCAGAGATTTACCCATGCAGCTTTTGTCTGTGCCTGTCATTGTATGAAATTTTCATAAACCGCCAGTCCGTACAGATATAATTAAAAAAGTACTTGCATTTTTTGACAAAACATGATACATTAAATCCACGCAATATCGTTCGATTATTTCAGCGTATATTTTCTATCATGCAGCAGGTCATTTCCCATTTCGGAACAGGATAAAACCAGCAGATGCTTCCCTGATTTCCCACTGATTAAATTTTATGGAGGATTTCACATACATGACTTATGAAGAATTTAAAGCAGCCCTCTGCCAGCAGCTGAAAAAACAGCTTCCGCCAGATACATCCATACAGTTACAGCATATTTTAAAAAATAATGGTATATGGCTGGATGGCCTGACTATTTCCAGCAGCCACAGTAACATTTCCCCCACCATTTTTATCAACAATTATTTTGAACTCAGTCCCTTCTTTCCGGATATTGACGCAGTCTGCCGTGATATTCTGCTGACCTATGAACAGAACAGATCTCCGGAATATATTGACGTATCTTTTTTTACAAATTATGAAAAAGTAAAAACACATCTGGCTTACCGGATTATCAATTATGAAAAAAATAAGGAACTGCTGCAGACAGTTCCCCATATCCGTTATCTGGACTTTGCGATTGTATTCTATTGTCTGTTAAAACTATCTGGCAAAGGTAACGCTACTATTCTTATAAATTCCAGACATTTAAAACTATGGCACATCACTGCCGCTGAACTTTACCATCAGACCAGCCGGACGACACCGGAACTGCTCCCCTGCCGCTTCCGCAGCATGTCCGCCGTCCTTTCAGGAATGACAGACCGGGAAGAAGCAGAAAATTCCGGCGCCGCTGACTTTTGTCCGATGTATATACTGACCAATTACAGAAAGCTGTATGGCGCATGCTGTATGCTCTATCCCAATTTACTGGAACAAATTTCCGCAAAACTGAACGCTGATCTGATCATACTCCCCAGCAGCATCCATGAACTCATTATTATGCCTGCCCACAGCCGCAGCCAGTGCGAAGAGCTGTGTGAGCTGGTCACAGAAATAAACCTGACAGAACTCCATGCCGGCGAAATATTAAGCGATCATGTCTATTACTATTCCAGCGAAGAACAGGAACTTAGCATGTACACATAAAAATGCCCTCCGCCCGTACCCCCGGCTTATGGCGGACAGCCTGTATATTATGACAGCATATCGTATATTTTCTCATATTCCCTGGCAGACTGTTCCCAGGAAAAGTCTCTGGTCATTCCCCTTTTCGCAATCTGATCCCAGTCCTCTCTGTGATTGTAATAAATATCCATTGCGTAATACAGCGTGGACAGCATTTCCCTGGCATTATAATTGCAAAAACTAAATCCGGTTCCTGTCTGCTCATACCGGTTGTATGCTTCTACCGTATCTTTCAGACCACCCGTTTCCCTCACCACCGGAACTGTGCCATACCTCATACTGATCAGCTGGCTCAGACCACATGGCTCAAATAAAGACGGCATCAGAAAAGCGTCGCAGGAAGCGTAAATCCGGTGGGCAAGCTGTTCCGAGTAAAAAATATTCGCAGACATTTTATCACTGTACTTCCATGCATAATGGCGGAACATATTCTCATATTCAGCCTGACCGGTGCCCAGTACTACAACCTGGATACGTGCCCTGGATAACAGCTCGTCCAGAATCGAATCCATCAGGTCGAACCCTTTCTGGGTAGTCAGACGTGATACCATTCCCAGCAGCATGGTGCCATCATCTTCAGCCAGCCCAAGCTCCTGCTGAAGCTTTCTCTTATTTTCCAGTTTTCCCGCAGCCAGATCATTTACCCCGAACGGATGAACAATGCATGTATCTGTACAAGGATCAAAGACCTTATAATCCAGTCCATTGATAATGCCATACAAATCCTTCTGTCTGGCATGCATCAGACCGTTGAGTCCTTCCCCGCCAGCCGGAGTCGTAATTTCATATGCATAGGTTTTGCTTACAGTTGTGATAATGTCTGAATAAACGACGCCGC
The DNA here is from genome assembly GCA_947642745.1 of uncultured Eubacterium sp. GTDB lineage: Bacteria > Bacillota > Clostridia > Lachnospirales > Lachnospiraceae > Eubacterium_J. The sequence goes on from CANRTU010000071.1 coordinate 10,867, forward strand.
CCTTGAGATAATTGGCCTCCCCGTATGCTTCCAGTTTATCCGCACTAAACAGCGTTTCCGGAAGTCCGGTAATATCTTTTACAACCTGCATCATCCAGCGTCCCTGAAACTGCAGGTTATGAATCGTATACACAGTCTGTATTCCCTGGTAAAATTCCTGCTTCTGGTACTCATTCTTCAGATAGACCGGGATTAAGCCCGTCTGCCAGTCATGACAGTGCAGAATATCCGGACGAAAGCCAATAACCGGCAGCGCCTCCAGTACTGCCTTGGAAAAATAGGCAAATTTTTCTACATCTTCATATATATTATTATATGGCTTTGTTCCTGCAAAATAATATTCGTTATCAATAAAATAGTAAGTAATTCCTCCTTCTTTCGTCTCCAATACGCCTACGTACTGGCTCCTCCAGCTAAGCTTGACATACAAACGGGAATGAAACCGCAGCTTTTCTTTCAGCCCGGCATCCATGCACGCATATTTTGGCAATATAATACGCACATCATATTTTTTCCTGTCAAAATAGCGGGGTAAAGAACCAGCCACATCTGCAAGCCCTCCTGTTTTGATAAAAGGCACTGCTTCAGATGTTACAAATAATACTTTTTTCATGAAAATTCCTCCGCAATGTATAATGTCCGGCACAATCTGCCTGTAGACATTATACTCTATTTCGTGCGGTATTCCAACCTGATTTTATCTGCAATCAGCGCTATAAATTCAGAATTTGTCGGTTTTCCTTTTCCATTATTTATCGTATATCCAAACAGATCGTCAATTGTATCCATTTTTCCCCTGGACCATGCCACTTCAATGGCATGACGAATCGCCCTCTCTACCCTGCTGGGCGTAGTCTGAAACTGCTTTGCGATCGTAGGATACAAAATCTTGGTAATAGAATTCAGCATTTCTATATCATTCACAGACATCATAATCGCCTCACGCAGATACTGATAACCTTTGATATGCGCAGGCACGCCAATCTCATGAATGATATTGGTAACATCGGTCTCCAGATTGCGTTCCGTTGGTTCCTGATATTTTTCATAAGCATTTACTTTTCTTGGTTCGTTCGCTTTTTTAATGTTCCGGTCCCGGATAAGTTTGATCTGTTTTACCACCATATCGTTGTCGAAAGGCTTCATAATGTAATAATCCACGCCCAGATTAAATGCGTCTTCTGTGATTTTCTCCTGACCTATGGCACTAATGATAATAAATGCCGGATGCTTTTTCAAAGAGCGGTCATTATTGATTTTTGTCAGCACACCAAGGCCGTCGAGTTTTGGCATAACAATGTCCAAAAGCACGACATCCGGTTCCTTTTCCCGAATCAATTCACACGCTTCCACTCCATCTTTCGCAGTACCTACCACGTTTAATTCCCGGTCACTTTTGACAATGTCTCCCAAAAGCTGTACCATTTTTTCATTATCATCTGCAATCGCCACGTTTAACTGAGTCATGACTCTAACCTCCTGTCATTATCGATAGAAAATCTTCAAAACCAACAAAATAGCGTTAAAAAGACAAATTTCTCCCGTTCTTTTATAATAAAAAACGTACCTATGGAAAAATGTCGAAATTTGTCGTTAAGCCAGTCTTTTTCTAAGATTTTCCAGTTCATTTTTACAATTAATTTTATCATGACTTCAATTTATGTACTGTTAATATAGTTCTTTATTGCAGAGAAAAAATGAAAAAAAACACCACAAGTATTACTTTGTGATGCTTTTCCAAATCATTTATATTATCAGACTATTGACATGTTTTTCTAACAGAATCTTGATTTACAGGCTGCGCCCGGTGAACTGATCCGGCAGTTTTTCTATGGCGTTACATGTATGCGCAGACCGTCTCCATAATATCCGGCCCCTGTTACCAGCTGTACGGCTGAATCATTTAAAAGCTCCCTGTTATAAAAATGAATATGCCCGGCAAACACAGCAGCCACCGGACTGTCTTTGGCAAATACCGCATTTAATAATTTCTGTGTCACCGCATCCGGACTGCACGCATTTTCTCCAAGCAGTACACGGCATCTTCCTTCAGGCGACAAACCCCATACGTCATTTGCCTGTTGTTCCAGTTTCGAATTTTCTTCCAGCGGCAGCAACGGAACATGCGTTACCAGTATCACCGGCTTTTTTCCTTTCAGAACAGGCAGCAGCGCTTCCACGGCGCTTTTGGGAAACTGGTTGTTCCGGTCGTTGATCCCCGCCACAATTAAATCCTCAAATTCATACATGACATACTGTTCTTTTGTACCAGTCAGCGCCTCAAGGCGTGGAAAATATTTACGGCGTGCTTTTCTGGAAAAATATTCCCGGCCATACTCATAATCATGATTTCCCAAAATATACAGACAGGGCATCCGCAGCCGGCTGAACTGCTTTTGTACAAATTCTATGGAAGCGTACATGGCAGAATCTATAATATCTCCCGCAAAAACAGTCAGGTCCGCACCGCTTTCATTAGCCTCCGTTACCAGATTCTGAAATGTCTGTGTGGCAGTCTTTCCACTTTCCTGTCTGAACGCTTCTCTTCTGCGATCAGCTTTTTCTATTAATCCGTCATCCCTTTCGTCACACAGGCTGATATGCGTATCCGCTATCAGAAACAACTCATATTCGTTGTGTATCCCCGCAATGGACAGCCGCTCCTCCCTGATTCGCAGACTCCCGGACTCATCCCCTTTTTTGGCCAAAGCCCACAGACAGGGTATCATACATATTACTGCCAGTGTCTGTATCAGTCTTTTATTATTCCTCATACCCATCTCCTTCATTTTACATTTTAAACTCCTTTATCGTCCTTCTTTATATATAACTGCCATCCGCATCATAGCAGACCACGATCATGATTATAGCATCTGACCGCATAATTTTCCAGTGTGGAATGGATCGCTTCCACTGATATTGTTACAAATCATCATCTGTTTCATTTACATATGCTTTCCCAGACCGGAATCAGAATATACGCTTTCCGGAAAGTCCCGGATCTTTCAATATGTTTTACCAGCCGGACTGCCTGAATCGTATTACAATAATTAAAACTACTTTATACAGAAAGACTTTCCAGCTCCGGAATCATGCCATCTACCGCAGACAGTCACCCGGCATTACTATGTGCGGACTGCGGTACTGATCCGCTTTTGACAATCCCGTTTATTTATAGTAAAATAAAGAACATGCAGTCATCCGGCTGTTAACCAGTTAAACTACTATAATTAATAGAAAAGGAAAAAAGCATGTCAGGCTCATCATTTGGAAAAATATTTAAAATCACTACCTGGGGAGAATCCCACGGAACCGGCGTCGGTGTAGTCGTGGACGGGTGTCCCGCCGGATTACAGTTATGTGAGGAAGACATCCAGAAATATCTGGACCGCAGAAAACCCGGCCAGTCCAGGTTTACTACAAAACGAAAAGAAGACGACAAAATAGAAATCCTGTCCGGCATTTTTGAAGGAAAGACCACCGGAACGCCTGTTTCCATGATAGTTCATAATACGGACCACCGTTCCGCAGATTACCGGGAAATCGCTTCCTATTACCGGCCCGGACATGCGGATTATACCTTTGACCAGAAATACGGCTTTCGTGACTACCGGGGCGGCGGGCGCTCTTCTGCCAGAGAGACCATCGGACGGGTGGCGGGCGGCGCCATTGCGGCCAGATTTTTAGATACACTTGGTATCCATTTTCTGACTTATGTGAAAAGTATCGGTCCGGTTACCATTGACGCCGGTCACTTTGACGCTAAACAGATATACGAAAATGCCCTTTATATGCCAGATGCCGCTGCCGCCGGCCGTGCGCAGGATTATCTGGAAGAATGCATGGAAAACGGAAACTCCTCCGGCGGTGTCATAGAATGCCAGATCAGCGGGGTTCCTGCCGGAATAGGCGAACCGGTGTTTGATAAACTGGACGCCGCCCTTGCCAGAGCTGTTTTTTCTATCGGCGCAGTAAAAGGTTTTGAAACCGGGGATGGTTTTGCTGCTGCCAGCGCCACCGGACTGACCAGCAACGATGCCTTCTATTACGATGCGCAGGGCCGGATAGGCAAAAAAACTAATCACGCTGGCGGAATTCTCGGCGGAATCAGTGACGGCAGCGACATTATTTTCCGTGCCGCTTTCAAACCTACTCCGTCCATAAGCGCAGTACAAAATACTGTTAATAAAAACGGCGAAAATATCAGTGTCAGCATCAAAGGCCGTCATGACCCGGTCATTGTGCCCAGGGCAGTGGTAGTAGTGGAATCCATGGCCGCCCTGACTCTGACAGATATGATGCTGGCGAATATGGGCGCACAGATGCAGTCCATCAGCAGCTTTTATAACCGGTGATCGACCATTATCAGTTCCATCTGTGCTGATTTTCATCTGTATGGAATATTTTAATTATATTCATAATGGTTTATTTGTATAGTTTTATAAACTTTATTAATAAATTATTGACCTGTACGAATGATAATCAGCATGAATAAAAGGACCCTGATATAAATCCGGCATATGCCGGGCAAGAGATATGGGAGAGACACTTTCCCCGGCAGCTGTACTGACGGAATCAGACAGCACAATAGAAAAACAGGAAAGGAAGGATAACTGGATTATGACTTTAAAGAAAAAACTGGTTGCACTGGAAATGATATCACTGTTTGTTTTAAGCAGCATTCTGATTGCCCTCAGCCTGTGGATCGCTGTGGATGAACTGGCTATCCGGATGGAAGAAACGCTGCGGGTAGCTGTCAGCGGCTTTAACGGTGATACTTCTTATCTCAGGGACAGTGGTGAAAGCATTGACCTGACTGTTTTCGAGGGAGATACCAGAATAGACAGTTCCATAGAAAATGTTATTGGAACAAAAGCAAGCCCTGAAGTCATAGACGCTGTCTTAAACAGAAACGAGACCTATTTTGACACCGATGTATCCGTACATGGAATTGCTTATTATGGCTATTATATTCCTACAGAAACCGGCATGCTTTTTGCCGGAAAGCCAAAATCGGATATTCAGAATTTTATCCGGACTATTCTGGTTATTTTACTGGGCACCGGCGCTGTGGCATATTTTTTATGTGCTTTTGTATCTATTCTGATTTCCAGCTCCATTACCAGACGGATTAAAAATACCGCAGACCGGATTGACATTCTCGCCAACGGAGATCTCAGCTGTGAAATACCAGACGTAAATACTACCAGCAGAGATGAAAGCGTCGTTATCGCCCACGCCGTATCCGTGCTGCACAGACAGCTCAAAGAAATAGTTACAAATATCAGCACACAGACCGAACATTTAAACGCCAGCAACAGTGAATTTACAAGTAAATTCACCAACATTGCCGAAAGTGTGGGAAACATCAGTCATACCCTGGAAGAAATTGCCCAAAGCAGCAGCACGCAGGCAGAAGAAACCAGTTCCGCCAGCAGCCAGGTAGCGGATATGGCAGACGTTATCGAACATAATTCCAACAATATCGCAAACCTGGAACGGGCAGTTAGCCAGATGACAGAGCTGTCCAGGCAGACAAGCGCCACATTGACAGATTTAATTCTAATAAACGAAAAAACCATGGCAAATGTAATTACTGTCTCCAGTCAGACAGATGCTACAAATGTTTCTGCCGGAAAAATCCGGGATGCCGTACAGCTGATACAAAACATTGCGGGGCAGACCGGTCTGCTGGCTCTGAACGCTTCTATTGAGGCCGCCAGAGCGGGCGACACTGGCAAAGGTTTTGCTGTGGTAGCTGAGGAAATCCGTAAATTATCCGAAACCTCCGCCGCCAGCGCCAGCGAAATAGAGCTCACCGTTAAAGAACTGATGGATAACTCTGGTATCAGTGTAAAAACGGTCGAAGAAGTCCGCACAGACGCAAAACAGGAAAAGGAAAAATTAAACCTCACAAGAGATGCTTTCCAAAAACTGAAACTGATGGTAGATTCCGTATACGATGTCTCGAAAAATATTTATGAACAGACACAGCGGCTGGAAGAACAGAAAAATATTATGAACGGCGTGGTAAAGCAGCTCTCTTCCATATCTGAAGAAAACGCAGCTTCCACCCAGGAAACGAGTACCCGGATCCAGACGCTGTCCGCTATTGTGGAAGACTGCCGCCACGAAACCAGCCTGCTTACAGAACTAAGCAAAAATCTCCAGAATCAGACTGGAAAATTCAAATTATAAAATCCTTATTACATAAAGTATCCGGCAAAGCCGGATACTCCGCCTGCGGCGGGCTGCCCCCGGCAGCTTCTTCCTCTCCGCCGCCGTGTGATCCTCCCGGAGGGTTTTACTTTATAGGACGTTCTTTCCTATAAAGTAAAAAAGTATCCGACAAAGCCAGATACTCCGCCTGCGGCGGGCTGCCCCCCGGCAGCTTCTTCCTCTCCCCGGCAACACTACCACATCATTTGGAGATATACCAGTATGAACACAAATATAGTAAATTTTTATCTTCCGGATTTTTACAAAAACTTCAGACTGATTACCATGCTGGATGATATGATGAAGCAAAACCCGGAACTCTTTTTTGATAATATACGCATTGGCGCCGTATACGGCTGTTTTCCCGGCAGTATCTGGAATGGAGGCCGTGTGATCCTTGGTTCCTGTACGAAACAGGACATTCAGTATGCCCTGTCAGAATACAACGGACGCAATATTGCTGTGCGTTATACATTCACCAATCCACTGCTGGAAAAGCGTCATTTATTTGACAGTTTCTGCAATCTGTGTATGGAAGCCGGCAGCAATGGTAAAAACGAGGTGCTTGTCAATTCCACTCTTTTAGAAGAATTTATACGTGGCCTGTATCCGGAATACTCTATTCTGTCATCAACTACAAAATGTATCCGTGACACTGCTTCCCTGGAAGCAGAACTGGAAAAAGACTATAAACTGGTTGTGCTGGATTCAGCGTATAATAACACAGAGGAATTATTTCAGTTCCCCCGGAGAGAAAAAATTGAATTAATCGCCAATCACTACTGTATGGACAACTGTCCGAAACGCCTCTCCCATTATGAAGCGGCAGGCAGATGCCAGCTGGAATTTTCTGAAATGGACTTTCCATCCTGCAGTAATATTAACCGGGACTTCTTTGAGATTATGAACAACCGCTCTTTTATCCCGGTGGAAGCTCTGTATGGAACCTATCGTTCCGCCGGTTTTGTTCATTTTAAACTGGATGGCAGGGGTTTTCACAAATACAAAGTACTGGAAAGTTTTATTTACTATCTCGTCCAGCCGGAGTATCGTGATAAAGTACGGCTTTGCATTTTAAAAAATCTCTATTAACAGATTTTACTGCGCTCTGCCATACCGGCAACTGCTTCAGAAACTGTGGCTCCGCCTGCCATCTGAAGCAGCAGCGCTTCTTTCGCCAGATCAAATTTACGAAACAGGTCCGCTTTTTCAGCCAGATTCTGATACACTTTCCAGTATCCTGTTAACAGGAAATTTTTTCCACGATTTTTTATAAATCCCATCACATCTTCCACGGGATAGCCCAGAAAAATACCCATCTCATGGGGAAAATCCCGGTTCTGTTCCATGTATGCCGTATAGCGTACCGAGAACTCCGTAAGCAGATCCGGCATTGTAAATTTCCGGTAACCAGCCTCTATAAGCACTTCCCGGACTGGCGGCTCCATTAAATAACCGTTTAATAAATGAAATCTGTATAAAAACAGCGCCAGCCTGCGCTTTCCATAGAATAATGTAAAACAGCATATACGCATATGTTCCAGCAGTTTTCTGACCTCATATTCCTGTTCTGAACGTATCATCAGAAGATTTGATGGTTTCAGCCCCGCCAGCAGCGGAGCGCAGTGAAGTACCAGCTGGGTGCCCGCCGCTGTCAGATCCAGATCCATAAGCAGCTTCCATATATCAGGCTTCATAATATAAGTCATCTCTTTCTCCCGCCGTACAGGCGGATATAAAATAATAGTTACCTATATTATAAACCTTTTCCCATATTTTCATTCTGCCCGGCAGCTTACAGTAATACTGGTTCAGACTGTCTTCAGCGCACGCATGGAATTCAGAATGGCGATGACGGATACTCCCACTCACCTGATATTCTCCATTCAAAATAATATACAAATGGTTAATGAAAAATCTTTTATTCAAAAATATTTATATGCGTTTTTCCAATTGCGCTATTAAAACAGGCAGTTCTTCAAAAACAACGTCCACGATAATATTCCAGTTTGTACCATCATAATCATAAATCAGGCGATGTCTAAGCCCTGACATCCGCCCATTGTACATCACTGTGGGCTTCCTTATATTCTCTGGACAGGTTATATACATGTTCGCCGATATTATATAATGGCGTTGTAACAAGCCACTGCATGGGAACTTCCGTCAGTAAGTCCTCTTTCTTCATCTGATGAATCACAATATATTCATGTAATTTCACTGCATTTTCATATATTTTTTGATACGCTGCTGATCTGAATATTTCATGCAACAAACATCCTCGTATAATAAGTTTGTAAGCAAGAAAAACAGCTTACAGGCTTATTCTTTT
>CANRTU010000072.1 GCA_947642745.1 uncultured Eubacterium sp.
TATGCGGCCTATAGATACTTTTTGCGTTATGGAACTGTCAAAGACCCGTGTAAAAGTTGCCTGTTACGCTCCTAATCATCCATATCTTGCATTCCAGATATGCCTGTGATAAAATACTGCTGCAAAAAACAATAATCATGCCAGAACATGTCTGTAAATACTTTCCACAGGATATCCTGAAAGTTTCTGAGACTGGCTGCCACACAGATAAAGAAAGGAATATTCATGAGCGCAATAGTTACGTTAAAAAAAGGCGAAGGACGCAGCCTGAAAGCCGGCGGCCTGTGGATTTATGATAATGAAATCGCATCCGTTACCGGCACATTTGAAAATGGTGATATTGTAACAGTACATGATTTTGACGGTTATCCACTGGGAAAAGGATTTATCAGCCTCTTATCACGTATCCGCATCCGGATGATGACCCGCAATGCCAGACAGGAAATTGATGAAGCTTTTATACGTATGCGTGTACAGAATGCCTGGGACTACCGTAAAAAAACCGTAGATACAGACAGCTGCAGACTGATTTTCGGAGAAGCTGATTTTCTTCCCGGAATTGTCATAGACAAGTTTGCGGATGTGCTCGTAGTCGAATCACTGGCGCTTGGTATTGACCGTCTGAAATCAGCCATTATCCATAATCTTATACAGATACTGGCTTCGGACGGCATTATGATCCGGGGTGTCTACGAACGCAGTGACGCAAAAGTACGGGAACTGGAAGGGCTGGAACGCCGTAAAGGATTTATCGGTGAACCTTTTGATACAGACATTCTGATCCGGGAAAATGGCGTCCAGTATATGGTTGATATACAAAACGGCCAGAAAACCGGTTTTTTTCTTGACCAGAAATACAATCGCCTGGCAGTACGCAGACTCTGTAAAGGCGCAAAAGTACTGGACTGCTTTACCCATACCGGTTCATTTGCCCTGAATGCCGCACAGGCAGGCGCCTCCAGTGTCCTTGCGGTGGACGCATCAGAAACAGGTATCGAAAGAGCCAGAAGCAACGCCCGTCTCAATGGTCTGGAAGACCGCATACGGTTTTTATGCCGGGACGTCTTTGATCTGCTGCCGGAACTGGAACGTCAGGACGAAACCTTTGATGTGGTAATTCTTGATCCGCCGGCATTTACAAAATCCAGAAATTCTGTGAAAAATGCGGTGAAAGGCTACCGTGAAATCAATCTGCGTGGAATCAAGCTGGTCCGGGACGGCGGCTTTCTGGCTACCTGTTCCTGCTCCCACTTTATGCCAGCTGACCTTTTCTCCCAGACACTGTCCCAGGCTGCCCGCAATGCGCATAAACGGCTGCGTCAGACAGAATTTCACACCCAGGCGCCAGACCATCCGGTTTTGTGGGCTGCCGATGAATCTTATTATTTAAAATTTTATATTTTCCAGGTATGTGAGGAGCGGTAAAGGCGGGGAAGCGCCTGACCTTGTTTTTCAAAGTGTAGTTAAGGTGTTTTATGCCCTGAATACAATTGGAAAAAGAAAAATAAGGCTCTCCCGGAGAACACCAGATATTTATAAAACTGATTTCACCAGGAGAGCTTTATATAAACCGGCAATCCTTTTTATATTCAGATTCAGAATCCTGTCAGAAGAATGATAGACTTTCTGCGTCAGATCTGCTAACCATATATTTCCTGCAATACTTTATCAATTTCCATAATCAGCCGGTCTTTTACCGGAGGTTTTAAGAAATATCCCGCAGGCCGCAGCTTTAACACCGCTTCAATATTTGCCCTGTCATTTACGGCTGTCAGAAAAATAACCGGAATGTCTTTCATCTCTTCATCAGCCCGTATCATTTCCAGCGTCATCTTTCCATCACATACCGGCATCTCATAGTCCAGCAGAATCAGATGCGGTCTCTTTTTCCCGATTGAAGTCATTGCCTGTGCCCCGGAAATGGCCAGCGCCACCTCGTATGTATCTTCCAGCATGGCCTTCATTGTCCGCAGCGCAGTGCCGTTATCATCCACTACAAGTATCCGTTTCTTTGTCCCCTGTTCTTTTCTTTCTGCTTCCGCTTCTCTTTCCACATTTTCTTCATCCAGACCAAGACGCCTGCATATGGCATCCATAATCATCTTATTTTCCACCGGACGGATCAGATTCTCAAACTGGCTGTCTTCATAATATTTCAAAAACGCACCGCATTCTTCCTTTGTACCAATTGTCAGCACCGGAATCTGTGTGTATTTGTCACTCAGCATAAAAAATATAGAAGTATCTATATCGTACGCACCAATCAGACTGATCAGTACCAGATCCGGATTTACAATTTTCAGCATTCCTTCCAGAACCCCTGCATTTTCTGAACAAAGCTGTACATGAAAATAACTGGACAGATACTTGTTAATTCCATTCACTACGCCGTTCAGTTTGCCTGCCAATAATATTTTTTTCATTTCCTCCTCCTTTACTCCCGTATTACACTTACGGTTCTTCTCTTAATATACTCTGTTATGTATCCCGGACTGTCTGGTCTTTCATCTGTCCGATCAGCTGGTCCGCCAGCCGGTCTGCTTCTTCCGGATCCAGATTTGTCACTGCTTCTCCCAGCTTTCGGATGTTCTGCCCCATATCCTGCGGATAATCATAAGCTTTGAGCTGTCCCATCAGCTGGTCCGCCTGGTCAATATCCATCTCCTGCATACTCAGCCGCACCATTTCCACAAGCGCCTGCATCACTGCATAATCTGTCACTTCCTTTCCTTCCACAGTACCAAGGTCAAAGACACCCCTCAATTTTTCCCGGTAACCGCGCCATTCCTCCAAAAATGCCGGCGTTACAGAGCTGACCACATCCACTCTGCCATCCCGTGCCGCATATTCCAGTATTTTTGCCATACCGGATAATGGGAGGATTCCAACGGTAGCCGCCAGACTCTTCATGGCATGTACCTGAATCCGGTAACGGTCCAGCTGCTCCGGTTCTGTCATACGCCTATATGCCTGCTCCAGCTGTTCTGCGGCACTGTCAATCTGGTCATAAAATTCTCTGACCGTATATTCCAGCAGTTCCATATCCGGCAGATGCATCCAGGCATACTGCCAGTCCAGCCCGTCCACCTGGGGAAGTGTTTCCGGCACATGATCCGGTATATCCGCCTTTGCCCCCGCTTCCACTGTTTCTGGTCCGGCTTCCTGCAACAATTCTTCTGGCAGCATTTTTCTGATCATGGCTTCCAGTTTATGTGGTACCACAGGTTTTGAAAGAAAATCGTCAAAACCTTCCGCCAGATACTTTTCTTTGGCTCCTGACACCGCATTGGCTGTCAGCACTACCACCGGTGTATTCTCACATGGAAAATCTTTTAGTTCTTTCAAATGATGAAGCGTTTCTATCCCATCCATTTCAGGCATCATATGATCCAGGAATATCAGATCATAGTGTTCCTGCTGTACCAGTTCCAGACACCGGCGCCCTCCGTCTGCGTCTGTTACCCTGATTCCTGTTTCTTTCAGCAGATTCCGGAGTACTTTACGGTTGACCGCATTATCATCTGTCACCAGAATGCTGGCATCCGGTGCGTAAAGTTTTGCCTCATAACTATAATTTTCCGCCAGCTGATGGACTCTGGACTCAAAATCCCCCACTGGCGTATGGTCTGTAATTTTCTGTTCCAGTTCAAAATAAAATTTAGAACCTTTACCATATACGCTCTCTACCTGCAGCCTGCTGCCCAGCAGTGCCAGCAGCTGAATGGTAATACTCATGCCAAGCCCTGTCCCTTCAATATTACGGTTGCGATCCTCCTCGATCCGTTCAAATTCTGCGGAAAGCTTTGGCAGATCCTCTTCTTTTATTCCGATTCCCGTATCCTCTACTTCAAATTTTAACAACGCCATATCCCCTGATACACTGCTGCTTATCCTTAACCACACAGTTCCTTCATGGGTATATTTCACAGCGTTCGTCAGAATATTGGTCAGCACCTGGCGGATACGCACGTCATCACCATACAGCCTGGACGGAATCGCATGGTCAGCTTCTACCTCCAGCCTGATATTTTTACTCTCCGCACGCTGGGAAGCCATATTGGCCAGATCATGGATCATACTGCTGATATCATACTCCACCGGCACAATTTCCATTTTACCTGATTCTATTTTGGAAAAATCCAGTATATCATTAATCAGTGACAAAAGTGTCTGTCCGGCTGTATAGATATCCATGGCGTATTCTCTTATATTCTGCTCCCCGGATTCACGCAGAATCATCTCATCCATGCCCAGTACCGCATTAATCGGCGTACGGATCTCATGGGACATATGCGCCAGAAATTTTCCTTTCGCCTCATTTGCTGCCAGCGCTTCATGCCTTGCTGTATCCGCCTCTTTTTTTGCTTTTGCCAGCTGTAAATTCTGTTGTTCAGCCACCTTCACCTTTTCTTCCAGAAGCTGTGCGTTCTGCTCTGTGTTCGCCCGGTATTCCCTGGAAATCTGTAATATATTGACAACTGCCATTATAACACAAAAAACCGTCATACTAAACTGTCCCGCTGTATGCCCATATACATAATCCGTAAACATATTTAGCAGAAAATAGGCCATTCCTCCGGAAAACAGCAGCAGACATGCTAATACTGTCAGGAGTACCTCACATTTTCTGCTCCAGTAATCCGCCTGTATCAGAGTTACAATGACCATCACGCAGACCACTCCCACAGCTACGGCGGATACAGAAATCATGCTCTGCAAATGCTGCAGCCCCAGCAGATGCAACGCTATCTGCACAACTCCATTGGCAATTACACAGCACAGAAGTACAGAGAAGCGGCGTGGAAAATCCCTGTGCAGGTTCCGTTCGAAATAAAGCGTTAAAAACAATGGCACCAGCAGCAACAGATATTCCTGCATCTCATACGCTTCCTGGACGTTATATATAATGTCCAGCGTATCAGTGCCAATAAAAAAATAAATACCCGCAGTCACTCCTGCCAGACCCAGAAAATCTTCTCCCCGTGCCGGCTGGCGTGTATATTTACGGATCATCGCCAGCACAAACATAATAATTGCCATAATAATAATCAGCAGACAACATCCAATATCCATAACATTGCTGCCGACCACGCTGACCACCACTTTGTCACGTGTTTCTACTTTGGCAGAATCAAGTGCGGCCGCCTGATCCGGTTCAGAAGAAGACATCACAATCCACAGCTCTCCTTCCGTCACATCATAGGGCAGTTCCACGTAATTCATATGTTCTCCGCTCCCGTCATCCGCCGCACCATCGCCATCAGGATAATATTCATATAACAGTTCATGATCCAGAATTACCCATACGCCTGCATTCCTGGAAGGAAATCCAAGAGTCAGTCCCCTGTAATTTTCCATCATGATATTTCCGAACATTACAAGATCACCAGCCCCGCAGCTGCCTTCATATGGCAGGTCCACAATCTGGCTGTTCCCGCCTGCCACCGTTTCTTCCGCCAGAGTCTGCAGATAGTCTCCATCCGCCAGATCTGTTTCAGATATTCCGGAACCATCCGCCACTGCAACAGTCCAGTCATAGTCAAAAAAATATTCGATCTGATCCTGCATAGGATATAATCTTTCATCAGGCCGGAACCTCATCAGCGCTATAACCATAAATACAATAATAAATAATACTGATACACCTGCTATTTTACGTAAATGCCCCATTCTTCCCCCTGTTCTGTAAATTCTTTTGTAGTTCTCCCTGACTGTCAGAACATGTCCGGAAAATTATTTCCATAATACACACTGCCCATGGCACGCCCTGAAAGACTATTTACTATTTTATCATAATTCTACGCATTGCTCAATATTTGTTCTGTTTTATCCCCTCCATGGGAAATAGCGTAACATCCCGCCCCTTGAAACATATATTATATTGAGAATAAAAGCTTTTTATTCCAGAAAAATCTCAGGAGGCAATTATGGCATCTTTTTATAACCAGGCAACGCTTTCTTATAACGGAAATACTACAACCTCTAATATCACCACCGGTGAGCTTCTTGAGGTACTGTCAGCCACAAAGACAGCACTGCGGAACAACTATACTTCAAATGAAAATGTCACTTATATTATCAGCATTATCAATTCCGGCAGCACAGCTTTCACCGGCCTTACCGTCACCGACAATCTGGGAGCTGTCGGAACCGGAGAGACAGCCAGATATCCGCTCACTTTTGTACCGGATTCTGTACGCTACTATGTAAATGGTACACTCCAGGCCGCACCTGCCATTGAAGCAGGTCCTCCATTACTGATCAGCAATGTAAATATTCCTGCCGGAGGTAACGCTACCCTGATCTATCAGGCAACCGTCAACCAGTTTGCGCCGCTGGATACAAGCGGTTCCATTACCAATACCGCCACCATCGCCGGCACAGGAATTACCAATGATATACAGGTATCAGAAACTATTACAACTGCTGACACCGCACTGCTTACTATCAGTAAATCCCTGTCGCCTACTACAGTTACAGAAAACGGGCAGATCACCTATACGTTTATTATTCAGAATCTTGGAAATACCGCAGCTGTTACTGCGGACAATGTAACAATTACAGATACATTCAACCCGATTCTGAATCCAATCGCTGTATCCTTTAATGGTAACACATGGAACGCCACAACTAATTACACGTACAACGATTTAACAGGCGCTTTTGCCACCATACCCGGACAGATTACCGTTCCTGCCGCAACTTACACACAGGATCCCGCTACAGGCGCATGGACTGTTAACCCAGGCGTAAGCACACTTACAGTTACAGGTACCGTATAAATATTCCGGCAAAACCGTTCTGACAAAAACTATCCGGTCTGTAGCCTGCCTGATAGAAATACTGGCGGCCTCCGGCTCCATAATGCCCGGAGACTGTCAGTATTTTTTGTCAGCCTGATACAGGTAACCGCATACGTACATTTCGTATATCATCAGAACATAACAGAATACTTCCTCAGAAAGCCTGGCATCCGGTCCTGGAAAACGCCCCCGGAATTATCCCATTCCCGTACGATACGTGAGGCTGCCATGACTGGAATTTCCCACATTATCCGCCAATGACTATCTGTCCGGCTATATATTTCAAGTCATATCATTTATTGTCTGGTACATGCACAGAAAACGGCATCGCACATGTATCTTCTGCCAGAAACATCCCGGGAAATCATTTTGCTTTAAATTGATACTGTAAGTGCGTATTATAACAAATAAAATGCCCATAACTAATTTTGTAAATATTTTTCTTGCATCTTTTTCAATTTTATTTTATAATATTAGTCGTACTACACAAAAAAATTGTAAGGAGGAACCAGGTACTATGTCTAAAGGAAAAAAACAGACACTGATCATTACCGGCATCGTATTACTCACTGCAGTTGCAGCAATCGCCTGTTACTTTATTTTTCACAAAAAGGATGACCCTGGTTTACTGTATGACAATAATGCCACTGCCGGTATTTTACCGGGCGTCGATATTGACAGCCGCCGGAAAGAATTACAGGAAATGCTGGACGACAGCATGATCGCATTCTCCATTAATACATCTCCTGTATTCCTGAATGGAACTTCAAAGGGCAACCTGCTGATAGAAAATCCGGGAAATAATGCCAAACTGTTAAAAATCAGTATTTTAATAGATGATACCGGGGAAGAAATCTATTCATCCAATTATTTAAAACCCGGTACCTATATAGAAAATGTAAAACTGGATAAAGTACTTGAAAAAGGCACCTATGATGCCACAGCCTATTTCTCCGCATATACGGAAGACACTGCCCAGTATATCGGACAAACTGGCGCGCATCTGGCCATTACTGTTCAGAACTAACGCTATAGACATACTGTAACAGATGCGGACAGGAGGCAATTATGAAGAAAAAAACTCTCTTTTTACAATTCGCATTAGCTGCATCTTTACTGTTTTCCACAGCTGCATATGCTGCTGAAAAAGCTTCTGTACGTGATATTCCGATCGGAGGCTCTGGACAGATGCAAATGGTAGGTACCATTGAACCAACACTGCTTTCTGTTACAATGCCGACTTTCGTACCGTTTGATATTAGCAACAGCCTGTCAACACAGAACAAAGTTGTCTCTCCAAAAATTAATGTTAAAAATAATTCCAATGTGCCGGTACAGGTAGATGTTGCTTATGCAAACGTAGATATCAGCAACCTGAAAAATACTACCTGGAGCGATGACGGCATTGTCAAAGCAAACCAGATCGCAATTGGATTAAAAGAAGAGGACGGCGATAAATTACCTGAAGATTTATCCCACGTAAGATGGCTTCAGGCAAACAAAGAACAGAATACGAATGTTTTGATATTGGACGGAAATCAGAATGGAACACTGTATGTCGTAGGTACGCTGGGTGAAAAAGTATCTGAAAGCGGTACTTTTAACGTAACTCCTACTTTCGTCGTAAGCAAAACATCCATCACAGAGGATTAATCCTCTCAATTGCGAAATATTAAACGATCAAACATTTCAGCTACCCGCTGATGATTTACGATAACTATACTACATATCAGATAAAGCATCCGTTACAGTATGTTTCTATATATTACCAGATAGTACCAGAACCTGTCCATAGTTTTATATGATTATCATTACATAAATTTTAATAGTATTATATTCAATCTGACATTCATACATTCATTTACAGAAAGGATCCATATATGGCTGTCTATTATATTACCATATGTTCTCTGGCGGGAGCAGGCTTCCTGTTTAAAAAGAAAGAAACAAAAGCCATTCCTGTCTACCTTTTACTGGCCTTTGTGGTTCTTACCTTACTGGCTTCCATGCGCTATGCCATTGGTTTTGATTATTTTGCATACCGCAATATTTACACAATGATTTCCCAGTGGACGTTTCATGATATACTGGTGAATTACCAGTATGAGCCGCTATATTTCGTTCTGTGCAAAATATTCAGTCTGATGCACTGTCCCTATGAGATTTTTTTACTGTGTATCAACGCACTGTTACTTTTTACAGCAATGCTGTTTATTTACCGTTATTCAAAACTTCCCTGGATCAGCGTATACCTTTACATTACACTCCAGTTTCTGGCATATGACATGAATTTAATCCGCCAGTCTCTGGCTATCTGTTTTTTTATGTTGTCCTACCCATATTTAAGGGACAGAAAACTACTGCCCTACAGCATTCTGATCATAGTGGGCGGTCTTTTCCACAACTCTTTATGGTTTATGTATCCCGCATACATTTTTCTTCCAAAAAAGAATACACGCACATTTACCATAGGCATGATACTGCTGGCAGTTACCGGATACCTGTTTTTCGAACCGTTTTTTAATAAACTGCAGCCTTTCCTTCCTCTGAAATACATAAGTTATGAAGGAACATATTTCTGGAATTCCAGCACATTTGATTACGTAATACCAGCTGCTATTTACGCATTGTTTATCTATCTGTTCCGTAGCAGAATCGAAGATTCCCATTTACGGAATATCTGCCTTAACAGTGCCCTGTTACATTTTTTAATCAGCCTGTTTATTACAAAACACTTTATATTAGAGCGGTTTGCTGTGTATCCATTTATATTTTCACTCATTGCGATACCAGAAATCATAGTCTCTTATCAGACTGATACCGAAAATGCCGGCCGGCCGCAGATTCTGGCGCAGACACGTACTTCATTTACAGATCACTGTATACTGTCTTTGAATTACCGCACAGTGCTGCTTCTGTTTCTACTATCGGGAGCCTGTTATTTTATGTTTGCCGCCTCAAAAGGATTTCACCATGTATATCCATATGTCAGTCTGCTGGACCGCAGCTACTCTGCCCCGGTCCCCCAGACATTATGATTATCCCTCATTCAGAACCAGAACTGCCTCCGCAAACCGGGCTGTCCGATCTATAATCCCTGGAGCGTGTTTGAAAAATGCTTTCTGTCAGATGTAACATAAAGGGCATGATATATTTCACAATTTGAGGAAGATTTGCACCAGATGAAGGGCACATACCCAAAGGGCACGATGTAGCGGGCTATGTAACCTGAATCTGGTGTAAATATCGCACGAATTGGGGATTTCAGATGGCGGAAATGATTTTTCATACACGCTCTGCTACCCTTCAGGTAAGAAATCAGAGTACTGTGCTGGTTGTTTTGTGCCAGTGCCAGACATAATTTCGACAACAATGTGAAATCATTGACTGGAAATTTTAACGATGCAATGGTGCGAATCAGACTGTGCAGTACTCTGATTTCTGGCCGGATGGAGCGCCGGGGGCAGTCCGGAATCTGACGTATATAATGGTCTGTCAGATACAATCAGTCTCCACCGGATGTTTCGGATTAATCAGACTTCTTATTTTTTAAGACTGGTCCCACTTTAATACCATGATAGTAATGTTTCAAAATCTCTTTGTATGTACTGCCCTGCTTTGCCATTTCATTTGCACCGTACTGGCTCATCCCATATCCCTGTCCATATCCTTTTGTTACAATTCTCACCTGTCCATCCACTTCTTTAATAGAAAAGCAGGCTGAGTTTAATGAGAACACATTCCGGATTTCTTCCCCGCTTACTTTCTGTCCAGGCAAGTCTACGATCAGTACATAGGATGAACTGTCCCGCCGGCTGACTGACGCCATTTTGTTAATATCTTTTTCCGGAAATTCCAGATCTGGAAATGCTTCCTTTAACTTATTCCGAAACTGGGTTTTACTTATAAACTCGATTTTCAAAAAACGCTCTGACTGCAGATCGTCCACACTGGCCGCCGCTTTCAGATAAGGCATGGAATCATCGTCGTCCACCTCCCCTATGTCTCTGGTTTTTCCCGCACTGGCAAAATGATAAGGCAGCTGTACGATTTTATTTTTGTAAGAAACAACTTCTCCCACCGTATCTTCCACACAGCTTTTCAGACGCTCGTAACATTTCTGAAACTCTTCCGCTCCCAGCTGCTCTCTCATGTCATCCCGTGAGATACTTTCCGGTTCTGCTCCGTCTTTTTCCCTGGCATAGAGCAGGTTCGTCCGGGCAATCACTGCCTGGGCTTTCAAAGCTTCTTCTTCGTATGAAACAGGCATTTCATGGGCAAGTATCAGCACCAGCTGCTCTGTATCAGGATCTGACAACTCACCCGATGTATCCTCCTGTTCTGACTGGTTCAGAAAATCTCCCTGCACCACAAAGGTAACAAGAAATGGCAGAAATATAATTATTATTATAAGCGATATTATAGTTTTTAGTCTTTCCATCATGTTATTACTATATGTCCCAAAAACTAAAACATGCATTATTTTTAATTAAAAATATACAAATAAATAAAATTAAAATTAATATGATAATCTATCATCATGAAATGTTTTCTGTACTATCATGGAGTTCTTCATATACGAGATCCGCCAGTTTTGCAAACTGTTCCAGAATCAGCTTCTCACCCCGCACATTTACGGGCACTCCCAGTTTTTCTATACACATCTGTATCTGTTCTTTGGATAATAACATGTCCGGATCAGATTTCAATCCATTGACAAGGGTCTTTCTGCGCTGGTTAAAAGACGCACGAATCAGGCGAAACAGCAGTTCCTCATCTCTTACCTGTATGGCTGGTTCAGAATAACAATCCAGACGTACAACCGCACTGCCCACTTTAGGCCGTGGCATAAAACAGTTAGGCGGAACATGGGCCGCAATCTCTGGTCTGGCATAATACTGCACTGCCAGGGACAAAGCGCCATAGTCTTTCGTTCCTGGCCCGGCCTGCATACGTTCCGCCACCTCTTTTTGTACCATAATAGTAATACTTTCTGCCGGCACATGGGTTTCAAACAATTTCATTATAATTGGCGTTGTAATATAATATGGCAGGTTGGCCACAATTTTTACCGGCCTGCCACCGCTATGTTCCCCAATCAGCCCGCTAAGATCCGTTTTCATAATATCCTGATTTACTATTTCAATATTATGATAATCCTGTAACGTATCCTCAAGTATAGGAATCAGGTTGCGGTCAATCTCCACAGCCGTAACCGCACCGGCATGTTCGCATAAATACTGGGTCAGGGTCCCGATTCCCGGACCAATCTCCAGGACGAAATCATCCTTTGAAATACAGGCAGAATCAATAATTTTATTCAGCACATGAGTATCAATCAAAAAGTTCTGCCCGTATCTTTTCTGAAATGCGAACTGATATTTTTGTAACACACGGATTGTATTTTGCGGACTTCCCAAATCTGCCATATTTTTCCTTCACTTTCACTGATTTATACAGTTATAACTATATTTAACTTTAATCGCTGATCCGGTACATCTCACATGCGTTCCGGAATGTCGTTTCAATTACTTCCTGTTCTGTAATCCCTTTGATTTCCGCTACCGCAGAGACCACATATGGAAGATAAAGGGAACTATTGCGTTTCCCACGGTATGGTTCCGGCGCCATATACGGACAGTCAGTCTCCAGCAGTATCCGCTCCAGTGGAACTGTCGCTACAGTTTCTTTGAGTTTTTTCGCATTTTTAAACGTAACCACACCGCCGACTCCGATATAATAGCCCATACGGACATATTCCATTGCGATTTCCGGTGAATAGGAAAAGCAGTGAATGACACCCGGAATCTGACTGGCATGTGCCTGTCTCATAATATCCAGTGTATCTTCCGCCGCATCTCTGGAATGGATAATGACAGGCACACCGGTTTCCTTTGCCAGCCGCAGCTGCCTTTCAAACCAGAAACGCTGCTGCTTTCGTACCGCTTCATCTTTTTCCCAATAATAGTCCAGACCTGTTTCCCCCACGGCCACTACTTTCGGATGTCCGGCCTGCTGAAAAAGCCAGTCCATATAATCTTCATTTAATTCAGATATTTCACTGGGATGTACGCCTATGGAAGCATAAATAAAATCATATTTTTCAGCAAATCCGATGCTTTTTTTTGTAGTTTCCAGTGTGGAAGCAACATTTACAATCTTTGTGATTCCGTGTCCGGCCATGGAAGCAAACAGCTCTTCCCTGTCCGGATCAAATCTTTTGTCTTCGTAGTGCGCATGTGTTTCAAATATCATTTCAGCTCCTTATAACCTTTCACAAAACTGTCTTTTCATGATGAAAATCCCGGCACATTCCATACCGGGATTTTCAAATAATAATTATATTTTCTGATACTTTTTAACAAATTTCCGCTCCAGCCGGCATTGGCTTTTCCGGCGTCATCAGGGAAAGCTCTCCGTTTTCATCTTCCGCACACAGCAGCATTCCTTCTGATAATACACCCGACAGCTTCGCAGGTTTTAAATTTACCAGAACCATGACTTTCTTACCCACCATTTCTTCCGGCTGGTAATATTTACGGATACCGGATACAATCTGTTTTACCTGACTGCCGATTTTCACCTGGGAGCAGAGCAGTTTTTTAGATTTCTCTACCGCTTTACACTCAATAATTTCACCGACCTGGAACTGCATTTTTTCAAATTCATCAAATGTAATCTCAGCTTTTGGCTCAATATCCACCACAGGCTCATCTGCTTCAGAAGCCTTCTGTTCATCTTCTACAGGCGGATGAAGTGCGTTCACCTTCTCCATTACTTCAGAAAGGTCCAGACGTGCGAACAGAATCTCCGGCTTCTCTGTTACTTTTGTACCACTGACATAGCTGCCAAATGAGGACAACTGGTCATACTCAGTTTCGATTGTATTTAACTGTCTGAAAATCTTATCCGCTGTTTCCGGCATAAAACTTTTCAATAAAGACGCACCAGTTGTAATACCTTCTGTCAGATTATACATAACTTCTGACAGACGGGCTTTCTGCGCATCGTCTTTTGCCAGTATCCACGGAGTTGTTTCATCTATATATTTATTGCACCGTTTGAAAATATTAAAAATTTCTGTCATGGCGTCCGCAACACGCAGATCCGCCATTTTTGCGGAAACCTTTCCAGCCGCTGCGGTTACGACAGCTTTCAGGTCAGCGTCCATTTCCCCGGCTACTCCGGTAGACGCCACCACTCCGCCAAAATATTTATTGCTCATGGATATCGTACGGTTTACCAGATTTCCAAGAGTATTAGCCAGGTCAGAATTTAACCGCTCCACCAGTAATTCCCAGGAAATCAGACCGTCATTATCAAATGGCATCTCATGAAGCACAAAGTAGCGCACTGCGTCCACGCCAAAGAAATCAGCCAGTTCGTCCGCATACAGTACATTTCCCCTGGATTTGCTCATTTTGCCTTCACCCTGCAGCAGCCACGGATGTCCGAATATCTGCTTTGGCAGCGGCAGATCCAGCGCCATCAGAAAGATCGGCCAGTATATAGTGTGAAAACGGATAATATCTTTGCCAATCAGATGCAGATCCGCGGGCCAGTACTGATGAAATAAATCAGCAGAATTTCCGTCACAATCATACCCGATACCGGTAATATAGTTTGTAAGCGCATCCAGCCATACATAAATGACATGTTTATCATCAAAATTCACCGGAATGCCCCACTTGAAAGAAGTTCTGGAAACACACAGATCCTGCAGGCCCGGCAGCAGAAAATTATTCATCATTTCATTTTTCCTGGAAACAGGCTGGATAAATTCCGGATGCTCATTGATATGCCTGATCAGCTGGTCCGCATATTTGCTCATTTTGAAAAAATACGCCTCTTCTTTCGCCGGTCTGACTTCCCGTCCGCAATCCGGACATTTACCGTCCACCAGCTGTGATTCCGTCCAGAAAGACTCACAAGGCGTACAATAAAGTCCCTCATAAGAACCTTTGTATATATCGCCCTTATCATACAGCTTTCTGAAAATCTTCTGTACCTGCTTCTGGTGGTTGTCGTCCGTAGTACGTATAAACTTGTCATAGGAACAGTTCATCAGATCCCACATGCGTTTTACTTCTTCCGCCACCTGATCCACAAATTCCTTCGGCGTAATCCCCGCTTCCTGCGCCTTTAATTCAATTTTCTGGCCGTGTTCGTCTGTTCCGGTCTGGAAAAATACTTCGTAGCCCTCCTGCCTTTTAAACCGTGCAATCGCATCTGCCAGCACAATTTCATAGGTATTTCCAATATGCGGTTTCCCTGATGTGTAGGTAATGGCTGTTGTGATGTAATATTTACCTTTGCTGCTCATAAATTTTCTATAACCTTTCCCTGCTGTACTCTTTTCCAGTCATTCTTCTTCAAATATATTCAGCTTAGCGCCGCATTTACTGCAATAGTCTGCTTCCAGAGACATCTCATTGCCGCATTGCGGACATTTCTGCATGCCTTTGATCTGACCCAGCTGCTGTTTTAAGTCATCCAGTACTTTTTCTGTATTCTTCATCAATATAATCTGTTCAAATTCCGGCTGTTCGTCATCTTTATGTGCGGCATAATAATCTTTTCCGATCTGCTGGTACAACTGGTTCATATCTTCTTCTTTCGAACGGATTTCCATACGGAGTCTTGCCAGTTCTGAAAGATCCTTTGCCTTCTGGGTTGCATCTTTCGATACAGAGATCAGGGTGTCACCTAATTTATCAAATATATCCATAATTGCCCATCCTTTCTGCATTCCGCATGGTACGGATTGCTTATGCTTCACAACGATACTATTGCCATTATAATATGAGCATTTATAATTTGCAAGGAAAAAGAATCTAAAATCATCAGGTATTTTGTACATGATCCACATAGTCCATACTTACGACATGCCATTCTCACCTTCCGCCCACCTGGTATCCACAGTATATTTTTTTACCGGCAATTACTAATATTATAATTAAAAATATATATAATATGATTGAAATCTCCCATGATCTGAAATTTAATCCAAATAATGAAACCAGACGTAAATCCTGAAAACCCGCATCGGACTTGAGCAGGTTAATGGGGATATAATTCCATAGCTGTGAAAGTACCCGCAATCCTTCCGGTATGGAAATCATTCTGGCCCCGAATAATATGCCTATGACCACCGCCATGGCAGCAACGCCGCTTTTTGTAATTTCTGACAGCACCATTGTAAATATCCCGGTCATTATCACAGATAAAAATAAAATACCAGACATCATTAAGAATACCTGTCCAACCGTAAACCCATCTGAAACAGTACCTGAGGACAGCTGGATCTGCGCAGAAAATCCATCGGCTCCATATGTGAAGAAAGCAATCATCACAGCTATTAAATACAGTATCCCAGCAGCCAGAAGCGCACTTAATGTTCCTGCGGCTATTTTGGCATAGTAAATCTGCGTCCTGCCCATCCGGCTGCACAATATCATCTGATCTGTCTTTCTGCCATGTTCTTCTGTAAATACAGTTACCAGACAAATTGCGGACAGAAAAGTAGCCAGCATGCATACCATATAAATACCGGACATACTGACCAGATAATCATATCCCTCCGCATACTGATAAGTGAATGGTTTGTTCAGACGGTCTTCTTTCTCCTGCCAGTATGCTTTCTCTGTACTGGTCAGTCTGTATCTGTCCCACTTTTCAGATATCAGCACAGTTCTTGTATCATAAAACTGCTGCGCCGATATTTTCTGCGGATTAATGCCGGATTCCCAGAGCATATTTTTCAGCGTCTTATTCAGCAGGTGATATGGCCTTACTGTTGTCTGGTATTCTTCATCCAGCATGTAATCAGAATCTTCTTCATCCACAAATTTGTTATATGCCTTCTGCATCTCCTGCAACAGACTGTCGTCAATTTTTCTTCCAGACAGCCTGCGTCCATACTGCGCATCTTTCCGGATGCCCTCCAGACGGGTTTCAAGAACAGTGTCATTAATAGTTGTATTTCCAAAAATATACGGACTCTGGAGAATAAAATAAAAAGCAATTAAAATTCCAAGCGTAATCCATATACTTTTATGTTTCCATATCTTTTTCCATTCGAAATATAATAATCTGTTAAACTGATTCATTTTTGTCCTCCTGACTGTATTATGTTTCATCCGCAAAATTATCCAGGTAAAACTGTTCCAGATCTTCTTTAATATCATCCTTTGCGCCATGGAAAATCAGCTGCCCGTCTTTCATCATTAAAATATGATCTGCAATATGTTCTACGTCAGACACAATGTGGGTAGATAAAATTACAATACTTTCTTTACCAAGCTCTGCGATCAGATTGCGGAACCTGACACGTTCTTTTGGATCCAGCCCTGCTGTAGGCTCATCCAGAATTAATATTTCAGGATCATTTAATAATGCCTGCCCGATTCCCAGCCGCTGTTTCATTCCGCCTGAATAAGTTTTTATTTTCTTTTCAGCCACCTCCTTTAAAGATACCAGTTCCAGTATCTTCCAGCATCTTCTGGACGCTTCTTTTTTTCCAAATCCTTTTAATGCAGCCATATACATCATAAAATCCATTCCCGTAAATTCCGGATAATATCCAAAATCCTGAGGCAGGTAGCCCAGCCTGCTCCGATACTGCTCTGTATTCACATCCATGCCGTCATACTTAACTTCACCGCCTGTGGGCGTCAGAATTCCACAAATCATCCGCATGAATGTGGTCTTTCCAGCCCCGTTCCCTCCCAGCAGCCCGTACACTCCTTTATGAAACCGGAAAGAAATCCGGTCTGCGGCTATTTTATTTTTATATTGTTTTGTCAGACGATCCACAATTAATTCCATATTTCCTCCAATCTTTAACCTGTACTTAATAAAATACAACTCTTTTCTTATAGATTTGTGTCTGTAACGGCATACTGGATTAATTATAAATATAAATTTATTAACAATAACCTGTCACGTTTAACAGCTGTCTGCCTTCTCTAAAACTCATGGCTGCCAGCATGACGACGAATGCCATCCACAATACCTGAAACTGTTCCTGATAGATCCATATATATCTTATGCTTCCCAGACTAACTCCCAGGCTTACAATAATAGAAAATATCATACAAATATAAATTCCATCCCTGCTGCTGACTTTTCTTACGATAAACAGGCTCCCGTATGCTGTTATCAGATAAGGCGCCAGCAGATATATCGTCCAGAACAGTCCTCCCTGTGTAACCCAGGACAGCAGCAGCGCCAGAGCCAGGTTTTCAGTCCCGACAATTGCCATACGTGCCAGTACAATACTTTTTAAAGAAAACCGTGTGGTCATTTCCAGTTCATCCATTCCATAAATTACGGAACGGACACTCTCTGACACACAGGCCACTGCCAGAAACGGCATCAGCGCCAGTACCACGCCAAAGGCAGCTGTCTTTAAAAACCAGCTCATCCAGACGGTTACGCCGCACACCAGTGCGGACAGCAGCCATTCCAACTTTGAAATATATGAAATCTGTGTGTATATCATATCTGCCATACTCACCGGCCGAACGTTTATCTGACGTAAAAACATACGTTTTCGTTCTGGTTTTGGAGCTTCAAATATTTTTATTAACTCATTTTTTAATATCTTTTTCATGCGATATCCTCCTCGTATAATAAGTTTATAGCAAAGAAAACAAGCTATAGACTTATTCTC
>CANRTU010000073.1 GCA_947642745.1 uncultured Eubacterium sp.
TGGAAAAAGGCATGGAAAAAGGCATGGAAAAAGGCATGGAAAAAGGCATGGAAAAGGGAATCGAAAAAGGCATCGTGACAGTGATGGATACAGCGATGGAACTGGGAGCGGCGCCGGAAAAAGCGGTAAAGATGGCGGCGTCAAAGTATGAAAGAAGCGAGGAAGAGATTATACGGGTGTACAAAGAATATAAAAAGCAGAAGCCCCTGACATAATCTGGATGGAAACGGATGGCAGAAAGCGTATGGGATACAACGCATACGCTTTTTGACGTTTGCCGCTGGCTGGAAGATAAACAGAATATAAAGGAGAACAGTCATGTCTAAAAAAGTCATGGTGGTCTTTGGCACAAGACCGGAAGCAATTAAAATGTGCCCGCTTGTAAAGGAACTGAACACAAGAAAGAATATAACAGCCATCGTCTGCGTCACCGGCCAGCACCGGCAGATGCTGGACCAGGTGCTGGAGGCGTTTGATGTGACGCCGGATTATGATCTTTCCATTATGAAAGAGCATCAGACGCTGTTTGATGTAACAGTCAGTATACTGGAGCGGATCAGGGCGGTGCTGGAGGAAGTAAATCCACAGGTGGTTCTGGTTCATGGCGATACGTCCACTACTTTTGTGACAGCGCTGGCCTGCTTTTATTTACAGATTCCGGTGGGCCATGTGGAGGCCGGGCTGCGAACCTATCAGATCTATTCCCCGTATCCGGAAGAGTTCAACAGGCAGGCTGTGGGGATTATTGCGAAATATCATTTTGCGCCTACAGAAATATCCAGGGACAACCTGCTGCAGGAAGGCAAACAGAAAGAATCCGTTTACGTGACAGGAAATACGGCCATTGACGCATTAAAGACGACTGTGCGCAAAAATTATTCTCATCCCCAGCTGGAGTGGGCAAAAGACAGCAGGCTGATTCTGATTACCGCACACCGCAGGGAAAACCTGGGAACGCCCATGCACCAGATGTTCCGGGCAATCCGCAGGATTCTGGAAGAACACGAGGATGTAAAAGCCGTTTATCCGGTTCATATGAATCCACTGGTGAGGGAAACCGCAGATCAGGAGCTGGGATCATGCGACAGGATTCATCTGATTGAACCACTGGACGTACTGGATTTTCACAATTTTCTTGCCAGGAGTTATCTGATTCTGACGGACAGCGGCGGTATCCAGGAGGAGGCTCCGGGCCTTGGAAAACCGGTTCTTGTCATGCGGGACACCACAGAACGTCCGGAAGGCATCGCAGCGGGAACACTCCGTCTGGTAGGGACAGAAGAAGAAGTGATTTACCAGAATTTTAAAGAACTGCTGGAACAAAAAGACGCCTATGATGCTATGGCGCATGCCTCTAATCCATATGGGGACGGGTTTGCCTGTAAGCGGATTGCGGATATACTGGAACAGGATTGACAGAGACGGCTGTCAGAATGAGATAAACTACTTTTGTATAAAATTAATAGTAAATCGCAAAATAATATTAATATTTTTGTTAAATTTTACAAATTATTCATTGTTATCCCAGAGGCGCTATGGTATAATATCCACATATTCCGGCAGAGAAAGGAGGAATTATGAAAAGAACCGGGTGACAGGTGCATCCGTCCGGTTTTGGCCACAGACGAGAGGCCGGGTGGCAGATAACAGAAATGGAGGAGGAACTATTTTAATGAAGAAAACTTTATGGAAAAATTTTATCAGCGGCGTATGTGCCACGACGCTGGTAATAGGAGCGGTTCATCCAGTAGCGGCAGTGCCGGTTTATGCGGAAACTGTGTCTGGCGCAGATAAAATTGAGGATTACGCCAATGTACTGGATATTACGGCAACGCCTGATGAAGAGATTTATGGCGATTACAGTACCAACAAATTTAACAACTTTTCTGATATGGGAGCCTGGCATGCGTACTATCTGCATGACAAAGACGCAAAGCAGCTTTATGGTGGGTTTGCGGGACCGGTGGTCATTGCGGAGGAATACCCGCTGAATTTATCGGATGCGGTGAGCAGGCTGGAAATCACGGATAAGGACGGGACGGTATACGACCTGACAGCCCTGGATGAAGCGAAGACGGAACAGAACTACTATCCGGGCAGACTGGTACAGACTTACCAGATGGAAAAGTTTAACCTGTCCCTGGAACTGATTTTTGTGTCAGACCGTACAGCGTTAATCCGGACAACCATTGAAAATACGCAGACAGAAGACCTTGGATTAAAGCTGAAATGGACAGGTAAAATTTTTGGCAAAACAGGAAAATCCACAGAGCTGCAGACAGGCATTTCTGCCACAGACGGGGGGATTGAAGTACAGTTTAAAGATGTGCGCAATACCTGGAATTACCTGACAAAAGCAGAAAACCGTTTTAATATTGTATTTGACAAAGCGGTTACTACTACCGTGGCGGAAGACGCAATGTCTTACGTATCCGAAATGAACGAAGAGGTCATTATCAAAGGCGGGGAATCATTTTCCACCTGTCAGACCCAGAGCTTTACATTTACAGCGGCGGAAGAAGAAAAAGAACTTGCCGCAAACAGCGGGATTTTTGCCAGTCCGCAGAAATATTTCGATGAAAATACAGCCCGCTGGCAGGGGTACCTGGACAAGACTTTTGGCGGACGGGAAAATACAGCGGATAAAAGTTATAAAAACGCTGTTGTCAAAGCTATCGAGACACTGACAACCAACTGGCAGAGCGCTGCCGGCGCATTAAAACATGACGGCGTGGTTCCTTCCATATCTTATAAATGGTTTGTAGGTATGTGGGCCTGGGATTCCTGGAAGCAGGCAGTGGCAACCGCCCGTTTTAACGGTCCGCTGGCACAGGACAATATCCGTGCGCTGTTTGATTATCAGATATCCGCCAGTGATACGGTACGGCCGCAGGACGCAGGTACGATTATAGACTGCATCTTCTATAATCAGGACAGCTCCAGAGGCGGAGACGGCGGAAACTGGAACGAGCGGAACTCCAAACCGCCGCTGGCAGCCTGGTCTGTATGGAACGTTTATAAAGAGACCAAAGATATTGAATTCCTAAAAGAAATGTATCCAAAATTAGCAGCTTACCATAACTGGTGGTACACAAACCGTGATACAGACCAGAACGGCATTGCGGAATACGGCGCCATGGTACACGACGCCCATTACAGCATGGTGGAAACCAGCGAAGGGGAATACGAACTTGTAAAAGATGAGAACGGAAATCCGGTTGTGGATGATGCGGCTGTCATCGAAGCGGCAGCCTGGGAAAGCGGTATGGACAATGCTACCAGATTTGACCAGGAAGGCAGCGGAGCGGATGATACCGGCGTGAAAGTTTTTGAGAATAAAGATGCTTCAGGCAAAGTGGTTGGTTACTCCATTAACCAGGAATCTGTGGATTTAAACGCTTATCTGTATGCGGAAAAAGGATTTTTAAAATCCATGGCGGAAGAACTGGGCAACAGTGAAGACGCAAAGAAATATGAAGAAGAAGCAAAAAAAGTAGGAAATTACATCAATGCGAACATGTTTGATGAAAAAACCGGTTTTTACTATGATCTGCAGACGAGCCAGGATGGCAAAGAGAAAAAACTGCTTGTAAACCGTGGAAAAGGAACGGAAGGCTGGCTGCCGCTGTGGGCAAATCTGGCTACAGAGGAACAGGCAGAGAAAGTTATGGAAAATATGGTGGATCCGGAGAAATTTAACTTAAAAGTTCCGTTCCCGACCGCTTCCAAAGACAATAGTAAATTCGAGGCTTCCCGTTACTGGAGAGGACCGGTCTGGCTGGATCAGGCACTGTATGGCGTAGAGGCGCTGCAGAACTACGGCTACAACGAACAGGCAAAAGAAATGGCAAAAGCACTGTTTGACAATGCGGAAGGACTGCTGGGAGACGGACCAATCCGTGAAAATTATAATCCGCTTACCGGCGAAGGTCTGCATACAAAGAACTTCAGCTGGTCAGCTTCAGCGTATTATCTGTTATACCAGAATACGTTAACCGGATCAGAAACCACGTCCCAGACAGGAATCGCCCGTCCGGCGGCTGTGGATACAA
Organism: uncultured Eubacterium sp.; assembly: GCA_947642745.1. Classification (GTDB taxonomy): domain Bacteria; phylum Bacillota; class Clostridia; order Lachnospirales; family Lachnospiraceae; genus Eubacterium_J. Next base: position 4,053 of record CANRTU010000073.1, read on the forward strand.
CAGAACAGTTCCGGAAATCTGTTGTTACGGTTAAGAGCGTAAAGAGCCCGAAGAAAAAACAGGCAAAAGTAAAAGTAGAAAAAACAGAAGGCGCAGAAGGATACCAGCTGCAGTATGCGGATAACGCAAAATGGAAAAAAGCGTCGAAAGTAACTTTTACTTCTACTACTAAAACTGTTAAGAAATTAGAGAGTGGAAAGAAATACTACTTCCGGGTAAGGGCTTATAAAACCATAGACGGAAAGAAAGTTTATACGAAGTACAGCGCTAAGAAGAGTGTGAAAATTAAATAAACACGGTGACCGCCCCCTGATACAGGGGGCGGTTCGTGTTTTACAGGACGTTTTACTTGTAAAGCACAAACCGCCTTCCGGGCAGGAATCGCAGGGTTTTTTGAATTCCATATGTTTCAGGGGATATCTATCATGTCCTTCAGGGGATATCTATCATGTCCTTCAGGGTACATCTCACGAAAAGCATGTTTCAAACACACTCTGGCACTACAAACAATACCGGATCATGCATGGTGATCTGCCGTTTTTTCATGCTGTCGTCCGGAAGATAAGCGCATATTCCAGACGCCGGGGAAAGGCGTGCTGCTCCTGCTCCGGCTGTTTCCGGCAGTATCCGCATATCATTCCTGTCAGCCGGGCACATCGTATCCTGTCAGGCGGGATAACCGTATCCGGTGAAGTACGAAATAGCAGATAACCATGCAATATCAGGTATTGTTCGCTGTAGCACCAGGCGCAGGAGCTGTGGCGCTAAGCAGATCATATACAAAAGCGACAGACTATTTTACTTTATCAGGATCAGGCGTCCGGTATCTTTTCACGGAATTTTAAAATCAGGAAAAAGGTCTTCCTATTTCTGGAATAATAGTGTATAATAAATTTATTCACACCGACTATTCCCGAGGTGTTTTCATGCGTTTTTGCAACAGAATCCTGAGTTTTACAGCATGAGACCGTGTTTTAGCGATTTCCAGAACATTGTGGGGTGCGTCGCTGCCTGTGTCTGGTGGCGGCGGCCGGTAATTATAAATAGTGATATACGGGGTCAGAAAAAGTTAAACTCCTGGTTATTATGGATGGAAAATCCGGCATATGTGTGCCGGAGGATTTTTCCTGAAAAATACAGGTGGTGTGGTCTGACATTTTTTCGATATAGCTGGTGCCATACTGGTGCCGGTTTTGTAAGGGTGTTCTGGCGATAACTGTTTGTACAGGAGAATATGCCGCTGCTGTATATGGAGGATATGCAGAACCGGCTGTATTTTATAGTGATAAGAATAGGAGTATGTTCATGAGAGAAAAATATGAGACATTATCTTTGGCGGTGCTTCGGGAACTGGCAAAAGCACGTGGGTTAAGAGGCATCACCGCATTAAAGAAAGCAGATTTAATCAACCGTATGGTTGAAGAAGATGAAAAGCTCAAAGAGCAGAACGGGCAGATGAAAACCGGGGCGGATTCTGACGGAACCCGGAATCAGGAAGACAGTGGACAGGAACCGGAAGTAACATCCGGCCGGCAGGATAAAGCAGATATCCCTGTCAAAACAGAAAAGGCACAGGCGGCGGAACCGGCAGAAAAGGCTGGCAGACAGGAGCCGTCAGAAAATAGCGACCGTCAGGAACAGTCAGAGAAGACCGACCGTCCGGACAGGGCAGAGAAAACGGAGCGTCCGGACAGAAGCGGATGGGCCGGAAGACAGGAGCGGGGCGGACAGACCGACCGTCCGGAGCGGGGCGGAGCGAACGAACGGCCTGACAGACAGGAAGTACAGCAGAATCAGAATATGCGTGAATCCAAAAGCCGCAGGCAGGAGAACGGTGAAGGCAGGGATGAGATAAATTCAGAGCTGGACAGCGGAATTACCGCAAACGGGATTCTGGAAGTCATGCCGGACGGCTATGGGTTTATCCGGTGTGAAAATTATCTGCCGGGTGAACAGGACGTCTATGTGTCGCCTTCCCAGATCCGCCGTTTCGGGCTGAAAACCGGAGACATTATCCGGGGAAATACCAGAATCAAAACCCAGGGGGAGAAATTCAGCGCACTATTATATATCACCACAATAAACGGATATCATCCTTCCGTTGTGGCCCAGCGTAAGAATTTTGAAGACCTTACCCCGATTTTTCCAAATGAGAGACTGCGGCTGGAAACCAAACGTTCCGCCACATCCATGCGGATTGTGGATCTGGTATCCCCGATCGGCAAGGGACAGCGTGGCATGATCGTATCCCCACCAAAAGCAGGTAAGACTACCCTGTTAAAACAGGTGGCAAAAGCCATTAAATTAAACAATCCGGAAATACATCTGATCATACTGCTCATTGATGAACGTCCGGAAGAAGTGACAGACATTAAGGAAGCCATCGAAGGGGAAAATGTGGAAGTTATTTATTCTACATTTGATGAACTGCCAGAGCATCATAAGCGGGTGTCGGAAATGGTCATCGAGCGGGCCAAGCGTCTGGTTGAACATAAACGGGATGTTATGATTTTGCTGGACAGCATTACACGTCTGGCCAGGGCGTACAACCTTACGGTTCCGCCAAGCGGGCGTACACTGTCCGGTGGTCTTGATCCGGCGGCGCTGCATATGCCAAAACGTTTCTTTGGCGCAGCCAGAAATATGCGGGGAGGCGGCAGTCTTACGGTACTCGCCACAGCCCTGGTGGATACAGGCAGTAAAATGGATGATGTGATATACGAAGAATTTAAAGGAACCGGTAATATGGAGCTTGTGCTGGACCGCAAGCTGTCTGAAAAACGTGTATTTCCTGCAATTGATATTGTGAAATCCGGCACCCGCCGGGAAGATCTGCTGCTGGACCGGGAAGAGCGGGAAGCCGTGGACATTATGCGTAAAGGCATTAACGGCATGAAAACAGATGAGGCAGTGGAGAATATCCTGAATATGTTCTCCCATACAGGCAATAACAGAGAATATATCCAGCTGGTGAAAAAACGCAGGGTATTATAAAAAGTATCCGGCGAAGCCGGATACTCCGCCTGCGTCGTGCTGCGTCTGGCAGCATTTTTCCCCCGGCCGCAGTTACATATGGTTTTCCGGAAATTACCCCGGATACTATCCCGCACACGGCTATATTGTCTGACGAATATGTGCGGGGAAGACAGGGCAGACAAACGGATACTGCCGGAAACAGCCGGGGAAAGGGGCTGCTCCTGCCGGTGGGCCAGCTTTCCGCAGCAGCGGCAGCACATCTTTCCCCGGCGTCCGGAATATGCGGATATCTGCCGGCTGCCATAATAAAAAATGAAAGATAACCATTATGATCCGGCATTGTTCGCTGTAGTTTCAAAGAGTGTTTGAAAAAGGCTTTTTGTGAGATGCTCTTCAGGGTATATCATGCCCTTCAGGGTATATCATGCCCTTCAGGGTATATCATGCCCTTCAGGGTACAAAGGTGGGGAGTGCGGATGACAGGAATGATTTTTCAAACATGTACCAGGGGACATCTGGCAGAACGGTAGCGGAAGCCGCCTCTGGAAGGAGCCGGATTTACTCCCGGTCTGATGAATGTCTGCTTATAATATGACCTGCGGGGTATGGACGTTGCTGTGTGATGGCAGACCCCGGGCGGAACGGCAACATATTTTGTATTAATTTTCTAAAAATCTCTTGCATAAGATATATGAATATGCTACTATAATATAGCTGTAGATTTTGGTACAAGTATTATTAAGTGTGATAATAGTTTTATTATGATACATGCGAGGTGAAAATAATGAAGACAGATATCCAGCCGGAATACTACCAGGCAACTGTTACATGCAACTGTGGCAACACATTTGTAACTGGTTCCACTAAAAAGGAAATTCATGTTGAAGTCTGCTCAAAGTGTCATCCGTTCTACACAGGCCAGCAGAAGGCAAGCCAGGCCCGTGGACGTATTGAGCAGTTCAATAAGAGATATGGCATGAAATAAAACAGGAACTGTGACAGGAAAGGTTGAGGTTGAGAAATCTCAACCTTTTTCACTATGTCAGAGCGTGTTAGAAAAATGCTTTCCGTGAGCTGTATCCAAAGAGCATAAATGGAAAATTTATTTCCAGTCCGGGAGTCATACCCAAAGAGGCAGACAGTATCATACTTTTTTGGAATAGCGGGTTATGCTGACTAAATTTTGGATAAATTCTCTGTATCATGTCGTTCAGGGCATATTATGCCCTTCAAGAGACAAAGCGGGGCGTGCAGTTTACGGGAATGATTTTTCAAACACGTTCTGGGAAAGACCGGTTTGTTATAGTAAAAATTTCCGGGGGACCGTCATGCGGCGGAAAAAAGCTGCCTGTGCGCAGCCCGCCGCAGACGGAGTATCCGGCAATGCCGGATACTTTTTTATGCGATAGGAAAGATGAGTTTTCTTTCAAAATAAAAGAAAACCTCTTGGCGATCACCCCGGGCCGGAGGAAAAGATGTTTTACCGGCAGTCCTCCGCAGGCGGTGAATCCCGTCAATAGCGGACCGTTCATTATGCTATAAGAAAGATCATTTTTCCGGAAAAGAAAAACATTCTGGAGAGACTGTCCGGCGCAGTTGGAAAAGATGCTGCTGCGGCAGCCCGCCGCAGTCGTATCCGGCAGTACGGGATACGTATTGACTGTATCCGTACAGCTCCGGGAGCGTGTCTTTCTGGTTTTTCCAGAGTACCGTGCCAGAATGCGTTACAGACATGTAGAGGAATGGAGGAGATATGGGATATTCCGGTATAGGCGGCCAGGCTGTCATGGAAGGCGTTATGATGAAAAACGGCAAGCGCTATGCGGTTGCGGTCCGAAAACCAGACGGGGAAGTAATCGTGGATACCGGGGAATACAGCGGCCTGCTGCCAGAGGCAAAAGTGGATCATATTCCGTTCGTACGTGGAATTGTCAATTTTACAGATTCCCTGTTCCTGGGGATGAAGACACTGATGTATTCGGCTGCTTTTTATGAAGAGGATGAACCGGACAGGAGTGTGGAAATAAAGACTGGTAAGAATACAGACGCACAGAAGCAGGATGAAAATAAGGTAAAAGAAAAGAATACAGATAAAAAGAATACAGACAAAAAGAAAGAAGACATGGTGCTGACAGGTACAGTAGCAGTATCCATTCTTGCGGCGATTGTGATCTTTATGCTGATTCCTTATTTTATCTCCGGTTTCTTCCAGCGTCTGATTTCTTCCCGTATAGCGCTGGCCCTGCTGGAGGGCGTCGTGCGTCTTGGCATCTTTTTTGCCTATATTCTTCTGATTTCCCGTATGGAAGATATACAGCGGGTATTTATGTATCATGGGGCAGAACATAAATGTATTAACTGCATTGAGCATGGCATGGAACTGACAGTGGAGAATGTGCGCAAAAGTTCCAGACTCCACAAACGATGTGGAACCAGCTTCCTGTTTCTCGTAATGTGTATCAGTATCGTCTTTTTTCTTTTTATCCGGACAGATTCCGGTATCCTGCGGATTGTGATCCGGCTGCTGCTGATTCCGTTTATCGCTGCGACTGCCTACGAATTTATCCGGCTGGCGGGAAGAAGCGACAGCTGGCTGGCGTCCCTGCCAGGCCGGCCGGGACTGGCATTGCAGAAGTTTACGACCAGGGAACCGGATGACAGTATGATTGAAGTTGCGATTGCGTCAGTGGAAGCGGTATTTGACTGGAAAGCATATTTGGAGGAATTGCATGACATATAGGAAAGCAATGGAATGGGGAAGCGGGGTGCTGGCCCTTGCAGGCGTGGAAGAGGCGAAGCTGGATGCCTGGCTGCTGCTGGAAACGGTCTGTAAGATCAACCGTACCTTTTACTATTCCCATATGGATGATGAAATGACGACGGAACAGTATTCCGAATATGAGATTGCCATACGCAAACGTGGGGAACGGATTCCGCTGCAGTATATTACCGGTGAACAGGAATTTATGGGACTGAATTTTAAAGTCAATTCCAACGTGCTGATTCCGCGGCAGGATACGGAGTCGCTGGTGGAAGAAGCGCTGAAAATCTGTCAGCCGGGCATGAAAATACTGGATCTGTGTACCGGTTCCGGCTGTATAGCCATCAGCCTGATGAAAAACGCTCCCGGAATGACCTGCACCGGAAGCGATATTTCCAAGCAGGCGCTTCTTGTGGCAAAAGAAAATGGCAGGATGCACGAAGTGGTAATCGACTGGGTGCGCAGTAACTTATATGAAAATATAAACGAACGGTTTGATCTGATTGTGTCAAATCCGCCTTATATTCCGGGCCCGCAGATTCTGGAGCTGATGCCGGAAGTGCGTGATTTTGAACCAGTGGGGGCTCTGGACGGCGGAGAGGACGGTCTGGATTTTTACCGGCATATTACGGCGCAGAGTAAAGATTATCTGAATAAAGACGGGTATCTGTACCTGGAGATTGGTTATGACCAGGGGCCTGCGGTAACGAATATGATGTGTGCCGCCGGATACCGGGAAGTATCGGTAATCAGGGATCTGGCACGTCATGAACGGATCGTAAAGGGACGTATATAAATCCCGGGCGGGACAGCGGCATCCATATCAGTTACACATAACCGCACGGATTTCCGGGAGCCGTACAGGAATGGTACTGCTCCCGGAAATAATAACTACTAATATGGAAGAAAGTGTTCACACAGGTTCAGGAAATTGGAGGAAAGATATGTTTGACCGATTAGAAGATCTGGTGCTTCGTTATGAAGAAATCATGAATCAGCTCAGCGAGCCGGACGTGGCAAATGACACAAACCGTTTCCGCAGACTGATGAAAGAGCAGAGTGACCTGGCGCCGATAGTAGAAGCGTTTCAAAAATATAAACAGGCGAAACAGAATATTGACGACAGCCTTCTCATGCTGGATGAGGAGTCTGACGAAGAGATGAGGGAGCTGGCAAAAGAAGAGCTGAACACAGCCAGAAACGAAGCGGAACAGCTGGAAAACCAGCTGAAAATCCTGCTGCTGCCAAAAGATCCAAACGATGAAAAAAATGTGATTGTGGAAATCCGTGCCGGCGCCGGCGGGGATGAGGCTGCTTTGTTTGCTGCGGAAGTTTACCGGATGTACGTACATTATGCGGAGAGCCAGCGCTGGAAAATAGAGACACTGGAAATAGAAGAAATCGGAATCGGAGGCATGAAGTCTGTAAACTTTATGGTAACCGGGCAGGGAGCCTATTCCAGACTGAAATATGAGTCCGGTGTGCACCGTGTACAGCGGGTACCGGAAACAGAATCCCAGGGCCGCATTCATACGTCCACGATTACGGTGGCTGTTATGCCGGAAGCAGAAGAAGTAGACGTTCAGATCGAAGAAAAAGATATCCGCATTGATGTCATGCGGGCATCCGGCAACGGCGGACAGTGTGTCAATACGACGGATTCGGCGGTGCGTCTGACCCATTATCCTACGGGAATTGTTATTTACAGTCAGACAGAAAAGTCCCAGCTGCAGAATAAAGAGAAAGCGTTTGCGCTGTTACGTGCCAAACTGTACGATCTGGAACTGCAAAAGCAGCAGGACGCAGAATCGGCGGCACGCCGCAGCCAGATTGGTACCGGCGACCGTTCGGAGAAGATACGTACCTATAATTTTCCGCAGGGCCGGGTAACTGATCACCGGATTAATCTGACGCTGTACAAACTGGATAAGATTATGAACGGGGATATCCAGGAGATCCTGGACGCCTGCATTGCCGCAGACCAGGCGATACGGCTGGGAAAGCTGAACGAAGAAGAGTAGCGGCATCAGTTAAATATACGCTCAGAAAGGTCTGGTTTGCGGGAATCAGACCTTTTTGTTATGTTACCCGCACTTTCACAGACCGGTATCTGTCCCTGAAATACAATGAAACAGATCACGAAAATCAGATAATAACTGTTTTTACTGTTTGGGGGCGCTTTATTTTTATTAATGCTTGCAATCTCCACGGCCAGAGACTATAGTATATAGGAGAAAGAGAATATAATGTCCGGGATGCACGTCAGAGCGTGTAATCCATTCAGAAAATGTGAGGTAAACAGCTATGTCCGTAAAAGGGAAAACAAAAGAAAAAGTCAGAACACGCCTGAAAGAACCAAAGCATTACCGGGTGATGATGCATAATGATGATTTTACTACCATGGAGTTTGTCGTCGAAATTCTGATAGATATCTTTCACAAAAATCAAAGTGAAGCGGAGCGTCTGATGATGCGGGTACACCAGAGCGGCATGGCTGCGGTTGGCGTGTATCCTTTTGATATTGCGATGACAAAGATATATGAAGCCACAGAACGGGCAAAGCAGGAAGACTTTCCGTTCCGGCTGACAGCGGAGGAGGCATGAGGATGCATCTGTCGGGTGAACTACAGAAAATGATCAGCGATGTATATATGCTGGCAAAATGCGAGCATTATGAATATATGACGCCGGAGCTGTTTATGCTTATCGTCTGTGAAAACAGGCTGTTTGCGCAGGCATTTGAAAACTGCGGCGGGAGAATTAGTGAGCTGGATGACAGTCTGGGAACTTATCTCCATGAATATATGGACTCCCTGGAAGATGATACACAGAATGAACCGGAATTTTCCAGGGGTATGGGGGAAATGTTTCTCCACGCATGTGAATCGGCTTCCAACAGCGGCAATGAGGTGGTGGAACTAAAACATGTGCTTCATGCGGTCTATGAACTGGAGGAAAGCTACGCCGTTTATTTCATGCGCAGACAGGGCGTGGAAAAAGCGGATCTTTTACAGGAAATGGCCATGGTTTCAGAGGAACTGAAAGACAGCCTGCAGGAGTATGAAGAGGATGAGGAAAAAGAGACGGACAGCTACAGCAGCTACTGGCAGCAGTACGCCGTCTGCTTAAATGAAGAGACGGACAGGCACAATCCGCTGATCGGCCGGAAAGAGGAACTGGAGCGGACGATGCAGATTTTGTGCCGGAAAGAAAAAAATAATCCGCTTCATATCGGGGAACCGGGCGTTGGAAAGACAGCCATTGTATATGGGCTGGCCCAGCTGCTGAATCAGGGAAAGGTGCCGGCGCCATTGCTGGGAGCGAAAGTATTTTCCCTGGATCTGGGCAGTCTGCTGGCAGGCACACAGTACCGGGGCGACTTTGAGAAGCGGTTTAAAAAAGTGATGGACAGTATCAGCGCAGAAGAAAAGCCGGTTGTATATATGGATGAGATTCACAATATCGTAGGCGCCGGCGCTACCAATGGCGGCAGCTTTGATATTTCCAATATGTTAAAACCCTATCTGGCGGAGGGACATGTCCGCTTTATCGGCGCCACCACCTATGGAGAATATAAAAAATATTTTGAAAAAAGCAAGAGCCTGGTGCGCCGCTTTCAGAATATAGATATCAGCGAACCGGACATTTCTGACAGTGTCCGGATTCTGGAAGGACTAAAAAAGACGTACGAGACATTTCATGGCGTCAGGTTTGAAAAAGGCGTACTGGAGTATGCGGTGGAAATGAGCGCTAAGTATATAAACGAACGATATCTGCCGGACAAGGCCATAGACCTGATCGACGAAGCCGGTGCGTACCGGCGTCTGCATCCCCAGAACAAAAAAAGACAGACTGTAAGTAAAAGCCTGATTGATGAAATTTTGTCCAAAACATGTAATATTCCGAAACAGGTAGTGGAAAACGATGAAATAAAGACGCTGGCGACGCTGGAAGAGCGGCTCAAAAGCAGTGTCTTTGGACAGGACGAGGCAATTGCCCAGGTGGTAAACGCAGTGAAGTTTTCAAGAGCCGGTCTGCTGGAAGAGGGCAAACCGTTAGCCAGCCTGCTGTTTGTAGGGCCTACAGGCGTGGGTAAGACGGAAATTGCCAGAACCCTGGCAAAGGAACTGGGTATCCGGCTGATCCGTTTTGATATGAGTGAGTATGAGGAAAAACATGCGGTGGCCAAGCTGATCGGTGCGCCGGCAGGATATGTGGGTTACGAGGAAGGCGGTCTTCTGACCGAAGAAATAAGAAAGCATCCTCATGCGGTACTTCTGCTGGATGAAATCGAAAAGGCCCACGGGGATATTTATAATATTCTGCTGCAGGTAATGGATTACGCCACCCTTACGGACAACCAGGGCAGGAAAGCGGATTTTAGAAATGTGGTCATTATTATGACTTCCAATGCGGGAGCCAGCCGGATCGGACGGCACGGCATCGGATTTCTCGGACAGGATATTAATGAGGACGCTGTCATGGAAGAAGTGAAACGGATTTTCCAGCCGGAGTTTCGCAACCGTCTGAACAAAACGGTGGTTTTTCACGGTATGAATGAAGAAATGGCGGACCGCATTGTCAGGAAAAAACTGGAGCAGTTAAAAGAAATGCTTCTGCGCCGGAAGGTAAAACTGTCTTTTGACAAGGCTGCGCAAAAACTGGTAAAAACAAAGGGAATCAGCACTGAATTCGGAGCCAGGGAGATTGAGCGGGTCATACAGGGAGAAATCAAGCCGCTGCTGGTGGATGAAATACTGTTTGGCGCCCTGAAACAGGGCGGGACCTGCCGGCTGACGGCTTCGGAGGACGGATTTGTCATGATACAGCCGGATCAGGACGTGAAAACAGTTTCGTGACCTGTTTTATCCATCCGTAAAATAAGGAGGAGCCGTATGCCGGTCTTTGATTTAAATAAATATGAAATATCGTTTCCCGACCCGGTGTACGCCAGATCAGACGGGCTTCTGGCCATCGGGGGCGATTTGCGGGTGGAACGGCTTTTGCTGGCTTATATGCATGGAATCTTTCCCTGGTATGATCCGGGCGAGGAAATTTTATGGTGGTGCCCCAAAGAGCGTTTTGTGATTTTTCCTTCAGAAATCCATGTGTCCCGTTCCATGAAAAAATATATGAAAAAGCACAGTCTCACCCTGGTTTTAAACCGGGATTTTGCGGATACGGTACACCGGTGCAGAATCAAACGGGAATTTACGGAAGGCACCTGGATTTCCGATGAAATGGAAGCCGCCTATCAGCGGCTGCATGAAGCGGGATATGCGGTGGCGGCGGAAGTACTGGAAGACGGAGAGCTGGCCGGAGGCTTTTATGGCGTCTCTATCGGACGGTGTTTTTTTGGAGAGAGTATGTATTCCGAAAAAGAAAACGGTTCCAAGGCGGCGCTGATTGCCTTTGCCAGGCTGCTGGAGCAGGAACAGTTTTTGTTTATTGACTGCCAGTTCCATACCGGGCATCTGGAGCGTATGGGCGGATCATTTCTTTCCTGGGAAACGTATGACAGGCTGCTGGCAGAAGGAACAGGGCGGCTGTAAATTTCACCGCTGACCGGCAGACCGGAGCGGAAAAAGGACTGCGGATTTCTGGTAAATTATTAAAATACGGAGTGTGTCTGAAAACGCTCCTGAGTCAGGCAGTGATTCCGGATAATCCGCTGTGTACAATTAAACTAAAAGGAGTATTTTCATGCAGCAGTTATGGAACCGGTATAAAGAGGTTATTTTATATCTTGTATTTGGCGTATGTACCACTCTGGTTAATATTATCGTTTATTATGTGTGCGCCCACCCTCTGGCCATGAAAACTGTGCCGGGCACATGCGTTGCCTGGGCGGTTTCGGTCCTGTTTGCTTATATTACAAATAAAATCTGGGTATTTGAGAGCCGGTCAGGCGGATTCAAAGAGACGATGAGGGAAATGATTTCTTTTGTTTCCTGCCGGATTGCCACCGGTGTGCTGGATCTGGCAATTATGTATCTGTTTGTGGATGTGCTGCATCTGCCGGATATGTGGATCAAAATCGCATCGAATGTGGTGGTGGTCATACTGAATTATGTGGCCAGCAAGTTATTGATATTTAAATAAACTGCGTGCCGTATTACGGCCACAGGTTTCGTGGACCCGGCACTGCGGGCGACTTCTGCGCAGGTGAAGTATCCGGCAGTGCCGGATACTTTTTTACGTTACGGGAAAGAATGCCTGTAACGTAAAATCCTCCTGAGAGGATTGTTCTGCGGCGGAGGGGAAGATGCTGCCAGGACGGATGATCCGGAAATTCCGGCAGGCATTTCCCGAGGATCGTTCTGCAGCGGATCGGAAGGGAAAATGCTGCCAGAGGCAGCCCGCCGCAGGCGGAGTATCCGGCAAAGCCGGATACTTTTTTACTTAACAGGAAAGAGCGCCTGTAAAGTAAAATCTTCTGGGAGGATCGCCTGCGGCGGGGCACTTGCGCAGTTTTTTTGATTATTTTATTTTTACTTTCAGGGTCTGGCTCCAGTCTCCGTAATAAGTTTGTCCTTTCACGGTCTGGTATGCCCGTATTCTTACGTAACATTTCCCTTTGGAAAGTCTGGTAACTGTTCTGGCAGTTTTGCTGGCAGAGACGTTTGTAACAACGCTGCTGCCTGGTTTAAACGCTTTGCCTGTGGAAATGGCGATCTCATATCCGTCTGCGGCTGATACCGGTTTCCAGCTTAGCTTCAGCTTCCCTTTTGCCGGGCTTTTGGCGCTTTTTATTATGACGCCTTGTAAGTCTGCGTCCGGTGCGGCCGTCCAGCGGGCATATACGGTAGTATCCTGTGTAAATGTAGTGGACGATGTGATTTTAGTGCCGCCGGAAACATCTGTATACCAGCCGTCAAGAATGTATCCGTCCCTGGACGCTTCTGGCAGCGCAGGCAGTGTTTTGTTTGTGGTGCCAAGTGTTGTTTTGCCCTCCACGAAACCTTCTCCTGCGTCGAATGTAATAGTAAATTCTTTTGTTCCGTTTTTAATTTCTTTCCTGTCCGTTTGGGATAAGTCATTTAAATCAATTGTGTAAAAGTCCAGACGTTCGTCTTCCCAGGTGTACCATATCAGTTCACCGGCGGATACGACTGGTACACAGTCTGATAAATTTCCTTCCAGTTTGTAAATATCCGCCGTCTGTGTGCCGTTGCCGCTGATGGTTGTATAATATACGGTGGATGTTTCTGTGTCTGAAGACGTCACAGACCAGAGTACGGCATAGGTGTCTTCTTTTATTTTTACCATATGTGGCGTGGAAGCGGATGGTGCCCCTTCCTCATAATCAGTCAGCCAGCTGGTAGTCACACGGCCGGTCTGGCGGTCTGCGGCCGCTATAAAAATATTTCTCGTGCTTCCGTTTGCGGAACTCTGGTCTATGGAGTTTCCGGCTGCCAGATAAGCGGAAGAAGATATTTCAAATCCGCCGGCGGAGGCGCCGGTTGAGTTGTCGCCGGTTTTTCCGGCGAAAGTGAACATATTGCCGCCGGCGCATGGTGTATATTCCGGTGTGAACCGGCCGCTGGAAATATCTCCGGGATAGAGCAGCAGTACCAGGGATCTTGGATAGGCGTCTCCGTGGTCCAGAGTGACAATGTGGTTATTTTCCACTTTAATAAACTGGTTGAAGGAGTGACTGACATATCCGTAAGACGTATTCATCACGTCCGTAAAGGAATCTGTGATTTTCATCTGTTCCATATCCAGCTGGATCGTTACATTGGCCTGGTGGTTGTAACCGTCCCCGGATTTGTACATCTCATGGCAGGTGCGTATCATGAGATAGTTTCCGGAATCAGCCATGCGGGCGGAACCGGCGTCAAAAGGGATGGTGGTATTGCAGTCAGAAAGTCCTGCGGCGCCCAGCCGGTTCCAGTTTTTATCGTATTTCGTAATCCGGTATACTTCCACGCTGGGTGATTCGGAAAGGTTTTTCTGGCCGGTGAGCAGGAAATAATACTGGTCCGTTTCATAAAAACCGCCAAAAAGGGGCAGTTCCTGTGGAATGGATTTTGTGGACTGTAATTCATAAGAGGCGTTGTAATATTCAGCGATGGTCTCTTTTGTGGATGGAACATACTGTACACGCATCAGTGTTCCGTCCCCGCAGGGCGCCAGATAAGATTCCACCGGGCTGGACCAGTGGCTGTAATTCTGGTTTTCGATATTACTTCCATTGTAGATGTTCTCTGTCTGCCATTCTGTTCCGGAAAGGGATGCCGCTGGCGTAAGGATTGCGGGAAACGCCGGCGATGCGGCCAGCAGGGCAGCCAGGACAGCTGCGGATAATTTTTTTCGGCTTTCTGATCTCATAGTTTCCTCCCTGATGTGTTTATTTGTAACAGTTTCATTATATACCAGCGGGAAGGAGAAGAAAAGAGCGGGCTGGAATTTTCTGGCATTTTATACGGATGGGTGTGGTTTGTGGCCGCACAGGGAGGCCGGGTCTTTGACAGTTTCATAACGCAAAAAGTATCTATAGGCCGCATAAAGCCTGTATTTTTTTGTCTAATT
>CANRTU010000074.1 GCA_947642745.1 uncultured Eubacterium sp.
AAAAAATTTAAAAATCTCTTCTAAAAAGTTCTTGACATATTACCAAATTGCTTTTTATTTGATTAGTCTATTATACCGTTAGTGGAATAAATTGTCAAATTATTATTGTTTTATTTTCTTTATTATTGATAATATATACCAAAAACCCCCCCCCGGCATTCTACCATAAGACCAGAATATGTATGAAAAATCATTTCCATAAATATGCACTCCCCGCTTTTTACCCTGCAGGGCATACATACCCTGCAGGACATGACATACCCCAAAAGGCATGAGATACATAAAGGGCATGATACGCAGGATTTATTCCGGATTTAGTAAGTATAGCGCTATACACAAAGAATACGTACAATGCGGCGTGACTCTTTGGATACGGCTCACGAATCTGGAATAAATTCTTCATATCATGCCCTTTGGGTATATCATGCCCTTTGGGGTATCTCAGCCCTTTAAGGGTACATCTCATGAAAAGCATGTTTCTGACATCTCTGATAAAATACAAATGACACCAGACCCCTCAGGAATGCAGCCTGCCCCTGCCGGCATGACTGTATAAAAAAGCCGGATACTTTTCTTTTTTGTCCGTTCCCGGATTCAGGGATACGGACGTCCCTGAAAATTCCCCAGAGCCAGGGACAGCGGATGGGCACCGGTCCATCCGGAAATTCCAGCTTTTTAAAGCCACAATAGCGGCAGGAACAGGCCGCCTTTCCCAGACTTTCGGAAAATATGCGGCCATGCGCCAGCTGATCATGTGTGTGAAAGAGATCTGACAGAAAGGATTTTTCAGACACGCTCTGGTCCACTGCACGGACCATGGCGAAGATCCGGAATTTAGCTGTTTAACAGTTTTTCCACTGTAGCCAGCTTTACACAGAGCACAAATATCTTTGTCGCTTCCGCCATCTCTTCCGGCGTTGGAAATGACGGAGCAATCCGGATATTAGAGTCCTGCGGGTCCTTTCCATATGGATAAGTAGCGCCTGCGCCGGTCAGTACCAGTCCCAGCTGTTCGCATTTCTCTACAATGGCTTTTGCGCATCCTGGCATTGCGTCAAAGGAAATAAAATATCCGCCCTTCGGTTTTGTCCAGCTGCCAATGCCGGTTCCGGACAGTTCTTTCTCCAGAATATCCAGTACAGCTTCGAATTTTGGCCGCAACAGATCCGCCTGTTTTTTCATATGCGTATGAAGACCATCTATGTTTTTAAAAAATCTCACATGACGCAGCTGGTTAATTTTATCATGCCCGATAATCTGGGTCGTCATGAATTTCTTCAGGTACTCCATATTTTTCAGTGAAGTGGCAATGGCTGACACTCCGGAACCAGGAAAACTGATCTTGGACATGGAAGCAAAGATATAAACCATATCCGGATTCCCCGCCTTTTCACACTCTTCCAGAATATTTAAGATCTGATGTCTGTCATCTTCATACAAATGATGGATACAGTATGCGTTGTCCCAGAAAATCCGGAAATCTTCTGCCTTAGGACGCAGATGGGCAAACCGTCTTACGACTTCATCGGAATAGGAAATACCTGTCGGGTTGGAATACTTTGGCACACACCAGATTCCTTTGACAGAGGCGTCGTTATTTACATATTCCTCCACCATATCCATGTCCGGACCATCCTCGCCCAGAGGAATATTAATCATTTCAATGCCAAAGGTTTCGGTTATTTTAAAATGCCTGTCATATCCCGGTACCGGACAGAGAAACCGTACTTTATCCAGCCTGCACCATGGCGTGGAACCGTTTACACCCTTTACCATGGAACGGATGACCGTATCATACATGATGTTCAGACTGGAATTGCCGCATACGACCACATTTGCCTTTTTTACTTCCATCATATCTGCCAGCAGCTGGCGGCATTCACCAATTCCGTCCCAGTCGCCATAGTTTCTTGTATCATTTCCCAGCAGCGTCTTCATATCAGACTGGCCGTTAATCACATCCAGCATTGGCATGGACAGCGCCAGCTGGGAAGCGCCGGGCTTTCCCCTTGCCATATTCAGGGAAATGTCCTTGGCTTCCTGTATTTTGCATGCCCCGTCCAGTTCTGACTTTAAAGTCAGAAGTTCCTCCCTGCTCATTTCCACATATGGTTTCATAAATCTGTTTCTCCCTTCCGTTCTTTGTATCATTAAAAATTCCGTTTAACAGTATAGCAGTATATTATAATCTGGTCAATAAAAGGCCGCTTTTTTCTACCGGTATTTATAATGGTAGTAACTATTCCGGCCCGTACCACGCACGCCGCCGGATGCCGACAGTATGTTCGTTTTAGCAGGGGCTTCTACGATTCATTCCGGTCGTTACCAGTTTTCGCCAGCAGCCGGCCCGGGAGATACTGCGGCAGAAATGAAACTGCTGTGGAGACAGCACGCTCCGGGGCAGTATCCGGCTTCGCCGGATACTTTTTACTTTGCCCCCTGAATCTGCCGCTCTGTATAATATCCGCCGTCTACCAGAACTTCCATCAGATTTTCCGCATCTATGACCAGCGTACTGCACATATGGGCCGGCACGATCATCTTGTTGTTATCATACAATTGTGCATTGTTAACATCAGGTTCCATGCCGTTCATCAGCGCACCCACTACTTTCGCACATTCTGCGGCCAGCATCCGGCTGTCCTTACAGATGGAAAATGACTGTGTTCCTTCCAGAATATTTTTACACGCCTGTATTTCACATCCAATACCGGAAATCACCGGCCAGTTGTCTTCGGTGTAACCGGCCGCCAGAAATGACTGTTTACATCCGTAGGCAAACTGGTCAGAAGCTGTAACGCAGATATCCAGATCTTCCTGGTTATAATATCCTTCCAGATAATTTTCACACCAGGTCTTTGCCCGTTCCGGGGACCAGTCAGCAATGGCCGTATCTTCAAAAGACGTCCGGCCTGTATTGCAGACCAGCATCCCATTGTCCAGATACGGCCGCAGTACTTCCATCAGTCCCTGGTAAATATACAGCGACTCTTTCTCTTCCTGCGGACCCATAAAAAATTCAATGGTTTTATATTCCCCATCTTCCAGATCATCCAGCCCGGCCTGTTCCACCACTGCCTGTCCGATTTTGTTGCCCATGCCCTTGTGGTCAAAAGTAACGTAAAACGATACCGCATCTGTGTCCATCAGCAGACGGTCATAGGCAATAACCGGAATGCCTGCTTTCTGTGCGGCCACCTGCGCTTTCTTCAGTTTTTTGGAACTGACAGGCGCAATGACGATACAGTCCGCACCCTGTTCCACAAAATCCATCACCTGGCCTGCCTGCTGTTTCGGACGGTTTTGCGCATACTGTATTTCTACCCGGTATCCCAGTGCTTCCAGGCTTTTTTTCATATTATCCCCATCGGACGACCAGTGGTCCATAGTTTCATCCGGCAGTGCAAGAGCGATTTTCTTTCCAGTATGATCCGGCTCTTCCGGGTCATCCGTACCAGTATCTTCTGTCGTCGTTGTTTCTGTGGTCTGCGTAGGCGTAACGGGTTCATCCGGCCTGTCCTGGTCCGGATCTTTGTCCTTCGTACAGCCGGCCAGCAGGGCGCCTGTAAGCACGATACAGGTGATTGCGTGTAAAAACTTTTTTTTCATATTCCCCTCCTCCTGATTTTCGGGACTGACAGTTTCATTTTATCTTTTTTTTTGCAGTTTATCAATAGTTTTTATCCGGCAGGCATGACTTCTGGTAACAGTCCATTCACAGTTTCTTTACTCATACGTTTGTCCTGTCCGGCAGGCGTCCGCACCTGCCGTGGCATTCGCATGAACAGTTTTTGCCTGCGGCGGGCCGCTTTAGCGGCGTATTTTATTTCCGCTGCTCCTCCTGCCCGGAGGGCATTTTACTTTACAGGAGGCAATTTCCTGTATAGTAAAAACAGCCATGGAGCATTCCGCTCCACGACTGTATGCGTATCTTTTAATTATTGATCAGTTTGCTGCTTTCATCATTCCAGCTGTACAGCCTGCGCACATCCTTGCCTACTTCTTCTGACGGATGCTCCGCGGCTTTTTTACGCATCATCTTGAAATGAACCTGACGGCCTGCCGGAGACATATCCAGTAAGAAATCTTTGGCAAACGTGCCGTCCTGGATATCGGATAAAATCTTCTTCATTGTCTTCTTTGTCTCTTCTGTAATAATCTTCGGCCCTGTAATATAATCACCGTATTCCGCCGTGTTGGAAATAGAATAACGCATTCCTTCAAATCCGGACTGGTAAATCAGATCTACAATGAGTTTCATCTCATGGATACATTCAAAATATGCGTTTTTAGGATCGTATCCTGCTTCACACAAAGTCTCAAAACCAGCCTGCATAAGTGCGCACACGCCGCCGCACAGCACTGCCTGCTCACCAAACAGGTCTGTTTCTGTCTCTACACGGAAAGTTGTTTCCAGAACGCCTGCTCTTGCCCCGCCAATGCCCAGCGCATATGCCAGCGCCAGATCCAGCGCTTTGCCAGTGGCATCCTGTTCTACCGCCACAAGACATGGCACGCCTTTGCCTTCCTGATATTCGGAACGTACTGTATGGCCGGGTCCTTTCGGAGCGATCATTGTCACATCCACATTTTCCGGCGGTACGATAGTACCATAGTTGATATTAAATCCATGGGCAAACATCAGCATATTTCCGGCTTCCAGATTCGGCTCGATATCCTTTTTGTACATGTCCGCCTGTTTTTCATCGTTAATCAGAATCATGATAATGTCAGCCATTTTTGCGGCTTCCGCTGTATTATATACCTGTAATCCCTGGGATTGCGCTTTTTCCTTTGATCTGCTGCCTTCATATAAGCCAATGATAACGTTGCATCCTGAATCTTTCAGATTTAACGCATGTGCGTGTCCCTGACTGCCGTAACCAATAATCGCAATTGTTTTGCCTTCCAGTAAAGAAAGGTTACAATCTTCCTGATAATAAATTTTACCTGCCATTTTTTCAGCCTCCTAAATAATTAATCTAAATATGTAACATCGGAAGAACCTCTGGTTAACCCGGTTATTCCGGTTCTGGCCAGTTCAAGTATCTCAAAACCGGATACAAGATCCAGAAACGCTTCCAGCTTGCCCTGTGTTCCGGTCAGTTCTATTACAATGGAATCCATCGTCACATCTACGACTTTTCCACGGAAAATATCAATCACGCTCAGAATTTCCTGCCTGCTTGAGGCCTGGACCCGCAGCTTGACCAGGATCAGTTCCCTGGTAACAGAACTGCCTGCTTCCAGCTTTTTAATATCAAACACGTCCTCCAGTTTCGCAAGCTGATTTTCAATCTGCTGTAATATCAGCTCGTCCCCGCTGGAGACAATTGTAATCCTCGTATAACGTGGATCTGCGGTTACACCCGCGGAAATGCTGTCAATATTATAGCCACGTCTGCTGAACAGTCCGGATATATGACTCAGTACGCTGGAAGTATTTTCAACTAATAATGATAAAGCCTGACTTCTCATAATGAAAACCATCCTTTTTTTCGAATTATACGCTGAAACAAACTTTATTTTAGCACATTCCGATAGAATGTCAATAAAAATTATATTTCCTTTGATTCATCCGGCAGCGTAAACTCTTCTGCCTGGTTAAAGTCCGAACAGCTGAAACTGATCTTTACCTTCGATACATCTACCGAACCAGCTTCCTGCATGTCTGCTTCTTCCAGTATCTTATCCATATAACTTCTGATCAGCTCTGTCAGATCCATTTCATATTTAACAGGATAAAGCGTTTTCTGGTCAATCCACATGGAAATCTTAAGGCTGCCAGGATCATCCGCTTCTTTTTCCAGCGCATCCGCTTCCGGTATCAGGGAATCAAACGCCCCACCCATGCCTGCGCCGCCAGCGGCGGCCATTGCCTTCTCAATGCCTTTTCCGGTAATAAAACCTTCATATTTATAAGCATCCACTCCGTCCACCTGTTCGGTACCCGCTTCTTTAAATTCTGACTCGTCTTTTAAAACGGATTCAAAAACACCCGGCATATCAAACTTCGTCAGAATATCAGCCTCCATTTTCTGCGACGCCCAGGTACCGTTTCCATTATCCACATACATGACAGCGTTTCCTTTTTTGTCCGTACTGATATACATCTGTGAAGAAATTTCCCCCTGCTCTCCTGAATCTATGGTCATATCCATTTTTGCACGTACCGGATCATAAAAACAGGTCATATCTGAAGTAATGGACATTTCTACCGGCATTGTCTCTGCGCCCTCAGTCACATCCATTTTCATTTCAAACAGCGTCTTTGCTTCCAGACTGGTAATTTCTGCTATATTTTTTCTGGCTGAGCTCATGACATCGGCTGCTTTTGGCACGGCCGCCCCGTCTTTCGCTCCACTTTCCTGTGATACAGCCCCGTCCTTCTGCTTATCTCCCTGTCCGGAATTTCCGCATGCGCTGAAAGACACTGGCATCAGCGCCGCTAACATCAGTGCGAGAATTTTCTTTTTCATGTTAAAGTTTCCTCCTTAAATATAATTACTTGTCCTGACGGCGGTGCACGTCTGTAACGCCCGCAGCAGCCGCTCCCAGTTCCGGACCGGTCTGTACATACAGACGACAGTGCTGCCCTGGGAACATACAGCTGATGCCCGCCGCATTCTATCAGTATACCAGATTATAAAACAAATTACCATTGATGAAATAACTATTTTACAAATATGATACATATATGTTAACGTTCACACCCCGGCCGGAAACCAGCTGCGCTTTGCACAGTAACGGCATCCAGCCTGCAGGAAGTCCGCCTGCGGAAAAGTAATACGGTTTCCTGTGCCAGCTACGGCGTGATCTGTATCCGGCCTGTGGGAAGTCCGCCTGCGGCGAGTGATATGTTTTCCTGTGCCAGCTACGGCGTAATTGGCATCCAGCCTGTGGGAAGTCCGCCTGCGGCGAAGAACCTGCTGCCTGTCAGGCCGTATTTTCCGGCCCTTCCCGGGCAGCAGGCGCCCGGACAAAATGGGAACAGCGACAGATACACCGCCAATCATATCCATGTCATGCAATCCGTCTGGCAGATTATTTGCATGAAATAAATCTGTCCTGTCAGAGATCATGTAAGTTTTCCTATAGGAAAATTACCAGAAGTGTGATAAAATAAAAAGTATCCGGCTTCGCCGGATACTCCGCCTGCGGCGGGCGGCGCAACTTATTCAATAAGCAGAAGGGATTTGGCCTCACAGGCAGAAATCCGTAAAAATCAGGGACCCCCGGCTCCTTTCGGGCCCCTGACCCAGATTAGGAGGTAATGATTATGTCAGACCAGTTATTTATTGACGATACAGAATGTCTGGATGTAACTGTCCTTACGGACGGTGTGGACGACAGCGGAAACTATAAATTTATCTGCAGGCTGGAGCATACCGGACACCAGTCTTACGCCCAGTCTTTTGGCGTATATTTTTCCACGGAAGTATCTGTTGTGGAAGTACCGGGAGATATGCAGGCAGAAGCAAATGGCAATCATGTACAGTTTCGCCGCAACAACCAGATGAATGACAACGGCCTTGTGGATGTGTGGATAAAACTGGCGGCAGACACACAGCCTGAAGTAACCGGCATCACCGACATCACCTGTCATCCGGATCCGGATGGCTGCTCTGTTCCTGTCAGCGTGCCGGAAAAAGCCCCTCTCCCTGCGGCGGGTCCGGTACAAAAAGCGATTCTGTCCAGGAGAAGTACACGTAATTATAAACCAGATATGATTCCACGGGAAGTTCTTGACCAGATCCTGCAGGCGGGCACTTATGCCGCTACCGGCATGAACCGCCAGTCGCCGGTCATTCTCGCAGTTACCAGAAAAGACATGCGTGATAAGCTCTCTGCGATGAACGCACAGATTATGGGAACACCGGGAACCGATCCTTTCTACGGAGCGCCAGTGGTACTTGTGGTACTGGCGGATAAAAACGCTCCTACCTTTATCTATGACGGCAGTCTTGTGATAGGCAATATGATGCTGGCAGCGGAAGAACTGGGCGTCGCAGGCTGCTGGGTACACCGTGCGAAGGAAGCGTTTGAGTCCAAAGAAGGAAAAGAAATTTTAAGATCCCTTGGCATTGAGGGAGATTATGAAGGCATCGGCCATCTGATTCTGGGCTATGCCGCCGCAGACAGACAGGAGGCCTCTCCACGTAAGGAACATTACGTCTACTATATTGATTAATCACATAAAATAATTGCATGAAATATTCACCAGAATCATCCATACAAAGTTTTTTTGCACAGCGGGCGGGCAGCATACGTAACGTCCCACTATATAAAAAAGGCGGAACTATCTGACAAAAGAAAAAGGACATGCCAGAAGAAACGCATGTCCTTTTCTTTTCTGTGAATCCCATAGCCATTCTCCGCAAACAGCTCCGGGATTCACAGATATTAATATCTCTTGATTTTTTTAGAAGGCGTTTTGTCAAACTCCGTATCACGGACTTTCAGGCTGTACACTTTTTTGTAGGCCGGCGCCTGCTGGTTGTAATCATCCACCAGTTTTTGCAGCTCCCCACGGATATCTGTAATTTCTTTTTTCTGAACATATTCCATATCCGGGAATATTTCCGCCTCAATGACTCCTTCTGATTCACGTACGAGAATTTCCTGAACGATTCTGGCGGAGCCAATTTTATTTTCCAGTTCCTCCGGCGATACATTTTCACCGTTTTTCGTAATAATCAGATTTTTCAGACGTCCGGTCAGATGGATATAGTTATCCTCATCCACATATCCCAGGTCTCCGGTACGCAGCCAGCCGTCCACAAGCGTTTCTGCTGTTTCCCGCGGCATTTTGTAATAGCCCTGCATGACGCTGGACCCCCGCACCCAGATTTCCTCGTCCACGACCTTTGCCTCGCAGTTTGGCTGTAATTTACCCACAGTGTCTTTCCTTAAATCCCAGGAAAGGTTGGTGCTGATAACAGGTGCGCATTCCGTCATGCCATAACCCTGCAGGATCGTAATGCCGTAGCTTTCAAACAGGTCAATCAGCGCCGGATTTAAATAAGCGCCGCCGCTGCAGATCGTATGAAGATTTTCACCGAACACCTCTTTTTTCACAATGGCCGCAGGCAGTCCGGCTGCTTCTTCCAGCTTCTTCGCCAGCGTCTCAATCATCAGCGGTACCATCAGGATCATATCCGGCTGGAACAGCTTCATATTTTTAGCGACACGCAGCAGGGAATCATTGATACAGATAATGCTTCCCAGGGAAATGCCTTTCAAAATATCCATACTCAGGCAATATGCGTGGTGAATCGGAAGAACAGACAGAATCGTTGTCCTCGCCGGAATTTTCATATCCAGACAGGTGGCGTTTTCCGCCAGATTCCGTTGTGTGAGCATGACGCCTTTGCTCTTCCCTGTTGTTCCGGATGTAAACATTATGGTGCAGAGCGCTTCCGGGTCAATGTCCCGGGCAAAGCTGCCGGCATGTTCCCGTAACAGCTGCCAGAAAGATAAAACATCATCATCGCTTTGTTCTTTCTGCATGGAAATCAGATGTTTCAGTTTCGGACAGCGCTGCTTTACAACCGCAGCCACATCTTTACGGACTTCATCCACGACGAACACGGTCACATCCGCCCGGTCGATCAGTTCACACATCTCTTCCGCCGGCAGGGATACATCCAGCGGTACAGCCACACTGCCGCTGTTTACTATGCCAAAATATGTAACCAGCCATGGATAACTGGTCATGCCGGTTACCGCTATATGGCTCCCCGGCTCTCCCAGCGCCTGTAACACACAGGAGAAGCTTTCACTGTCCGCTTTCAGCTGCGTATAGGATTTTGTTTCTATTTCGTCTTTTTTAAGTTTATAGCGGATGGCATCCTCTGCGCCGAACCGTTCCGCTGCCTGCACAATAATTTCCCGAATTGTACTACAAACCATAGTCTGTTCCTCCTTATTTCTGCCCGGAGCTGTCTGTTAGGGCTTTCCCCGGAACTACTGCTAATTTTCAAAAAGTTTCCTGACAGTCACACCGTGCCCGCCGCATGAAAGCCCGTACTGTGCGGGCCGCTGCCACGCAGACAGCGCTGACATTTCCAGAGTGTGTCTGAAACATGTTTTCCATCTGGCGCTCCCTGCCGGATATATCCAAAAGTTCTGTTACAGCGTGCCCTCCAGCGCCTGCCCGGAGGAATACGATACCCGCCGGCGGACTGTGCCTGTGAAACGGGAACTGAATGTTCCGCAAAGCTATGCGGATATATGAAAGCAACCGTTCACATACCCGCCGCCTTGCGGAAGCTGGAAAGCCACGCCATCCGGGATCCCAGCCATCTTACGCAGACAGTTTCTCCAGATAATCCACCGCTTCCTGCACCGTGCGGATACCGGCCGCTTCCTGCTGGTCGATTTCCACATCCAGTTCATCCTCCAGCTCACCCAGCATACTCATAAAATCAAAGGATGTAAACCGCAGATCCTCCATAAAACGGGATTCTGGTTTAATTTCAGACGGCTCTGTCTCTACATAGTTACAAATAATTTCTGTCAGTTTTTCGAACATCTTTCTTTTCCTCTTTTCTTTTTCTGCATCCTGCGCCTTTGCGTATCCGGATCATATTTTATCCGGCCGCAGACACTTTCCCTGATAATTATACCAGTTTTATAATTTCTCCAATAGACAGATTCGGATTTTCCGCTCCCTTAAACATAATTTTACATAAATAATAATACAGATACTCCAGCTGCTTACGGCTGACTGCTTTTATCTGATGTTCAAAGTTAAAATCCAGACCGTTGTCTTCCGGACGGTGCATGACAGTCAGATACATGGCCTGTGTGGTGGCCCCGTTCTGGTACCATTTTGTTTTGTAATGAATTTCTCCCAGCTGTTCCAGACCGTTCTCCTGAAGCGTCATCGGCTGATAGGTCAGAGACATTGGTTCGTAAGTCAGCCCCGGCTCGTTCGGATACACTTTACTGCGGTAGGTAAAGTATGATACCGGATCATAATTCGCATGACGGAACATTTCATTCTGCTGGTCACGGATCATGTAAATGCCTTCCAGAAACGTCTTGTCCTCTGAAATAATCGTACGGAACGGGAAGGAATGGATTCTTGTACCTCCGCACCGTTTCTCTTTCAGGGTCGCACGTCTGGCAATCGCCGTATTAATGGACACATCGTCATTGCCGTTCATTTTCTGGAAATAAGTACGCAGGCCCATCAGCAGCAGACAGGTGAGTGATACGTGGTATTTCTCGCAAAAACTCATCAGCCGCTTTGTCGGCTCTTCTTCCAGATGGAAAATATCCAGATCCGCATCCACGGAGTCTGATACATTCATTGCCGCCCGCAGATCCGGGTTTTTCAGACGCTCCCGTTCCGCTTCCAGCTGGCCGGAGCCCTGCAGTCCGTTGTAAATCGGCTCTGACGCCTCAATCAGTTTATGGAAATATTCTTCATCCCGCTGTTTTGCCCTGCTGCCCGCTTCATAAGCCAGATCTTTTTTGAGCTGTTCAATGTAAGAAGCCATATCTTTCGGATACGGTACATTTTCATACATGGTATTACAGTAAATCTCTATAATATCACGCATATAACAGATCAGCGACTGGGCGTCCATAATACGGTGGTCCGCCAGCAGATACATGCCGTTAAATCCATCCGGCGTACGGATCATCACCAGTCTTGTCATCGGGGAATCCTGCGCTTCAAACGGCACCATGGTCCAGCCGCGCATGGTCTTTTCCGCCGCTTCCATCGTCTGTCCGGTGAAATCATAAAATTCCGGCTCTCTTTCTTCTTTATCTACCACATACTGGTACCATACCCCGTCTTCATCCCTGGCAAAGCGGATCCGGATGCAGTCACAACGCTCATCCGCTTTACGGATGGAATCTTTTAACACATTCCAGTCCAGATCTGTCTCAATGGTAAGACTTGTCCCGATGTTTAATACTTCTTTCTTCGGACAGAAATTCAGGTAAAAAAAGTGAAATTTCTGCGCTGCTGATAATGGATATACGGTATATCCATTTCTTGTTTCCATCATCTGATAATTCCTCCTAAAAATTCTGTCAGTGCGTTTTCATAAGCTTCCATGTCCTTATAATAGCTTTCCGCATGGGCCGCACCTTTTACAATCAGTTTCATCGTTTCGGACGCACAGTTTCTTTCTATTTCATCGCACATACTGCACGGCACAAACGTATCCGCATCGCCGTGGATCAGAAGAACCGGTACTTTGGCTTTCTGTACTTCCCTTGCGGCATTACATTCATCCAGTCCGTATCCGGCCTTCTTCCGGTTCATATAGTCCGTAATCTGCATCATCGGAAACGCTGGCAGATGATACATGGAACGCAGGACATGGGTAAATACATGTTTCGGTGATGTAAAAGCACAGTCCGAGACAATTCCTTTTACCTGCCGCGGCAGATTCAGGCCGCTGGCCATCAGTACAGTGGCCGCTCCCATGGAAGTGCCATGAAGCACGATCCTGGTGTCCTTTCCACAGGTACCAATCACCCAGTCCATCCAGGCACAGGCGTCAATACGGTCCAGACAGCCAAAACCGATATATTCCCCTTCACTCTGTCCATGGGCCCTGGCGTCCACCAGCAGCATACTGTACCCTCGTTTTAAGTAATAATCCGATAATCCGATATAATCGCTCATCCCCTGGCTCGTATAACCATGAAAACAGATGACCACCTTATCCCTGTTGCCCTGAGGAAAAAAAGTGGCATGCAGCTGCAGCCCGTCTCCCGAACTCTTATATACATCCTCATGGGGCTGTTTTAGCATGGCATCCTTTCGTTTCTGAATCAGAGGCATATACTGGTTCCAGTCTGTCCCTGCCATTTTCATCGTACGCTCTGTCTTTGCCCTGCCCCGCTTCATGGTTCTGCGGTATAAGTACGCTGATCCGCCTGCCTCAGCTGCCGCCAGCAGCGTAGCCGCCAGCGCTGTTCCTTTTAATAGTTTATTTTTCATATTTCACCACTTTCCTGTTTCTGCCCCGTATATCCGCTTTTCCTGATCCGGCTTTCTGTCGATGTTCCCATGTACTGAAACATCCTGATTTTTATTTGCTCTTTGCCGCAATCAGATCTTTGAGTTTTAACGCTTTACCGATATCGCCTTCCACCTTAAGCTTCTGTAAAGTAAACGCAGCCACCGGATCCAGTTTTCCCGCCGCTATTTTCTTTAATGTCTCAGCCTTGCAGGTAAACATTGCGTCCCTGTCAAAATATTCATAAGGCTCTACATACAGCTTCCCTTCTTTTACTTCCACATAGAAAATGCCTTCGGCTTCGCCTGTGATATTAAACTGATAAGCCAGATGTTCGTGAATGTCGCTGACATCAGCCTCCATAAATTTACTTTTTACCTCTGAAAAAAATTCTGCATACGTCATTGGCTCTTCCTCCGTTTTTACAATGTAAATTAATTGATCAGTTCTCTTTTTCGACCACTGGTCGATAAACTGTTTCAATTACATTAACATTTATCCGACCGTTGGTCAACTATTTTTTCTGTTAATATATCACAAAAAAATAATTTATTTCTGTGAACTATTCCAGACTGTTATATGTTATAATGGATCGGAATATACACCGGACCGCTGCTGGCAGAACATTCCACAGCAGCGATGCACACGACCCTGAACGATACTATATCCGTATAGTTTATTTAAAAAAGGAAGGACTGGACGAAATGTCAGATAATCCTAAATATGAAAAAATCCTGGACGCACTCCAGGATCTGCTGGAAAACCAGAATATACAGACGATCACGGTCAGTGAGATTGCGCAGACTGCCGGTATTGGCAAAGGGAGTATTTACTATTACTTTACTTCCAAGGATGCCATTCTGGAAGCGCTGATAGAGCGGAATTATAAAAAACCTCTGGAAACAGCCAAAAACCTGGCCAGGCAGACCAGTATACCGCCATTTACCCGCATGGCAATGATTCTGCAGGCCTGCCGGAACTCATCCGCTGAATATATGAGCCAGGATACCTCGTCCGCCTCTATCAGTCCCCAGGAAAAGTCCTATCTGCACCAGAAATACATGCAGTATCTGATCAGCGAACTGAAGCCAGAGCTGACCGCCATTATTGAGCAGGGCATTGAAACCGGCGAAATCCATTTCGATTATCCGGCTGCCCTGGCGGAAATCGTACTGATTGTACTGACTGTGGAAATCGGAAATGCGCTGGTGCCTTCTTCACCGGAAGAAATCGAAGAAACTATGCGCGCGCTGGTGGCGCTGCTGGAAAAAGGAACTGAAAATCCGGAAGGTTCACTGAATTTCCTGCTGACGCTTTAATGAGGCACAGCCCGCCGCACCGGCTGCCGGAATGATTCCGCGCTCTTTACCAGAGCGTTCATTCCGGCCATAATATGACATAGATGTCACAAAATACCCGGTATTTACAGGATAAACGCAGCGGGCTGACAGACATGAGTGTGTCCGGGTAAAGGACAGGATTTTTTCTGATTTTCATATGGTTTTTTCTTCCAGGGCCTGATTGCCGCAAAAAGGAATCACTTCTCCAGTTTCATCACAGAAGTTCCATTCTGTGTGAACAGAGCTGTCCGGACGTTGATAATTTTTTTACCAGCTCTTTCATCAGCTGAGTCTTCAGCTGTGTAATCTCCCAGTATTCTATTATTTAATTCCAATATACGCACTATAAGTGGAATTTAATGAATGATTGCAGATATTTTATATATAAGCGTATGGACCTGCCATAGCTTAGCAGGTCCACTTATCCTTACTGAAACAAATCAGGATTATCAGGCATCTGTGCAATATCGTCCTGAGGAAGCCCGACTGCTAACCGGATCTGTTCCAGCGGAGAATAACGCCCAGCCTGCTCCATTTCCTTTGCTATTGCAAATAAGGAGAGCATAAAGTAACGGTCATCACAGGTCTTGTCTCTCATGTAGCTCAGCCTCTGCCTGCTCAATGTCCGGAATTTCCCATCATACTCCAATATCTCTTCTGCCATGGGCGGCCTGGCCGTATGCCCGGAAAGGCCGGAGACAAACGGGTCGTTCGGTATCTTTATGGCATAATTGCCATGATCAATGGATACCAATATCATGAAACCTCCTATATTTCAAATATTTTCTATACCTATGGAAAAAAGCAGTTCACCATAATCAGATAAGCTATATTCCAGGAACTGCTTTTCGAACCCTGTCATTAGATGGACAGCGCATTTGCGCCTTTTATGGAAATCTGCTTTGCAAATTTCCATAAACTTATATAATCATTACACCGTTTAATATACGCATTCTCATGGAACAAAAAGTGGAATTTATCTTCGTGTATAATTAAATCTATCATACCATTAATAGGACTGTGTATGAATCAATCTTAATTTAATCTCATACTTTCCGCTTTCAAAAAGTCGAATATCAGAATCTAAAGTGTCGGAATTACGGTCATATAATAATAATCAATTAAGTATTCATCTGCTAACTGTCCGACAAGATTAGCTCCGCCACATATCCAGACATCTTTTCCGTTTTCCTCTTTTAGTCTTTTTACGAAATCAACAGGATTTATGTTTGCAAATCGGATTTTTTCAGAGGAAGTATGCTCATTATGTGTGATAACATAAGTTGTAAATTCGTTATATATCCACTCTTTGGGAGAAAGTTCAGTAACAACCTGATGATAAGTATTCCAACCCATTTAAATCGTATCAATAGTTTTTGCAAACGTATCCAAAAGCACATAATACATTCTTTTTTTATATTATACAATTTTAATGAATGTAACTGCCTTTTGGCATTACATAGTCTCGAAGAAGCCACAATGTGATTCTGACTTTTAATTGCTACTGTGGTGCATATACAGCCACCCTGTAGTGAAAAAACAGCAGGAGAACCTTAACTGGTTTTCCTGCTGTTATATCCTTTTTTATTCCGTCTGCCCAAACGTGCCAAACATTCCTCCTACAAGGCTCCACTGGCGCTGCATATAGGATTTCAGATTTTCCGTGCTTTGCCGATAAGTCTCACAGGCCGTTGACGGATTCCACCCCTTCCTATTACTCCGGCTAAAAGTTGTCACCTCTGAATCATAAGCGCCTGCTAAATTATACCATAAAAAATCTGTTATTTGCTAAATATCATGAAACGACTATTCTCCAGAAATGAAAAGCATCAAACACCCCATATCACAGATGTGCCTTTACACATTCTCTTCCTTAATGCTTTTTCAAAAAATTCTTTATCATTTCTTTTTTTAACTGGCCGCTTGCATTCATCAACATTTTAATCACCCTATCCCTATGGCTGAGTGGGACTATGGAAAAGAAGAATCCCTCATTTCTTTTATCAGATTTCAATTGAATTTTCAATATCAGTTGCAATACTTTCAACTGATTGATACTCATATTGATGATATCTTTCTCAATATCCTCATCGTTATTTTTGTTTACATAGGTATATATCTTACCATAGACTCCTGATATGACATCAGAAATCTGAATTTGCAATACATCCTTTGAATCTTGAAATGAGAAATTATCCAATATAGTATCATCATCAATAATTTCAGTTTGTTCTAATTCTTTGCTAATCTCATTTTGCTTATCAAAAATATGCCTGGATTTTGGAAAAAGCGTATAAAGATGTCTATAAAATTGTGCAAATCCTTTCAGCAAGATATTACTTTTATTTCTTTTCAGAAATATCAAGTCTCCACTATATTTTTCTTCCTCAAGCCGCTTTACAAAATATTGTAAGTTCTGGTTATTTTTTGCTTCTTTATTGACTATCCGAATCAATTCGTCACAAAACGCCACTTGTTCTGAATCCTTTATATTGGGATACTCATATTGGGCAAAAAATGTTTGAACCTCATCTTTGTGACTATGTAATGCCTGATATAGATCCTCTTTGATTTCAAACAACTTACCAGCACACATATCGTCTGCTCCGTTACATAAAATACGCAAATCATCCCATTCGATAATTGAGTCTATAATATCTACAATTCCATAATAAAAGATGTTAATATTGGCAACATGAATATAATATCTCTGTTCATCTAACCACTGGAAAAAATCTAGTACACGCTTTTTAGCAATCGTATCAAGAAAATCACCTTCTGAAAACTGTTTTGAGAATTTCAACTCATGATCCTGATAAGATAATCCAAGCCTTGTCCATAAAGCGTCTTTATCAATAAGTCTGATAACCAGCTCCTCATTCGCAGCATTCGTTTTATGCAGGCTGAACCACCTTTCAGGTGCGTCCACGTCACACCACAGCAGATTGAACAGGCAATGAGTAAAACTGGTGCTTGCCATTGCATACTATAGACAGAAGTGACACAATTATGAATATGAACGCAGTTGGTACTGATGTTTCCAAACGAAAAAGCATGGTGACCATCCTCCGCCCTGCCGGGGAAGTCGTGGCCAAACCTTTTGAAATCTCTCATCTATCTGGTGATCTCCAGTCTTTGATTGATCGGATTCACTCTCTTGATGTGGAATCATTTGCCGGTGTTGATCCTGGTGTCAGCGAATCAGGCGATTACTCTCAGAAAAGTGTCCATGCATCAAAACATGGTTCTCCTGTACTTCGCAAGACCTTGTTCCAGATCATGGACGTCCTGATTAAGACAGAGCCCTGGGACGACTCCGTATACTTATTCATGAATAAGAAACGGGCGCAGGGGAAACCTTACTATGTCTACATGACTGCCGGGGCTGATAAGTTCCTTCGTATTTACTACGGCAGGGTCAAAGAATATCCGGCTTCCCTTCCGCAATAACAGAATTACATGTATCAGACGATTTATAAAACCAGCGTTCCACGGTGGTTTGGTTGTTGTACGCATTTTTCCTACATAAAACTTTTTCAAAAAATATTCAATTTTCTATTGACTTTTTATTT
>CANRTU010000075.1 GCA_947642745.1 uncultured Eubacterium sp.
GAGGCTTAAAAAACCTTGAAAAATGAGGAAAGTTCAAGAAATTCATCTGCAAATTTCGATTTGTGGATTTGATTATATCATACTTTTATAAATGGAAACACCGTTGCTTTTGATATCTTCAAATTTCAGCTTTGCACATTCCGCAGCTCTTATCCCGAAATGATAAGATAGGGTAAGTGCTTTTTTCAGATTTTGGTTACTTGTACTCTTTATAAGTATTTTAAAGTCATTTTGCGATAACATGACATTTCTTATTTTTCCACCGCCATTTTTGCAGCTTGTAGGAATCATATCATTCCTCATTTGGACTTGATGTAAAGCGGTGATACTTACGGTTAAAAAGGAGTACACCGGGGAATTAAAATAAAGAAATGCCCTGTAAATCTAAGATTTACAAGGCTTCCCAAGGGTAAGTGCGGAAGATGGGACTTGAACCCACACGAGCGCATTGCCCACAAGATCCTTAGTCTTGCTCGTCTGCCAGTTCCGACACTTCCGCATATAATTTTGTAATCAGGTTTTCCCGACGACTCATATATAATATCACTCTGGGACATGATTGTCAACAGGAAAATCTATATTTTTTCAAAATGTGCGGTATGTTCCTTACATCATCATTCTTTCTGCATAATGCCCATATCATTTCCACCGTTCTCATATCTGTCCCGACTGCCCCGGCGACATATACCAGAAACACCGGCCGGAATTGTCCCTTCCGGCCGGCGCTGGAAGACTATTTCAGTCTTCCGTCCGCAATCACTGCCAGAGGCTGCCGGAAAGCTCAGTTACCTGCGGCATGCGCATTTTTACAAGCAAAATACTGATCAATATTCTGCTTTATCTCCGCCGGTCTGGAACTTTTTAGCAGATATCCGTCCGGTTTTAATGGCAGCACACGGCTGACACTCGCCTTATCCACCCTGCCTGTCAGGAAAAATACCGGGATATCTGCAAACTCCGTTTCCGAACGGATCATCTGAAGTACCTGTGCGCCATCGCATACCGGCATATTATAATCCAGCAGGACAAGATCCGGCCGTTCCAGCGCCATGCTTCTTATGGCAGATACCCCGGATTTTGCCATGGATACCTGATAATCTTTTTTTAACAGCTCCCGGATCGCCCGCCGGACAATGTTGGAATCATCCACTACAAGTAATTTTTTCTTTCCGCCGTTTTTTTCCTCTTCTGTTTTTTGCAGGTATTCCTGCACCTGTATCATGGCATTTTCTATTTTAATGGACTCCCCGTTCTTTCCCTTTACAAGCCGTGGCGTCATGGCACAGTAGGCAAAATATCCTGCGCCTGTATCAAACAGCAGACTGTACTGGGGCAGCTGCTTTTCAAATACCTTCTGAAACTGCTCGCAGGTAAGCAGATGTTCGCTATCCAGCTGGTACAGTTCCCCGGAAACCGTACACTTTCTCACGGATTCCGCAAACTGCATGGCTGTATACCTGGCCGCATTCATAATCATCACGTCCAGTTTTCCAGACTGGCTGCCAATTAACCTGCCCACCGTATCAATCAGCAGTTTTTCCTCATAAATCAGGATCACTTCCTGCCGTTCCCCGCTGCTGGTACTATAACACAGCCGATAATAAATTCCACTTCCAAACTTTTCACCGCCATAACACTCGCTGACCACCCTGGCCTCCAGCTGGAACATCCCATGTAAAAGCTGCAAAATTGCCT
The DNA here is from genome assembly GCA_947642745.1 of uncultured Eubacterium sp. Lineage (GTDB taxonomy): Bacteria > Bacillota > Clostridia > Lachnospirales > Lachnospiraceae > Eubacterium_J. The sequence continues at coordinate 1,696 of CANRTU010000075.1, forward strand.
CTTTTACCGCAATCTGCTCTTCTGCGGGCCGCAAATTGGATAATTTGCTTGTTTCATGCCCCACAATGGCATGATCTTCTGTCAGTGTATGTCCGATCAGCCATCCGGCACAGACTCCCAGAAAATGACTGATGGCTTCATCTGAATAACCGGTCTTTTCCAGTTCTTTTTCCAGAGCCGGAACTATTTTCGTCCGGAAATCTTCGTGAAAGCGTCTGTGCATCTCCAGATTTTCATAGGAAACAGATTCCATATAAGCTTCTTCTTCTGAAAAATGTTTGATTGCGTGATCTTTGAAATATTTAATTCCCTCCTGGCAGACCCAGATTTTCTTGTCCTCATTCTCACTGAATTCAAACAGCTTATTCATGATTTTAAAAAGTTTTTTATGCTCTTTATCAATAATATCCACGCCAATATTAAACCGGTTATCCCATATCAGCTGATTACTCATATAATCCCTCCTTGATGTGGCGCAGCCAGCTGTCTGCGGATTCCACAATATCTGTTGTTTTTAACATTATAGGTTATTATATGAATTTCCGGCCATATTGCCCACAGATTTTTGTCTGCGGCTTTTTACTATACAGAGGACGATCTTTCCTGTAATATAAAAAGTATCCGTCTCTGACGGATACTGCGCCTGCGGCGGGCTGACACCGGCAGCTTCTTCCCTTCCGCCACTGTGCGATCCTCCCAGAGGGATTTACATTACAGGACGATCTTTCCTGTAATGTAAAAAGGACTGCTGTACCAGATATTGTCTCATATCTGATACGGCAGTCCCGTTTCTGACCGGATATCCACTGACGTCATCCTGCTTCCCGTGCCGCTCTATTTCTCTTTATTCCGGTCTGTTCCTGCGGAGGAGTCCATTCCATTTTCTGACATCATTTTCTGAAACCTTTCCAGATCACCAGGAGTCGTAATTTTAAAATTCCCCTCATCCCCGGGTATCAGGTATACTTCCATACCTGCCAGAATAGCCGGCTCTGCAGATCCGTTAATATCCAGAATCCGTTCCGGCATCAGCCGCATATTGGCATCATAATATTTTCCCAGCTGAAATACTTCCGGCGCCTGACCGGCAAAAATCTCGCTGCGGTTCAGCAAGGAAGTAATACGCTTTCCATCCGTGCTGGAATACACATTATCTTTCATTGGAAGTACCGGCACCAGGGCGTCATGCCCTGCGACGCCCCCAAGACATTCCCCGATCTGGCGGGCCGACAATAAAGGCCGTGCCGCATCGTGAACAAAGACGTAGTCTTCATTCCCGGCATAAGTGCGGATATCTTCCAGCGCATGCAGAATCGAAAGCTGACGGTTTTCCCCAGGGTCCGAAAAACCACGGAATTTATGTTCCACATCCTCCAGCTCCAGCCACTCTCCGATTGCGGGCCGCCACGCCGGGTCCGCCACAATCTGGATCACATCCACAGATGAATGTATGGACAGCTGCCGGATACTGTAAGAAATAACCGGCCTGCCGGCCACTTCAATATACTGTTTGGGCATATCCATGCCAAGCCGCCTTCCGGTACCTCCGGATAATATTAAAGCGATGTTCATAACTTCTGTTTCCTTTCTTACATGTTCTTTTAAATCCGCAGTATATTTTATCCATTCTTAAATTTACAGAAAACAGTATACATATTTTTCATACCGCTTTTTTCCTGAAATAAAACAGATAGAATACATCACAGTTTTTTCATTCTATAAATACCCGGTGGACCTGCCTGCACGTACTGGCGAATCCGGTAAATACCTGCGGAGTATGCCGTATCTGTGCGGTATCCATGAAATAAATCTTCATCCTCTGGCATTTATGGCTGAAACTGTTATAAACGCAGCAGATCACCGGCTGGTACCTGAGAGAATTTCCTTTAATGTTTCCATCAGTTTTGCCACATCAATTGGTTTTGAAATATGGCCATTCATGCCGGATTCCATTGCCATCTGCCGGTCCTCCTCGAAGGCATTGGCTGTCATTGCCACAATCGGAATCTGCGATTTAGCCGGATTATCCAGCGCCCGGATCGCTCTTGTGGCGTCGTATCCGTTCATCCCGGACATCTGGATATCCATCAGAATCAGGTCATAGGCATCCTCTGACGCCTGTTCCATCATTTCCACTGCCACCACACCATCATTGGCAATCGCAATACGAAATCCCGCTTCTTCCAGAATTGCCTGAGCGATTTCCTGATTAATCTCATTATCTTCCACCAGCAGAATCTTCCTGCCTGTAAATAAATCTTCCCGCGGCTGCTCTTTGTCATCGTCCTGCCCTGTAGTATACGGCGCTGACAGTATTTCCTGCAGTTCTGAAAGAAATACGGGTTTGGAACAAAACGCTGTCACGCCGGCTTCCCTGGCTTCTTCCTCAATATCCGCCCAGTCATAAGCAGTCAGTACAATAACAGGAGCCTGACCGCCGGCGGTCTGACGGATTCTGCGCGCCACCTCGACGCCGTTCATATCCGGCATCTGCCAGTCGATCAGATACGCACTGTACGGATCTTTCTGCTCCAGGGCGGACTCCGTACGGACTACCGCCTCTTTCCCCCGGACAGTCCAGTCCGGACGCATACCAAGCAGCGACAGCATTTTACTCATACTGGTACAGGTATTCATATCATCGTCTATAATCAGAGCACGCAGATTCTCAAGTTCCTGTGGAATTTCCGTCCCGGCAGGTTCCCCGGCAATACGAAAACAGAAGCAGACAGTAAACGCTGTACCTTTTCCTTCTTCGCTCTCTACAGTAATCCGGCCGTTCATCATGTCTACAATATTTTTAGTTATGGCCAGCCCCAGGCCTGTTCCCTGAATTCCGCTCACAGTAGAAGTCCGTTCCCGCTCAAACGGTTCGAACAGATGCTCCAGAAACTCTTTGCTCATTCCCATACCAGTATCTTTGATTTCAAACTGATATGATGCATAACCTTCCGGCGCGTCGTCTGTCTGGATGATACGTACACTTACCGTCCCGCCCGGATTAGTATATTTCATCGCATTGCTTAAAAGATTTAACAGCACCTGGCTGAGACGGAGTTTATCACAGATGATTATCTCATTGGACACATCCAGCGTATCAATCCGGAATTCCATCTGTTTTGCCCGCACGTCCGACTGCACAATCGTTTTGAGATCATGCATAATTTCCGCCAGACTGGCTTCTTTTTCTTCTATTCTGACCTTACCGCTTTCAATACGGCTCATATCCAGCACGTCGTTAATCAGGCTGAGCAGATGTCTGCTGGAAGTCATGATTTTATCCAGATAATTCAGTACCAGTTCCCGGCTGTCGATATGGGACGATGCCAGCGATGTAAACCCGATAATTGCGTTCATCGGCGTACGGATGTCATGGGACATATTATTCAGAAATGTAGTCTTGGCGTTGCTGGCATGTGTGGCTTCTGCCAGTGCTTTTGCCAGGGCGTCTTTTTGCCGTTGTTCCCTGCGCACCATATCGTCGATATTACGGAACCCGGCCAGTATAAAACCATTCTTTTCGTCACTGTTTTCCCACACTCTGACATAAGTAAACTGAAAATTGTGTATGCCGTCATCCGCCGCCACCCGGAAACTGCCAGTATAATCCCTGTCCTCATCCAGTTTCCGTTTTACAGTTTCCAGGGAAAGCGCCTCCGCCAGATACGGCTGGTCCGGCGGGTATACCCGTTCCTTTACATAGCGGCCCAGCACCGGCATATAAGGAAATTCTTCGCCGGACTCCGGTTCCATGCAGGCAGATACATATCCTTTCATCTTGATCGTGCGTACTGCCGCATTCTCCAGACTGACCACAAACACATTCATGTAATCCCTGGTCAGCGCCTCCACTATGGCAAACTGTTCCTGGAGCTCTTTTTGGGATTTTCTGGCCGCCGCAAGCATCTTTCTGCTCCATCCCGCCCTTAAAACAAGCGCCACAATAACGCCTGTAATAAGAATCATAACCACAAAGATAATAATTACCATCTCCGGATGCACATTCATATACTGGCCAATTGTCATATCCTTTGGCACATAGGATGTATACCCGGCTGTCAGCTGGTTCAAAAGATCCTCCGGCATCTGCGCAATACATTTATTCAGTATAGTCACCAGTTCATGATCACAGCTGTTTCTGACATACATACGGAACTCAAACCGTATGCCGTTTACTATCGTATAATGGAGCAAATCCGTAAGATCATTATTCACAGCCAGCTGTGCCGTATACGTATAGACATAAGCCGCATCCGCTTTTCCTTTCAGCACTGCACGTAAGGCGTCATCCCTGGAAGGATAACGACAGATCTGCACCCCGTCAGTCAGCCCTGCTTCCAGCGGCACATCTCCCTGGGGTACGGCTACCGCCACGGTACGGACCATGCCTTTAAAATTCTTTCTGGTCACTTTTGCCATACCCGCAGTCATATAAGTATCCGTATTAAATCCACAATACTGGTCTGTCTCTTTTGTGGCATCAGAAGTCCTTCTGTCAATGAGCACATCCACACCGTTGGTCTTTGCGATGCGGTAATAATCAGTCCTGTCCCGGGGTACTGCCACTTCATAGGGCAGCCCGGCCAGCTCCATTACTTTTGCGAGATAATCCGGCAGAATGCCTTTCAGCTCCCCGTTCTCCACAAAGGAATACGGCTTTCTGTCTCCCATGGCCGTTATGGTAATTTTTTTCCTGCCTGCCGCCACGTCCCGGATATAAGCCTGCTCTCTTTCATTAAACTCCAGCGCATCAGAATACACCGGCCCATAATATTTGTAATACAGTACGTTGGCCCAGTCCCCTTCGTTCATATGCAGCTGTTCGATGGCATAATCCAGCTCATCCAGCAGCTTTGTATCATCTTTTCTTACAATAGCGTAAAAATTATCTGATGAAATTGTTTCCAGTATTTTCTCATTTTCCGCTCTTCGCAGGTCACTGGACAACACAGCGTCTATTCTGCCTTTCTGCAGGGCATCTGTCATTTTTTCAGAATCTTCATATTCCCTGATTGTAACAGAAAACCGCTTCTTTTCCGCAAATTCCAGGAAATTCTCATTCTGGCTGCTTCCCGCAATCACACCCACGGTTATCCCATCATAAGACCTGTAATTGCCGCTGTGCAGACGGTTATCCAGCGCCCGGGCCGAAAGAATGGTCCGGTTTTTACCAATAGGCAGGGAAAAGGCAAACTCTTTTTCCCGCTCCGGCGTTTTTCTGGCTGACGTCACCACATCAATTTCACCGTTTTTTAACATGGACAACATTTCATCCCAGCTCTTGTCATAGCCTGTATACACAAAGTTCAGATGGGAATATCTGGATACGAGGTTTAGAAATTCTATGCCGTAACCCGCAAGATTTCCTACCCCGTCTTTCATATGATAACCATCAAAATAAAAGACTCCTGCTTTTACTGTCTGGTTATCCAGCTTCTGCGCCCCCCGGGCCATGATTATACCGGATACCATCACAAGCAGGAATGAAAATACTGCTGTAATCCCCTTTTGATATAATTTGTTCAAATGATACATTCTGTCTCCGCTTCCCCTTACTGAGTGATCCCCCGGCAACTGACAGCCCCATCCGCCAGCCGCCTTTCCCTGACTGACGCCTGTTTAAAAAGCGCTGATACCAGTCAGCCGGAAGAGACTCTGATCACAATCGGCTAGTATTAGAAGCAGTATACCATATTGAAACAGAATATACCATACTTAGTTAAATAATATAAAACCGTAACAACGCTGCCGGGTTACAGCCCACGACACCCAGCCGGTCCTGCCAGACTATACCATACAGCAGAATACATGATCCGGCATTGTCCGCCGTAATACCGGAACGTGTCTGAAAAATGCTCTAATGTGGCAGAATCATTCCCCAGATACAGATCGTGGGCAGTGACGCCAGCGTTGAAAATATTACCATCTTTGTGGCAAATGCCGGCTCCATTCCATATTTTTCCGCCAGTATACTGGTAGTTGCGCCAGCGGGCATGGCCGCCAGCAAAACGCTGACCCCATATACCATCTCTCTGACCGGCAGCAGATGACAGATCAGAGCTGTAATGCCTGGAATTACCACAAGACGGTGCACGGTATAAATCAAAACTGTACGGTCCCGGAACTCCCTGAGATTCATTTCTTCCAGAATCATGCCAATGACCATCATGGACATTGCAGTATTGCAGTTTCCAAGCGCTGTAACTGTCCCAGTGAGCGCAGCCGGCAGTTCCAGTCCCGTAAGCATCAGAAAAAGCCCCGCCCCGCAGGCAAGGATACACGGATGGGAGATTACTTTTACCAGTGTCTTTTTCATGTCTTTCGTGCCTGAAAAAACAGCGATCCCGAAAGACCACATCATCACCCTCTGTGGTATAAGATATATACTGGCCAGCACAAGTCCCTGCGCCCCATAAATTCCTTCCGCCAGTGGATTTCCCAGAAATCCCGCATTGGAACAGATAATGCCATATTCCAGACACTGCCTGATCCCCTCCGGCTCCTTGCGAAACACCAGCTTTCCATAAACCACACAGAACGCCTGTATCGCCAGGGAAATCAGGAAAATCCCCAGATAAGACGAAAGCGCCGCTGTAGAAGTACCAGTCATAAACGCTTTTAAAATATTACAGGGCAGAATCACGTAAATCACCATGTCCGTAATGTTTTTCTGCCCCTGCGGGCCGGTAATCCCGCTCCGTTTCAGGATAAATCCGGCCGCAATAAGTAAAGATATTGTAAGTTGCAAAGATAACAGTGTTTCCATAAATAACCGCCTCTATTCAGAAATTCGCAGCAGACAGCCTTCCTCCCGGAAATATACATACAGCCGGTCTGATGTCAGGCAATCAAAAATAACAATAAGCATTCCGTCCCTGTATGCCATGGTACCAGCGTTTATTTTCCAAGGGATGTTTTACGGGACACCTCAGTCCGTTTCTCGTAACAGGCAAACGCATCTTCCACGAATTTTTTCTCCGGCTTTTTCGTAAAGAGACTGACCACAGGTACAATTACCAGCCCGGCCAGCATAGCCGCAACGCCACAGTTAATTGGTGACTGGATAATTTCCGGAAAAGACGGCCGCAGGAAAATATTAGCGGTCATCAGAACCGAACTAAACAAAAAACATACCCAGCAGGAAGCCTTTGTGACCCCTCTCGCATACAGCGCATACAGAAACGGCGCCAGAAACGCCCCGGCCAGCGCTCCCCAGGATACTCCCATTAACTGGGCGATAAAGGTCACATTGCTCTTATACTGGATCAGCGCCAGCACAGAAGAAATGGCGATAAACACCACAATCAGGATTCGCATACACAATACCTGCTTTTTATCCTCCATTTTGTGCCAGAACAGCTCTTTTAAAAAGTCAATCGTCAGGGTAGAGCTGGACGCAATGACCAGCGATGAGAGGGTAGACATGGAGGCTGACAGTACCAGAATCACCACCAGGGAAATCAGCACCGGCGACAGGCCTGAAAGCATTGTGGGAATAATGGAATCATATCCTTGCGCAGCCACATCCACCTGATCGGAAAACAGCCTGCCAAATCCGCCGAGAAAATAGCTTCCGCCAGCTACCACCAGGGCAAACAGGGTGGAAATCACCGTCCCTTTCTTAATAGATTCTTCGTTTTTAATGGCATAAAATTTCTGTACCATCTGGGGCAGTCCCCAGGTTCCCAGGGAAGTAAGCAGAACCACAAACATCAGATTTAATGGATCAGGTCCGAAAAACGATGCGAAAATGCCCGGTGTTGCGGTTACAGATTCATCAGTGACCTTTGCCAGGCCATCCAGCGCCGCCATAAATCCCCCTTTACTTTTTAAAACGGCCATAATAATCGTACTAATGCCCGCCAGCATAATAATTCCCTGGATAAAGTCATTGATTGCCGTAGCCATATAGCCCCCGGCAATGACATATACCGCTGTAAGTACTGCCATCAGAATAATACAGACCGAATAGTCCATATCAAACGCCATGCCAAACAATCTGGAAAGACCATTATAAAGGGATGCGGTATATGGAATCAGAAATATAAAAATAATGGAAGACGCTCCGATTTTAAGCGACCGGCTGCCAAAACGCCCGCCAAAGAACTGGGGCATGGTGGCGGAATCCAGATGCTGTGTCATAATACGTGTCCGCCTGCCCAGAATGACCCAGGCCAGCAGAGAACCAATCATGGCGTTACCAATGCCCGCCCAGGTTGCCGCAATTCCGTATTTCCAGCCGAACTGTCCCGCATATCCTACGAATACAACAGCGGAAAAATAAGAAGTGCCGTACGCAAAAGCTGTCAGCCAGGGACCCACGGAACGTCCGCCAAGCACAAAACCGTTTACATCCGTGGCATGTTTACGGCAGTACAGCCCGATACCTGCCAGGACCGCAAAATAAATAATCAGTAATAGTAGTTTCATATTTCCTCCTAATGTAATATGAATTTAGCATAGTAAAAGCTTAAATTGCCAAAGCCACTATATCACAGATCCCTGCCATATGCAAATAATAAATGGTCTGCCAGAACGCCGCTGGTATCCATGAAACCATTACGCCCGCTACAAAATCCCGGCTGTTTTCATACGGGGCCGGATGGCACAACGCAGAATCTGAATCTGAAGCGTCATGTTTGTTAACAATTCAGAAACATTTTCAATACATTTCCAACACATTTAAATTGTAAAATCAGACAGTAACAATTATATTTACAAAAAAAATTACAGTTTAATATTTACAGACAGGAGATGAACCATTATGACAGACAATCTGGCAGATTCATCAGAATCAGAAAATGAAAATATTAACGAACTGCTCCATGAAGCTATCGGAACCGATCTGGCCACCGGACTGGATACGCTGGCAGATGCCACAGCCGACCTCATGTTTGACCGGACAAAAAGGCTGATGGAAGCGGTCATCGAATATAAAGAACTGATGATGATGTACAGCTGCGCCATGAAAGAAATACGGACAAAATTCGAAGTGCTGAATACGGAATTTAACACTCGTTACCAGCGTAATCCAATCAGTTCCATTAATACCCGTTTAAAACGGACTTCCAGCATTACAGAAAAGCTGGCCAGGCAGGATCTCCCATTTACAATACGTAACATTGAGGATCATATCCACGATGTGGCGGGTGTACGGATTATCTGCTCCTACATTGATGATATTTATACAATCGCAGAAGCGCTGTTAAGACAGGATGACATTATCCTGACCGGCAGAAAAGACTACATAGCAAACCCCAAACCAAACGGCTACCGCAGTCTGCACCTGATTGTAAAAGTACCCGTGTTCTTTGCCGCCCAGCGGAAAGAATTATATGCGGAAGTGCAGATCCGGACCATCGCAATGGATTTCTGGGCAAGTCTGGAGCATCAGTTAAAATATAAACAGAACATCCCGGATCACGACAATATCGTCCGGCAGCTGAAAGCCTGTGCGGACATCATCAGCGCCACTGATGAAAAGATGCTGGATATCCGGCGCCAGATCGAGATTATGGCCGATTCCCCTTCCGAAGACGACATCCTGCTGGAAAAACTGAGCAAATTTGATATTACCATTGATTAGCGCTACCGCCAGCAATGGGTAATAACACGTGGTAATTTTTCATTTTATTGTGACAACCGGAAGATAACCGTATAATCCGGACGCTGGGAAAGGCGTCCGGAAAATACGGTCAGCTTCCAGTTGCCCTAAAAAATGAAAAATTACCATGTATGATCCGGCATTGTTCTCCGGGGTATCGTATCCGGGCGTGTCTTAAAAATGCTTTCTGTGATCGCACATTTCACGGAAAGTATTTTTAAACACGCCCCCGGATTTTTTATTCATATTTCTTTTATTCATATTTTTTTCCCACAATATATACAGGAATAAACAGACCCCCGGGACAAAGAGAAAGAGCCAGAATCAGATCAGTTATATCCAGCCAGAGTCCGGTGAAAATCAAAGATTCTATGTAACCGGTTACCGGATATGCCAGTATTAACGTTACGGCCCAGATGCGTACGGCCTTCAGTATTTTTCCCCAGTTATTATTGTTAAAAGCAAGCCCCGGTATATTCATTTCAAACAGTCCGTCAGTATATACGCAAATACGGTTTTCATCATAATAAACCGGTAACTTTTCTTTTACGAGAAAACAGAAATAGATTGTAAAAATGGCGCCCAGTCCCACAGAGACGATCATCCCCGTAGTTACGTACCCGCCCTGATAAGAAAGCAATAATTCCACGCAGGCAGCCATCAGGGAGACGACACATATTATCCTCCACTTACTTTTCTTATGATATGCCCGTGTCTGTTCTTCTTCAGAATACGGGACCGCTGTTTTCACAACCTGTTCAGCCTGCGCTGTGTTCAGTGCGTTGTCCTGTTCCATACGCTGTACCTCCTGTTGTTTTTCCAAACATGTTTTCACTCCAAGTCATCGAAAAAGCACCCGGATAGCAGCAGAATTGTTTCATTTTTGTATCTGTCACAAAACCGCATCCCGCTGATCTTTCCGGATATCAAAAAGAAGCAGCGTCTCCTCACCGTTTCGTGTCACAAACGGCCGGTACGGTCTGGTAACGCCGCTCCAGAATGACGCTGCTGGTTTATTTTTCTCACTGTATTTAATCTGCCATCTCCCCGGGAATTGATCCCAGAGCATGGATACCGCCTCCGCCGCCAGATGCTGTCTGCGGTATGCCGGAAAAACCGCAAATTCACCCATCACATAATCAATTACATGTTTCGTTTCTGAATAAGGATGAATCATCGCAAAGCCTGCCCGTACTCCCTCATTTATAATAAAGTATGCCCTGCGCTCCGGCTCCAGAAAATAATCGTCAAAATACCGGTATCTGTAATTTCCTTCCTGATCCAGTGAAAGATCATAAAAACCAGATAATTCATACAGATATTTTTGCAGGATATTCCACAATGCCTGCCGGTCTGACCCGCTTATCCTGTACAGTTCCATGTCTGTCCCGCTCCTTTCCGCCAGAATCCCAGACCTGTGCCATTTCCCGGACACGTTACACCATAACCACCTGTATGTGCTGCTGTTCCAGCTCCTCCACGATACCGGGCTGCGCCTTGCGGTCTGTGATCACCAGGCGGATCTGGTCTGTAATATTAAGTGGTACGATGCCGTGTTTCTGGAATTTCCCACTTTCTGTAAGCACCACCACCTGTTCCGCCTGCGCCGCCATATCCCGGACTGCCTGCGCCCGCATCTGGTCCTGATTGGTAAATCCGCTGCGCAATGAATAGCCGTCTGTTCCGATAAAAAGCAGATCCACACAGAAATTTTCCACACACTGGCGTACCATCGGCCCCACCAGTACCTGGGAGTCCTGCTGGTAAATGCCGCCTAAAAGGATGACCTGAAAGCCGGATTTTCTGCGGATATAGTCCGCAATAAAAGCGCTGTTGGTAATGATCGTCAGATCTTTTCTGGCTTCAGTCAGCGTATCCGCCAGCAGTGCGCAGCAGCTTCCACTTTCAATCATAATCGTATCCCCGTCATGTATCCATTCTGCGGCTTTTACGGCAATCTGTTTTTTTGTCTCATAATGCCAGGCAATCCGGCCGTTAATATCATCTGTACTGCGCAGCACCGCAAACCCATGCTCCCTTACTACGATTCCCCGGCGCTCCAGTCCGTCCAGATCTTTGCGCACGGTCACCTGGGAAACCCCCAGCTTTTCCGCCAGCAGCGATACTTCCATTCTGTTTGTGTCTGTCAGTAACTCCAGAATCTGGCAAAGTCTCTGTGTCATATCTGCCTCCTGTTCCAGAACGTGTCATAAAAATTCATTCCATTTCAAAATCTGTTTCCACAGAACACACCATGGAAAATATATCCGGAAATCCGGAACCTGTCGTGCGGACTATGGAATAATTTTTTAAGACACGCTTCAGGCATTGTTTTCCAAAGTTTCCAGGAATCATTATACTTCCTGCCAGCGGAATTGGCAAGGCCAAAATCCCTGCCGTACAAAAGCCCCGGCCAGTATCGCCCTTTACACTGCGGCCTGTTACGATCCGGATTTCTGGCAGACCCGGACACATTGTGAGGTCCGCCGCATACAGCCAGAGCCGCAATCATGTCAAAGTAGCCAGATGCCATATACAGATCAGCAATCCTGTGATATAATCGGCATGTCATGACCCCCGTAAGACATGAAAATAATAAGGCAGCCAGCACCGACTGGCTTTTTTAATCAGAAAGAGTGGTAACATCTATGAAATCATTAGTAATCGCAGAAAAACCAAGCGTAGGCAGAGACATCGCCAGAGTACTCGGATGCGGCAAAGGCGGCAACGGATTTCTGGAAGGAAAAGATTATGTGGTCACCTGGGCGCTGGGACATCTGGTGGAACTTTCCGACCCGGAAAGCTATGGGGACCAGTGGAAAACCTGGAATATGGAAACACTGCCCATGCTGCCGGAAAAACTGGACATCCGGGTCATTCCGAAAACCGGAAAGCAGTACCAGACCGTAAAATCCCAGCTGCACCGGGCAGATATTAACCTGATTATTATCGCTACCGACGCCGGCCGGGAAGGCGAGCTGGTGGCACGCTGGATCATCCGCAAGTCCGGCGTCCGCAAACCGATGAAACGGCTGTGGATCTCATCCGTAACAGACCGGGCCATCCGCCAGGGATTCGATCATTTAAAAGACGCCAGGGAATATGATAATCTGTACAAAGCAGCCGTAGCCCGGGCAGAAGCCGACTGGCTGGTAGGTTTAAACGCCACCCGTGCCCTGACGGTAAAGCACAACGCACAGCTTTCCTGCGGCAGGGTACAGACTCCCACACTGGCCATGGTGGCAAAACGGGAATCACAGATCCGCACCTTCCAGCCTGAAACATATTACGGTCTGAAAGTCAGGGGCGGCGGCGTCACCTGGATCTGGAAAGACAAACATAACAGCACTTCCACATTTTCCGGAGAAACGGTCCGCAAAGTACACCAGAAAGTGTCCGGCGGCACCGGCATTGTGGAAGAAATCCGCACAAAGCAGCAAAAATCCTACGCTCCGCTGCTGTATGACCTGACTTCCCTCCAGCAGGACGCCAACCGGATGTTTGGATTCTCCGCAAAGCAGACGTCGGACTATATGCAGCGTCTTTATGAACACCATAAAGCGCTGACCTATCCCAGAACAGATTCCAGATATCTGACCGCAGACATTGTGGAAACACTGCCGGAGCGCATCCGTTCCTGCCGCTTTGGCAGCTATGGCCGTATCTGCGGCCAGCTGTTAAAGTCCCCGGTAAAAGGAAACAAATCCTTTGTGGACGACAAAAAAGTATCTGACCACCATGCCATCATACCTACGGAACAGGCAGTAAACCCCGGAGATCTTGAGTATGGGGAACGAAAGATATACGAACTGGTCGTTTCCCGTTTCCTTTCCGTCCTGCTGCCGCCCTGCGAATTCGATCAGACGGAAGTATCCGTATCCTGCGAAGGAGAACGTTTTGTCGTAAAAGGAAAGACAATCCGCAAACGTGGCTGGCAGGAAATACGAAATATCCAGAAAGATGCCGGTATCCTGCCGGATGAAGACGACGGGGACGACGGCCGTTCACCGGATACCAGCGGTGAAATCCGTGACAGTATGCCGGAATTTACAAAAGGCCAGCGGATTTCATTCAGTGAATGCACCATTACCGAAGGCCGGACAAAACCGCCCCTTCCTTTTACCGAAGCCACCCTGCTGGCAGCCATGGAAAATCCGGTAAAATATATGGAACACTCCAGCCAGTCGCTGAAAAAAACACTTGGCGAAACAGGCGGGCTGGGCACTGTGGCCACAAGAGGCGATATTATAGAAAAGCTGTTTAACAGCTTTATGATCGAAAAGAAAGATAAATATATCCATCTGACCTCCAAGGGCAGACAGGTACTGGAACTGGCTCCCCAGGGCCTGACCTCACCGGAACTGACGGCGAAATGGGAACAGCAGCTGGCAGATATCGCAAAAGGAAAAGCCGGAAAAAAAGACTTTGAGGCAGAGATCAGGGCGTATACCGTTGATATTGTCAAAGACATTGCGGCTTCTTCCAAAACTTACCGCCATGACAACCTGACCAGAAAAAAATGTCCGGACTGCGGGAAACTGCTGCTGGAAGTAAATCACAAAAACGGACGTATGCTTGTCTGTCAGGACCGGGAATGCGGCTACCGGAAAACATTATCCAGAATTACAAACGCCCGCTGTCCACAGTGCCACAAAAAAATGGAACTGTCCGGTGAAGGCGAAAACCAGCGCTTTTACTGTGTATGCGGTTATCGGGAAAAACTTTCCGCTTTTGAAAAGCGCAAAAAAGAAAATGGCGGGGGAGTATCCAGAAAAGATGTTTCCAGATATATGAACAAAATGAAAAAAGAGGCGGAGGAACCTTTAAACAACGCTTTCGCCAGCGCTTTCGCAAAACTGAAACTGTAACCATCCATAAGTCTTCTTCAGCCGTCAGACCCTGAAAGTCCGCATGGTTACAAAAGATGCGGCGTGACCCCGCAGTGTATCTGAAACACGCCTTTTGTCAGATGTCCCTCCCCGGGGTGATATAACAAAAAGGCGTATACAATGGACCGGGGCACGCCGCATCCGCTTTTAACAATAGTATTATAATATCGTAATCATCATTCTTCAAAGGAGCAGACATATGGACGCAACGGCATTCTGGAAGGTCATCGGCAACTCAGACTTCAGGTATTTTTAATCGTGCTTTATCTGCTTTACCCCTTTGTTTTCATACTTTTAGGAAATTCCTTTCTCCAAATGGTCACATATATCATGCCCTGTCCTGTTGTCAGCATAAGTATTGTCATCTATGCGTGCTAGCAGAGAAAAAGCAGACTCCTGCCCGCCCTGCTGACTGTCTGGGGACGACGCCCTTTCCTGTATCCTAAAAACCCAGACCGGATACAGCAGGCTTCGTACCGCCAGCCGCTAAAGCCACTGGTACCACATATTTTCAGCCTGTAATGCGGCTGTTTATACACAGATTCTTTCTGTACCAGGTGGATACTGGTACAATCGGGCGCTTGTGGATTACGATGTTCATACACGGATTCTTTCTATACCGGGCTTGCGGAATATATCGTAAATAAGCCTGTATCAGAAAGAATCCGTCTATATATCGCAGATTCCAGATGTTTCTTTATGTAACCGGACTACAAATAGCCACACTGCCAGCTTCCGCTGACTAACTCTCCAGTCCGAACAGCTTCAGCGCCACCAGCACCACAAAATAATAGACCGCTGCCAGAGACAGAAACAGTGCGTGTCCAAAGACAAACCCCATCACTACCTCAGCCGCCATAATACTGATATGCAGCCACAGTTTTGAATCATTTAACGCTGCCGCCAGTATTCCCTGGATTACAATGACGGCACACACTACAGGCAGTGACATTTCACACAGTTTAATACCTGCCAGCAGCAGAAGCAGACTACAGCCGGCTACCACTACTACCGTTGTGCGGATTGTATTTTTCTGCCTCTCGATGGTCCGGCCGGGCACAGTCCCGCTTTTTTTCTCTTTCTCCGACTCCTGTTTATTTAAATCAACCAGACCAATCTCTTTTTCCTTTTTCTCTAATCCACTCATTCTTCACATCCCTGACGTTCTTTATTCCTTTATTTCTTTTTTTCTATCGTGACCGATCACTTTCTTTTTTACTTTATAGGAAAGAGCGTTCTATAAAGTAAAACCCTCCGGGAGGATCGCCATGCGCCGGAGAAGAAAATGCTGCCAGAGGCAGCCCGCCGCAGGCGGAGTATCCGGCAAAGCCGGATACTTTTTTATCTTATAGGAAAGAGCGGCCTGTAAGATAAAACCCTC
>CANRTU010000076.1 GCA_947642745.1 uncultured Eubacterium sp.
AATGGGGTCTTGGAAGCCGCATAAAATAAGGCTTTGAGATTCCGAGAGTCTATAATAAAGAAAAGGAGGATACTATGAAAAATTTTATGGACAAGCTGTTTCGGGGCATTGACTATTTTACCGGTATTCTGACAGGACTGATGGTACTGTTCGTCTTTCTGAACGTTATGCTGCGGATCTGCTTCTCTTCCGGCCTGACCTGGTCAGAGGAACTTTCCCGTTACCTGTTTGTGTTTGTCACCTATATTGGCGCAATCAGCGCCATGCGGGCCAACGGGCATATGATCGTGGATATGCTTATTTCCAAAGTAAGACCGGGACTACAGATGATTCTGTATGTGTTATCCCAGTCCCTGGTGGCGGTCCTGATGGGCATTCTGGTGCACGGCTCTTTCAAAATGGTCATACAGAATACAGATTCCCATACGGCGGCCCTTGGCATATCCTACGCCCTGTTATACAGCGCAGGTATTATTACCGGAGTTTCCATTGCGATTATAGCGGTTACCAATATTATCCACGCAATCACCCACCCTTCTGAGATCTCAAAGATCGTTACGTCGGGAACTTCAGATGATGACGCAGTGGTGAAACAGTCACTCCGGAATATGGAGAACGACGACAATGACAAAGGAGGAACACAGGCATGACACTGATCGTATTTTTGATTTCCCTGATAGGCGGCATTCTGATCGGGATACCGATCTGCTTCTCACTGATGTTCAGCGGCGTATGCATGATGCTGTATCTGAATGGATTTAACTCACAGATTCTCTCACAAAACCTGTTCTCCGGCGCAGATTCTTTCTCGATGATGGCTGTTCCGTTTTTCGTACTGACTGGTGAACTGATGAACCGGGGCGGCATCACCAAACGGATCGTCAACTTCGCAAACGCAGTAGTCGGCCATGTGCGGGGCGGCCTGGGCTTTGTATCCATACTGGCAATCCTGCTCTTTGCCAGTATTATGGGCTCCGCCGTAGCTTTCACGGCTGCCCTGGGCGCCATCCTGATCCCGATGATGGTCCGAGCAGGCTACAACCGGGATAAAAGTACGGCGCTTGTGGCAGCCGGCAATATTCTCTCCCCGATTATGCCGCCTTCTGTACCGATGATTGTTTTCGGGGTACAGGCAGGCGTATCGGTTACAAAACTGTTTATGGGCGGCATCGCTCCCGCAGTTTATCTTTCAGCCGCTTTGTGCGTAGTCTGGTTTATCGTGGCAAAAAAAGGAAACCTTCCGACTGCTCCACGCCAGAACGTCCGTGAAATCGGCAGGGTTCTGCTGGACGGCATCTGGGCTCTGCTGCTGCCGCTGCTGATCCTGTTCGGCCTGCGCAGCGGCAAGTTTACCGCAACGGAAGCCGGCGTAATCTGCGTGGCTTATGCGCTGATTGTCGGTATTTTTATCTACCGTGAATTTAAAATCAGTATGTTAATGGACTGCCTTGTTTCAGCCGCAAAATCCTCATCCATTATTATGTTTCTGGCCGCAGCGGCGATGGTATCTTCATGGATGATGACAGTTGCGAATATTCCGGCCACAGTAACCACACTGCTTTCACCATTCCTTTCCAGCCCGACGCTGCTGATGCTTGTCATCTGTCTGCTGGTGCTGCTGGTAGGTACTTCCATGGACGTAACGCCTACCATTATGATCCTGACGCCTGTTCTTTTACCGGCTATTAAAACCGCAGGCATTGACCCGGCATACTTTGGCGTCGTATTTATTATCGTTACGGTCATGGGTCTGCTGACCCCGCCGGTGGGCACGGTACTGAACGTGGCGTGCAGTGCGGGCAGCATCAATATGGAACGTATCGTAAAAGCAATCTGGCCGTTTTTGATTGCGGAAGCATCCATTATTCTGCTGATGGTACTGTTTCCACAGATCGTAACCATCCCGATGAACTTCTTCTCGGGCGGCTGATCCGCAAAACAGACGCTTGCCCGGGCAGATTTTCAGATATTCTGCTGATAGCACTGTTTCCGCAGATTATAACCAGACCGGTGAACTTTTTCCCGGGCGGCCCAAAACACGGTTCATATAAGGCGGGTATTTTAACACCCGCCGGAGGCTGCGCTTACACAATCCAAAACGCAGAACTTCTCCGGTATAGCAGCACAGCAGCATATTTCATGAAAAATTTCTGACAGTTACTGCTGTACGCCCGACGCTTCGCTTACATCACTGGAAACGCAGCGCTTTCCTGTTATAGACGCATTTTTCATAAAATATCCCTGACAGACCGGCTGTATGCCCGACGCTTCGCATACACCACCAGAAATGCAGCGCTTTCCTGCTATAGACGCACTGATGCATTTTTTAACCTTTAAGAAATTAGCAATAACCATATAAAAAGTAAATTTAACAAGAACGGAGGAAATAATTATGCAAATGACATTCCGCTGGTACGGAGAAGGTAACGACTCTGTGACCCTGGACCAGATCCGGCAGATACCGGGTGTAGAAGGTATTGTCTGGGCGCTTCACCATAAGCAGCCGGGCGAAATATGGGAACCGGAAGAAATCGCCGCAGAAGCATCAAAAATCGAACGGGCAGGATTTAACATTGACGTAGTCGAATCCGTCAACGTCCATGACGACATCAAAATCGGACGCCCGTCCAGAGACCATTATATCAACAATTATAAATTTACGCTGCACAATCTTGCGGCTGCCGGCGTAAAAGTGGTCACCTACAACTTCATGCCGGTATTCGACTGGACACGCACCGATTTGTTCCACCCTCTTTCAGACGGTTCCACCGCATTATTTTATCAGAAAGACATGATCCGGGAAGACCCGGTGGAAATGGCTGATTATATTCTGAAAGGCTGTAAGGGATACACCATGCCCGGCTGGGAACCAGAGCGCATGGCTAAGCTGCAGGGGCTGTTTGAGGATTACGCCCCGGTAACCAGAGAGATGCTGTGGGAAAACCTCAGATACTTCCTGGAAGCGCTCATGCCAGTCTGTGAAGAGACCGGCATCAAAATGGCAATCCATCAGGACGACCCGCCATGGGATATTTTCGGACTGCCAAGACTTCTGGTGGATAAAGAATCCATTGGCCGGTTTCTTAAAATGGTTGACCACCCGCACAATTGTCTGTGCCTCTGCTCCGGGTCTCTTAGCGCAAACCCGGAAAATAACACGGCGGATATTGTGCGCACATACTCTGACCGCATTGCCTTCGCCCATATCCGCAACGTAAAACATTATGACAACGGTGATTTCAGCGAAGTTTCCCACCGGGACTGCGACGGGGATACCGGTATTCTGGATATTGTAAAGGCATACCACGACTGCGGCTTTACAGGTTATATCCGCCCGGACCACGGACGCCATATCTGGGGCGAGCAGTGCCGGCCGGGTTACGGCCTTTATGACCGGGCGCTGGGCATTATGTATCTGCTGGGCGTATGGGATATGCTGGATAAAACCGAAGGGTAAGTAAACCGGCAATAAAACTGAAATGGTTTCTTTTTTGTGAAACTGGTGGTTGAGGTAAGAAAGACTGACGGAGAGAAATTTCAGGAAATCAAAATCACTGATAACTTTGCCAGTGAGATACTGGCAGTAACAGAATAGTGGCAATGCCCTTCTCTCTTTCCGGGGGAAGGGTTTTCTTTTTGCCCATGCACGAAAAAGAAGCCGGGACAATGATAATGGCAGGGGTTTTCAGGAATGGGCAGGAGGACGGAACATAAAATGGCATACCATTGCCTCTTATCAGGAAAAATCCTGCTATCGCCCGGCATCTCTGTGTATGCCTGTCTTAGAGCGTGTTTGAAAAATGCTTTCCATGAGATGTGCTTCACAGTTTGTACCCTAAAGGGCAAAATAATCCGCAAAGTGGGGAGTGCAGACCATGGGAATGATTTTTCAAACACGCTCTAGTTCTTCAAAAGGTTGATTTTGAATGATTTCTTCCATCTCTTTATCAGAAAGCAGCGTGATACTGATTCGTTCAGAAGTAATTACAGTCCGCATCTTTTGCGTTCCTCCCATAAATTCTGATATGTGATTGTCTCTGACACTTCCAGTTCGTGATGTTCTCCCTGCCCGTCCTTAAAGCTACAGAATACCTTGTGCCGCCTTCGGCGCCTTCCTGTTTCAGCGTGTATGTCTTTGCCCCATATGCCATTTCCTGTCCTCCCGAAAAAAAAATTGAGCGGGAGGCATGTGTAAGGGAAGTTGTTGAAAATGATATCATATGCACCAGAGGATATGCAAGACCAATTACCGGTTTCATGTCAGCTTATACGGATGATTCCAGGTAGTGATCGTCATGATTATTGGCTTGCTTAATGTGACTGCCCCGTAAAATATGGCGAAGTTATAAGATTTTTTCAAAGCGTGATTGACATAGAATGGTTTTGTTCGTATAATACTATCATAAGGAGAAGGTGATTCTCCTCAAAATAGTGTTCGCTCCCTGATATGCGGCTTATAAATGTCCGGGATTAAAATGTTTGTAATGCCCTGCTGAAAGCAGGGCGTTACTTTTATACCATATAGAGGAGATTTCTCATACCACAGGCTCAGTTGTATTTTCTTTCGGATCAGTATTACCGGGATTTTCCAGATGACAAGCTTATGCAAAATAAAGATATTATTAACAGAACGCCGCATAGCCGTCCTTACTTTTTTGCATTTAAAGATACTAAAATAGCTGATATTTATCGGGTTGTTCCAATTTCGTCAGGATTCGGGAAGTTCAAGCGGATAAAGCAGGATAAAATCAATCAATATGGACATTGCCATACAATTCGTTCCGGCACAGGCAAAACGTGGCGCAAAGGTTATTTTCCCTGATGTGTTCAAAATCTATCGAATGCTTGAACAGCAGTTCCAACAAAATACTATTATTTCTAAACCGTCCGAAACAAAAAATAGATGATTCAGAATGGGATTGTGGCTGATGCAATCCGATGCCTGCTATTTCTATGGACAACATCACAAATCTTAAACGTGATTTTAGGGTTTTCTCCTTATCCTGTTTCATCCATTGATAACAACAGTTTATTTAGTAATGTATACAAGTCCATTTATTGCTTATTGGTTAACAAAAATTCTCTAATTGAAAAGATTTATAGTAAGTTGTATAGGAGATGGTAATATGAATATTTTTAAAAAGAAAAAAGAGGAAATAAAAAAACTAATTGATTACAAAGGTAATGAAGGTTGTATGGCAACAAATTTGATTACAGTGGAGGGATGGAAAGTAGGATATATGTATAGAGATGAACCTAGTGAAGTTTTTCCAGACAGTGGGTGGAGATTTTATAAGGGCGATGAAGATGAAAATTATAGTAATAATGTAAAACACTATAAAATTTACAGTTTAAATACTATTTGTAATTATGACGAATCTATTATTCCGTATTTAGATATGCCAGTTGGAACTCATCTTATAAAAACAAAAGATAATAAATTTATTATAGATGATGGTATTCAGGAAATATTTATGACAAAGTAAAATTTCCCATTTATCGGGCGGACAACATATCATCAAAAGCCAGACACATAATGAGCAGAGCCGGCGGGCTTGCGGGCAATGAACTGCTCCCTGTCAGCCATTTCTCCCCGAAATGGTCAGCATGAAATTCCCGGTCAGGAATGTTTTCTGCTGTGATTTCAGGTGTTGGTTTCACATAGTTTCTTCTTCTGCGCCTGCACACTGATTTTAACTGTAAAATTCCCATAAGACGGAGAATCCTTTTTCATTAACATGAAAATCATTCTCCCGGTTTAATTTTATCGTCATCTGCCTGTATCCCGGAATCCCGTTCTTTTCCTCATAAGCGTCTTTAACAGGGCTGCACAGTTCCCGGTTAGATTTTTCGTTTGCGCCGGCCCTCCGGTCAGGCCATTTATAACAGGCAGGGTGTGGAATCCCCGCAGATTCGCAGAGTCCGGATATGGAGCAGTTCTGTTCGTCGTGTATTTTGGTCCGTTTCATGCCCAATGCAGTATTTTACAATTTCCACCCGTTCCCCGTATGCGGTCTTTCTTCCTTTGGTCATGATGCCGGCTCCTCCTGTTGCGGAAGACTCTCGATTCTCATGACCATTATACTTCATAATCCGGTTCCGCAACTGTTTATCAGAACGGATTCCATATTTTTTCCGGATTTCCCTTAATGTCCCTTTTCCGGAAAGATAATCGCAGACAGCCCTGCGTTCTGTTTCCGCCGGACAGGCGCCGGGCTTTTGGGAAGTTTTTAGTCCTTCCGCCCCCAAAGACTGATATATCGTTGCCCATTCGATAATCCCTGCCCCATTTGTTCCCAGACTTCGGGCGATGCTTTCTGTTGAACAGCTTCCTTCCGGATATTTTGTGACGGCGGCTAATTTCATTTCAAAAGAGTATTTTGAGTGTTGTCCCATAAAATATGCTCCTCCTTATAGTGACAGTTTTACTATTTTGTCTGTCTACCATAAGAGGAACATATCATGCCTGTCGGCTGTTCTTCTTCGGCTTTATTTTTTATTTTGATAAATCCAGAGTAACACATTAGCCTTAATACAGCCAGCAACGCAGATTAACAATCACGCAACTGCCAATAAAAGGAAGGATTTTCGCCAGCCCCGCTTTTATTGTAACACAGGCGTTTCTTACATCTGAAGAGATTCCCTCCCATGCAGAGCAGAGTATTTATTTTTACTGTGACACAATATAACAGCTGATTTTCTGTTAAGATAATTGCTGCCTGAAGATCAACAATATTCAGTTTTTTATCTTCTCCTGAAAATGCTGACTCATCTAAAGAGAGAGAAGAAAGAAACCCTGTTACAGATCTCACAACACAGCAATGTTGCCCCATATGCAAAAAGCACTGGTAAAACATATAGTAAAATGATATTACCACTGTATACATGAAATAAAAGATATTGGAACAACACCACCCAGATAAAATGAAAAATATAAAAAGTATATGACCTTGCTGACATATATTCTGATATTTTCCCGTTAAAGTTCAAATACCCTTTTCCAATTCCTGGCAGGGAACTGATCATAAACCACTCCGATACATATTTAGCAATCGTATTTAACAATGCCTGCTGTGTATCCGACCAGATAAACAGATATACATTGAGAATCGTTGCTGTTATACCGATACACAGGAACATCCATTTCCATTTTTCTGCTTTGCTGATTACATCATCATTTGAGAAAATATAATAGCCCGCCAAAAAAATGTAAGTATATTCCGCAAGACTTTTTCCGCCTGCCGAAAGCACTCCGCTAAAGAGTGGTAACGGTAATCCCCAGAGAAAAACCAGCACAGGCGGTATATCAATATCTTTCAGGCGCATGATTTTTCTTTGTAATAAGATAATCCCGGCAGCAATAAGCGAAATAAGGAACAGATACAGAATAAACCAGAACTGTCCGGGCGAAAAACCGCCGTCAGCACCTGTTAAGTCAGTAAAACGTGTAAAGAAAACAGCATAATGCCGGAATAAATTTCCCTGATAACCATAATTAAATTTATCAGCTATATATGTCACAGGCGGCATAATCAGCACCGTCCCAAAAATAAATGGTATCAGTAATTTCTTAGTCCTTTCCAGCACATACTGCCCGATAGTCCGCTTTTGCAGCGCATATCTCATGGAAATGCCCGCAATGAAAAACATAAGCGGCATAAAATACGGACTAAAAAATACCACAATGCTGCTGATTATTTTACTGCTTTCAAAATAAATGTAATTTGGTTCCCCCCATACATTCCATGCCATTGCCGCATGGTAGGGCACAAGAAGTAAAATGATCATCCAGCGTATATTGTCAATATAGTATTTCCGCATACTTATCCCATGCCTTTGATCAATAATATTCAATACTCTTATCCTACCACAACCGCACACACAATTCCATTAAAATCTGCTTAATTTTCCTTTGGCTTATTATCCGCAATCATCATCTGTCCCGCCTCTGTCCTCTCTGTTCTGTGCTGATTGTCCCCGGCTTGCGGCAGCTGACGTATGATTTTGAAAAGGAGCCCGGGGAAACATTTTTCCCCTCCTGTGTTTTCGCTTTAAACATGGTGCTGATTTTCCCGGAAGTGTCTTTTGCATACCACTCATTCATGATGTTGAAGAACGGTGTAAACTCATTCCCGTCCTGCATTTCATCAACTTGTGAGAGTCTTTCATAAAGTGCTGTGATTTTAATTGACATAAATAGTTCTCCTTTCCCCGAAACTATCCTGTTTATCAGCTTTTTCAGTATATTATTTTCTCTGTCTTTACAGACTAGTGTATTGTATCGTTGATATCTGTCAAAACTCCGCTGAACAGGGTTTCAGCGGCAAGGCGCCTGAACGGGGCGATGCGGTGGCATCGTTGAGTGAAGGTGGCGCAGGCTGTAACAGCACTCATCTGATCCCTGCCGGAAATCTTCCTGACAGTTGCATCTTACCTGCGGATGAACTATAATATTTTCAGGATAATCCCAGTCAGCACGCCCGTTTCCGGCCGGATGCCACAAACGGTCCGGATATACGGATTTGCTATTTATAAACAAAACGCCGGCTGCCGCCGGATACACGTCCGGCCTCTGTGCCAGCTCCGGCAGTCCTGAAAAATGATAGTTGCATTACATCCCAGGGACGTGTCCGTAAAACAATTTCCGGCACGCCCTGACAAAAGAAGAAAGGAACATTCCTATGACATTCAGCCATACAGGAAAAAGGCTTGCGAAATACGTTCCGGATTATACCGTTTTTGATCTGGAAACAACCGGAACGAATTATAACAATGATGATATCATCGAAATATCAGCGGTAAAAGTAAAACAGTCCAAAATCACAGATACATATTCCACACTGGTGAACCCACAGCGGCATATCCCCGCAGGCGCCACCCGTATCAACGGAATTACAGACCAGATGGTGGCAGACGCCCCTTTTATTGATACGGCTCTGGCCGGATTTCTGGATTTCGCCGGGGACAGCATACTGGTGGGCCACAATATCCAGTCCTTTGACCTGAAATTTATAAACCATGCCGCAGACCTGTTATTTCAACGGAATATTACCAATGATTATATCGACACACTGTATATGGCCCGCAGCTGTCTGCCAGAACTGGCCCATCACAAACTGACCGACCTGGCTGATTATTTCCAGATCGACGCAAACGGTGCGCACCGTGCGCTGAATGACTGCATGATCAACCAGCAGTGCTATGAAAGGATGGCTGAAATTCAGAAAAATCTCCCTCTGGAAATCTGCCCACGCTGCGGCGGGGAACTAAAAAAACGCAACGGACGGTTCGGGGAATTTATGGGATGTTCCAATTTCCCCCAGTGCCGGTATACTGCCAGCAGTCCTGCCACCCGGTCCGGCGACTGAAAAAATTCAGAAACAGCTTGTATACGGAGAAGAAATAGACTAAACTATTACTAAAGGATCTGATCTATTATGAAACGGTCTTATCTGTTATTCAAAAAGATCTATAGAAAGGGTGATTAACATGGCAGAACATATGGAATCAATGGACGACTACAAAACAGAGCTGGAAGCTTCCTTCCGGCAGCTTGGTGAAGGTGACATTGTAACCGCCACCGTCATTGCGGTTTCCGAAGAAGAAGCCACACTGGATTTAAAATACTATGCGCCCGGCATTATCAGGGCAGGCGAATTAAGCGATGATCCGGACTATGCAATTATGGAAGAACTTCATCCCGGAGACGAAATTCAGGCAGCAATCCTGCGGATGGACGACGGGGAAGGCAATATACTTCTCTCCTGCAAAGAAGCCAGCCAGACGCTGGGATGGGAAAAACTAAAAGAAGCGATGGATCAGGAGACTGTCCTTACCGTACGGGTCAAAGAAGCCATTAACGCCGGCGTCATCGCCTACGCCCAGGGGCTGCGGGCATTTATCCCTGCATCCCAGCTGAGCCTGGATTATGTGGCGGATACTTCCGCCTGGGTAGGCAGGGATCTGGAAGTGCGGGTCATTACCGTTGATCCGGAAAAGAAAAAACTGGTACTCTCCGCTAAAGTCATTTTACGGGAACGGGAAGAAGAAGCCCGCAGACACCGGATCTCCATGCTCGTTCCTGGCACCGTGGTGGAAGGTACGGTGGAAAACCTCACCAACTATGGCGCCTTTGTCAACATCGGAAACGGCCTGACCGGACTGGTACACGTATCCCAGATCTGCCAGCGCAGAATCCGCAAACCGTCTGAGGTATTAAAAACCGGACAAACCGTCCGTGCAAAAATACTCAATACCAACGATAACCGGATTGCCCTTAGTATAAGAGCGCTGGAAGAAGAAACAGGAGAAACGCCTTCAGACGATACAGGCGATCTGAAAGATTATACGTCCAGCGAGTCCGCCACCACCTCCCTGGGAGACATTCTGGCAAAGCTGAAACTAAAGTAACAAAACATGAAATGTTCTATATAAAGAGTATCCGGCAAAGCCGGATACTCCGCTTGCGGCGGGCTGCCTTCTGGCAGCTTCTTCCCGCAAATGCAAAAAGACTGTGTTCACACACAGTCTTTTTGTATATTACTACCATACAGATGAAATCAAAACACAAGATCAGCCCAGTTTTTTCTGTGCTTTTTCAAAAAATTTATCATTCTGGATCATAAACCGTTCATGGGTACCCTGCCCCACCAGACCGCTTTCATCAAACGCCTGTACATCAAAAACCAGCCTGCGTCCGTCCACTTCCACCAGCTTGCTGACACAGCGTACTTTCATCCCTACCGGAGTTGCGGAAAGATGGCCGATATTCAGCCCTGTTCCCACAGTGCCCCATCCGTCTTCCATCTCTCCCTGCACGCTTTTCATACAGGCTTCTTCCATCATGGCAGTCATCGCCGGTGTGGCAAATACTTCCAGCATACCGCTGCCGATTGCCAGAGCTGTATTTTCCTTTGTTACTTCTTTTTCAATCTCATTACTGATCCCTACCGTCAGCATAACATCCTCCAAAAATAAAATCTGAAAAAGTATTATACTCTTGATAAATATTCGCCTGTTCTGGTGTCAATCTTAATCGTGTCACCCTGATTGACAAACAGCGGCACATATACCGTTGCGCCTGTCTCCACGGTAGCCGGTTTGGTTGCGCCTGTAGCCGTATCGCCTTTGACGCCCGGCTCTGTCTCGGAAATCTGAAGTTCTACAAATAATGGCGGTTCTACCGCAAATACATTGCCATTATGGGAACAGATTTTTACCATTTCATTTTCTTTTACAAATTTCAGGGCGTCACCAATTGTATCCCCGCCAATCGGAATCTGGTCGTAAGTCTCTACATCCATAAAATAGAACAGATCACCATCGGAATATAAGTACTGCATGTCTTTACGGTCGATACGTGCCTGCGGACATTTTTCTGTAGGACGGAAGCTTTTTTCGATCACGCCGCCGCTCTTAATATTTTTTAACTTTGTCCTTACAAAAGCCGCGCCTTTTCCAGGTTTCACATGCTGAAATTCAATAATCTGATAAATATTACCTTCATATTCGATCGTAATACCGTTTCTAAAATCTCCTGCTGAAATCATTCGATATTTCCTCCTTAAACTGTCTGGGATTTTTAGCTACCCACTTACTTTATCATATAATAAAAGCCCTTATTTTTCAACTACTTTTTACCGGTTTTCAATATCCCGGATCATATCTACCCGCTGTTCATGCCTGCCGCCTTCAAATTCAGACTCCAGATACGTACGCACAATATCCTTCGCCGCTTCTGTCCCCGTGATCCTGGCTCCGATGGTCAGAATGTTGGCATTGTTATGCTGTCTGGCCAGACGTGCCATGGTCGTATCCGTGCAGACTGCCGCACGCACGCCCCTGACCTTGTTGGCCACAATAGCCATCCCGATACCGGTTCCGCAAAACAGAATCCCCAGGCCGCCTTCCCCGGCTGCCACAGCCTGTCCCACCTTTTCCCCAATCTCAGGATAATCACAGCTTTGCGCCGTATCCACGCCATAGTTGACTACCTGATGGCCCAGTTCTTTTAAATATGTTACGATTTCCTCTTTCATGTTTACCGCTGCATGGTCATTTCCTACAATAATCGTCATTTTTTTCTCCTTCCGCGTGATGGTTTTTGCTTTCCAGGTTTTCTGGCCTCTTTTTTCAGCTTCTTTTCATAGAAATATAAAACAACCCGTTCCGGATAACGTTTTAGTATGATCTGCAGCTCTTCTCTCGGATCAAGCGGTTTTACCAGAATCGTAGGGATACCCGCAAGATTAGCCCCCCACACATCCGTAAAAATCTGATCCCCGATAAACAGCGTATTGCTGGTATCAGTACCTAAGAGCTCCATCGCTTTTTTGTAACTGCCTGTCCGGGGCTTACCTGCCTTATGGATATAATCCACCTGAAGATTACGGTTAAACTGCCGCACCCGCTGTTCCTTATTATTAGAAAGCAGGCAGCAGGAAAATCCTGTCTTTTTCAGACGCCCAAATAACGCCTCTACCCGTTTATCCGCTGGTGCGTCATGGGGTACAAGCGTATTGTCAATATCAAATATCAGGCCCCGGCAGCCCTCCTGCCAGAGTTTTTCGAAGTCAATGGCATAAACAGATTCCAGATATTCACCCGGATAAAATGTCTGTAACATAATTATTTTGTACCAATCCTTTTGTCTACTGGTCTAAAATCTTTTTCAGCTCATTCATAAACGTGTTTACGTCTTTGAATTCACGGTATACAGAAGCAAACCGCACATAAGCGACAGCTTCCAGATCCTTCAGCTTATCCATAACCGCTTCACCGATGACTGTACTTGGGATTTCCTTTGCTTCCAGATTAAAAATTTCCGTTTCCACATCATCAATCAGCTGGTTAATCTTATCCACGGAAATCGGCCTCTTATAACAGGCCCGCAGCACACCGGCCTCTATTTTGGCCCTGTCATACTGCTCCCTGGTATTGTCTTTTTTGATCACGATCAGCGGAATCGTCTCTACTTTTTCATAGGTTGTAAAACGTTTTCCGCATTCATCGCACAGTCTGCGGCGTCGTATGGAATTATTGTCATCTGCAGGCCTGGAATCGATCACCCTCGTGTTGTCACTGCTGCAAAATGGGCACTTCATATCTTCTCCTCCCGGTTTTTTCTGTCGGACCAGGTCAGTCCATTTGTGGATATGAATAGTCTATAGGCCCAGTTTAACTGTTACGGAAGATTCTGTCAATGACATTTTGCCCCACTTTCTATAATTTGTGGGTAGCCTCCTTTTCATCAATATCCACAAGAATGATATCCGGCCCGATTTTTTTCACATCGCACCAGGGTATAAACAATTCGTATTCCCGACAGAAAATACCAAGGAAGTGGCCCGGTCCCGGCAGAATCAGGGCACGGACGCATCCGTCCTTTTCATCCAGATCCAGATCAATCACATTCCCCAGGCATTTGCAGTTTCTCACATTGATAACCGTTTTGTCCTGTAATTCACGTAAACGCATCGCAGACAGCACCTGTTTTTTCTATATTATATGCTGCTACACATTAAAACGGAACACTATAAACCGAAATTTCACCATGTCTATACAATTCCGTCCTTTCACATTATGTTGAATTTCTTCTACTTTACCAGTTCAATATATACCATAAAATCCAGATTGCGTCAAGGGGTTAGGGGTGATGGTAGGGGTTCAAAGCCTGTTTGATAAACCATGTAAATTACAGGCGGCGAACCCCTATATAATTATCTATTCTCTAATTAGAGTTAAGCGTACTAAAACAAAAAGGATATGGAAAAAGGAAATGGAGGGATTGTAAACATGGAAAGCATGGAACATACGCCCATAGTAAAGGAAGTAACAAAACGCCATATGGGAAAGGTGCATGGGAACGCAAAGCGGAATGAAGAAATGGTACTGAACTATCTGAAACTGCTTGCCAACGGCATTGTAAAAAAACGCCTGTCGCCTCATGAAGCCCATATAATAAGGGAACGAAAGAAACGTTTGGAAAACTGTAACCGATTCTGGTCTATGGAAACCTACGAAGCCAGTCATGTAAGGGTGTTACTGCGAACCTTTTTGTGTAAGGACAAATTTTGCAGTAATTGTAATCAGGTGAAGAAAATGTTACTGCAAAACCGTTTCCTGCCCTATATGGAACAATATAAGGATTCTTTATATCATATGGTGCTGACCGTTCCAGACTGTAACGGCGAGGAATTGAGAGAAACCATACAGCATATGGCTTACTGCTTTAAAACTTTGGTAACGTATCTAAACGGCAACAAAAAAGTGAAGGGAGTAGACCTATTACAGTATGGATTTCAAGGCTGTATCCGTTCCTTAGAAGTCACATACAGAGAAGATGTCTACCACCCTCACTTTCATGTAGCCGTTGTTTTGGGGAACAACGGTATTGGGAAGAAGCATATTGCCAATCAATTTTCTGGTACTGGAAACCGCCTGTTTTCCGATTTTGAGTCCATGATTCAGAGAATATGGTGGCTCTTAGTCAACCAAAAGCGGCTTACCTCTGATAATATCTTAGGCAAGGACAATTCTTCCCAGCGGT
Source organism: uncultured Eubacterium sp. (assembly GCA_947642745.1). Taxonomy (GTDB): domain Bacteria; phylum Bacillota; class Clostridia; order Lachnospirales; family Lachnospiraceae; genus Eubacterium_J. The sequence continues at coordinate 14,549 of CANRTU010000076.1, forward strand.
ATAGCTGTATCGTGGATAAATTTCAGCCAGAGGACTATAAGAAACTGTTTGGATATATGACAAAGATGTATTCTGAGGATAACAGCCTTATGCGGTATGACAACTTCAAAACTTTGTATTATGCCCTCTCCCATATCCGTCAGATACAGGGCTATGGCGTATTCTATAATGTAAAGGAATTAAATACAGAAGCCTATACCGAACAGGATTACCAGACGTTGGAAAGCTATCTTGTCTGTAAGGAAAAGCCCGTTTGCTCCTATGAGCCGTTAAACCGCCTATCTGACGATGAAAGGTATATCGTGCTGAAAACAAAGCACCGAAAATAAAATTTATTTTAAACTTGAGGATTTATTTTAAATGAGAGTTATGGGCGAAAATGGTTTTAAACTTATTTTAAAGTAGACTGGAAACACTGTTTTCGTTCAAGTGGATTGATAAGGACTGAGTTTAAAATAATTTTACAGACAAGGGGGAATGTCATGGAACGATATATCACAGATACGATTTACACTCGTACCGTTACGGAAAAGGCGGCAGAAATTGAGTTGAGGGAAAAACAGCTTTATACAAGGCTGTCTGCCCTTATCTCTGGTGAGGAATACCTACAGATTGAAGAAGAATTGAACCGTTTCTATAATGAGCTGGAAAAGGAGGGATTTTGTAAGGGATTCAGCGAGGGAATACGGTTTATGCTGAAATGCTTATAACTATGCCAGTCAAAAGGGAAAGGATTTTAAGCGGTTTGTAAGCGGAATACGGAATAAAACAATATATGAATCGCTGTAAGGAATCTGTCTTGTAAGCGATTGAGTAACAGCATTTTAGTCATATGGCTTTTCTATCAGCCTTTGTAGGACGGAAATAAAATTTTTATAAGGCTTGTAAACGGCTAAGATACTTTTCACCGATAGGAACAGCCCTAAATTTGCGCTCTAAGGCTCATTCGGCAGTAGATGGAGTTATTCTCAGTCAAGCGGTTAAAATGCGTTAGCGGTGATTTCTGGTCATTTAAAATGGGGAAGATTCTCTGTTAAAGGGTATCTTCCCCATCACTGTATCATTTAGGAATTTTCGTCCAGATAGCCAAACATGAGTTTTACCATATTGATTGCCAGGGCTTTTTGTTCCTCTGTCCTGCCGTTCATCAGTTGACACCATAGCCGATACTGCCCGTCATTATCCGAAACGACGGAATCAGACAGCAGATAATCTATGGTAACGCCCAGACGGTTAGCAACTGCTGCCAGATTTTCTAATGTTAAGCTGCGTTCCCCACGCTCAATCTGCCCGATATAGGCGGTTGAAAGGTTTACATCTTCTGCCAGTCTTTCCTGTGTCAGATTCAGCTTTAGCCGTTCCTCACGAATACGCTTTCCTAATGCCTGTTGCTCCATGCGGTTTCCCTCCAATGCAAATAGTATATGTAAATGATACTAATTGCGTATGTCTTAGATAATCCGCAGGTTGCGTTATTTATATATGCTGTCAGTTGCTTTTTACTGTGCTATGTGCTAAGATAGTGCTGTGTAGGAGGCATGGCATTATGAAAGTGATATTGAGCAGAAAAGGCATGGATAGTAAATCAGGGGGTATGGCAAGCCCTATTTTGCCAGACGGTACACTATTATCACTCCCTATTCCAGATACAACGATAGGAACGACATATAAGGATTTGTATTACAAAGGGCAGAGTTTCGAGAGAATCATCTGTCAGCTACACCCTAAATTTGATTTTGTCAGAAATCCGACCTGTCATCTTGACCCCGACATATACGAGGATATAGGGGGCAGAACGACAACAGATGAATGGAAACCAGCATTCGGACAACATGGCGTATCTGCCATACATCTGGATAAATTGGGCGTAGGCGTGGGCGATATATTTTTATTCTACGGAATGTTTCAAAAAACAATGGTTCAATCTGATAAAACACTGTGTTTTGACCGTAACGCCCCTATTGTCCATATCATCTACGGCTATATGAAAGTTGGGGAAATATTGAGGGAGAAACAGGAAATTGAGCGTTATTCCTGGCACCCACACGGCATAAACCAAGACCGCCCGAATAACCGTTTATATCTGCCCGATACATACGGCACATTCCAGTATGATGATTCATTGGTGCTTACAAAGAGGGGGCAGGATAATCGGCGGCTATGGGCTTTGCCTGCGTTCTTTGGTGAAGGCGGCATATCTATTTCATGGCAAGGCGATAACCGCCCTACGGTAAAGGACGGTTATGCAGAATTAAATTCTGCTTGCAGAGGACAGGAATTTGTTGTAACTGCTTCTACTCCGAAACAAGAACGAAATTTATGTGATTGGGTGGACAGATTGATACAGAACCGTTAGACATGGACGCTATGTTCTGACTTGCCCTAAACGGCATTTATTGACAAAGAAATGAGGGATAATACATGGAGCGAAACATTGAACAGAAAGAGAGATTGCCATTTATCCAGAAATCGGCTGAAAAATCAGCCCTTGAAATGGATAAGGCTCTGGAAAATGTAGCGGAAATTACCGAGGAAGAATTGATTGAAGATGATTCCGAGGGTGGGTATTTTGATGATTTAGCGTATTATGACGAAGATGATTAAATCGGGGAAACAATCTATGGAAATAACGATTGAACAGGTAAAAAAATTTGCGTGGCAGCAGTTGGACGCTATGTGGCATGATAATTCTGGAACGGCTACGATTAACATGGTGAAATTTGATTACAAAGGTTATTGTGTCGTCAATCCGTGGATGGACGAAAAGACGGAGAAAGCCGTAGACCCTTATCGGTATTATGGGAAACAGCGAACGGAGCAGTTTGTCCAAGAAGCTATCAGAACCATTCAGCATAACAGGGAAAATGCAAAACAACACAGGAGATAAGAGAATGAAACTTAGATTTATTGCTGTAGCCTTATT
>CANRTU010000077.1 GCA_947642745.1 uncultured Eubacterium sp.
AGGAAAGCGGGATCTGTGAAAAGAAACCAGCGTCCATGATAGCAAAACTGAAAGTACAGGTACAGTAAGGTATTACGACAGCTGTGCGAAAAAGGGATACGGGGGAAGGATGGAAAAATGGCGGATATACAGCTGCGTGTGTCACCGGAAGAGCTGAAAAAAAGAGCCGGGGAAATCGGACAGCATGTAACAGCGGCGCACAGATACTGGAATGAGCTGTGTGGAATCGTAAAGGCGTCAGAGTATTACTGGGAAGGCGGGGCGGGAGATGGCAGCCGCAGGATGCTGGAAGAGCTGACGGAGGAAACAGAGGCCATATTTGGCAGGCTGCGGGCACATCCTTCCTCGCTGATGCAGATGGCAGGCATTTATTCAGAGGCGGAAGCACAGGCGGCCGTGCTGGCGAAAGTACTGCCGGACAATGTACTTTCGTAGTCCCCGGATACCGGAATAAGTATTACAGCGGAAAGGAGGAGGCGGATGCCAGAATCATTACAGACAATTGAAATGAATTTTGCGGAGGCCAGAAGACAGGCGCAGGAACTCGAGCAGATAGCCGGGAATCTGAATACGCTGGTAAACGGTACGTTCCAGCCATGCCTGCGGGGCATTGCGGCGGGCTGGAAAGGGGAAAACGCACAGGTATTTTGTAAAAAAGGAGCTGTGGTGGGAGAACAGATCGCCCGGTCGGCGTCGGATCTGCGGCTTGTGGCGGAGACGATACGCCAGATGGCGGAAAATACGTACCGGGCAGAGAAAAAAATATGTGAGATAGCGGCGGGCAGGACATACTGATGCCGGAAGCCGCCGTCCGGAAACCGGATCAGACAGGCATGTTGTGATATCAGGGTGTAAATTATAGTAAAAAGCATAGTAAAAAGCAGACGAACTATCTGCCCCGTATTTGTATAAGCCATGTGTAAATTATAGTAAAAAGCAGGGTCTTAGGATGTAGTACATACATTTCAAGATAAATTAAAAAAATTAAAGGAGGTCATATCAATGGCACAGATTCAGGTAACTTCAAGTCAGGTAAAAAGTAAGGCGGATATGCTGAACAATTACAACAAACAGCTTAGTACACAGATTGACAGTTTACAGCAGCAGGAAGGCTCTCTGTTGCGCATGTGGGAAGGCGAGGCTAAAAATGCGTTCCATAAAGCATTTACTTCTGATATCCAGCAGATGAAAAATTTTTATCTGGAAATAAATAATTACGTGGCAAAGCTGCGTGATATCGTAAAGTCTTATGAAGAGGCGGAGCGGAAAAATATCCAGATAGCCACAGACCGGACCTACAGATAAAACAGAACGGAGTCTGTATCAGATGAGAACCGGCAGGCAGCGGCAAAAACCAGTCCGCACAATCGCCGGTAACCGCAGAATAAAAGACAATAAAATAACAGGAATCGAACGCAGAAAAGAAAGAGAGGAAAGAGCAATGACAGGAACATTGAAAGTAGAACCGGCGGAGTTAAGAAGGGCAGCAGGGACTTTTGGCAGCCAGGGACAGGCGATCCAGAAACTGACGAATAATATGACCCAGATCGTTAACCAGTTTACCGGCAGTATCTGGAGCGGCGAGGCGGCAACCGCTTACAAGCGGAAATTTGACAACCTGCAGGATGATATCAACCGTATGGTACGCATGATTAACGAGCATGTGACAGACCTGCAGGATATGGCGAAACATTACGAATCTTCTGAAGCGGCCAACAAGGCGCTGGCAAATTCTTTAAAAGACGACATTATTTCATAACAGCAGACAAACATATGACACAGGGCGCTTTTATAGTGCCCTGTTAAAGTAGTTGTGGAGAAGCAGAAAATGGCAGATAAAAAGGGAAAAGTCAGTATCTGGCTGGCGGCGTTTTTCATATGTGCGCTCCTTTGTCCGGGTATTGTGTATGCGGCCGGGGCCGGGGAGGCGGTGACAGGCGCTGCGGCAGGTATGATCGAAGTGCAGAGCGGTTTTCTGGATGCGGCGGGAAGGTTCCGGAAAATGAAATCCGCAGCGGGATTTCTGATTGCGAATGAAGAAAGCAGTACGTATATTATTACAAATTGTGAAACTGTATCTAATACACCACGCAGTATACGAAAATATTGTAAGAAAAATTCGATTAATACAGAGAATACACAGTTCTCGAATTATATACAGGTAGTTGTAAAGGGAGACGTCACCGCACAGGCCCAGGTGGTGGTCAAAAGCGCAGAAAAGGATTACTGCGTATTATCCACCGCAAACGTGGTCAGCCAGAAAGAGTCGCTGAAGCTGGGCGACAGCTCTGGCGTGGAAGTAAACGATATCGTATATGCTTATGGATTTCCAAGGGAGCAGGGAGCGGATGCGCAGGATATGTCTGTGATGGACGCCCAGGCAAGCCAGGGGGCGGTAACGGAAAAGGAAGCTGTGACGGACGACGGAATCTGTATCGCCCACTCGGCTCCGGTAGGAGCGGGATATGCGGGCGGACCGCTGCTGGATGCGGACGGGTATGTCATCGGTCTGGGCCGCAGACAGTCTCCGGAAGAAGATACGGGCATTGCCTATGCGCTGCCAGTCAATGAGATCAGCGCCGTGCTGGACAATTTTACGATCTACTATGGAAGCAGGGCCATAGATGAAGCTTCTGGCAGACTGGAAGCGGCGTATGGGGAATGTACCGGTATCCTGGATGGGGGAGGGTACAAAAAATCCACCATGGAAGCACTCTCTCTGGCGCTGGAAAAGGCGAAGGAGGCCCTGTCGGAAGAAAAACCCGCAGCCGCTGTTCTGGATGAGGCTTACAGCACACTTGCGGCCGCAAGGGACGGGCTGGTGCCAAAGACAAAAGCACTGACCATTATCATACGTGTATTGCCAGTATGGATCGGCATTCTGTTTATCTGGACCCTGGTGCTGGCTGTGAAAAATTCAAAAGAAAAAAAACAGATGCATGCGCCGGCAGCTCCGTCACAGCAGGACATATATCCGGCAAGGTCCGGCACAGGAGTGTCCGGGGCATACGCAAACGGAAACGTCCGGTATGCCGGGGCGGCTGATCTGTCCGGCGCCGCTGGCGGAAACCAGCCGGGCGTTCAGGGCCGGGGGGCTGTTCCTGGCGGACAACAGGCAGGTTATGGCGGACAGCTTCCGGCAGCTTCCGGCAGCCCGGATATGCGCCGGGCGGCGTCTTCCGGTATGCCGGACGTGGTACGACAGCGACAGCAGGCAGTACCGCCGGCAGGACGGCGTCTGCGGGTACTCCGGCAGAAGACCGGGCAGACAGTAATGGTAAATAAGACACAGTTCGTATTGGGAAAAAGCCAGAACCAGGCTGATTTTTGCATTACGGATAACCAGACCGTCAGCCGCAGACATGCGGTATTATTTGAAAATCACGGCAGCTGGTATGTGGATGATTTAAACTCGTTAAACGGTACGTTTCTGAATGGCAGGAAAATAACAGCCGGACAGGCGGCGGCGGTCCGGGACGGGGACGAAATCCGTCTCTCGGATGAGTCGTTTTTAATCCAGGGCTGATGACCAGACAGGGGAGGAACGGTTATGGCGGAATTTGAACTGGAACCGGGCAGGCTGGCAGCCTGGGCGGAAAAAATCAATGGATGCGGCAGGGATCTGAAACGGCAGCGGGTACGGGTGGAAGAGATGGTCTCACGCCTTCCGGCCGTGCGGAATTATCAGGGCGTGGAGCGGGCGCTGTCTGTCATTGCGCAAAATATGGGCGCCAGACAGTTACAGCTTGAGCAGTATGGAGATACACTTGGAAATATTGTAAAAATATACCGGGACACAGAGTCTGAAATCGCAGCCTCAAAACAAAGCAGACGCTGATGGCGTAAAATACGCTCCGGCGTCACAGGCGGCAAAGGATACAGACCGGGCGGTAAAATCCGCACAGATAAACAGACAGGAACAGGCAGACAAAAAGGAATAAAAAAGGCACAATAAAAGGAATAAAAAAGGCACAAAAAAAGGAACAAAAATATGAAACAATACGCACAACAGTACAGACAAAAGATCATCCGTCAGCCTGGCAGGCAGGGATATCACATAAGACAGCGCATACAAAGACAGCAGAGCGCATGGAAACGGGCGGCCCTGGCGCTTTTTGCGGTTTTCATGCTTGCTCTTACCCCGGCAGATCCGGTCCGGGCAGCGGCGGACGGCGGACAGGAGCGGATGCCGCAGCCTCCGGAATACAGTGAAGATGGAAAACAGGTGACATTTACCAGCCTGTATTTTGGCAGCTATCCCCAGTCGGAAATCAGGGACACCGCCCTGACCACGGCCATTACGAACGCTTCTTATGACAGCTATGGCGATGCCTGGGTGGGCGGTATGAAATACCACAGAGTCCCTGTAAACGATACGGACGATCAGAAACAATCTGGCAATCTGGCGTACCGCTATTTTAAGTGGGAACGCATCCGGTGGCGTGTGCTTGGTAATGACGGGGACACGCTGTTTGTCATGGCGGACAAAGGTCTGGACTGCCAGTGCTACCATGAGGTGGACGATGAGATAACCTGGGAAAACTGTTCCCTGCGCAGCTGGCTCAACGGCACATTTTTTCACACCGCTTTTGACAGCAGTGAACGGGAGGCAGTGGCCATCCGGCAGACAGACCATTCCGCCTATGTGCCGGGCAGCAGTACACAGGATTATGTGACGATACCGTCCATGGCCTGGATGTCGGATAAAAATTACGGGTATTCCATGCCTGTGGGCAGTCCGGCTCCAAACCGCCAGCTTGCGGCCAGCGATTACGCCCGTGCCATGGGGGTACGCTTAGGAGACGAAAACGGCGGCGGGGAGCAGTCCTGCTGGTGGTGGATGCGTGACCCGGCGCCTGCCGGCACGGCCAGCGCTTTTAACTATGCGGCGCTGATGGGAAATAACGGGGCCTTTTCCCTCTATGGACGGGTACACGGCCAGCACCGGGCAGTGGTACCGGCCCTTTTCATCAGACGTTCTTCTGACCGGTGGTATGAATCGGACGACGGAACCAGCGGCTCCGGCGGAGGGGAAGCGGCGGCAGTGCCATTAACAGTCACCGGGCCGGATATGGTCAGAAGCAAAAATGTTACCGCTTTTACAGCGCAGGCGTCAGGCGGACTGACGTCTGACTATACCTGGCAGTGGTATTATGCGCCTTCAGAGACAGGAAACGGCCATCCACTGGGACTTGGAGCCTACGAGGCCATTGTATGGCAGGACAATGCGCTATATATCGACATGAACGCAGCGGATGTGCCGGACGGGCTGTATCTTTACTGCAGCGTCAGCGACGGCCGGTCCAGGGTGGAAAGCGGCCGGGTCTGGTTTTCCAGAAAGAAGACAAAGCAGACGATTACATATAACAAAAAGCAGATAAAAAACAAAGCGGTGGAATACGGAGCGGTTTTTAACCTCAACGCAAAAACCAACGGTAAAGCCGCAAAACTCAGCTATAAAAGCAGTAATCCGAAAGTACTCTCTGTCAGCGGGTCCGGAAAAGTAAAGGCAAAAAATTACGGCAAAGCGGTGCTTACGATTACCGCATCGGATTCTTATCTGGACCAGTATGGAAAAACAAGTATAAAAATAGCGCTGACCGTACTGCCAAAACAGGTAAAGATCACAAAGGTAAACCGGCAGGTAAATCCGCAGGGCCGTGTGGAAAGTGTGAGTGTACAGTGGCGGGCGGATGCGTCAGTGGACGGATTCCAGTACAGTGTGGCGTACAACAAAAAGTTTACCAACGGCATGAACGGGGAGAAGCCCGGAAAAGAAAACAGGATTACTTTGAAATATATTGACGTGAGCCAGAGCACTCTGTATGTGCGGGTCCGGGCCTATAAAAACACCGGCGGCAAAACGTATTACGGAGACTGGAGCGGCAGTTATACGGTAAAACTGTAGCCGGATGACAATGGGTGCGGCATACAGAATGTGAGAGACGATAAAAGCCCCGGTTATCCGGGAACGGAACCGGTTTTGTATTAGTATGAATGGCGGGATGAACGTGTTCGGACGGAAAAAGACAGCAGGAAATAAAGCAGGATTAAAAACACAGGTGAAACAGGACGAGGCATGGTACGCAGACCAGGAAGCCGGCACGATCCGGCTCTGCGGCGGTCAGGAGGAAATCCAGGTAGGCGTGGCCAGTGTGACAGGCACCCGTAAAACCCAGCAGGATACGGTGCTCGGATACCAGGCAAAAGACCGGGCGCTGGCCATTATCTGCGACGGGATGGGAGGTCTTAGCGGCGGTGAGACTGCCAGCCGGATTGCGGCGGACAGCATTGCAAAGGCCTGGTTTGACCAGCAGGATCTTTGGGACATTCCGGAATTTTTCCGCAGGGAAGCCATAAATGCGGACCGGAAAGTCTTTGCCCAGACAGACGCTTCCGGTCAGCCCCTGCGGGCCGGTACCACAGTGGCGGCTGTTATCATCCGGGCCGGGCAGCTTTACTGGCTTTCAGTAGGAGACAGCCGGATCTGGCTGATCCGGGGAAACGAAATACTGACGCTCAATGTGGAACATAATTACCGGATGATCCTGAATGCCCGCCTGCGGCGGGGCGAGCTGACGCCGGAACAGTATGCGGCGCAGGAGCACAGAGCGGAAGCGCTGATCAGTTATATCGGCATGGGCAACGTGTCCCTGATGGACATAAACGCACAGGCGTATCCCCTCTGCGACGGGGATACCATACTTGTGTGCAGTGACGGGCTGTACCGGAGCCTGTATGAAGAGGAGATACTGGCGGTTATAAAAAGAAACGGACAGGACATGCAGAAGGCGGCGGATGCGTTTATGGCCGCAGTGGCAGGACGTAAAAAGCAGGATAATACTTCGGTGGCGCTTTTAAGATACAGGGGCGCCGGATACCGGGGATAAGGTTCGCTGTGAAAACAGGAGGGAACAGGAAATGGCAAGATGTATGGGCTGCATGGCGCAGATGCCGGACGAAGAGCAGGTTTGCAGGCATTGCGGATACCGCAAGGGTACGGATGTAAAGGAAGCCTATTACCTGCTGCCGGGTACGGTTCTGGGAAAGAAATATATCGTGGGAAAAGTGCTGGGCTACGGGGGCTTTGGCGTTACTTATATAGGCTGGGACAATGTATTGCGGCGGAAAGTGGCGGTGAAAGAATACCTGCCCAGTGATTTTGCCACGAGAAGCTATGGCCAGCGCCAGCTGACCGTGTTTTCCGGAGAAGCCACAGAGCAGTTTCAGGCAGGACTTGGCAGCTTTATATATGAAGCGAAGCGTCTGGCCCGGTTTAACGCCGTACCGGAAATCGTGGATATCTATGATTGTTTTGAGGAAAACGGAAGCGGCTACATCGTGATGGAACTGCTGGACGGCGCCACGGTAAAAGAAATATTAAAGAAAAAACGCCGCCTGTCCATTCCCCAGGCAAAGCGGATTGTCCTGTCTGTGCTGCGGGGACTGGCGGTAGTCCACAAAGAAGGCATTATTCACAGGGATATTGCGCCGGATAATATATTTATTACCAGAAACGGAAATGTAAGGATTCTGGACTTCGGGGCGGCCAGGTATGCCACGGCGGCACAGTCCAAAAGTCTTTCGGTCATATTAAAACCCGGATTTGCGCCGGAAGAACAGTACCGCAGTCACGGTACCCAGGGACCCTGGACGGATATTTATGCCCTGGGGGCTACTTTTTACTGTATGATTACAGGCCGGCGGCCTCAGGAATCCATCCAGCGGCTGGCTGACGATCAGGTCAGGCCGCCGTCGCAGATGGGGGTGGAAATAGATCCTGATATGGAAAACATCATTATGAACAGCATGAATGTGCGGCAGGAATACCGTATCCAGGATGCGGAGAGCTTTTTCCGGGCGCTTCAGGGAAATGAGGAAGTGGAGCGGATCATAGAAAAAACAGATGATAAAATAAGCTGGAAGCTGCCCTTGTGGATGAAATGCGGCATTGGTCTGGCCTGTGTCCTGGTATGTGTCTGCGCCGGCTTATATGCCACCGGCAACATCGGATTTACCAGAAAAGAAATAACCGGCACGGACGGGGCGGCTGCGCTAAGCGGCAGCCAGCGTTACGTACCAAACGTCTCCGGCATGAGCTATGAGCAGGCGGAGGATCTGTTAAAACAAAAAGACCTGGGGCTGGTGATCAAAGGGATGAACTATAGCGACAGCATAGAGAAAAATAAAATCCTCAGTCAGGACCCGGGAGACGGCGCCATTACTGAAGCGGAAGAAATTATCAGCGTAATTATGAGCGGCGGCAGGGAAGAGGTCATGATGCCGGATCTGACCGGTATGATGCGGGAAGAGGCGGAAAAGCTGATTACCGGACAAAACCTGGTTCTGGCAGAAGACGGGATTCAGACGACCTACAGCGATGTGGTGCAAAAAGGCAGGGTCATTTCCCAGAGTATCGACGCTGAGGAACGGATTGCGGTGGAGACAGAAATATCCCTGACCGTTTCCCTGGGCAGTCTTTCGGAGGAGACAGCGCTTCTGGATGTACCGGATCTGACCGGACTGACAAAAGAAGGAGCGCTGAAGAAACTGGAGAAGCTCAAGAAAGATTCCGGTTTTACTTATTCTATTGGCGAAGTGAAAAACAAATTCAGTAATCATGTGGCGAAAGGAAAGATTATACGCCAGACGCCGGAGGCCGGCACGCAGGTGCGGACAAACGAGCCGGTAAGCCTTGTGATCAGCAAAGGGCCGGAAATGGTACAGGTGCCGGAGCTGGTTTATATTTCCGGGGAGGAAGCGCGGAAGAAGCTGGAAAAGGCAGGGCTTGCGGCGGAAGTGTCATCGGCATACAGCGACCAGGTATCGGCAGGACTGGTCATCAGCCAGGATGTGGAATCCGGGACGAAGATGGCAAAAGGAAGCAGGGTGACCATTACAATCAGCCTTGGAAAAGAACCGGTACGGCAGGGTACAGAAACCGGCGGCAGCGGAAACGCAGGCGGCAGCGGCGGCAGTGGTACAGGCGGCAGCGGCGGCAGTAACGCAGGCGGCAGCAGTAACGCAGGCGGCAGTGGCAGTGCGGGCGGCAGCAGTGGCGGCACAGGCGGCAGCGGCGGTAATGCAGGCGGCGGTAACGACAGTGGAGACGATGGGAAATCGTATATGCCGGATGGTGGCAGCTTTGTCGTGGAGTAAAATTACGGACAGTGGGAAAAAAGAGCCGGCCGGAGACGGTTTCGCCAAAAAGCAGTGGAGAGTAAGACTGTATCACAAAGATAAGGCGCCGGTGTACAGGGAAATGGAGGAAGCCATGCTTTCGTATGAAATATTATCAATGCCCGGGGAACGGGATCATAATGAGGACTATACCGGGGTGCAGACAAGGGGGGACGCCTGCTGCTTCATACTGGCGGACGGTCTGGGCGGCCATGGCGGCGGGGACGAGGCCTCCCGTCTGGTAACGGAGTGCATACGCAGTGATTTCGCCAGATGCGGGGCAGTGTCGCCGGAATATCTGAAACGGTGCTTTGAGCTGGGCCAGCGGCTGCTGGTACAGGCGCAGGACAGACAGCGGCGCCGTCTGGAAATGAAGACCACGTTAACCATACTGCTGGCAGACCGGGAGACGATTCAGTGGGGACATATCGGAGACTCCAGGATCTATTATTTTCAGAACAAAAAGCTGATAACCAGGACATACGACCACAGCGTCCCCCAGATGCTGGTGGCAGCCGGGAAGCTGAAGGAAAAGCAGATCCGGGGACATGCCGACCGCAACCGGCTGCTGCGGGTTATGGGAACGGAATGGGACGGTCCGCAGTACGAGATCGCAGGGCCGCTGCGCCGGACAGGCGGCGAGGCGTTTCTGCTCTGTTCGGACGGTTTCTGGGAATGGGTGACGGAGCGGCAGATGCGGCATGCGCTGAAAAAAGCCGGCACTCCGGCGGACTGGCTGCAAACCATGGAAAAAACAGTATTAAAAAACGGAACGGGAAACCATATGGATAATTATTCTGCGGTGGCGGTATTTTTGCAGGAGGGGAGATGACAGGAATGGAAAAGTTGAGACAGACAGTGGCGGCAGTGCTGACGGTATGTCTGCTGGCCGTGTCAGTATCCTGGCCGTATCGGGCGGATCAGGCGCTGGCGGCGCAGGTATCCGGAGATTTTACCTATTCGGATCAGGGCGACGGCACGGCGGAGATCGTCAGCTATACCGGCACGGCGTTAAAGCTGGAAATACCAGAACAGCTGGGCGGAAAAAATGTAACCAGTATTAAAAGCGGCGCATTTGATCAGTGTAAAACCCTTCAGGAGATTACGATTCCATCCGGCATTACCTCCCTGGGGATGAACACGCCTTTTACAAAGTGTCCGGCGCTGACAGCCATTCATGTGGCGGCGGGAAACCAGTCCTACGCTTCGGACGACGGCGTTTTATTTAATAAAGACCAGACGAAGCTGATCCGCTGTCCCCAGGGAAAAGCAGGGGCGTATACGGTGCCTTCCGGCGTCACAACTACCGGCCAGCTGTCGTTTACAAACTGTACGGAGCTTACAGAAGTGACGCTTGCGGACAGTGTGGCGACGATTGGCGTCTATGCTTTTCTGGGATGCGGGAAGCTGGCGGCAGTCCGTATCGGCTCCGGTGCGATAAATATTGACACGGACGCTTTTAACGACTGTACCAGCCTGACAGACATCCGGGTGGATGATGGCAATACCAGGTATGCGTCCACAGACGGGGTACTTTATACAAAAGACCGGACAAACCTGATCCGCTGTCCCCAGGGAAAGACAGGCGTTTCTTTTGCAGATGAATTACAGGTTATCACGGAATATTCCTTTTACAACTGCGGCCGTCTTACGGCTGTTACGATACCGGACAGTGTGCAGACTGGCAAGGAAGCGTTTTCTTACTGCACGGGTCTTACAAAATTCAGTTTTGCGCAGGATGCCGGGGATATTCCGGAAAATGTCCTGGCACACTGCACATCCCTGACTGACGTATTTATCCCGTACAGTATCAGTACAGTGGGAGGCAGCGCCTTTGAAGGATGCAGCGCATTGCAAGACGTCTGGTATTCCGGCACACAGAACCAGTGGGATGCGCTGGTAAACGACGCAGGAATGAATACAACCGGAAATGAAACGCTGCTGCGTGCCACCATGCACTATGAAAGTACAATGCCCGGAGAATCGCAGGTGGAATATGAATATACGCAGCTGGACGCTTCTTCGGTCAGAATCACCACCTATCTGGGCAGTGAGGAAGTAGTGGATATTCCGGCGGAAATTGACGGAAAACGTGTGACCAGTATCGGGGAAAATCTGTTTCAGGGCTGTCAGATCCGTCAGGTGAGAATACCGGACAGCGTTACCAGTATAGAAACCAGGGTTCTGGGAGAGGGCAGCGGATGGACGTCCATTCTGGTCAGCGGGGATAATCCGGTGTATGCGTCCCTGGATGGTGTACTGTATTCCAAAGACCATACCACAGTGCTGAAATATCCGGAAGGCCTGGGCGGCAGTTATGAGATTCCGGCCGGGGTGACCCGTATCGGGGAATGGGCTTTTAGCAACTGTTCTGCCCTGGAGCGGGTGACGGTTCCCCGGGGAGTGACGGAGCTGGGAGAGGGGGCGTTTGCCAGCTGCAATCGACTTACGTCCGTGTCCCTTCCGGACAGCGTTACTACAATTGGCGGCTCAGCCTTTGCGTACAGTACCGGGCTTACGTCTGTTACAATGCCAAAGGGTGTGAATACGATTGGGGATAGTGCCTTTGCTGGCTGCACATCCATTCTGAATGTGGTACTGCCGGATCGAATGAGTATCATCAGCAATGAACTTTTTGCCGGTTGTATTGGCCTTACATCTGTCACTCTGCCGGGGGCGCTTACGGAAGTAGGACGGATGGCTTTTGGCGGCTGTTCTAATCTGGCGGATGTGACATACCCGGGCACACAGGCAGAGTGGAACCAGATTACAATCGGAAGTGATAACGACCCGCTGCTTGGCGCCACAATGCATTTCGAAGAGGAACCGGAAGAGACGGGGAATTATGAATACAGGGAACTGACAGACAGCGGGACGGCTGAGATTACGAAATATAAAGGTACCGGCACGGAAATCAGAGTGCCGCAGACGCTGGACGGTAAAGCTGTGACCAGTATCGGGGATGATGCGTTTAAAAATTGCACGACGCTGATAAAGGTGATCATACCGGATGGGATAAAACGGATTGGCGACGGCGCATTTTCCGGCTGCGTCAGTCTGAAAGAAATAGAATTATCCGCCAGTGTAACAGAACTGGATACTACATTTACAGGATGTGAAGCGTTAGTATCCTTCCATGTGGATACGGGTAATCCGCAATATGCGTCCGATGAAGGCGTTTTATATCATAAAGATAAGAAAACGCTGCTCAGATGCCCGCCGGCCGGAAAAAGCGGCGTGTTCCGCATTCCGTCCGGAGTCACCACAATCGGGCCTGACGCTTTTGCGGGCTGCGCAAAACTGACAGAGATTGTCATACCATCCAGTGTAACGGATATAAGCGGCGATATATTTATCGGATGCGGGGCTTTAAAAAATATTCAGACAGAAACGGCTAATCCTGCATATATGTCAGACGAGGGAGTGTTGTTTAACAAAAAAAAGACAACGCTGCTCAGATGTCCGCCGGCGGGTAAAAGCGGTATGTATCATATTCCGTCCACAGTTACAGCAATTGAAAGTTCTGCTTTTCGGGATTGCGGCCAGCTGACAGAGGTAGTCATGCCATCCGGCGTTGGAAGCATAGGAAACGCTTCTTTTTCCGGATGCGGCGCATTGAAAAAAGTAATCATTCCGGAAGGGGTGAAACAGCCCGGATGGTACGCTTTTCAGAATTGTACAAGTCTGGAAGAGGTGATAATTCCTGAAAGTGTTGAAAGCATTCTCTATGGCTGTTTCGGGGGATGTACAGCTTTAAAGAAAATCAGCATTCCAAAGGGGGTAAGTACAATCATGTACGGTGCCTTCAGGGATTGTACCGGTCTTATGGAGATTGAACTTCCGGTAAGTATGACCAGTATTGACGAAGCGGTTTTTCAAGGCTGCCACAGTCTTAAAAACGTTTATTACGCAGGCGCAAAGGAGCAGTGGGATAACATCACGATCCATAACGAAGAAGGCGGCAACGCCCCGCTTGTGAGTGCCGCCATTCACTACACAGACGATGATTTCCGCTATACTGTCAGTGCGGATGGCACTGCCACAATTACCGGTTATACCGGAAAAGACACGCAGGTCATTCTCCCGGACCGGATCGGGGATACGCCGGTGACCAGCGTGGGCGCAGGGGCGTTTGCCGGATGTACGTTTCTGACGGATATTACAGTCCCGGAAGGAATTACCAGCATCGGCGCAGAAGCCATGAAAGACTGTGGCGGGCTGACGAAGGTTACCCTGCCGGCGGGACTGGAAGAGATTGCGCAGGACGCTTTTGCGGGAACAGAGAATCTCAAAGATGTCTGGTACGGCGGTACAAAGGATCAGTGGCAGCAGATCCGGATTGAACATACAGGCGGCGGCAACCAGACGCTTACAGGCGCTGTCATCCATTTAAAGGACGGCACTACCATAAACGGCCCGCAGACAGAGGAAAAGCTCAATTCCGCCAGGGAAGAGCTGGCTGCGTTAAAGCCAGGGGATCCCCTTTCCCTGAATGCGGATCTGTTACATTATCTGACGCCGGACCAGACAGATATTGTGGAGAGCTATCTGTTTACCTGGATGGCGGAAATGAATTTTGCTTACCGCTATCAGGGCAGCAGTGAGGTGAAGCGCCTGCTGATGGCCAGGGCAGGACTTGATCCGGACGAAGATTACACAAAAGGCGGAGGGCGGGCCGTGACCCATATTACCGTGGATACGAAATACGGGCCGAAATCCATGGAAGTGACGCTGGAAACCGGCGCACCGGACAGCGGCGGCAGCCTGTACCAGAATTTTGGAAAGATGCAGTATGAAATACTGGAACAGGCGGACCTGCCGCAATCCGTGCCAAAAAAGGGCTGGATCGGAAGGACGGACTATACGGATATGGCCCGGTTTATCGCCGCTGTGGAACTGGCGGATCTGGAAATGCTCCACAATACTTACCAGTGGCAGTCGCTGACCAGCGAACTGACCGCAGGCATTCTGATGGACCAGACAGTCATCGGCATTATTGGCGCAGAGAATGGTTCTTTTGCCGACGGCGTATATACCATATATAAACTGGCGGTGCTTCGTTACAGCAAGAAAGTGACGATTGCCTGTCCGGTGGACGTGCGTGTCTGCGACATGAGCGGAAATGAATGCGGCTCGATTATCAACGACCGGGTGAATGTCAGCAGCGAACATGTCAGAATGGAAGTGCAGGGCAGTACCAAAACGGTTTACCTGACGAAAGACGACTATTATATCAATCTGGAAGGCACCGGCTCCGGTACGATGAATTACACCGTGGAGGAAATTGCCAACGACGAGACGAAGCGTACCGTTCAGTTTCTCCAGATGCAGCTGCAAAAAGACCTGCAGTATGAAGGTTATGTATTTGAGCCGCTGGGCATTGACAGCAATTTATACGCCCTCAAAGCGCTGGACGGTTCTTTACGGGTCATAAAGCCGGACAGCGATGATTTCCAGCATGTATTTAAGAAAATCAAAGGGCTGACCTTAAACCAGTCCGGCACCACGCTGGGCGCCAGTAAGACGATCCGGTTAAGCGCCGGCATCTATCCGTCAGACGCCAGCAATCAAAACCTGAAATGGACCGTGGACAACGGCAGCGTCGCATCTGTGGGCAGCGACGGTCTGGTGACCGCCCTGGGAGCCGGACGGGCGACCATTACCGTATCCACGCTGGACGGGAGCAATTTAAAAGCATCCTGTATCGTGGTCGTGGCTGACGACACGGGCGGGCAGGTAAATCCCACGTCTCCCACAGGCGCCACGTCTCCGGAATGGAAACCGCCGGGACAGACAGGCCCCGGCAAGCCGGTTACTCCGTCCGGTCCTACTATGCCGTCTGGTATGAAACCTACAGGCCCGGATGTGACGCAGCCTACGGTTCCTGTGGAAAAACCGCCGGTGGGTCCGGTGGTGACAGAGCTTTATTATATTGTGCGGTTTGACGCTAATGGCGGGAAAAATCTAAGCCGCAAGACAATGACCCTGTTAAAGAACGACAGCCCCGGCATACTGCCAAAAGTCCAGAGGAGCGGATATTATTTCACCGGATGGTACACCAGGCAGGACGGCGGATCAAAGATTACCGGCGACACGGTAATGGAAGGAGCCACCACACTCTATGCCGGCTGGGCCAGGGTGGAAAAACCGGAGAAAGTAAAAAAGCTGAAAGTAAAAGCCGGGAAAAAGCGGATTAAAATACGCTTCCAGAAGGTCAGCGGAGCGGACGGGTATCAGATTGTATATTCCGGGGGCAGAAAATCTCCGGCGGCAAAGGCAAAAAAAACGCTGGTCCGGTCCGGGTCCGCAACGCTGAAGAAGCTGAAAAAAGGAACACGCTATGCCGTGAAAGTGCGGGCATATAAGACCGATTCAGCAAAGAACGCAGTGTACGGGCCGTATAGTAAAGCAAAGCATGTGAAGGTGAAGTAAAGAAGACAGCCGCCCGGAAATCAACCAGTACATATACCGGGGGCTGAAAACGATACTGAAAACGACGTTCCGGGAACAGGTCCGGCTGGCCATTGCGGTGAAAAGGAAAACAATGATTCAAAAATTTGCGAAAGAGAATTATATATACATGGCATTTGCGCTGGTGATGTGCGGCATGTTCTGTCTGGTCAGGGAACCTTCCGGAGATGATTTATATTTTCAGGGGAGAGATATCAGCAGTCTGGAACAGCTGGGGGATTTTCTGACGGTCCGTTACAGGGAGTGGTCTTCGAGGCTGTTTCCGGAAGTGGTTATTTTGCTGCTGCTGCGTATGGATCTGATGGTGTGGCGGATCTTTAGTGTGGCGAATCTTCTGATTGCCGCATATGCGATCAGATATCTGGCGGGAATCGGAAACAGTGTATGGAAAAATGCGCTGGTATGCCTGCTGGTGGCGTCGTTTCCGTTTTCGTATCATGCCAGCGCCGGGTGGGTGACAACGACCAGCGTATACCTGATGCCGGCGGCGATGGGGCTGGCTGCCCTGATACCCCTGCGCCGGCAGGCGGAAGCGCTGCCCTGTCCATGGTGGCAGAATGTACTCTATCTGCTGGCAACGATGGTGGCATGCGGCCACGAACAGGTCTGTGCGGTGATACTGGGCGCCCACCTGTGTGTATGCGGTTATCTGTACATAAGCCGCAGAAAGATTTCCCGGATGCAGTTTTGTCAGACCGGTATCTGCGCAGGGAGTATCCTGTTTATCCTTACCTGTCCGGGAAATGCGGTCCGTGCGGCGGCGGAACTGCGAAACTGGCAGCCGGAATATGCCGGATGGACATTGCCGGAGAAGCTGGTACGGGGCATTTTGCATGGGGCGGACTACTTTTGTTATGCCGCAAATGTAAACTGGATCTGTGCGGGGATGCTGGCAGTACTTTCCGTCTGCGTATTTCACCATGTGCGGGAAAACTGGAAAAAAGTGGTATCTTTTACAGGGGCTGTCTGGATGTGTGCGGCCGCCGTTATCATCCGTCTGCAGGGAAGATGGCTGCCTTTGAAAACAGCAGTGTTCCGCTGGGGAACATACGGCGAAAACCCGCTGTCCCAGACCGGAGATGTGATAAGGGCGCTGTCAGCGCTGGCTGTCATGGTTCTGGTAGTCTGCGAACTGTACTGGCTGTCCGCAAACAGCGTGGATTTCTGGCTGGGTTCCATGATATTTACCGCCGGATACGGGTCAGCGGTTGTGGTATGTTTTTCGCCTACGATTTACGCTTCCGGAAACAGGGTGTTTACCTTCTGGCAGTACGGGGTGTTTTTACTTTTGTGCCATGTGACGCAGGGGCTGTATCCGGATACTTATGGAAAAAAAGAGCGGGCAGTTCTGCTTTCAGCGGCATTGTTTTCAGTGCTTTCTGTAATAAGGAGCCTGCGGCTGCTTTTTGGGATGTAGCAGGAAGCAATTTGGTAATATGTCAAGAGGAAAATGAAAAAGATTTTCGTGAAAA
>CANRTU010000078.1 GCA_947642745.1 uncultured Eubacterium sp.
AGGTTCATCCGACCGGTGAATCTTGGTCGGCAGGCTCAAGATTCCGAGAGCCTATCATTGATATATTTCTATCGTATCATTCCATTGTATCATTTCGTTGTGTCATTTCGTTGTATGATTCTGATACAATATGGTTTTAATATCCCTCTAATTTCAATTGTTTCATTCCCGCCGTCAGTCAATGGTAATCGTACCCATACCGCAGTCCAGGGTAAATGTATGCGGTGCGTCATTGTCGATCCGTTTCTCCTGTCCCAGCGAGCTGTAGCTGTCGCCGCCGATCTCAATTTCACCCATGCCGCAGCGCAGCACATAATTTACTTTATTTTTATAATCCACATCATCACCTGACAGATCAATGGTACCCATACCACAGGAAATCTCCACATCTCCTTCCAGCGTGGTATCATTCAGGCCGATTTCTCCTATACCGCAGTCCAGCCGGACGTTTCCCATAATCGTACTTTCTTCCATCTGCAGTGTACCAGCGCCCACCTGTGCGCTAAGTTCCACGCATTCCAGCTCACCGGCATTAATTGTCCCTGCATCCGCATACAGCGATATTGTTTCAGCCCATATGCCGTCTTCCATATATACTTCTCCGTCTCCCACATGGATGCTGATCTTTGAAGCCTGCCAGGACTCCGGCACTGTCATATAAAGAGAAAGATCCTCATAGCCTGTTGTTCCGCTGCGGGAGTCCTTTATCACAATCTCCCCGTTTTCATTTATAACAGAAATGCCTGAAATAATCTGATCAGCGCTGATCCATATATTGCCGGTATCCGAACTGGTGATTTCCAGGCTGCCATACCGCAACTGAATGTCTAACACATCCACCTGTTCCGCACTGACGGACAACAGACTGTATTCTCCTTTCTGTATGTCACTTTTTTCCTGTACCTGAACCGGCTCCCGGTCCCGCCAGTTTTTGAGCCTGTTTTCCACATTCGACACAATATTATATGCAGTATTTTTAGCAAAATTCAGGATTCCATAATCCATACGGCTCAGCTGTCCCCTGCCAAGCATCACCCCGAGGATAAGAGCCGCAGCGCCCATTCCGGCACAGCCTGCCACCACATATAATATTCCCCTGATCAGTCTGTTCATGCCACTCTCCTTCCCCAGTCCAGCAGCCGGCGCAGCAGAGAAATGATCTGGCGCACTGTCTTTGGAATGAGCCGTCCGCAGATCAGTATCATAAGCACGGTACAGATCCCGCCTGCCGCAATCAGCAGCAGTCCTGTACCCAGTGCCAGTAGTCCTTTAATAACAGACAGCATACACAGATTTACAATTCCTACCACGCTGCACACCAGTCCGCCGATTACGCCGCCTGCCGCAAATGCGCCCAGCGCCACCACTGCGCCAATGACAATCCCGATAATTCCAAGCGCAACGGAAGCCAGGCTGCCCCAGACCGGAAACGCAAAAAACGCCACAATTACAAGCAGAATTAATTTTGCCTGTTTATCCAGATTAATACCGGACTTTTTCTTTTCAGTCTGTTTTTCGTATTGTCCGTACGCCCGGGAAGAGCCATGGAATTCCTGATCCTGCGCAGACTGGCGGGGCTCGTCGTAGCGACGGTAATGGGCTCCTGCCTCACTGAAGCCATACCCGGTTTTTTCCCCGCTATCATGGGTCTCTTTCTGCATCCCCCGTACCTGGGGCGGATTTTTCAGACGGCCCGCCTTACTGTCCGGTCCCTTTAGGTCTGCTTTGATACTGGCTGCAATTTCCTGCGGAGAATCCAGTTCTTCCAGTACGGAAGCTTCATTTTCCTCACCGGCTTCCTCAAAATAACTCCGGTAGTAGTCCATTGCCTCTTCCCGTTCCTCTCTGGGAATGTCATAGAGCAATTGTTCCAACCGGCTCAAAAATGTCTCTTTGTTCATAATAACTCCTCTCCCGAAAACAACGCACTGATCTTTCCCGCATAGACTCTCCATTCATCAATGTACAGACGCAGCTGTGCCTCTCCCGACGGCGTCAGTTTGTAATATCTGCGGTTTCTGCCGCCACACTGTCTGTCATACACCTGCAGGCAGTCGTCTTTCTGCAGCCGGCGCAGCACAGGGTATAGCGTGGATTCCGATACCTCTATGGCCTTGCGCACATCCTGGGTAATTCTGTACCCATAGGTACCCTCTGCGTCCCTGGACACGATCGCCAGTACAATTGCATCCAGCAGCGCAGCACCTGTATTAAATATCATGCCACCACTCCTTGCGCTTTCTTTTTTGTTACCGCTGTCATTCATGCTGATTTATCATGTTATTTTATATTTAATACTATACGATATATAATATTGTTTGTCAACGACCTGAATCTTAATTTTTTCTTAAAACAGAAACCGGACAGACCCTTACCAGCTTAACAGTACACGGATCAGACACATATAATAATAAATCACAGGCATGGGCACCCGTTTTAACAGTTTTGGATGACGGAAGGAAAACTGCTGGTTTTTTACGGCCAGATACCCGGCCAGCCTGTGATTCCAGTATTTTCCCCGGTATTTAAAAGTCAGCGCCCGTTTCTGGCTGTAAAGCATCTGTATATCTGTCATTGGTTTCAGTACCAGATCCCCCTGTTCCTGTGCCCGGCGCAGATAGTTCAGGGCTTTTCTGGTCCTGATCACGCAGCCGGTATATTTTACCGGTTCTTTTTTTACTTCCGAAAGCCACACATCCCCAAAACTAATGTCCGCCGCTGCCCCGAACTGGTCTTTACAGCTAAAACAGGCCGGATTCTGGAAAAAGAACGCATTTTTGTAAGCGCATACCAACTTTTTATAAGAAAATTCCCGCTGGCTGCCGTCTTTGTATAAGATTCTGGATCTGCCCCGCCAGTGCCCGGTACGGTAATACAGCCGGCTGGCCAGCCTGCGGGATACGTCAGAATGGTCCAGCGCAAATTCCGTGGCCGCCACATCATGACCGCCGCCGCAAAAAAGGCCGGCGCACAATACAATCTTTTTGCGCAGCGCCTGATCCTGTTCCAGAATGCCGCGAAACGCCTTCATCATACACGGGGTAAGCACCACTGCCAGCCTGCCGGAAAAACGGCGGATCTGTTCCAGGTGCGACATCCAGGGAACATTCATATAGACGCTGGAAGAAGCCTGCCGTATCTGCTCTGGCGTTGTGGCCACATACGTGTGGTATGTCAGCTTCCCGTCACTGGTAAAAGCGGTCTTTACCACCCAGGCCCCGTCGATATCCCCGTTTTTCAGCAGGCTGCAAAAGAGCGCCGTAACCATGCCGCCGGAAGCTGCCAGCTCCCGGATCCCGCTGTCTGTGGCGTATCCCATCCGGCAGGCGATATGGGGTCCCAGGTAGCGTCCGGGCCTGCCGGTATGAATGACACGGCACATACGGCGTTCTTTTTTCCCGCTGTCCCTGCGGCCCGCACCGGCCTTTCTAAAGCCTGAGCCGCCGGTCTGTCCACTGTCTTTCCCGCTGCCGCTTTCCAGGATATGATCCAGAATTCGCGAAATATAACGGATATTGTTTCCGGAGCTTTTTCTCACAGCAGGCAGGTGCCGGTCTATTTTCCGGCGGATCTCTTCCCGGTTTTTTTCCAGCATTTCAAATGTCCGGCACAAACGATCCGGGCTTAGCTCCTTATAATCTGTCACATATTCCTCCAGTCCGAACTGTGCCATGACTTCCTCATATTTGTGGTTCCAGCTGGTAAGCATCACCGGTACTTTCCCAGAAAGGGCAAATACCATGGCGTGAAACCTGGAAGCCACCAGAAATTCACAATGAGCGATATATTCCAGAATCTCTTCCGCATCCATCTCCCGGTGTTCCCACCACAGACCGTTGACAAATCCGGATGAAGTCATGGACAGTCCGCCCTTTGCGGGCCGGCGCAGACGGAATGCCGGCGTGTGCGCCCCGTTACGGCCGCTTTTCGCCGCCATCCGCTGGTACGCCAGATATACTTCGTCCGCCACCAGAAGGTCGTTGTTCCTTGGCCTTGCGGAATGGATGCGGGCCGCATTAGCGATAAGCATTACCTGGTACCCTTTCCCGGTCAGGTATAAGATAAATTCCGCCATAATTTTTATATAATCTGTCCCGGCCTTCTGACATCTGCGGTTTACCACAGAGCTTACGCAAATGCCTGCCACTTGGGAACATCCGGCCGCCCTGCAGGCTTTGTCCACCTTTCTGGCGATCCTGTCGTTCCCTGGCATTGTAAAGGCGCCGTCCGCACACAGCTTCACGTTTTTTCCGAATCCGGCCTCACACAGATATCTGTATGTGATCTTTCCCCTGGCAATGACCAGCCGCGCCTCTGGCAGTATTATGGACGCCAGCAGCCGGTTCCAGGGATTTCTGAAAGGGCCGGACGCCTGGGAATATTTCACCAGCGGCACGCCCATAAGAAGCGGCACCGCCCCGCATATGAACGCATACAGGTTCATCACGGCTCCCCTGCTGTCAGAAAACGCAATGCCCGCTTCATCCAGCGCCAGATCCGCTGTCTCAAAGGCCCGCAGTATGTTATTATTAAGCGCAATCCGCTTTAACGGCGCACACCTGGAAAAGAGACGGTAGCATACCGCACAGGGAAATGCGAAGAATACCAGCCGCCAGGGCTGCGCCGGAACAATGTCCACAAACGGATGGGGACACTGGCGGACGTCTTCCGCCGGATACACACTCATCAGCCGGATGCGCAGCCGGTCCCCATAGATTTCCTTTAACTGTGAAATGGAGCTTTGCAGCATGGCCGCCGCTCCTTTGTTTCCACTATAACTCGCCGCTGTAATGGCGACTGTAATATTTTCCATAATAGCCTCTCATTTTCTTCCTTTAACCATAAACTTACCGGGACTCCCGGTCACAATCTTTTTCTTCACAGCCATCCGGGGACCGGGCAGGCTGGAAAATCTCCCGGTACCCTTTTCGCTTCACAGCCATCCGCGGACCAGACAGGCCAGAAAATCTCCCAGTACCGTAATCAGCCGGTGTAAGACTCCCATTGCCACAATCTTTTCCTGACCGGCACTTTGGGCAAGCAGCAGGGTAAGAACCATCTCCCGCACTCCCAGTCCACCGGGCGCCCCGGGCAGAATAAATCCGGATACCCAGGCAATTATACAGGAGGAAGTCAGTAACAGCGCCTGCTGAAACGACGGCCGTCTTTCCAGGGCTGCGTATACCAGTACGAGCAGAAATCCCATCGCCAGCAGAACGGCTCCATAAATCAGCAGGCAGCCGCACACAGTCTGTAACAGCCGCCTGCCGCCTGAAGAACCGTTTCCGCCAGATCTGCGGACATACCAGACTGCGGCAGCCGCCAGCAGAACAACGGCGCAGGTACAGACCACAACCGCAAACGTTACGGATACATGCCATCTGGCAGGCAGAACTGTCATCACCCGCCGCACACTGGGATATGCCAGAAGTATTCCCAGCAGGCCTGCGGTAAATACCAGGGAAATGACCTCGGACAGACTTGCCGCCGCTATCTGTTTTTGTGATAATCCCAGCTCCCCGGCAAACAGACTGCGTTCCACGTAATGCATCACGTTTCCCGGGATATATTTTCCGATATTTGCCTTTGCGTAAATATTTAACGCCTGTTTACGATCGCATTTTTTTCCGGCATAAAATTCCAGCCACCGGTACCAGGCGCTGCCGGACCAGAACACCGTGACCGTTTTGAGACAGACGCCGCAAAGACACGGCAGCGCAAGAGAGCGCCAGTCCGTCTTCGCAAAAACATCCGGTCCGGTGCGTGCCAGGGCTGACAGTATAAAAAGAATGGATAATGCAGAGACTGCATTACCCACATATTTCAAAATTGTTTTGATTCTGGCTGTTGTTTCTTTTTTTAACATCATGCTGTTTCTGATTCTTCTTTCATTTCCTGTTTATATCTGATTTCCTGTCCCGGGCTTCCGGATTCCGCTCCTTAAAAGTTTTCCCGGACAGCGCCACCCCGTCGTAATCCATCCGGCGCACATGATACTGCACATCTTCCAGAATCTTACGGCTGGAGGCTATCACATCCGCCAGAAGTCCCACAAGCACTGTTTCAAAACCAAGCAGCAGTAATACCGCCGCCAGTATCAGCGACTGGATATGCCCGCTTCCCATGCCCTGAAAATAAAATACGAGAAACCGGATGCCCACTGCCACTCCCAGCAGGAATATGACGCTTCCGATTGTCACGAAAAACTGCAGAGGCTTGTAAAGCATAAACACATGGCCAATTGTCAGCATTGATTTTTTGATATAGGAAAACATGCTTTTCATCAGTCTGGAAGGACGGATTTCCTGGTTGGTGCGCACCGGCACCGCATCCATGGCGATCTTTGTCCTGCCGGCCTGCACAATTGTTTCCAGCGTATACGTATATTCGTTGGTGACATTCAGACGCATGGCCGCTTCCCTGCTGTAAGCCCTGAATCCGCTTGGAGCGTCCGGAATTTCAGAGCTGCTCGCCTTACGCACGATCCAGCTGCCAAAATGCTGGAGCTTTTTCTTCATCCAGGAAAAATCCGGCGTTTCGTCTATAGGCCTTGCGCCAATGACAATGTCTGTCTTTCCTTCCAGGATGGGCCGCACCAGTTTCTCGATGTCGGCCCCTTCATACTGGTTGTCCGCATCCGTATTTACAATAATATCCGCCCCGTTGCGCAGACACGCATCCAGCCCTGCCATAAATCCTTTGGCAAGGCCTCTGTTCCTGCGAAAACTGACAATGTGATGAACGCCCCATCTGCGGGCCACTTCCACCGTCTGGTCGCTGCTGCCGTCGTTGATAATCAGATACTCAATAGTGTCGATCCCCTCAACATGCCGTGGCAGTGCGTTTAATGCGATTTCCAGTGTGTCCGCCTCATTGTAACACGGAATCTGGATGATCAGTTTCATATTTCCTCCAATTACCGGGATGGAACATCCCGTATAAATCGTGTTTCAGACCCGCTCTAATCGTTCAGAAGCATGTATACGCAGCCATACACGCCTGCGTCATTGCCCAGCGTTGCCAGCGAAAATTCTGCGTTTTTGCAGGAGCTGAACGTACGGCTGACGTAATATTTGCGGATCACGTCGATCAGAATTATGCCTGCTTTGGATACGCCGCCGCCGATGACTATAATTTCCGGATCTGCCACACAGGCGATATTGGCCAGGGATGTGCCTAAAATTCTGCCCATCCGTTCCACAACTTTCAGCGCTGTCTGATCCCCCGCTTTTGCCGCGTCCAGCACATCTTTGGCTGAAAGATCTTTTATTTCCCGCAGGGATGACGGACTGTTATCCGCTGCCAGGGCACGTCTGGCCAGTCTCACAATGCCGGTGGCGGAAGCATACTGCTCCAGGCAGCCCCGTTTACCACAGCCGCAGACCTCTGTCTCTGTCTCGTTCACAAAAATATGACCAATTTCCCCGCCGGCTCCGTTGGCTCCGTTTACGATCTTACCATCCACGATAATACCGCCGCCCACACCGGTGCCCAGCGTAACCATAACCACGTTCCGGTAACCCATACCGCCGCCCTGCCACATTTCACCAAGCGCAGCCACATTGGCGTCATTACCGGTTTTGACCCTGAGACCTGTTTTTTCTTCCAGCACCTGCGCCACATTCACATGTCCCCAGCCCAGATTCACGCACCGTATCACTTCCCTGCCCCCTACGGCAGGTCCCGGCACGCCGACGCCAATGCCCGCCACATCAGCCTTGGGAATATTTTTAGCGGTCAGCTTTTTTTCTATTTCCAATGCCACATCGTCCAGAATTCTGCTGCCATTGTTTTCTTTATTGGTAGGTATCTCCCATTTGTCCAGCATTTCTCCTGTCATGCCAAACAGACTCATCTTAATGGTTGTTCCGCCAATATCCACGCCAAATCCATAGTTTTTCATACGTTTCTCCTTATCCTTTCCTCAATTTACATGCAGGGTCTGCCTGTGTGTTTATATGTTTTATTCAGAGCGTGTCTGAAAAATCATTCCCATGATCCGCACTCTCCGGTTTACAGAGAATTCATCCCGGATTTGGTCAATGCAGCCCCCTGCACGTCTCAAATTTTGGATAAATTCTCCACAAACCGGAAAGCACATTTCATGGAAAGCATTTTTCAGACACGTTCCAGTATAAAAAAATATGAGGCATGTGTCAATGTTAAATCCGGTTCCCCAACTGGTTCTCCCGTCCTTTTGCTGTAAGCGCTTCTATCACCCGGCGGGCACCCCCGCCATCTACCAGCTTTTTCTGCCTTGCGCTGATCTCACGGCGCCTTTCGTAATCCGCCGCCAGATCCAGCGCCGCAGACAGCAGCTTTTGTGGAAACCCCGCTTCCTGTCTGATATCGCCTGCGGACATTAAAACACCATGCCGCTCAAACCCTTGCGCCCCCGCAATCTGATTATCCGCAAGCACATAGGTGACAGCCGGGGTTCCGGCGGCGCACAGTTCATACAGAGTGCTGCCGGCGGCTGATATGGCAAGATCCGCCACGGACATCAGCCGCTGCATCTGTTTCACGTTGCAATGCAGCCGTATACCGGGAAACGGCGCCGCCAGCGCTTCCAGTTGTTCTCTGTCACTGTTCATGGCTCCCAGCACAAAATGAAACGTCAGATGACGCAGACGCTGTCCCATACCGGCTCTGTCCGCCTGCGCATATGCCGGATCACTGCCGGCAGCAGACGCATTGTCACAGGCTGACAGCTGGTCTGTGATATACTGGCACATCTTTCTGGCTATATGGTCCGGGTCGGCGCCTCCGGTGGATATGAGAATACTGGATACTTCTTCCGTTATGACCCGCTGCGGCAGGTTTGCGAATTCCTGTCTGAGCGGAGCATAGGCAGTACCCAGCAGCAGTTGCGGCAGTAAAACGCCGGCGCTTTGATACAGGGCTTTGTATTCCCCTGCTTTATCCGGACCATAAATATTGTAATTGATCAGAATATCCACAGGATACGCAAAAGAAAGCAGATCGTCCATATATGCCAGAACCCCGGGTACACCGCAGTTTCCGCACGCTTTCCCCACTGCCCGCAGATAACGGTCCGTTACTTCATAAGAATCTACAATCACACATGCGGGTTCTGCCTCATATATAATAGGAAGAAACTGATCCAGTTCCGCTTCCTTGCGGTTGTATGGTGTATGCAGGATCATACAGCGGTATCCCCTGGATGTAATAATCTGTTCAAAATGATTACTGGAAGTTACGAATAATATATGCCAGCACAGGGAAGCCGCATCCGCAATGGAAAGACAGCGCATCATATGACCGGCGCCAATCACCGGATTGCCGTCGCAGCGGAACAGAATCGTACCACGGAATGCGGTAGTTTCACATCCATTTCCACATTCCGCTGTCTTTACTGACATTTCTGGTTTTTCTTCTGCGGCTTTATGACGTTTGAAATGATTCTCCATCAGCCTCTCCTCTCTTTCGCCCCGGACGGTCCCGCTCCTTCGTATGGCATTCCCCACGAAGGACTTTTCATTCCGCAGGCGGTCTCTGCAGTCAGTCCGGTATGTGTCACCGTCCGCTGTACCAGTTATATGCAGACCTGTTTAAACCGGCTTGCGATCAGATTTTCGCAGCAGATAATGATTCAAAAATATATTTCATTATAACAGCTTTGGATATTCTTTACAATAAAAACTGTCCCTGGTCATCGCTGAACGTGTTATTTTCACTCCGGCACTATTTTACAATAACTGTTCCACGGTCGCTGATAACAGATAAACAGTTCTCCCCTTTTCCAATAGTTCCGTCTTTACATCCCTCTGTATCCGTAGTAAAGTCCGCATACTTTCCGGATACGTTTTTACAAAATTATCCGCTCACGGAATCAGTATCCATACTTCCTGCGATGTTTCAGGAACATGAACGCAGACAGAACAAGCGCCATCAGTTCCGCTGCCGGAGTTGCCAGCCAGATACCGTTTACTCCAAGTATCAGAGGCAGCGCCAGCATGGTAATCAGCATAAATACGAAGGATCTTGAAAATGCCAGTATGGCTGAAACAATGCCGTTGGATAATGCGGTAAACATTCCGCTGGCAAATATATTAAATCCGATAAAGACCAGGGCCATGGTGCATATCCTGTTTCCTGTTACCGCCAGATCATACACCGGATTATCCGGCCTGGCAAAAACTGATACCAGCGGCGCTGTCAGTAAAAAGGATGCCGCAACTGTTATAACTGATATGCACGCAATCACTTTCAGACTCACTCCGACCAGTTTTTTTAGTTTTTCATGATTCTGCTGCCCATAGTAAAAGCTAAGCATGGGCGCAACGCCATAAGAATATCCTGTATAAAGAGAGCTGGCGAACATCAGCACGTACATAATAATAGTAACAGCCGCAACTCCGTCCTCACCAGCGTAACGCAGCATCGTCCAGTTAAACATCATTGTAATAATTCCGGTGACAAGTGCGGTGGCCATTTCCGAACATCCGTTTGTAGCCGCGCTTACAAGCACTTTCAGGCGCAATACCGGTTTCTTAAAATGCAGCAGGTTCTTTTTCTGGCTGAACACAAACAGACCGGCAACCGCTGTCACAGAGTATCCAAGACCGGTGGCAACCGCCGCACCGCTGATTCCCATATCCAGCCATACGATAAACACATAGTCCAGCACCATGTTTAAAATGCCGCCTGTTACAGAACAGATCAGGGAAAGAGCGGCCTTTTCACTGGCGATCATATAAAGGGTAAAGTTGTTCATCAAAAGGATTGGAACGGTGAACACCAGATAGTGGCGCAGATATTCCACACAGTATGCCTCCACGCCGGCGGAAAGACTCATTCCGGCAAAAATATAATCCATTGTCAGATACCCGGCCCCGCACATTACAAGCCCCACGGCAACATTTACGAGAATCAGAAACGTAAAATCTTCTTTTGCCTCACCGGTTCTATGTTCTCCCATCTTTTTCATGATTACCGCACTTCCTCCGGTGGCAAGCATGGTGGAGATTGCCGTAACAAGCTGTATGACAGGCGCTGTCAGATTGATTGCCGAAAGCGCATCTGTGCCGATTAAATTGGATACAAACAGACCGTCCACCATTGTATAAAAAGACATAAATACGGTCATGGCAATCGTTGGCACCGCAAACTTCAGAATATGAACCAGTGTGACCGGTTTCTGATAGATATGATTGTTTTCCATAAATTTTTCCTCCAGTTACCTTGTATTTTTTTCCTGCATGGCGTATCATGAACCATACAGACGCCGGATGATCCGGCCAGTATAAAAAACGGGGTAAATCCATAATGAATAAAAACAACAGGCTTCTCACAATCGGCCAGTTTGCGGCCATGCATGGAATTAATAAAAAAACACTGATGTGGTATGACAAGACCGGCCTGTTCCGGCCCGCTTCCATCAATCCTGAAAATGGTTACCGCTGTTACAGCTACCATCAGAGCCCTGTACTGGAAACCATTCTCCTGCTGCGGGAACTGGACGTTTCCATTCCTGAAATACGCAGTTTCATGAAAAACCGCTCCGCAAACAGCCTGAAATCCCTTCTGGAAGATAAAATCGCAGACCTTGACCTGCGCATCACCCATTTACAGGCTGTCCGCACCACCCTGTGCGCACACCACCAGAATGTATCCACCCTGCTGACAATGGATCTGTCCGAAATCAGCATTATCAGCCGGGAGGCCCGCTGTCTGATTACAGTTGATATCAGTCAGGATACGTCCTTTGAGGAAGAAGTGGAACTAATCAGAGCCAGAACAGAAGCGTACCATCTGGGACGACTGCACGATGCCTCTTACGGCTCCATGATTTCCGTTTCCAGCCTGCTTGCGGGCAATTATAACGACTACTCCAGACTCTTTATTGAGATTCCCTTACTTCCCCATGAGACAGGCCTGCATATCACCCCGGAGGGAAAATATTTAAGGGCTTTTCACAGAGGCGACTGGGATAAGCTTCCAGGGCGTTACGAAGAAATATTTGCTTTTGCCAGAAATCATCATCTGACCCCCCGGGGATATTCCTATGAAATGGGCATCAACGAAAACGTCATTGACCGGATTGAGGATTACATTGTACAGATTGATATCCCTGTAGACGGATAACGAGCAGCCTGCGCCGGCGGGGCTGCCGCTTTCCGCAGGCACTCTCCCGGGTTTTCACGGCAGGCTGACTACGGGTATCTGATACAGGCTGTCGGGCCTGAACCGTACCGGATCTTCCTAAGCCTCTTTATGAAATCCCATCCGTAACAGCCCTGAAAAATTCTACATGCTTCTGTTCATAGCCTTCTGCCATAAACCCCGGGTCTGCGCTGGTCTTTACCATAATTACCTGTTTTGACGGATTGACATAAATCCACTGTCCATAAACGCCGATAGCCATAAACTCGCCCTGATTTCCCTGCGGTACCCACCACTGATACCCGTATCCAATCACGTTATCATCATCCCGGTCCGCTCCCGGCCTGGAATATCTGGCACTCACATCCATACTGTCTTTTACCCAGTCTTTTGTAAGAATCTGTTCCCCCTGATAACTGCCTCCATTCAGATACAGCCTTGCGAACCGTGCGTAGTCTCTGAGCGAAACGCTTAAACCTCCCATGGCCAGTTCTGTCCCATTGCTCAGCGTCCAGTATGCGTCGTGGTCTGCGCCAATCTTCTTCCACAGCTTTTCTTCCATATACTCCGCAAGGCTGCGTCCGGTGGCATTTTTAATGACCTCTCCTAAAATTTCCGTGTTGATACTCAGATATCCGCGGTACTCATAAGGCTTTTCCTGCAGCCCGTATTTTGCGATCACTTTCATTGCCGGCGTTCCCAGCAGAGTACGCAGGGAAAACCCGCTCATATCTGTATCTTCATCAAAATTAATTCCGGATGCCATTTGCAGACACGCCCGGACAGGAATATTTTCCAGTTCCGTCCCCACAAACTCCGGGATATATTTTCCGACCGGATCTTCAATACTGTCCACATATCCTTCCGACAGGGCAATTCCCATTAAAGCTGACACAAACGACTTTCCCATTGAATTTGAAGAAAACAGCGTATTTTCATCTCCGCCCAGAAAGTATTTTTCATACTTAATCACATCATCCTTAATGACAAGCATGGCTGAAGTTTTCGTATCTTCCATAAATTTTTCAGAAGGATAAAACGTACCTTCAAAATAAAAACCGTCTGCCAGCGCCACATTATCTTCTTTTAAAAACTGAAAGGTATCTTCCCCTTTCTTTATTTTTTTCACTGGCTGTATTTCGGGTGTATGCTGAAATGTGTGGGCCAGATTTTCATCTTTGAAACTATTTAAAGATGTACAGAGTGTTTTTATTTTTTCTCCAAAGCAGATCCACAACGCACCAATAGCAATTACAACACCAGCGGCAGCCACACCAGTCCGTTTCATTTTTTTCATAATTTTCATTTCCTTTCATTTGTTTTTTTAATATTTTTTATTTCTTTTACATTCTAATCCGTACAGTAACAGTACGGTCAATACTTAATTGAAATTAATTTCTGAAATTAATCTTTGAAATTCATTATTGGGATTCATTTGTGTTACGCCGTCTTTACGCAGCAGACGTTTCCGTCCGTTCAGCATTCTTTGTTTTATTGGTGCATGCTGCCCATTTACGATGGGAAACTCTGAGAAAATACGCACGTGTATCTGAAAAAAAACGAAATATGATTGTATTCAACGCCCGGACGAGGTACAATACAGATAGTGAAAGACATACAGGAGGTTTAACATGAAACACCAGAAAAAAGAAACGAATACCAGAAGAAAAATCGCTGACGAAATTCTTTATCAGATAGGAGGAAGCGTTATTCTGGTACTTCTGCTCATAGCGTCCGCATCTATCTTCATGGTCGGATGGCTGAGCATTACATCCAAAAAGACAGAACTGATACAGGAGTCCGGCGCATCCGCACACCAGCTGGCCGGTTTTCTGCAACAGTATATCAAAAGCACAGAGCAGCTGGCTGCCAACCCGGAAATTAAAGAAGTCATGGCGCATACAAAAAAAGGCGATGATATCCGTCAGGCGCAGCACATGGATGCGGTAATGGAAAATCTTATCAGCATCGCTGACACTGACACTGAAAATGTAATGGCCGTATGGATCTCTGACCTGGACGCCAGCGTTCTGACACAGTCCGATGGTTTTACAAGTGAAGAAGGCTGGGATATTACAGGGCGGGGCTGGTATGGCTGCATCGAAACCGGCAGACCGGTACTGACAGAACCATATGTGGATTCTTCTACCGGAAAGATGATATTAAGTGCGGCGGCACCGGTTTTTGACGACCAGGGTACCATACTTGGCGCAGCAGGCATGGATATTTCCCTGGACCATATGACAAACATTATGAGTGAATACCGTATCGGCAGCAGCGGGTATATCCTGCTGTTATCTGAAAGTGGCACACTTCTTTACCATCCGCAGACGGAACTGATTCAGAAAAATATTCAGGACATCAGCCTGTCCGGCAATGTCATAGAGGCTGTCCAGTCCGATACTGACCAGTTTATAAAATATAAATCAGGCGGCACTACTAAATATGGTTACCTGCAGCACGCCGGCGATAGCGGATATATGGTACTCAGCTGCCTGCCTTTTTCTGAATATTATTCCATATTAGCCGCAATGGTACTCGCACTCACTGTAATCTTTGCTGCCGGTATCGTGCTGATCGCTATAAGAATCAGAAAAAGCGCCGCCAGACTGACAAAACCGATTCTGAAGCTGAACCAGACCGCACAGCAGCTTGCCGCCGGAGATCTGAATGTAGACTTACAGATTACAGACGGAAATGAAATTGGCGAACTGGGCGGATCGTTCCAGAAAACGGTAAGCCGGCTGAAAGAATATATTACATACATCGACGAAACAGCGGACGTACTGGCGCTGCTTGCAGACGGAAAATTAAGTATTGACCTGAAACACGATTACGCCGGTGAATTTCAGAAAATCAAAACAGCCCTTATTAACATTTCCAGTTCCATGAATCAGGTAATGACCGGAATCAATGAAAGTTCGGAACATGTATCCGTAGGGGCGGCAGAACTGGCCACTGCCTCACAGGTGCTGGCGGAAGGTGCGGAAGAACAGGCTTCCTCCGTGGAACAGCTCTCTTCCACATCCGCCGCTGTGGCAGACCAGGTGGAAAACAGCCGCAAAGAGGCGGAAGATTCCGCAAAAGCTACTGCCAAAGCCGCCAGAATGATAGAACAGAATCAGCAGAACATGCGGCTGATGATGGATGCCATGAATAAAATCCATGAAACTTCCCAGCAGGTCGTTGGAATTATCCAGACCATTGAGGATATTGCCTCCCAGACAAACCTGTTGTCGTTAAACGCTTCCATTGAAGCGGCCAGGGCCGGAGAGGCTGGTAAAGGATTTGCCGTGGTAGCTGATGAAATAGGCAAACTGGCGCTTGAGAGCTCCAAAGCAGCCAATACCACAAAAGAATTGATTGAAATATCCATGGAAGAAATCAATAAAGGAAATGATATGGCCGTAAACGCTGTAAATTCCTTAAAAGAATCTGTAAGCGCTGTGGAAAAAGCCAATGAAATGATACAAAAAACCGCAGAAAACGCAGCCGTCCAGGCAGAAAACATGAAACAGCTGCGCACCGGCATCGAAGACATCGCCAGAGGCATACAGGACAACTCCGCCGCATCCCAGGAAACGTCCGCAACTTCGCAGGAACTGGCTTCACAGGCGGAGATACTTAATCAGATGGTACAGCGGTTTGAACTGGAAAAGAAGTAATAAAAAGTGTATTCGCAAACATTATTTTACAGAAAAGGACTCCATACCGGAGTCCTTTTCTGTAATAATCTAAAATTTTAATTTCCTGATATTGTCCAGTGTCTCACCATACGGCAGATCCTTGCCAAATAAAAGTGTGGTACCAAGCACAAAGCCTTTTACCCCTTTCGGGGCAAATTCCATAATCTTATCCGCACCGCATGCCCCGTCCCAGTATATTTCAAAATCCATATCTTCTTTTAACGCCAGCAGTTTCGTAATCTTTTTGCCCACATAAGGCAGAAACATCTGCCCGGCATTTCCGGGATTTACAGACATTACAAGTACTTTTTTTACAATCCGCAGCATTTCCATAACTGTCTCCACCGAGGTGCCGGGATTAACCGCTATCCCCGGTATCATTCCGGCATTAATAATGCTCTGCAGCGTCGTGGACGGATGATATTCCGCTTCCGGATGTATGTATACTGTATCTCCCTGACGCAGATTCGATAAAAATAAACCAATGCGGTTGTTTGGATGTTCAATCATTAAATGCACATCCAGCGGTCTGGACGTTGCAGTTGCTATGTAACGCATATCATTTAAGGACATGGCGTAATTCGGCACATAGCGCCCGTCCATGATATCTATATGGAACGAATCAATCCCTCCCTCGTCCAGTTCCTTTACTTCCTGTTCCAGATGCCCGTAATCAGCGCACATCATGGAAGCTGTCAGTTCAATATCCATAGTTTCCATCCTTTCCAGATAATTACAGATCAGTTTCAGTCATTTCAAAAACTACCGTCCGGTCTTCTCTTTAGAAACGGTTATACTTTGTAAATATAGCAGTTGAATAAATATTCGCTGTTCCAGTAATACACGGTTGTTCTGTTTTCATGTTCCGGTAGTCTCAAAACATATATATTTTAAAATACCCGTTTTTTGTTCATGTTTCCTGACGTGCTATATCTTACCACTATATCGACAATAACGCAAGATATATTAACTGTATTTCCATATGATTTAACCGGAAAATTTTTACAGAACCGTTGTTTTAAAAAGTATATATTTTGGGATTTATTCCATACATCTTATCTTATCCTCTCCGCCTCCCTGTGCGGCCACAAACCACACCCATCCGTATAAAATGCCAGAAAATTCCAGCCCGCTCTTTTCTTCTCCTTCCCGCTGGTATATAATCCTGTTTTTAACAGTTGTGTAAACAAAGAATCACTGTAACCCCAGTGT
>CANRTU010000079.1 GCA_947642745.1 uncultured Eubacterium sp.
AAAGAATAAGCCTGTAAGCTGTTTTTCTTGCTTACAAACTTATTATACGAGGGAGGAAAGAAGGATGAAGAACATCAGACGGCTGCTGGCCGCTGCGCTGGCGCTGTGTATTATGGCGGGCGTGATCGTCTGGCCGGAGGGGATACATAAAGCGCAGGCGGAAATAATGGTGGATGGGGACTATGAATATAAGGTTCTCACAGATGACGGTACCATACAGATTACAGCGTATCATGGATCGGAGGAACATGTGCAGGTTCCGGCTGAAATTGACGGGATGAAAGTGGCCAGTATTGGAAATAATGCGTTTTATGATTGTCAGACAATCGTTACGGTGACCATCCCGTCAGGCGTATCCAGTATGGAGGGAGCGGTTTTTGTGCGGTGTCCCGGGCTACAGAAAATCACAATACCTGCCACTGTTACAAAGATAGATCCGCAAATTGTCATTGAGTGTACCAGTCTTACGGCCATTGAGGCAGATGAAGAAAACCCGTATTATACATTTGAGGATGGGGTGCTATATAATAAGGATAAAACGGAATTAATGAAATATCCGGCAGGAAAAAGTGGAAATTTTACCGTTCCGGCAGGTGTTGAAAGCATAGCGGATTATGCGTTTGATTATTCCTGTGTATCACAGATCGAAATAGCAGACAGTGTCACATCCATTGGTAAGAGCACGTTTTGTTTCTGTGATAAAATGACGGCCTTTCTCGTAGGGGAAAATAACCAGTTTTATTCCTCTGACGAAGGCGTGCTGTATAATAAAGACAGGACAGAACTGATTCAGTATCCGTCTTCAGCCCCGGCAGATAGTTACAGCATTCCGCCAGGCGTTTCCCGGATTAATGAAATGGCGTTTTATAATTGTGGGATATTAAAAGAAATCCACATTCCATCCAGCGTGAACCGGATTGGGGAACTGGGTATATATTGTAACAGGAATCTGGAAGCGGTTTATACAGATCCGGATAATCCGGCCTATTCATCAGATGCGCAGGGTGTGCTGTATAATAAAGACAGGACAGAGCTGATCAGGTGTCCGGAAAAGATAAACGGATCTTATCCGATTCCGGATGGGGTGGTCAGGATCCTTCCAGAAGCTTTTTTCTGCTGTACTGATCTGCGGGATATTACGATTCCGGATAGTGTAACATACATAGGGGGAGGCGCATTCTATGCCTGCAGCAGTCTGACAAAGATTCAGATACCGTCCGGGGTGACTGAGATAGATGCGTCTGCATTTAGAGACTGTGTGAATCTGACGGCCGTTGAAGCAGACAGCGGAAATAATACATATGTATCTGACGGGGGCGTATTGTTTAACAGGGAAAAAACGGAGCTGATTCTTTATCCGCCAGGCAGAACCGGCAGGTACGTGATTCCCGATGGGGTGGAAAATATCGGAGTCGAAGCATTTTATGGCTGTTTTGGACTGGATGAACTTGTAATTGCCGATAGTGTCAGAAACATTGGGTCAGCTGCGTTTGCTGTCTGTACAGGCCTGACAGAGGTCACACTTCCAGAGGGCGTTGGGCGGATTGGAATAGAAGTCTTTGCCGGCTGCGCGAACCTGAAAAAAATTCAGATTCCTGGCAGTGTACAGAGTATCGAAGAAGGAGCGTTTGCCTGGTGCGGCAGCCTGGAACGTATAACACTTCCAGCAGGTGTGACCAGCATTGGGCAGGGAGCATTCCGTGATTGTACAGGTCTGACAGAGGCTGTGATACCGTCCGGGGTAACCCGTATCAACGGTGATACGTTTTATGGCTGCGGCAGCCTGGAAACGGTTACCATTTCACAGAAGGTAACTGCTATTGGAACCAGGGCTTTTTTTCATTGCGCCGGTTTAAAAAGAGTTTACTTTGACGGTACCAGGACTCAGTGGGACCAGATCCGTAAAGAAGGGGGCAACCAGCCGCTGACAAACGCCGCACTGCATTGCGGCGGCGGAACAGAGGAAGATGAGGGGAAAGACTACGAATACACAGAGCTGGAGGACGGTACCCTGGAAATTACAAAATATACAGGAAGCGGAACGCAGCCAGAGATTCCGGCGCAGATTGGCGGGAAACGGGTCAGCAGTATCACAGGCAGTACGTTTAAGGACAATATGAGTGTGACCAGGATTACGGTGCCGGACGGGGTGGAGCGGATCGGTCAGTCTGTTTTTTCCGGCTGTGGCAGTCTGGCGGAAGTGGACCTGCCTGCCAGTGTAGTGGATATTAAAGGGAGTATGTTTAAGAACTGTCCGGCTCTGGAGCAGATCCGGGTAGATCCGGATCATCCGGATTATTTGGTGGAGGACGGGATTTTATATGATAAAGAGAAGACGACACTGATAAAATGTCCGGCTAAGGGAAAGACGGGGAGTTATCAGATTCCTTCCGGAGTAACGGTGATTGGGAGTTGTGCTTTTATGGATTGCGCCGGTCTGACGGATATTACGATTCCTGCCAGTGTAAGGGAGTTACAGTCTTATGCTTTTAAAAATTGTACAGGCCTGAAACAAATTGTAATTCCCGATGGAATCAGCCAGATTTCAACTGGATTATTTGAAAATTGTACAAACCTGTCAGAAATTATCCTTCCGGATAGTGTCAAAATTATATATAGCTATGCCTTTCGGAATTGTGAAAGTCTGTCAGAAATTGTACTGCCAGAACATTTAAACAGAATAGCGATCCGGAGTTTTGAGAATTGTACAGGTTTAAAGAAGATCGTTATTCCGGATGGGATAAAAGAGATAGAATTATTGGTTTTTAAGAACTGTTCAAATTTAGAGGAGGTTATACTTCCACCAAATATAGAAAGGATAAGGACTCATGCATTCGCTATCTGTAGTTCTTTGAAAAATGTAGTAATTCCTGATGGCGTAAAAATAATTGATCCAAGTGCTTTTTGGAATTGTACAGAACTGAATTATGTTATAATGCCGGTGAGCTTAACCAGTATTTCAGACCGTGCTTTTCTGGGATGTTACGCCCTTAGCGACATCTACTACGCCGGTACCAGGGAACAGTGGGAACAGATCGAAGGGAGTTCCTCACTAAAGCAACCGGTCATCCATTTTGCCGACGGCACCACTATGAACGGCCCGCAGAAAGAAGATTATATCAACACCGCAAAGCGGGACCTGGCCGCATTAAAGGACGGCGATCCCCTGGGGCTGGAGCGGGAGCTTTCCTGGTATCTTTCGCCACAGCAGCTGGATACCGTCGAGAGCTACCTGTTTACCTGGCTTGCGGAAACGGATTTTGCGTACCGCTATCAGGGCAGTACCGGCGTGAAACGCAGGCTGATGGCAAAGGCCGGGCTGGATCCGGACGGGGATTATTCCGCTGGCGGCCGGGCTGTGACCCATATTACCGTGGATACTGTCTTTGGCCCGAAATCCATTGAGATTACACTGGAGTCCGGCGCACCGGATAAGAGCGGGCATCTGTATACCGGCTACGGGGCCATGCATTACGAAATACTGGAGACCGGCGGTCTGCCGGAATCAGTGCCTAAGGCAGGAACGATTGGAAAATCCTCCTATGCGGATATGGCGGCATTTGTGGACAGTGTGGCACAGACTGATGTGGAAATGCTTCATCATATTTACCAGTGGCAGATGCTGCCGGATGACATGACGGCGGGCATATTAATGGATAAGACAATTATGGAAATCACCGGCATACAGAATGGATCGTTTTACGACGGAGTATACACTGTTTATGAAATGGCCGCATACCAGTTCGCCAAAAAAGTAACCATTGCCTGTCCGGTGGACGTATACGTCCGGCGGATGGACGGCAGCGAAAGCGGCTCCATTGTCAATGATGTGGTAAATACGACGGACCAGAATGTGCGCATGGAAGTAAACGGTTCGTCCAAAACTGTTTATCTGACAAAAGACGATTATTACATAAACCTGGAGGGTACCGGAAACGGCACCATGGACTACAGGGTAGAGGAAATTACCAATGATGAGACAAAACGTGTGGTGGAATTTCTCCAGATCCAGCTGAAAAAAGACCTGCAGTATGAGGGCTATGTGTTCGAGCCGCTCAATATCGACAAGGAGCTGTATGCCCTGAGATCACTGGACGGTTCCGGTACGGTTATCGGGCCGGATTCGGATTCCTATCATACGATTTTTAAGAAGATAACAGGGCTGACGCTGAACCAGTCCGGAATGACAATGGATACGGACCGGACCATACAGCTGAATGCCGGTATCTATCCGCCGGACGCCAGCAGTCCGAAGCTGTCCTGGAGTGTGGATGGCAGCGGGGTAGTATCCGTAGGCAGCGACGGTCTGGTGACCGCCCTGGGTGCGGGGCGTGCCACAGTGACAGTTTCCACCCTGGACGGGAGCAATCTGAAGGCGTCCTGCGTGGTAGTCGTTGCGCAAGGCACTGGCGGGAATGTGAAGCCGCAGGAGCCGCCTTCCAGCTGGACACCGCCCGGACAGACGGGTCCGCTGCGTCCTACCGGGCCGTCCGCACCGGCCGGACCCTCCGGCACAGACAGCACCGTGCCCACTGTTACGAAACCCACAGCTCCGGAAGTGACCCCGCCGCCAGTCGTGGTGGAACTGTATTATATCCTGCGGTTTGAGGCAAACGGGGGAACTGGTTTAAGCCGCCAGACAATGACACTGTTAAAAAATGACAGTCCGGGTATCCTGCCAAAAGTCCGGCGGGACGGTTATTATTTTACCGGATGGTATACCAGGCCGGACGGAGGGACCAGGATCAGCGGCGATACGGCGCCGGAGGGGGCCGCAACGCTCTATGCCGGCTGGGCCAGGGTTCACAAGCCGGAGAAAGTAAAGGCACTGGCGCTGAAAGCTGTCAGGAAAAAAACAGCCGGAACAGGCGGCAAAAAGGCTCAGACGAAGAAAAACGGGCAGATAGACGTCCGTTTTCAGAAAGTGAGCGGTGCGGATGGTTACCAGATCGTATATGCCGCCGGCAGGAAGCTGACGGTAAAAAAGGCGGCTAAAGTATCGGTGTCATCAGCGTCCCACAGTCTGAAAAAGCTGAAAAAGGGCAGGTCCTATGCGGTAAAAGTCCGTGCTTACAGACTGGATTCTGCCGGTAATCCTGTATACGGGCCATACAGTAAAGTAAAACGCATCAGTATATAGCGGTATCCGGCTGTATTCCGGCACAGAAAGGAGAGTATTATGAAACAGAAAGGAACATTACGGGCATCTGTACTGCTAAGTCTGCTGCTGGTCAGTCTCACGCCGGCCGTAAAAGCCAGTGCGGCGGTTCCGGCGCTTAGTGCGGCGGCGGACAGGGCGGTAGTGGAGGCTGGCGGTTATGTGACAGTAAATATTACACTGAGTAACAATCCGCCCCTTAGCACCCTGGGGATGGCGCTGGGTTATGACAGCGGCGTCTTAAAATATGACAGCACGTCCTGGAGCGGCAGTCTGTCCCCGGATGATATGAAAATGGCGTCTGATTCCGGCAGCGAGGTCAGTCTTTCCATTGTCTGCGCAGACGTGTTTTCGTCCGGCGGCACAGTGGCTTCCGTACGGTTTCAGGCAGTGGCGGACACGGATTCCATACCGGTTACGCTCTCACTGCGGGAAATAGCGGACGCACAGCTTTCGGCCATCTATGACTGCAGCGTGACTGCGGCTGTAAAGACACCGGCAAAGCCTCCGCAGGATACGGAGCAGAATAACGGGGGATCAAAGGAACCGGGCGACGCTTCCGGCAGCCGTCCGGCAGACAAAGATCCGGAAAAAAAGCCGTCTGGCAGCAATCCGGACAAAGAACAGAAGCCGTCCGGCAATGGCACAGACAACAGTGAAAAACCGTCCGGCAATGGTACAGCCGGCAGCCAGCAGCCGTCCGGCGGCGGAACCGTTCAGGGCGGCGGCGCTTCCGCAGGCGGAACCGCCCGGGGCGGCACGTCCGGCAGTTATACGCAGACAGAACAGGTAACTGTCACACCTGTGGAAAACCAGACCCCGGGGACTTCTTCCGGACAGGTACAGTCGGTGTCCGTTTCGTCAAAAGCAGACAGAAACTATAAGACAGGCGCCGGAATCGGAAATGATATTTTTCTGGTAGCTGCCTGTATCTGCGGTATTGGGGGCCTGCTGATGCTTATGAAAAAAGCAAAGGGGGAGACCTGAATGAAAGCAGTAAAAAGGCTGACGCCAGTATTATGCGGCCTGCTGTTTACTGCGTTTCTGTGTCCGTATGAAGCACGGGCACAGAAAGTACAGATAAAGGAGGCGCAGATAAATCAGACGGAGTGGAACATTGAAAACAAAGCGGACAAATCCACGTATGCGCCAAAAGATGAGGTACTGCTGTCTGTTTATATCAAAAACAGTGATACTGCGGCGCAGCAGGAAATTACGTCTTTAAACGGTACGCTGGAATATGATACCAGTCTGTTTACGGCGGATATCGCCAGCCTGATTCCGGTGGAAGGCGGAAAAATACAAAGCGTGGCATTTGACGGGACCAACGGCGGGTTTCAGGTTAATTACGGGGCTGCGGCAACGGTAAAGCAGGGCGGCCTGCTGCTGCAGTTAAAGCTGCGGGTGACACAGGACGCTTCTTTTGGCAGAACCACCATATGCGTTACGCTTATGGAATGGAATACGAAAGAGGGCGGCCGTGTCAGCGTGGAACACCGGGTGCCCGTAAAGATTACAATCGCCCAGCCGGGCCTTCTGACCGGGGACGTAAACGGCGACGGCAAAGTGAATCTGGCGGATGCGAAACTGGTCATGCAGTACTGCAATGGAAAGAAAAAACTGAACGGCCGGCAGAAAAAAAGTGCGGATGTAAATGGCGACGGCAAAGTGAATCTAACAGATGCGAAACTGATTATGAAATATTATCATGGGGAAATTAAGGAATTTTATATTTAGCGCTATAGTGGACCATGCAGGGGCATATTCAGCCGGCGTCCGGAATATGCGGTTATTTTTCTGCTGATAATATAGAAATATAAAAGATAACCATGTATGATCACAATGTCATTAACTTATATGGCCGGACCGGTTATCCGTGCCGCAAAAAACCGGATAATAAGAAGCATTGTATAGCTGAATTCCGGACAGGGTATGTTTAAGTTCATGACTTTGTGTATGATCAGGTAATGTTCGCTGCAGCATTAGTACTACAGCGAACATTACTGGATTATGCATGGTTATCTTTCATTTCATGCAACAGATCAGCTGCGGATGAATGTATATTTCCCGGACGCCAGGGAAAGGCAGCTGGTCTCTGCCGGCATTCCGGTTCCGAAAAGCGGGAATCCCTAAGTTTTCTGCTGGAAAAACATTCTAACCGGACGGACCGGTGCCCATGCGCCGTCCCTGGCTCAGGGGCGCCTT
The DNA here is from genome assembly GCA_947642745.1 of uncultured Eubacterium sp. Lineage (GTDB taxonomy): Bacteria > Bacillota > Clostridia > Lachnospirales > Lachnospiraceae > Eubacterium_J. Next base: position 7,364 of record CANRTU010000079.1, read on the forward strand.
TCAGGGACATCCGTGTCCCTGAATCCTGAAAACAGGCAGAAAACAAAGAGCTTCCTGCTTTTCTCCACAGTCATGCCTTCAGGGACCGGCTGTCTTCCCCCGGCTGTTTCCGGCAGAATATACACATGCCCGCCCCTGATTCCCATGCCGTGCCGGAAGTCTCCATGCGGCACACGGGATAAGGCATCCGTATGGGGACGGATGATCCGGAAATTCCGGCAGGCGTTTCCCGGACCGGATGCAGCTTACCGCAGACGGGCATACTGCATATACCAGCAGAATGGCCTCCTGTGTTCTGCCGTCAGATAATAACCGGAATTACACATAATTCTTCTGGAAACCGTTCCGGATACTGCCTGATTGATATACCAGCTTCCCCGCAGACCCGCCGTCTGCCGGAATAAAGCTGAAGTTCCTGCCGTATTCCTTCATGTGTGGTAAGCCGCAGCTGCATACCATTTTCGGGAACTGATCCCGGATATTCCCGCACACACGGTTATCCTGTCTGCCAGAATAAGTGCGGGGAAGACAGGAAAGATAAACGGAGCCTGCCGGAAACAGCCGGGGCAGCACGCCTTTCCCCGGCGTACGGAGTATGCGGATATCTTCCGGCCGTCATAATAAAGAATGAAAGATAACCATACATGATCAGGTATTGTTCGCTGAAGTATCAGAGCGTGTCTGAAAAATCATTCCCGGCATCTGCGTTCCCCATTTTGTACCCTCTGGGTACATATGCCAGAAAGCATTTTTCAAACATGCTTCAGGGTATACATCATAAATTGGGGATAAATTCTTTGTGTTATGCCTTTTATGGTATGAAATGTGAGGCATGTCCTAAAGGGGACGATGTATCATACCATTCAGGGTGCGAAATGGGGAGCGCATGTCTGAAGCCGGAGGTACAGCGGGTTCTGTGCCGGGAATTTCTGGTGTGTGCTGCCTGGAAATCAGACTGGCGAAATAGTGAGGTATTTTAATAGTGAGGATGGGTGACAGAGAGAAATGGAGGAATGGATATGGCAAAAAGATTACTGGCAGTGGTAACCACGCTGTGCCTGTGTGCCTGCGGGCTGCTGCAGACCACAGGAGTGAAAGAAGTCCGTGCCGGCGTACCGTCCCTTTCCGGCGGGATGAGACAGACGGCGCAGTCTGATGGTATTGAAAAAGTCCGTACCGGTACAGGTGTCTTTAACAGTTATACATATGACCGGTGGGATGGCATGATGGGTCCGGATGAGGTGGAAATTACTGGTTATACAGGCAATGACACCGATCTGGTCATTCCGGAAGAGATCAACGGATACAAAGTGGTTAGTATCGGGTTCCGGGCGTTTGAAAACTGTAAAAGTCTTAAAAGCGTGGCGATGCCGGCAGGGATTAGTTACATAGACTCACGTGCCTTTGCGGGCTGCAGCAGCCTGCGGAATGTAAAACTTCCGCAAGGACTGGAAAAAGTGAGTAGTAGTGTATTTATGGACTGTATCAGTCTGACTGATATTGAACTACCGTCCAGCCTGCGCTCTACTTCAGAAATGACTTTTGCGGGATGTACCGGTCTGTCATCAATTTATCTGCCAGCGGGTATGAAAGTTTATGGAAGTGGTTTTGTGGGCTGTGACAGTCTGGAAAAAATTGAAGTGGGTGTTGATCATAAGTATTATAAATCAGTGGACGGGGTATTGCTTTCGAAAGACGGAACGACGTTAATAGCCTGTCCAGCTGGAAAATCCGGTGATTTTGTGATTCCTTCCGGAGTGAATCAGATAGAAACTCGGGCGTTCGCCGGTAGTACGAAATTAAAAAGTCTGAAAATCCCGGCGCATATAAGGATAGAAAATATGCAACGCCTTGGACTGGAACACTGTTGGAATCTGGCTGAAATTCAGGCAGATCCTGCCAATCCGGATATCATGTCGTCAGATGGAATCATATATTCGAAAGATGGGAAAGAATTACTTTATTGTCCTCCGGGAAAGACTGGTGAACTGAAATTTTTGCCGGGTGTAGAGAGGATTGGAGAGTATGCGTTTGATACATATCATGGTATGGATCGTCTGGTTCTTCCATCCAGTATTACCAGTATCGGCAGTAATGCATTTGCAAATAGCGGCATTGGCAGTATTACACTTCCTGCGGGTGTGAAAGAAATATATGGAGGGGTATTTGCCGGTTGTGAAAATCTGAAAGAAATCATACTTGATGAGGCAAACCCATATTTTACATTAGCAGACGGAATACTGTATGATAAAAATATGACCAGACTTTTGTCCTGCCCGGATAGAAGGACTGGTGAAGTGAACATTCCGGAAAGCGTTACGCAAATTGGAATGGAGGCATTTGCTGGAAATAAAAACCTGAAAAATCTGAAACTGCCTTCGGGGGTGAAAAAAATTGAGCGCTCAGCATTTTCGGAGTGTGTCAATCTGAAAGATATCCAGATACCGTCAGGACTTGCGGATATCCGGACTGATGCTTTTACAGATTGCACCAGTCTTGTCAGTTTCAGGTTTCCGGATAATATGGAAATGATATATTCGAATGCTTTCACGGGATGTGAAAATCTGACCAGTATTTATGTGCCGGTGAGTGCGAAAAGTTTTGATATCGGTCTCTTTAATTATTATAATCCTTCTTTAAAGTATATTTATTATGAGGGTAGTAAAGAACAGTGGAAGCAGATGCAACTTACCATGCCGCTAATGGTTGGCATCTATTTCAAACGGGCAGTCATTTACTACAACAGTACTGGTATCGGACAGCCCGGCCAGTCAGAGCCTGATACGCCGGATATCCCGCAGCGGCCGACGGTTCCTGACCAGCCGGATACCCCGTCACGGCCTGTTCCTTCTGCTCCGCAAAAACCGTCAAATCCGGATCAGCCGGACAGCACAGACCGGCCATCCGGACCGCAGCAGCCGGATCAGCCGCAAATGCCGTCTGTTCCGGTGAAGCCGGAAGAGCCGTCCCCGGATCTGGTTACGGTATCTTTTGATGCACAGGGCGGTCTGCCGGTATCGGATCTTAGAATCGGACGGGGCACAGGGCTTACCTGGCTTCCGGTTCCGGTGAGAGATGGTTATACCTTCCAGGGCTGGTATACAGGCAGAAATGGAACCGGCGCGGCGGCCATGTATGGGACTCTGATTTATGGAAACTGTGTATATTACGCTCACTGGCTTCCGGCAGGCCGGGTACTGACAGATATTACAGCTTCTGTCAGCGGCACGCCATATGCCGGCGGCAGTGTTTCTTCTGTATTAATCGTACACGGGATATATACGGACGGTTCTTATGAAAGAGTTTATGATTTTCATGTTTCACAGTCTGTTTTATCCCCGGGCAGCAATATGGTAACCGTAACATACCGTGGATGTTCCAGAACGGTAAGTATTCTGGCGGTTTCAGCGGATTACCCACAGGGAAGCAGGATGGTGAAGCAGATTACAGCGGTATATAACGGAGGCTCCCTTCTGGCCGGTACCTATCCTGTTATCCCGGGACTGACTGTCCGGGCGGAATATACAGACGGCGCCGTTCAGAATGTGGAGGGTTATACGTTAAGCAGCCACCGGATTACAAAGGGCAGCAACCATCTGACAATCAGCTATGGCGGAAAAACAGCGGACATCTATATCAATGGTTACCAGTATGCTACGGTAAATTTGGGCAATGTCTCCGGGATGTCCGGCGTATGGATAACAGAAGGCCAGGAAATATTACAGGCACTGAAAAACTGTATCCCGTCAAAATCCGGCTATGTGTTTATGGGCTGGTATCTGGATGAGGCGTGTACGCAGAAAGTAACAGAAAGCGACCGGGCGGGCGCAGGGACCAGCGTCTATGCGAAATGGGAAAAGATTTCTGACTGGTCGCTGAACCGAAAGAACATGACATTAAAAAAAGGAAAGAAACAAAAGCTTTCCGTGGCAGGGATGGACAGCCGCCAGATCAGCTGGCGCAGTTCCAATAACAAAATTGCCACAGTATCCAGAACAGGCATGGTAAAAGCAAAGAAAAAAGGCAAAGCCGTGATTACGGCGGTGACAAAAGACGGCACGGTGATGACCTGCAGGGTGAAAGTAAAAAAATAGAACGACTGATCCGCCATAGAATGACAGGAAAACAGGTGATGCCACCGGTACCAGGAAAGGAGTGGATGGGATATGAAACCAGACTGGTCATACGAGCGTCAGGCCCTGCTGCTGATCCGGCAGGCCGTTTCAATGGGAATTTCAATGGGAATTTCAACGGAAATTTCAATGGAAATTTCTTTAAAAGCTTCAACCGGCAGTCAGACCAGCAGCCAGATCAAAAATCCGGCGCGGCTTTACGACGCCTGCCAGAAAATTTACAGAAGCCGGTTTCCACATGGAGCCGGACAGACTGGTGTGGTACTCGGGGCGCTGACAGAATGGATGGCCGGGTACAGGAACGGCTTCGACAGCAATGAATCACAAACAATGATCATGCAGTATTTCTTACAGGATATCAGCCGTATCTATTCCCTGCTGGCAGACCACCCGGACTGGGACGATTCCACATGGCGGAAATTTCTGCCCCGTCTGGAAGCGCATCAGGACAGTTATTTTAAAACTCCGTCCGGTGCTGCCTTTATCCGGCTGCTTGGGCAGAAGCTGGCGGCGGACGGTCAGAAACAGGAACGGCCGCCACAAATTCATCCGCAAACAGGCGGCGCAGATGCCGTATCCCTGTCCGGGTCCAAAAACCGTCATGCCACGCAGCCGCAGGAGGCTGGAAAAAGAGAGAAAGAAAGCCGGACGCCTGCTGATAAATGTATGGCAGACAGGGAAACGGAGCAGCTGGAGCAGACTGCCACCTGGCTGACGTCAGAAACAGACACTGGAGGAAAACAGACACCGGCGGATTCTGTAACGGTGCGGCGGGAAACCGGCCGCACCGGACAGGCTGGTACGGCTGGGCAGACCGTATACAGACAGGTTCAGGAATCTGAAGAGGATGATGAAGAAGATTATAAAGAAGAAGATAAAGAAATAGAACGAAAGGAACTGGAACGGATTGCCCGCTGGCTCACATCCGGCCGGGAGGAAGCGCCGGCCGGGAGGAAGTACCGGATATCTGCGGCCATATCCGTCTGCCGTCGGGCGGCTGTGCCATTACTCGTATGTCTTGCCCTGTGCGCTGCCGCTATCTGGCTGCGGGGAGAGATTGTAAGACGCGGCAGCGAGTGGCACATCCGCCGGCTGCGGACAGAAGCAGCACAGCAGCCGCAGCCGGCAGACCCACCGGATGTCCGTCTATCCGGCGCAGACGGCCGGGAGCGGACGGAGGAGAATACAGATACTTCTGGCATATCCGGGACTGGATCGTATACAGATACAGCAGCTGGTCCGGAAGCGCAGAATGATATAAAGCGGCAGGCGGGACAGCGGCAGAAGGATGAAGATCCTGCGCTGGATGAAACGACGGCGGATGATCCGGGAAACAGACGCCGTCAGGCCGGGATGCAGAAAAAACAGCCCCGGATACTTCCGGAATATCAGCAGCTGGCGCAACAGTACCAGGGGCTGTACGGCTGGCTGGCCATTCCGGGAACCGGGCTGGACCTGCCGGTGATGCAGCCGCCGGAAGATGACATGGAGTTTTATCTGGACCATGATTTTACCGGAGCGCCGTCTCCTGAGGGAGCGCTGTTCGTGGATGGGCAAAATAGCGGCTTTCCACAGGACGACAATACGGTGGTCTATGGTCACAATATGAAAAACGGCCATATCTTTGGCCTGCTTGTAAAGTACCAGGAAGCGGATTATTGTATGGAACACAGAAATATACAGTTTGACACATTGTATGAAACAGGTGAATACGAAGTGGTGGCGGTGCTAAAAACCAGAATACGCAACGAAAACGAGGAGGGATTTCGTTATTATCAGTTTTTTAATTATCAGGACCAGGAATCCTTCGGGCAGTGTCGGGCGTTTGTGGAGGAAAACCGGCTGTATGATACAGGAATCTCCCTACGGTACGGGGACCGGATTCTGATGCTGTCCACCTGTGAATATTCGCAGGAAAACGGACGGCTGGTAGTAGTGGCAAGGAAGATCTGAGGAAGGGGCCGTGAAAAAACAGGAGTTTAAAAACTCTGGTTTTTACGGCCCCTTTACCAGAGCGTTACGCATGTATCCGTACCTTTCGTAGTCTGTCTGGATGGTTGTGAAGGATGGCATGTGAAAGCCGCAGCAGAGGGAGGCTGGGAGACAGACCATGCGGACAGGGACAGGTACGAAGTCCCGGCAGGCGCTGCAGTTGCAGAGGAAAGATAAGCAGGACAGAGCGCAGGCAGGCCGGCAGAAAATAAAAGGAGGCTGGGAAGCAGCGGATGTCCGGGCTGAAACAGCGGATATGGAAGGAGACGCACAGAAACAGACAGGCTTTTGTGTTTCGGACAGGATTGTATCAACGGGCGTCAGTCAGAAATGGCTGGTGCTTTTTGGCGGATTTTCCTGTATAATGGTGAAAAAGAAATCATTGTTAAGGAGAAGGAGGTACCTGTGAAGGAAGAATGTCTGATATGTAAAGCGCTACTGGAATATCTGGAAGCGGATGAGGTTATGGAGTGTGCCATATGCCATAGGAAAGAGAACAGCAAGGCAAGATGTGTAGAAGGGCATTATGTATGTAATGAGTGCCATACTGCGGGGATGGATGCTATAATCGGGATGTGCCTGAAAGAAACTTCAAAGAATCCGGTTGAGATCCTTGAGAAGATGATGGCACAGCCGTTTTGTCATATGCACGGGCCGGAACATCATGTGATGGCTGGTTCGGCCCTGCTGACGGCGTATAAAAACGCCGGAGGGGACATTGCCCTGCCGCAGGCGCTGGCTGAAATGGTTAGCAGGGGAAAAAGCGTTCCGGGCGGCGCCTGTGGTTTCTGGGGCGCCTGTGGAGCCGGTATCAGCGCAGGTATGTCTGTATCCATTATTTCAAAGTCTACGCCTCTGGCTGTGGAACCTTTTGCGCTTTCCCATCGGATGACTTCAAAGGCTTTGGGAGAGATAGGGGCGGTGGGCGGTCCACGCTGCTGTAAAAGGAATTCGTATTTGTCTGTCCTTGCGGCTGTTGATTTTGTCAGGGAGCATTTGGGGATTGGGATGGAAAAGACGGAGATTGTGTGCGGCTATTCCGCACAAAATAATCAGTGTATTGGAAAACGCTGTCCGTTTGCCAGAGTAAATCATTAGAAAATTTTTAATAAAAAATCATGATCATACAAAAATATCCGCCTGTTCCACACAGACCAGGGAAATGAATTCAAAAACCGGACAATTGGGAAACTGCCGGAAACATCCGGCACAGAGCGTTCTTTGGGCCGCAAGGGACGCCCGTATAATAATGTAGTGGCAGAAGCGGCATTAACTATTTAAAGAAACAATAGATAAGGAGTTGAAGAAAATATGTTAATCATTCAGGTGCAGGAAAATGATATTAGTTTTTTTCAGGAATTAAAAGCAAATTATCCTCAATATGTGGAGATAATACGTCCGGATTCATTGTTTGGCGCAAATGAAATAGTGGAAGTGGTTGTGGCAGTTACTGCGGTTTCAGTGCCAGTGATTGGGAAAGTATTAACAACTTTAATAAAAAACAAAAAGATTACATCTATAAAATATAAAGGTATAGAGATAGATGGGATAAGTGAAAAAAATGTTAATAATATTTTGAATAAATTATTAGAAAAAGAAAACAGGGCTAACGGTAATGACAGGGAAAACAATGATAACATCAATACAAATGTTAATAGCTGAAAGCAGAAAGATGATAAAAGGAAAAGTAAACATGTCATTATCAGAAGAGGAGATGAAATGTTTATTATCCTATTATAATAGTCTGGAAAAACCTGAAATCGTATTATGCAATAGTTTTGATAAACATTCAAATCTCCTTCATTGGCGGGAAAAATGGTATGTTGTTTATGACAGGCATTTCTCACAATTATTAAAAGATTTAAACAGAATATTCTTTTTTGAGGAAAATGAAATAGATGCATATAAGATTATTGCTCAAATATATGCGGAAGAACTTTTTCTTAAAGGTAAATTTGTAAAATCAGGTCAGTTTATAAATTCTTTTTTTAAGAAAGATAAAAAGAAATATTGTATGAATCCAGAATTTGAAGAGGTTTTGAAGATACAGGAAGCTTTTATCATATCGCATGAACTGGCGCACTGGTTTTATTTTCGTATTCAGGAAAAAGAAAAAGTGAGCAGAGCGCTTGATATGCATTATGAGAAATGTAGAGGATATTTTGATGAAGTAGAAAGAGAAAAAACAGTACAGGCAGCGGATGATAAAATAATTAAATTAGTATTTCACTATTTCAAGGTTAATCCGGGGATTCAGGAAGAAAGTTATTGCGACATAAGCGCAATAACTTTTTTGCTGGCTCATTTTAAAGTTTTATCGAATCTGAATTCCATCGAAGCAGCCTCAGCAGCTTTTCTTGCATTGTATGCGATGCAACTGACTGGTTTCATAAAATATAGTGTTAATGCTTATTATACTGATCACTTAGAGAAAGAAATCGATACTGAGGTAATGGATTTAGAGATAATGTTGCGTGTAATCATTTTTTTAAAATATCTGGAAGAATATTTTGACAGATTTGAGAAGGAACAGGCAGACGAATATAAACGAAATCAGACTGTATGGATGTATAAATCTCATAATTTGTTCAAAGATAAACTTAATTACGTAGGTGATTTATTATTTTCATCTGATGATACGGAAAGCAATAAAGAATATGATATTTTTTCCAGGGAATGGGAGGATGAATATAGAAAAATAGAAAAAATATTATCCGGGCAGTAATGAAAAATCTGGTAGTCTGAATAAGAGATCAGAGCGTGTCTGAAAACATAATTCACAAGCTGTTTCAGTTGCGATAAATATGTTTCATAATGTTTCACGAAAACGCTTCTTTTGTGATATCATGGCAGTTCTGTCCCGCAAAGCAGAGTATTTGTTTTCAGAGAGATATTATAAACAGAAGATGATAAAACTAACCGCCGCAGATGGCCGCCGCCATATGCGGCGGTCTGCTGTTTTCCGCAGGCCGGGCGGCCTGATAACGGAAATTGCCCGGAAAGCGGGGGAGCAACAGCACTGCCTGTAACGCCATCTGTCACATTATTATACTGCATATACAGGATAAAACAATACAGACAGGAAAGACAATGGCATTTGATTTTACTTATGGCTATTTTGTAAAGGAACCTTGACAAAACAGCATATGATGCTATAATAGGAAATGTAAAGGAAACTTGTCAAATGCGGGGAGGGATGATTTGGAAAATAAAATTGAGGAATTAAGAAAAAGTTTAGGTATGAAACAGGAAGATTTTGCAAAAGCAATTAAAGTTTCAAGGCAGACAGTCAGTTCGATAGAAACGGGAAAATATAATCCTTCTTTAGAATTGGCATTTACAATATCTGATTATTTTGGAAAAAGTATTGAGGAAATTTTTATCCATGAAAGCAATTTGGTAATATGTCAAGAGGAAAATGAAAAAGATTTTCGTGAAA
>CANRTU010000080.1 GCA_947642745.1 uncultured Eubacterium sp.
TTTCACGAAAATCTTTTTCATTTTCCTCTTGACATATTACCAAATTGCTTTCAAAGGCCGGAATCCGCCTGTTTTCAAATTCCGGAGACGTAATTTCAGCATAACACAGTTTTTCCCGTTCGTACAGTCCTTTAGAACAGTAAAAATTTTAAAATTATTTTAACATAATATGAATAAGTCCGAAAGAAACGTCTATACTATCATTATTCCAAAGATAACTTTCCCCCGAAGTTATATTTGGATTGCATGCAAAAGATACAATAAATACTTTATCCTCCCCCAATAGAAAAGCTGCCTTCGGGCAGCTTTTCTTCTTTTCAGGGTTGTCTTACAACAGACTCAGGCTGCGTGGCCTGCTATTACCCGAAGGGTCCGCTATACCTGAAGGTACGATGCAACTGTACCTTTGGATATGCGTTCTTCATCCGGCGTAAATCCATTTCATGCCATATTGATATATCATGCTCTTTTTGGTGCGGAATGCCCTTCAGGGTGCGGGCCCGGGACGGCACGTCTTTTCCGGCGTCCGGAATATGCGGTTATTCTGGTCAAATCTTTCTTAGATAAGCGCTAACATTCTGGCAACGTCTTCAGCTGCCATGGTGACTTTGGATTTTTCGATTAAAATGTTTTTCCCTGTCATGATATAGGACGGCATGACCCTGATACCCTCATAGTAGATTTCACTGTTTCGTAATTTGTATGTAGAAACAGCGGGAACCGCATTTTTCTTTGTTTTCTTTTTTGTAATCATGTTAAATGCTTTTTTTGCCACATCTCCCATAAGCATAATAACCTTTATATTTGGGAATAAAGAAAGTTCCGCTTCTAAATAAGGCAGACCGTTTTCGATCATGCTTTTGTCAATGGCAGATTCTGTCTTTGGGGTTTTTACAGCGTTTGTGATGTAGATGCCCATCTGCAATATGTCCTCTATGGAATGAACGTCCGCTCCCGCATTCTGCAGAAGGGGAAGCGTTGTTTTCAGATAATCAGCGTCCGGGATTCCATAGAAATCCTGTAAGGGGTCGGAAGGGACAACTTCATTTATCATCACTGCTTTTATCGAAAGTGGATTAATTTCAATATTGTTTAAATAAATACCGTCTGCCATGCCGGCTTTTGTTTCAAGTTCTTTTTTTATATTTATGATGTTTTTTATGTTCATTTTATAACCTCCGTCAGATATAATGTTCCGGTGGTCGCCAGGCAGGCGGCACAGGCGCCAGTCCGCCAGTCCGCTAAAGCGGGGAGACAGCGGCGCAGAGGAAGATACTGCCACAGACTAAGTAACCGGCTTCGTCATATGTTTTTTATTATAACACAAATCTGTGGGTGTGGAAATAGCAGTGATCTGGTTATGTAACACATGTAACAGTCCATTCACAGTTTCTTTAACCATGCGTTTGTCCGGTTCTGTTTTTTGGAAAGATTTAAGTTTTTCTTAAGATTGTTTACCCTCAGTGGACAAGGGGACATACGGTTTTGAACCATAGATTTGTGCTTCTGCTGCGTTACTGTCGCTCAGCGTACGTCCAGTACGCTTTGTTCCAGTGCCTTGCAGAATCACAAATCTGAGGCGCAAAACTCCTTCGGACCCCGGGTACCGTCTTTTGGCGGCTGGCAAGGCAACGGAATGAGGCGTACCGGACGTACGCCGATTGACGTTAACGCCGCCAGCCACCAAAAGACGGTACCCGGGGCGTGTGTCCCTTTGTCTGCTGAGGGTAAGATTCCATGAATACGGTTGCGAATGAAAAGACACACTGCTATACTTTAGGAAACATGCTGGAGCACAGACCAGCTGTAGGGGAAGAGTAACCGCATGAACAAACGGGAGGTGTCCCATGCCGTGTATTTCCATGCGCCTTACATCCCTTTCATGATACCGCATAAACAGACGGGAGGTGTCTGATTATGAAAAAAATCATATGTCTGTTAATGGTAATTGTAATGATATCCGGTTTTCCATCGGAGGCGGCAGCAGCGGAGGATTTTTCCCATGTACATAAAGAACTGCCGTTTTCCGCCGGTAAAAAGGCAGGCTCATACAGCCTTATAACCCGTGCGTCCTGTTCCAGGGCACGTCTGATTGCGGCCAGAACCAGTAGGGGGGCTGTGTATACAGAGTCGGCAGGCTGCAGCCATGGCAGATCCGGATACTGTCACTTCAGAAATACGATTCAGGATGTGATTACATATCAATCTGACTGCTGCGGCTATACGTATACTTATACTTTCCCGGTATACCAGGGGCCCTGGACCTGTAAAAAGATCTGGGAACCTGCGCCAGAAAGCAGTCTGTTCTGGCGGCGGATTTCCGATGGACTTAAATCCGGCGCAGTAAGCGCCAGGCACCACCCTGCGATCCGGGCCGGTGAGGTGATAACAATAACGGGTCTGTGAGCGGCTGGTGACCTGTGAATGGTTACGGCAAATGTGCTGGTAAAACCACTTGACTCCGCTCCGGTTCTATGTTAAACTACTTTCATGATATAGCGTGTTACTTGTGAAATACGAGGCACTAACTATGCATAAGTATTTATTAGGATATTTATGTGTGTTAGTGCCTTTTTCAGGCCCAACCCTGCTGGCACGCATGGATATCCTGTTAAATAATACGAGAAAATGGAGGAGTTAAGAAATGAAAGACAAAATTTTTGGTATACTCCAGCGTGTGGGAAGATCCTTCATGCTGCCCATCGCCATTCTTCCGGTAGCGGGCCTGCTGCTTGGCGTTGGCGGATCATTTACAAATGAGACGATGCTGAGCGCTTATGGTTTACTGGGTATTATGGGACCGGGAACCGTGTTCCATGCGATTTTGCAGGTTATGAGCGAAGCAGGAGATATCGTGTTCGGCAACCTGCCTATTATCTTTGCCATGGGTGTGGCTATTGGTATGGCAAAGAAAGAAAAGGAAGTAGCCGCACTGGCCGCCGCCATTTCATTCTTTATCATGCATGCCTCGATTTCAGCCATGATAACAAATAATGGCGGTCCGGAAAAAATGCTGGACGGCGCCACGACTTCCGTATGCGGCATTACGTCTTTGCAAATGGGCGTATTCGGCGGTATTCTGGTAGGACTTGGCGTTGCCGCATTACACAACAGATTTTATAAAATCGAGCTGCCGCAGGTGCTTTCATTTTTTGGCGGCACCAGATTTGTCCCGATTGTATGTGCGCTGGCCTATACGGCAGTGGGCATTCTGATGTTTTTTATCTGGCCGGTGATCCAGAGCGGCATTTACGCAGTGGGTGATGTGGTTCTTAGTTCCGGCTACGCTGGTACCTGGGTATACGGATTTATGGAGCGTCTGCTGATTCCGTTCGGTCTGCACCATGTATTTTACCTTCCGTTCTGGCAGACAGCGCTGGGTGGTACGCTGGAAGTTGGCGGACAGCTGGTTGAAGGCGCGCAGAATATATTCTTTGCGCAGCTGGCGGATCCGACGGTAGAGCAGTTTGCCGTATCCGCCACCAGATTTATGACTGGAAAATTCCCGCTGATGATTTTTGGTCTGCCGGGAGCGGCGCTTGCCATGTATCAGACAGCAAAATCCGAAAAGCGTCAGGAAGTAGGAGGTCTGTTATTATCCGCAGCCCTTACATCCATGCTGACAGGTATTACAGAGCCTCTGGAGTTTACATTCTTATTTGTGGCGCCGTTACTGTACGGAATCCACTGTGTGCTGGCAGGACTTGCCTATATGCTGATGCATGTATTCAGCGTGGCTGTAGGAATGACTTTCTCCGGCGGATTTATTGATATGTTCTTATTTGGTATTTTACAGGGAAATGGGAAGACCAACTGGATATGGATTGTAGTTGTAGGCGTTTTCTATTTCGTGGTTTATTATTTCCTGTTCAGCTTCCTGATCAGAAAGATGGATTTAAAAACGCCCGGACGTGATGACAGCGAAGAGGTAAAATTATACCGCAGAAGCGATGTGGAAGCGAGGAAAACAGGCGGCAGCGACGCACCGTCGGGTATGACGCAGGAAGATGAGCTTTCCATGCGGATCTGTAATGGTCTGGGCGGTAAGAAAAACATTTCCGATGTGGACTGCTGCGCCACCAGGTTACGTTGTACCGTGAAAAAATCTGAACTGGTAAGCGACGCCATGTTAAAGGCTACCGGGGCATCCGGCGTCGTACACAAAGGAAACGGCGTCCAGGTTATTTACGGACCAAGGGTAACCGTGATCAAGTCCAATCTGGAAGATTATCTGGAAAAAGCGCCGGATGAAGAATATCATCCACAGGCCGGCCAGAATACTGCCGCACAGAAAGAAGAGGTAAAGCAGTCCGGTACAAAAGTCGTTAAGAGTATAACCATTTCCAGTCCTGTCACCGGTCTGGCGGCGGATCTGGGTACAGCGCCGGATGAAGCCTTTGCCGGACGTATGATGGGCGACGGGGCGGTTGTGACGCCAGAGGAAGGTACGGTGGTAGCGCCGGAAGACGGAGAAGTATGCTTTGTGTTTGAGACAAAACATGCGGTAGGATTCCAGACAAATTCCGGAATCGGGCTGCTGATTCATATGGGCATTGACACTGTAAAATTAAATGGCCAGGGATTTAAAGTCTGTGTGGAAAACGGACAGAAAGTTAAGAAGGGCGATGTGTTATTAAAGCTGGATTTAGAGTATCTTAAAAAGAATGCCCCGTCCCTTGTATCACCAGTATTGTGTACGGAACTGGAAGATAACCAGAAAATAAGACTGTTGAAAGAAGGACAGATCCATGCGGGAGAAGCGCTTTTCGCAGTTGATTTTTACGAATGATCCCTGTTTCTGACCGGAGAGGATCATAGCTGTGAATGGCAGCCGGGAACTGGCAGGAACAGAAAAAGGGTGTGGCCGGGGGGAATTATATGTACAGAGTATCAAAAGTGCTGAACCATAATACAGTCATTGCGGTTGGATCACAGGATCATCAGGAATATCTGATCATGGGAAAAGGGATTGGTTTTGGGAAAAGAGTCAGCGAACAGCTGGAAGTAAGACCCATGGATACGGTTTATTCCCTTCAGAAAGCGACGGAACGGGGAGATGCGCGCAAACTGGCAAAATCTGTTCCGCCGGTATTTCTGGAAATTGCGTCTGAATTACTGATGGAAGCAGAAAAAGTGTTTGGCAGGGTAGACAAAAGCATTCTGTTTCCAATGGCTGACCATATAGAATACGCCGTAAAACGAATCCGCAGCCATGAGCAGATCAGTAATCCTCTGAATGAAGACATCCGTGTCCTGTTTCATGAGGAATACAAGGTTGCGCAGCGTGTACAGCCGCTGTTAAAAGAACATATGGGAATTACGATCGGTGAGGATGAAACCGGCTATATCGCACTGCATATCCATTCTGCCATTGAGGATGACCGGGTGTCGGACGCCATGCAGATGGCCCGTGCGGTCCATGCCTGTGTTTCCCTGATTGAGCAGGAGACAGGCAGGCCAATCAGTGTGACGTCTTTATCCTATAACCGTCTGATGAACCATATCCGTTATATGATAGCCAGGGCGCTGCGGGGCGAACAGCTTAGAATTAATATGAATGACTATATGGGAGTAAAGTTTCCAAAGGCATTTCAGATTGCGGAAGCTGTCTGTGCCCAGATTGAATCAGATATGAGATGTAAAATAAGTGTGGTTGAAGTCGGATACCTGGCAATGCATATTGAGAGGGTTGCGGATGATGAACTGGGGTCCGACGGGAAATTGTAAACAATGGCTGCCTGATTAGAAATAATGAATGGAAAATCTGCTGGTATTCAGAAGGATACCGCAGATTTTTTATTTTTAGTAACAATAATCTGAAAAAACTCTTTTCAATGAGTAAATATGTGGTATACTGTGAACAGTTGTCTGCCGGATTCGTTATAAGTTCTGTAAATACGGTATCCGGAAATTGTCAGATAATTGTATACATAATTAATTATTACAGTAAAGAGAAATATAAAGAAACCATGAAGCAGCGGCGACGGAGGCGCCGCAAAAAAGGAGGATGTTATGGGTAATCGGTTAGTATGGCAGGACCGGTATAATATCGGTGTGGAAATCATCGATAAAGAACACAGAAAGCTGTTCAGTATTATGAACAGGATGCTTACTTTTTTAGAGCAGGAAGAAAAAAGCCAGTGGGTCTGCCAGGAAGGGGTAAAATATTTTAAAGGCCACGCAATGAAGCATTTCTCCGAAGAAGAGGCCTATATGGCGTCGATTGATTACCGGGGATTTGAAACTCACAGACGGCTTCACGACGATTTCAGAAGAAAAACCCTTCCGGCGCTGGAAGAAGAACTGAAGCAGAGCGACTATTCCAGGGAAGCTGTCAGTCATTTTCTGGGTGTCTGCGCAGGCTGGCTGATTGGACATACACTGACGGAAGACCGGGCAATAACGGGTAAGGCGGACAGTAAATGGACAGGGCTTTTACCGGACGAACAGCAGATTGCCATGAAGCAGATGATTGTCCGGCTTATTTCAGATATGTTCCAGCTCAACGCACGGGTTATAAGTGAGAGCTATGGCGGAGAGAAATTTGGAAACGGCATATACTATCGCCTGGTTTACGGTGCCGGAAAAGATAAAAAGTGGGAAATTATATTAGCATTTGAGGAACGGGTGCTTGTTAACACCATTGGCAGGATTATGGGTGGTAAATCTGAAAAAATGAACGTTATGCTGATGAACGCCACACGGTATGCGTCCAGACAGTTTGTAGACCGTATCAGACACATGTTTCTCTCAGATGCGGAGCAGTATGATATCATGGAAGAAAATCTGCTTTCCTATGAACAGCTTCAGAAAGTGTTTAACAGACAGCAGCCCCAGTTCAGTTTTCTGTTTGATACGGGGGAAGGATACTTTGCGTTCTGTGTCATTGCGCCCCATTTAATCAAAGAGCAGACTGCTACAGAGATCAAAACAGGAAATGCGATGGCGGAAGTCAGAAAATATCTGGGAAATCAGACAGACAGTGTGAAAAAGAAAATACTGGTAGTTGATGATTCTCTGGTAGTACGCCAGTCCATGAAGGAGCTTCTGGATAAAGATTACGATGTAACTGTGGCTGATTCCGGGATGGGGGCTATCCGGTGTATTATGCTTAACCGGCCGGATCTGGTGCTTCTGGACTATGAGATGCCTGTATGTAACGGCGCCCAGGTGCTGGAAATGGTCCGGTCAGAGAAAGAACTTGCGAATTTACAGGTATTCTTTCTTACTGGCAGAAGTGATGCGGAAAGTATCAGAAAGATTATGCAGTTAAAGCCGGCAGGCTGTCTGCTCAAATCCATGAGACCAGAAGAAATCAGAAAGAATGTCAGTGATTTTTTTGTGCGCAACAACGCAGGAAAATAGAAAATAAACAGAAGAATATTTAATATATTCATAATCAGAATATAAACAGCGGAACAGATATTAAAATAAATCATGTTCAGTTCCGCCGAAGCGGGGATGCAGCGGCGGAAAAGAAGAAGCTGCTGCAGGCGGAGTATCCGGCTTTGCCGGATACTCTTTTAATTTTTATAGGAAAGATCGTCCTGTAAAGTAAATCCTTCCGGGCGGATCGCAGGGTCTGCCCCAGCGAAGCGAGGGCACAGCGGCGGAAGGGAAAATGCCGCCAGAGGCAGCCCGCCGCAGGCGGAGTATCCGGCTTTGCCGGATACTTTTTACAGAGTGTGGAATTTATCCGGATACCGGCAGAACCAGCCTCCGGGGTATCTGCCCCATATCCGGATGATACCCGTACAGAGGCGGGGCGCCGGGGCTATAAACATGATATTCAGGAATCTTTATGTGCTGGTAAAATCTCAAGCCAGTATCCATCCGGGTCAGAGATAAAATAAATGCCAAGTCCCGGATTCTCAAAACAGATACATCCCATTTCTTCGTGTTTTTTGTGGGCCGCTTCGTAATCATCTGTCTCAAAGGCGAGGTGAAACTCACAGTCGCCCAGATTATAGGGACGGTCCATTTCCCGCAGCCAGGTCAGTTCCAGTTCAAATCCGGTCTGTTCATTTCCCACATAGACGATGGTGTACGAACCGTCCGCAGCTTCTTTTCGCCTTTTTTCTGTCAGGCCCAGAGCTTTTTCATAAAACTTCAGCGACCGGTCCAGATCAGCTACGTTGTAGTTTTCGTGTATCATTTTAAATGTCATGGTTCATCCTCCCTGAAAATATATTTTTCCGCATATGGCGGAATGTGGAAAACCAGAATTCTGTATGAGCCTGTCTTACTTTTTCATACAGCAGAATTTATATTTTTTGCCGCTGCCGCATGGACAGGGATCATTACGGCCGGTTTTTTTGCCTACGATTACGGTACCGGATTTTTTCTGATCCAGATAAAGCGTCTTTTTGGTGACAGGATCAAAGATATCATCCCATGCCGGCAGGTCATAGAGCCAGTCCGCTTTTGCGTCCACCATGTTTTTGTAAAGTTTTACTTTGTCAAACGCAAGTGAAACGACCGTATCTTCATCCATTGTCTCAATCGGGTTCGGCTCCTTTAAACTTTCGTCAATGCCATCCAGAAAACCGGTCATATCCTGAATACTTACTTTGTATTTTTCCGCCAGTTCTTTTACAGAACCACGTACTTCTTCCTCAGGATTCTCCAGAAGCTTTTCGTAAATGCCTTTTTCCAGCAGGAAATATCTCTGCCAGAACCGCTGAAGTTCCTCTTTATCTGCTTTTTCATTATATGCGATTTTTTTCCATTCTTCTAATAATGCCATATTGTATCCCATCCTTTTTCTTCTGCCCACAGGGCAGTGTACTTTTTTCCAGAACCAATTATAACCTATCTGTGCACATTTTCCAAGCCCCTTTTTTGAACCGGGGATAAACCGCTGACATGTGCTGCCGTAATCCTTAAGAGGCCCTGATCCGGAGCGTGCCTGTTCAGCTCTGTTTTCTGTGCCAGTACCGGGCAGCAAAAAGACAGGGATATGGCCGGATGGATGTTTCACGGCGGATAATGCGGGATTATAGTGGCAGTAGACGGTAACCACATTTATTACAAAAGTACAATGTCATATATTCCTGCTTGCATTGTGAGAGAAAAAGTAATAAAATAAAAGCAGGCGTGAAGGAAAGAGCTGGAATAATAATGTACACATCCTTAAATATTATGGATGTAAAATTCAAAAGGAGGAGCGATGAAAAAACAAAAAGGAGGGTCTGGACAAAACAGAAAAAGAATTGCGGATGAAATTCTTGTTCATATTGGAAGGTGGGTTCTGGTTGTGTTTCTGCTTGTGGCGGTCGTGTCCATTTTAATGGTGCGTCAGGAGATTGCCTCAGCAAAGGAAACGGAACTGATGCTGGAATCCCATGCGGCGGCAAATCAGGCAGCCGGTTATTTTGGAAAATATTTAACAGCATCCAGGCAGCTGTCTGTAGATCCGGAAATCTGCCGGGTATTGTCAGGTACCGGACCTGAGGACAATATCCTGCAGACAGACGGAACCGGTGAGGTAGTGCGGTATCTGATGGAAGCAGTGGAAATTGACAAGGAAAATGTCCTGTCCATATGGATTGCGGATCTGGACGCCAGTGTACTGACCCAGTCTGATGGATTTACGACTGACGACGACTGGGATGTGACGACCCGTGTCTGGTATCCGTACATAGAAGCGGGAGAAGCGGTACTGACAGAGCCTTTTGTGGATCCGAGTACCGGCGGTCTGATTATCAGTGCGGTATCTCCGGTATTTGATATGGAAACCGGGAGAGTGCTGGGAGCCACAGGCGTGGACATTACGATGGATCATGTGAGCAGCGTAATGAGCGGATATAAAATCGGCAATAATGGATATGTGGTATTGCTGGCTGCGGACGGAACAGTGATTTATCATCCGGTGGAGGAAAGAATTCAGGGGAACATCGCTGATATGAATATATCAGATGAAGTGACTGAAGCAGTACTTTCCGGAACTGAAAAGTTTTTAAAATACAAATCTGACAATACTACAAAATATGGTGTGATGAAGCTGGCAGGCGATACAGGGTATGTTGTTTTAAGCACGCTGCCATTTTCTGAGTTTTATTCCAATCTTATCTATATGATTATAATTCTTATAGCCATATTTGTGGCAGGACTGGTCGTGATAGTGATCAGTATCAGAAGAAGTGCGGCCGGGCTGACAAGGCCGATTCTGGAACTGAATCAGACTGCCCAGCAGCTGGCGGCCGGTGATCTGGACGTACAGCTGCAGATTACATCGGAAGATGAGATTGGAGAGCTGGGAGCTTCCATCGGGGAAACAGTCCGTCGTCTGAAAGAGTATATTGTATACATAGATGAAACCGCAGACGTGTTGTCACTTATGTCAAAAGGGAAACTGGAGATTGACCTGAAAAATGATTATGTGGGAGAGTTTCAGAAATTAAAAGAGGCGCTGCTGAATATTTCAGCTTCCATGCACGAGGTCATAGAGGCGATCAGCGAGAGTGCGGAGCAGGTATCCGTTGGGGCTTCGGAACTGTCCAATGCGTCCCAGGTGCTGGCGGAAGGCGCTGAAAGCCAGGCGGCAGCGGTACAGCAGCTGTCAGCCACAACGACGGCGGTTACAGAGCAGGTGCAGGACAGCCGCAAATCAGCGGAACTTTCCGCACAGGCGACTTCAGAAGTAACGCATATGATTCAGGAGAATCAGGATAAGATGCAGCTGATGGTAGAGGCAATGGGTAAGATTCATGAAACGTCCCAGCAGGTGGTGGGGATTATCCAGACAATTGAAGAAATTGCGGATCAGACCAATCTGCTGTCCTTAAACGCATCCATCGAGGCGGCACGTGCCGGAGAGGCTGGCCGTGGATTTGCCGTGGTGGCGGACGAAATTGGCAAACTGGCTCTGGAAAGCTCCAAGGCTGCCAATATGACCAGGGATCTGATTGGCATTTCCATGGAAGAGATCAACAAAGGCAACGGGATTGCCAACGGCGTTATGGGGTCGCTGGAGGAATCCGTGCGTGCGGTGGATCATGTAAATGAACTGATTAAAAAGACTGCTGAGAATGCGGTGACCCAGGCCGGTAATATTGAACTGATCCAGAAAGGTGTGGAAGAGATTACACAGGGCGTACAGGACAATTCTGCGGCAGCGGAGCAGACTTCAGCCACTTCCCAGGAACTGGCAGCCCAGGCGCTGACCTTAAATGAAATGTTGCAGAAATTTGATCTTAGTAAAAATTAAATAAAAATAACTACTTTACAATCTCACAAAAGCGGAGTACAATAACAAAAGAATACAAAAACACGCTGAAGAGAAGAGTACGGCAGCAGAAGTGACAGAGAAGAATGCGTATGGTGAGAGCATTCTGGCGGAAACTGCCGGAAAACCACCTCTGAGTGGCCCTAATCAGGTCCGGTCATTCCGTTATCATGGTAAACAAGTCCGTTTGTGTTGTGCGTCTGCGGGTATGTTCAGATACGAAGCAGATACTACAGTTTTAGGCGCTTATCAGGGCGCTGTTTTCAGGCTGTATATGAAAGAAACGGAAAAATCAGGGTGGAACCGTGGTAATACCGCCCCTGGCGCCGGAAGATCCGGCGCCGGGGGCTTTTTTACTTTACAGGAAAGAGTGTCCTGTATAGTACCCCTCCGGGAGGAGCGCCCTGCGGCGGAAGAGAAAATGCTGCGGATGCAGCCCGCCGCAGGCGGCGAATCCGGCAGAGCCGGATACTATTTCTATAGGAAAGAGCGTCCTGTAAAGTAAACGCTCCGGGAGGATCGTCCTGCGGCGCAGAGGCGAATCCGGCAGAACCGGATACTATTTTAAGGAAACTCCGGACAATCGCGGGGAATGTCTCTGGCGGACAATCATTTTAAGAAAGAGAGGAACATAATTATGACAAAGTTAAAAGAATTCTGGGCATCACTGGATGAAATGACTACAATATCAAAAAGGGAGCTGTTTTTAGGAATCGCAGCCTGCACACTGGCCGGTATTGTGACAGGCGTATTTTTCGGACCTAAGAAAACGGCTGTTATCGGCAGCTATAATGGCAATGGAGAAAAATCAGAGAAACTGAAAGATAAAAAAGAGAATCATTCATAAAAATCAGAATACAGAATTCAGACGGAATTTAACAGGAGAGTGGAAAATGCGGATTATATTAAAAGACGGTTCGGTAAAAGAATATGACCAGCCAGTACTGGTCTGTGAAGTTGCCAGGGACATCAGCGAAGGGCTGGCAAGGGTGGCCTGCGCCGGCGAAATAGACGGAGAAATTGTGGATTTAAGGACCCGGATTACGACGGACTGTACGTTAAATATTGTGACTGTTTCAGATCCGCAGAGTCTGAAAATACTCCGCCATACGACTTCCCATGTGATGGCGGAAGCGGTAAAGCGTCTCTTTCCGGATGCGAAAGTGGCCATTGGCCCGGCCATTGAAGACGGGTTTTATTATGATTTCGATCATGCGCCATTTACGAGGGAAGACCTGGACCGGATAGAAGCGGAGATGAAAAAAATCATCAAAGAAGGTCATGAAATTACCCGTTTTACCCTGTCCAGGGAAGAAGCCATCCAGTTGATGAAAAAACGGGAAGAGCCTTACAAAGTGGAGCTGATTGAAGATCTGCCCCCGGAAGCGGAAATATCTTTTTATGACCAGGGAGGTTTTGTGGATCTGTGCGCGGGGCCCCATCTGATGTCTGTCAAAGGCATCAAAGCGTACAAGCTGATTTCATCGTCTATGGCATACTGGAGGGGAGATGAACACAAGGCGCAGCTGCAGCGTATTTATGCTACGGCGTTCTGGAAAAAAGAAGAACTGGCTGCTCATCTGGCCCGCCTGGAGGAGATAAAAAAACGTGACCATAATAAGCTGGGCCGGGAAATGGAACTGTTTACCACAGTGGATGTGGTGGGACAGGGTCTGCCGCTGTTTACGCCAAAGGGGACAAAAATCATTATGAAGCTGCAGCGCTGGATGGAGGATCTGGAAGACCGGGACTGGGGATACGTACGTACCAGAACGCCTTTAATGGCAAAAAGTGATCTTTACCGGATTTCCGGACACTGGGATCATTATAAGGAAGGAATGTTTGTACTGGGAGATGAAGAGAAAGACAAAGAAGTGTTCGCCCTGCGCCCCATGACCTGTCCGTTCCAGTATTATGTATACAAAAATACACAGAAATCTTACCGGGATCTGCCGTACCGTATGAGCGAAACATCCACGCTGTTTCGTTCCGAGGAGTCCGGAGAGATGCATGGGCTCACCAGAGTCCGGCAGTTTACCATTACGGAAGGTCATCTGGTTATCCGGCCGGACCAGAAAGAAGCAGAGCTTAAATCCTGTCTGGAACTTGCTTACCATGTGCTTTCTACCCTGGGGCTGGAAGAAGATGTGACTTACCGGCTTTCAAAATGGGACCCTCAGAACAAAGCCAAGTATTTAGGGGACGAAGCATACTGGGAATCCGCCCAGGACGCACTGCGCCAGGTATTGCTGGAAAAGCAGCTGCCGTTTGTGGAGGCGGATGGCGAAGCTGCTTTTTACGGGCCAAAAATCGACATTCAGGCAAAGAATGTCTATGGCAAGGAAGATACGATGGTAACCATCCAGCTGGACTGCGCCATTGCGGAAAATTTTGACCTGTATTATATTGATGAAAACGGGGAAAAGATCCGTCCGTATGTGATTCACAGAACTTCCATGGGCTGTTATGAGCGTACCCTGGCCTGGCTGATTGAGAAATACGCAGGAAAATTTCCGACCTGGCTTTGCCCGGAGCAGGTACGTGTGCTGCCGATTTCAGATAAATATGTGTCCTATGCGGCTGCGGTGGCAGAGGAACTGAAACAGAACGGCGTAGACGTGACTGTGGACAGCCGGTCTGAAAAGATCGGGTTTAAAATCCGTGGGGCCAGACTGGATAAACTGCCGTATATGCTCGTTGTGGGGCAGCAGGAAGAGGCGGATCATACAGTTTCCGTCCGCAGCAGGTTTGCGGGGAATGAGGGCCAGAAACCACTGGAAGAATTTATCCGCCAGATTGTAAAAGAGATCCGTACAAAAGAAATACGCAAAGAACTGCCAGAAGAAGAAAAAGCAAAATAAAGCCAGCGGGCCGGACGCAGAAGTAAAGCTGCGTCCGGCCTGTTTTATGCAATTTTTATTTATGCAGATTCTGTCTTAATCAATTCCTGACGGATACAATTACTGTTTTGTGCATAAATCATTTTTTCCTGCAAATACTATATCTGCATTAATTATCAAAAGCAGAAAAGGAGAAAAATTATGCCAGGATTAGACTGCAGTGTAGTAACATGTAAATACAATCAGGATCACGGTTGTGTCAGGGACAATATCAGTGTGGGAGGTGCGTCAGCCAGCAATTCCCATGAAACATGCTGTGACAGTTTTGAAGAAAGAAGGGGAGATTCCCTTGCCAACAGCTTTAGTGAGCCGTCCATGCGTGTAAATATCAGCTGTGAGGCGAAAAACTGTGTGCACAACGATGACTGCCACTGCCATGCGGACCGGATTGACGTAGCCGGGTCCAATGCCTGCAGATGTGAGCAGACCGGGTGCGGTACGTTCCGGATGAAATAAGATGCCAGAGCGTGTCTTAAAAACATTCCGCTATCCGCATTCCCTGATTTGTGAGACATTTACACCAGATTCAGGTTACATTGCCTGCTATGCCCAAAGGGTACGATGCAGCGTATCCCCGGGTATGCGCCTTTATCTGACGCAAATCTTCCGTGTCATGCCCCTGGGTGTATATCATGCCCTTCGGGACACAAATTGTGAAATATATCATGCCCTTCAGGGTATATCTGACAGAAAGCGTTTTTAAGACACGCTCTAAGGCTGCCGGGAAATTTTATTTCACGGCAGAAATGTTTCTGTTTATATTTATGTCATGAGTTTCTTTCCATGGCATGGACCGGCACGTAACGGATACCGGGCGTAAGCCTGTTTATGCCTCTGGGCGGATGATATGGACGGGCTGGTTCCGGTTTGTGACAGACTGAACGCTGACAATAAATGGCATGGATACGGACGGTAACAATGGAGCGGATTCCCCGGGACTGCCGGAATAAAGTACTTGTTTTTTCCCTGAATGACGTATACAATAGAAGTACAGAATGAAGGGGGATCTCGCAAATGAGAAAAAAATCGCATATTACATTAGCAAAATATCTGGTCCGGGAGTCCAGGGACAAGGAACTGGCCAGACATAAATATGCCTTTTATCTGGGCAGTGTTCTGCCTGATATCAAGCCGTCATTTATATACAAAAGGCATGAGATCACAGAAACCTTTCCGGCATTGCAAGAGCAGATCAGGGACCTTTCCCGCAGACATCCGGAAGAAAAAGACAGCACCGCAAAATATTACAGGAATCTTGGGGAAGTATCCCATTACCTGGCGGACTATTTTACATTTCCACACAATCAGAAATTTCCAGGCGGATTCCGGGAGCACTGTACCTACGAAGAAGAACTTAAGAAAAAGCTGCGCCAGTATATTACAAGCGGTAAAGCTGCCAGCCGTAAAAAAAAGTATATTGATTTTTCCGCTCCGGATGCTTTGTTTGATTTTTTAAAAAAGTCCCATCAGGAATATATCCTGCAGCAGAATTCTGTAGAAGAGGATATTAACCATATTATCCCCATTAACAGCCAGGTATTAAAGAGCATTACCAATTTCAGAAAACAGGGATAACAGAGATAAAAGGATACCGCTGTTGCGGGCGCACAGCTTCCTGCCGGATGAAATACCGGTTCCTGTGTAATGAATAAGCGGCAGGGACCAGTATGATGCTTCCGGCAGGTCTGCCCTGTTTTTGGGAAGCCGGAAAGGGACGGGAAAGTTTTTTTCGCATAATTAATTGTAATTTTGATAACCGGCATGGTGTGCGCTGTAATATGCTGCTAAATACTGTCGAATGTTGTCGATGTGAAATAATTGACAAATTTTGTTGAATGATAGTACAATAAGGGGGTAAAAATAAGCGCAGTTTCAAACAGGCGTAGACAAAAGCGGTGATTATATGGAAAGTACATTGCAGATGGAAATCGAAGTATTAAGAAAAAAGCTGAATCAGGCAGCGGCAAGGGATCTGGGATCAGAGGAGTGCTTCCGTCTCAGTCTGAAACTGGATGCCCTGCTGGAACAGTATTATAACGAGGAACATTCCTGATTCTGGTGAATGGAATGTCTGCGGCTGTCAGTTTTATTCCGGGACTGACAGCCGGAAAGTTATCATTACTGTCCGGATACATGGATGGTTCCGGATAGTTA
This sequence comes from uncultured Eubacterium sp., assembly GCA_947642745.1. Classification (GTDB taxonomy): domain Bacteria; phylum Bacillota; class Clostridia; order Lachnospirales; family Lachnospiraceae; genus Eubacterium_J. The sequence goes on from CANRTU010000080.1 coordinate 16,282, forward strand.
TCATGTCTGTACGGCGGTTACAAAGTACCGCACAGACATCATTCTTTCCGGAACTGCCAATACGATTTCCATAAGGCAGAAAAGACAAATGCGAAACGTTGTTTCAGCCAGAATGCGACAGCGCCGGCGGCTTTGATCCGGCAAATTCTGACCCGGTAAATTCTGATTCGACAAATTACAAAGCCGCCGGTCTTTCTGTTTCGACAAAAACGTCCGGTTGCCGGAGGCAGAAATGGTTTATCCATCCGGCAGAATGATGACAAGGCGGGTATGATTACCTGATATAACAGATGGCTGTCAGGCGGACAAAAGGATTGTTTCAGCACAACTTAATAAGTTCAGATTTAAGAGAATGTCCGTCAGGACATTCTCTTTTTACTGTGTAACAATCTTTTAAAAACCACCTGCTCTGCAGGTGTGTCAGCAGACGCTTT
>CANRTU010000081.1 GCA_947642745.1 uncultured Eubacterium sp.
AGGGATAATACCTTATGTTTCATCTGGTGTCTATCAGGAACCGTCAGACATGATAGTTATTTTTGGATAACATCTGATGAAGGAAGAACACCTTCTTCTGTTATCTGATTCATAGAAACTTATTAAACAAGTAGTCTTGATTGACTACACCATTATTATACCAGGAGGAGAGATTATGGTACAAACGTATAGTATTGAATTCAGGGAAGAGGCATGTAAGAGGGTGCAGTCAGACACATCCTGCCGGTTGCGTAAAATATCCTGAACAGTGTTTTTGCCACTGACAGACCCGGACAAAAAATGCTAAGCAACATTACATATATCCTGATGGATGAAGGCCGTTTCTGCCTTGCCTGGGTCATGGATCTTTGCGGAGATAAAACAATTGGCATATCGGTGGACCGGCATATGGCAAAGGAACTTGTACTATCCGCGCCAGAAGACGCAATCCGCCATACACAGGGCACGGAAGACTGTATCCCGCACCCCGGACAGGGGACGCCGGTACTGTTCGCCGGATGATCAGGCACTGGCAAAAGAACATGGATTTGTCAGCAGCATGAGCCGGAAAGGGAACTGCCGGGACAATGCCCAGATGGAGAGCTTCCGGGGTAAGCTGAAGCAGGAATGGCTCAATGACCGGCATTTCCGGAACAGGGAAGAGGCAAAAGCAGCAGTATTTGAGTATACGTGGATATTTTATAACAGTAAGCGTACTCATGAAGCAAACGGTTATCTGACACCATAAGAATACTATGAGCAGTACCAGGCAGATTTGAAAACGGCATGGCTATTTTTGAATCAATAACCGCACAGGAACAGCATGGGCAGAAAAGATTTTCCTGTCAGCCTGAACGGATAAAAAGGGCAGAAAAATCAGGAACCAGATAGAATCCTTTCGTTTTAGATGTCTATGCTCCCGGGGACGGCTCAATCTGCTTACACCCAGACTTTCCCAAACATCATCACCTGCCTGGAGCGTATTTGAAATATACTTTCTGTAAGATGTACCCTAAAAAGCATGATATTCTTCACACTCAGTACCCTGAAGAGCATAATATAAAAAATTTATGAAACATATCCACGGGGCAGGCTTCATCGTGCCCTTCCGGGTATAACAGGCTATGTTAATTAAATTTGGGATAAATTCTCCGTAACATGTCCTTCAGGGTACTTAAGCGGGGAGTACAAATAACAGGATTGATTTTTACAACTACCTCAGCACCAGGGTATTTCCCAGCCATATTGTCCATTCTGGTGCCTGTCCATCATACTCTGTCACACATTATCAGATAATAATCACGCCTTCCGGATCATACGTCTCTTTCGCACCAATGTGCTCCACACGCTTCTTCCAGTTATTTCCAAGGTAATAAAACCGGAGACTGTCCTTATCCGGATCAATTAATTTTATCAGTCTGTCCTTCAGTTTAAGAAAAGAAGAATAATCCAGATCCGCTTCAAACACAGAATTTTGTACACGCTGCCCATGGTTCTGACACTCTTTTGCGACTTTTCTTAATCTGGTTTTTCCCGCATGATCAACCGTACTTACATCATAACTTATCAATACCATCATACCTGTTCTTCACCTACTTTTGCAAAAACGGCGGATATGTTTCAATATCTCCTCTGATATATTTTGCCAGCAAATTACTCTGCACATATGCAAGCAGACCACATGGTATCTTCTGCTTTAAATATGGATGCATCATATCTGTACGCTTCTTCTCCTGCCAGCGGGATAATACTTTTTTACGTCCATCATCATTCAGCCATACTGCTCCGGAAATCTGCTTTTCAAAATCATTATCTCCAATAATCTGCAGATTCAAAAGAGTCAGAACAAACCGCTCTGCGATACAGCGGGCTTCTTCTACCAGATCACAAGCCAGAGAATTCCGTCCACTGCGTAAAGCATGACAAAAACCAATATAACTGTCCAGACCGGCTGTCTCCAGTGCCGCCGCATATTCGACGGTAGCTAATGTGTATACAAAAGAAAGCAATGCATTCACCGGATCCAGAGGCGGCCTTTTGGTTCGAAGTTCAAAAGTAAATGGCACTTTCCTGTTAGTTATCAGTTTATTAAATACTGAAAAATAGGCTCTGGCACAATTACCTTCAATCCCCAGCACCTCTTCCACGCTATCAGCCCCATATACTTTATCAATTCCCTCTGATAATACATCAAGGACCTGTTTCAGATCCCCGTCCGCTCTCAGATCCGCATTGTCATGGAGCGTCCTTTTGATAAGCTGTCTGGTGTTACTGAATTTTGCCGCCATAGTATTCCGGGTAAGCGTCAGTCCCCGTTCCCTGAAACAGTCAGTCTGCGCCACTCTTAAAAACACATTTCCCTTTGTCTCACCGCAGACTTTAGCCAGAAACTTTCCCTGAGGAGAAATAAAATTAACCGGAATTGTCTTACTGACACATTTTCCCATTAAAGCCGGAGAACATCCAATATAATTAAAGCAGACAATATTTTCTATATTTTCAAAAGGAATTCTTAGTTTTTCCTCTTTGTCAACCCTGCAGACCAGATTTTCCCCATCCAGAGTCAGGTATGCCTGTTCATTAGTGACATAAATGGTATTTAACAGCTTTCTCATACTTATAAATCCTCCCGCCTGATCTGGTCAATTTGTTCTTTTAGCGGTCTGATCTTCTTCAGGCCAGGCATACACAAATCCCGCATGGAACATCCGCCACATTTCTGCCCTTTTCTGATCCCCGGAATCATTCCCTGTTTCAGACAGTCTCGCATTTGTTTGAGTAAAACTTTGAGTCTGTCGTCATACTCTGTAAAATTTTCTTTCACCGGAAGCTTAATACGTTTTTTTACATCCGCATAGTACAAAACAGCGTCACAATCACAGCCAAATACATAATCCACACATATTTTCTGAGCAAAAACCTGCATAAAATCCTCATCGTGGTAATCTTTATCTTTTGGTTTCGCCGGCTTGTACTCCACAATTGTTATCGTATATGTCCCGCTGATTCCGTCTATGGCAATACCATTTTTATCTTCTTTCAGCTCCAGACAATCTGTTACTCCATACAAATTATATTCTTCCAGGTCATTGTATACCGGGACAGACGTAAACACTTTTTTCCCTCTGGAACTATAATGACGGTCAGGATCATGGACACGCTCATGCATCAGATTCGCTTTTGTCACAAACACATTTTCTGCCCATGCCTGATCTATCTCTATCAGCCCCCATCTGTGGGGACAATACATAAAATGCTGGATGGACCGGATCGCAATCTCCGTTGTCCTCATAACTTTTCAAGCAGTTCAACACCTTCAGGCATCTGTCTGTCCACTACAATCTCATAGTCCGTAAACGCCCGGGGCGGCAAATCCGTATTTACGTTTACAGAAATCTTATCAAATAAAATATGGGACGGACTGTTGCCCAGAACGCTGTCATGCCGGAACACATAAAGCCTGCGCATACACATCTTGCCCCTGGCTGCGCTGTGATCATGTTCAAACATATTGATAATGGCTGTCCAGAGCAGCTCCAGATCTTTTTCTGATATCCCGTCTGATTCCGGTATTTTATTAGCCAGAGCTGCCGACACATAACCTTCCGCCCTGTATAGCGCATAAGGAATCACGCTTTTTCTGCCCATTTCTGTCTCGCCGGTCTCCTGTCGGCCTTCCGTTGTCCGGGCCTGTCTGGTAATTGTAATATCCTGTGAAAAAACCGGAGAAAGGCTTCTGGCAAAATTAATCTGTACGGGCCCTCTTACAATTCCGCACGGGTCTTCTCCTGTTGACATCACCGCACCAAACATCCTGACGTCAAAATAATTCCTGCACATATAAGAACGGGCTGTTCTGACATCATCCTGATTTTTTCCCTTATTTCCTAATTTTAAATTCTCTGCCACATAGGCTTCTGTAAATTTTGTATTAAGCGCCTTATCCGGTTTGATCAGAATATTGTACCCAGGTTCTCCTTCCTGGCACAATTCCACGTAATTACGGATCTTTCTTTTGAGACAGACGTCCGTTACAAACCCGTATCCCGTCTCCGCATCCACACGTGGCGCATTCCCCGCATCCGGATCCCCGTTTGGATTTCCATTCTCCACATCAAAAAGCATAACAAAATCATACCTGTTATGAATTGCCATTTTCCGCTTCCTCCATTTCTTTTTCTCTCTTTTGTGCTTTATCTTTTGATTCAAAAAACCACTGATACTGCTGATAGTAGCCAATCATAAATCTTCCCTGGTCTGGTAAAGACAATGTCTGTGGAAACTCGCCACACAGATGATTCATAATCTCACCTGTCAGTCTGTTAAAAAACACCTGACTGTCTGACTTGTTTAAATGATTCTGCGCAAGTTTTAACAGTTTAGGAAATACCGTCGCAGGGTTTGACGCCGCAGACGCAAAATATGAGTCTTTAATAGTCCGGTTCAGTGAATAACCTGACGCAGACTGCTGCAGCCTTTCTAAAACCGCAAACAATCTGTCGCATAAATATGACGGTGAATAATTTTCATTGTCCAATGCCACTTTAATCTCCTCCTTCTGGTAATTGCGATTAATACAGGCCTTGATCACACCTGCCCGTATTTCGTTAAATTTACTGTCTATGTCCGTCTTTACCCTTCTGACCATTGTTTCCAGCAATGCCACAGGAAAATTTCTTCCATAAACAACAGCCTCAAATAATTTTGTAAGAAGCGCCGGAGAGACCTTCTCATTTTTACTTTTAGGCGAAAGCAGTTCCATTTTGATACGCACAATGGAAACCGGACGGAACCTTTGTGATATCTGCATATCCTGTTGAAATTTTGTTATATTCCAGAGTACGTCCGCATACTGCCTGCGATAAACAAACTGAACCGCCAGTCTGGACGAATTAGGCTTGAGCCCCACCATATAGAAGTCCACTTCCGGCTGTATCATATCCAGCGACCGCAGCCTGTCCGCCGTAATTCTCCCTTTCTGGCCGTCCTTTAGCAGTTCCTTCAGCATCCGCTCCGTCTGATCCGCATTCATCTGCTCTGTCTGCCCGTAAAGCATGGCCATAAAAATATCCTCATGCTTTTCATCCAGATTCATTGCCCAGAAAGCAATCGTGACATCATCCAGCAACATTTTATGCTTTTTGCCTGCCAGTAGATAATTCAATGCCTCTGCATAACAATTCATCACATGTTCTGAAATATTACTATTATAAGACTGTTCCCTGACATAAGAATTTTCTGATGAATTTTTACAGCTCACTAGTACATTACCAACAGCAAGCCCCCCATTCACTCCTTTAATTTTATTATGTATTCTTGCAATTGGCGCCTCTTCACCGCTGACTGCACATTGTGCGATACATTCATCCGCTGAAACATCCTCTGTATACCTGCACTGCTGTTCCCATTTCGCTATAATCTGGCTGTCTTTGTGCAGCAGCCGGTCCGGATATCCGGATAAACAAAACGCAAACCCGGATTTCCCATAATCTTTCCCGAGTCCCAGCAAATGCTCATTATTTATTTCATCCTGCGGACGCCAGTTTTTTATAAAATTGCGATACGCACATATTACAGGTGTATCCATATCTTCCAGAAATGCCAGATTTGCGTCCACAAAGACCTGATGGGATTTCTTTGCCTTATCTGTCCTGTCATCCGGCGTCAGTTCCCCTTTATCCAGATTCAGTCCAAACAGATAGACCGGCCTGTGTTCGATTATATTGGCGTCTATCCCGGGTTTTTCCGTCCGCCGGGGCATGGTTTCATCCTTGGGAATCCACTGCTCTTTGATTTTACCAGCTTTTGTTTTGAATTCCTGCTTATCCTGATGTCTGATGATCCCGTCAATTGTTCCATCAGCCCGCAGACTCACCAGATAATGTATCTTTACACTGGAATAGCCATCCGGAAGCACCTTACCCGCTTTCTCCAGAATGGAATAATACTTATACAACGCATGAATCAGCATTTCAAACCCTCCCTGTATTTCTGGACATCAATCACACCATTGATCATATGGGGACGGTAATATACGGTAGACGCACGGTCCGAAAATTCCGGATGATCCCAGTCGTTGTTCAGCGGCTTTCCCTGATCCTGGAACATCACTTTATAACTCATAAATCCCAGATCCACATCTCCTCTGGCTATTACGCTGTCATGAATCATACTTTCATCAAATTCATCCACCAGCATGATTTTCCGGACCGGAAATTCACTGCATCCAAGACATGGCGTACGAAAATACTGACCTTTTTCCAGTCTGCGCTTTATTATATTAAAGTGCTTCTTTTCCGCTTCCGGCTCTTCTTCATTCCGCAGTCCGGTCAGCTCAAAATGAAATTCAATTCCATATCTGACATCTTTTAGCACCATGGCCGCCCGCTGGCTCCTGCTTTCAGAAGTATAAATGCATGGATCGCCATCCTTACCCTTCATCTGGCTTTTTACCGCACTGTATACTATTTTTTCTTTCACCTCATTCCTGCGGATATTTATAAAGCTGACCGGCTGGAATACAATGATCCGGTCAATGACATAACGGATCGCTGGTTTCCAGTAAACACTTTTCAGCATCCCTTCCAGAGCTCCCGGCACCGGCACGTCATAACTGACCCTTTCTACTTTAAATTCCGGTCTTGTGAAACACGCATAGTCTCCTTCCACAATTATTTTAAATCCATAACCCATGTTTCATCCTTTTCCTTTCGTTAAATTTTTCTGCCCTGTTTCAACCCAGCCATCTGCTATTATACTACACTCCCAGTATATAGTTCTCTCAGTCACAGGTACTTTTACTCTTTCACAGTCCTCCTTCTTTTACCGTCAGAAATCTGTCTGTCCTTTTTATATCCAGTAATCCTCTGCTTCAAATAATATTCCGGTATCTCCATGATAATAATCCGGATTCGTAAGACAATAAATTCCTGTACCATAATCTTCCACAACATGCTGGCGAATCAGATCGTCCAGTTCCCACTGATATACAGAAGCAGTGTATAACTGCAGCTGTCTGGCTGCCCCGGTTCCGGTATAACGGAGCGATTTCACCAGTTCCCTGCTCCGTTCATCTCGGGCAACCACTACTGATACGGTTCTGGAAGAAATCAGTTCAAAACTTTCTGCGTATGTTTTAAACGGGATAGAAGCAATGTCTTTGCACTCCTGTGTAATAGTATGTTTTGAAATATCCTCTTTTTTAAGAAAAAATAAGCGCTGATAATACTCCGCAATACTTTCCTGGCAGGAGATATCCGGATATCTTTGCAGCATCCCTCTGACAATACCGCCCCGTTCATCCATAGCCGGATTCGTTGTACCATCTTCCAGCTCAAATATGTACACCTGCGCCTGTTCACGTTTTCCCTCCCGGTTACATCGTCCCCCAGCCTGCAGGATGCTGTCCAGCCCCGCCAGTTCCCGGAACACCGTATGTACATCCAGATCCACCCCTGCCTCAATCAGGGATGTGGAAATAATCGTAATTCGTCTCTCCTGCGGAACACCCGTCCCATCCGGAAAATCAGTTTCCAGCCGTATCAGCTCCTGCCTGATTTCCGCAATTACACTCTTTCTGTCATACGATGTCATATAAGTGGAAAGATGATACTTTTTACCACTACATTTCTGATACAATATTCTTGCCGTTGCCCGGCTGTTTACAATAAACAGGCTGGAAGGACACGCTGCCCCCTTTTCCAGAAGCGCCTCCGCTGTCATTTTTCCGGTATAGATGTACTGGCATTTCTGAAATTCTTTAAACACCGCAGTATCCGTAATCAGCTGTATCATCCGGCTGTCTGGCAGCGCATACTGTTTCATCAGTTCCTGAAAATCCGGCATTGTAGCTGTCAGAAAAACCGCTTCACTGTTTAAATATCTCGTAATATATGAAATCGACCGCAGACACGGCTGCAGATAATCCTGAGGCATCAGGTGCGCCTCATCAAATATCAGAATGCTGTCTGCCATATTGTGAAGTTTGCGGAGTTTTCCCCGTTTATTGGCATAAACAGATTCAAAAAACTGAACCGCTGTCGTAATAATAAAAGGCGCATCCCAGTTTTCGGCCGCACTTTTCAGGGCGTTTCTATAATCTTCACTCTCATCCGCCCCATCCTCATATGAAAAAGTGGACTGATGCCGCAGAATCTGTGCGTCCGCTCCGAACAGCTCTCCAAACACTTCCGCTGTCTGGTCTATGATACTATTATAGGGAATAATATAAATAATCCTTTTCCTGCCCTTGCGGATAGCCCTTTCCAACGCAAATTTAACGCTGCACAGCGTCTTGCCGCTCCCTGTAGGCATATTCATCAGATATATTTCTGCGTCCTCCCCAGTCTTATCAAATACCTGCCGCTGGAGAAACGCCCTGGATCTCTGCAATCTGGTCCGGCATACAAAAGATTTTAACCGGGCGTCTGCCTTTTCCAGACAGGCAGAAAAATCCGTTTTTAACACCCCTTCCAGACTGCTTCCTGTACAAAAGGATGCTGTGTCCAGAGAATCTGCGTCTGTCAGACAGGAAAACGCATATCTTGTCATAAAAGCAAACTTGTCCACCAGCCGTTCCACATCCCGGTCACAATCCTGCATCAGAAACTGTGCAAACTGCCGCATATCCGGCTGTATCATGGGAAGTTCCGTCCTGTAAGCGCTGTAATCTTCCATATCCCGTTTCAGTCTGGCACATAATGTTGACATATCCGGCGTATCATTGGCAAATCCGCCATCCGGTATCCCGCTGTGATGACCTGCGATACAATATTCCATCATCAGCCCCATTGCGCCGGGATATTGCCGCTGTGCGATCTGTGCGCCGCAAACCGAATGCTCCACCCGGATATTTTCACCATCTATCCGCCTTTGAAAAGAATCCTGCAGTTTCCCCGCATCGTGAAGCACGCCAAGAGCCCGCATAAAATCCCGTAAAACGGGAATGGCAAACTCTCCGCACAATGCTGCTGTTTGTTCACTATGTTCCCTGACAGTCTGTACCTGCCCAGATAATTCATTGATATGCGCTTTGTATATTCTATTCATTTTTCCCCCATACTTTATCATCCTATCCTTATTGTCCGGTTCCATACTTACCCACTATTGTAGACTTATTCTAAGCCGGCTATATACATTTGTCAATATATTTTACATATTACCTTTACAGTGCAAGCTTTATCATTTGATTCAGAATCTGAAGGTATCACTCATAATCATAATCCGTGGCAATATTAATAATACTGCTTTGTTTGTAATGTACTTCCCTCATATCTGACTCATATTCTTATATCATACAACATCCCGGATACAATCCGGTTACATTATTTATAAAAAAGTATCCGGCAGCTTCTTCCTTTCCGCTCCGACGCTGTGCGATCCTCCCGGAGGGTTTTTATCTTATAGGACGCTCTTTCCTATAAAGAAATAAATACTCTGACTCCAGATCAGAGTATGTGCCATCTTCAACAAGAAAATAAAACATCATTTCCATATGAATCAGCCCACTTCCCATATCTATATCTTCCCTGTCCCAACAAACATAACCGGTCATATCAGCAGTAACTTCCATGGTACCAGATAAACGCTCTGTCTCATCCCCGCTGTCAGCTTCATAATCAATCAGTCTGATACTATCCATATAATCCAATACGGCATATTCAGTCTGATGATCGAATACATTCCGCAATTCATCTTCCGTCAGATTTCAGACACACTCCACCACATAAAACTCCGGCTGCGGCAGCTCCCGGCACAGCCGTATCATTTAAACCAGCCCTTAGTCATTGCCATTCCTGTTACACTTTGCATCTGATTATCATATACTTTCCATGAAACTGACACAGGAAAAATATCCGCACCCCCATCACCAGATTTCATTACACCATAACTGACACTTTGCCAGCAAATTCCAAATACAGACACACGGCAGCGGCAAATCCGGATACACTCTGATATCCAGATCCCCCGCTGCCGTATACTACAACGCAACACCATGATACTCCGGCCGGCGTGCTCCGCCAGTTTTCCGGACCATTTTTCCCCTCAGATCATTCAAACTTCACAATCACATCCTCCGGAATATGGTAAAACCGCTTAAACGGCTTTTCCCATTCTCCGGATGGCGGCTCTGTATGCCAGACATAGTCCGCATACGGCAGCATGGGCAGCATCAGTTCCTTTTCCCCTGCCGCCACCGATGCCCGGATCATCCTGCTTCTCTGGCTGTCCACAATTCCTATGGACGCAAACATACAATAACATGCACGAAAAACACGATGCCCATTACCGCCTCTATAAACAGATGGATCATCTCATTTCCCACAAAGACCCGGGATGGGTTCAGCCTGTGCCAGACGCCATACACAACGCAGCCGCCCGGCACGGCTGTTATCTCCATTGCCAGAAAACCACGCTGACCCTTTATCAGAAGCATACCAGTCAGCAGCAGCGTCCCAGACACTTCTTGTAACAGCCAGGGCAGGAAGATTTGCCGGTGTCGGCAACAGCCCATAATGCGATATGAGTATCCAGTAAAATATTCATGCTCACTTTACCCCGAACATTTCTGATATTTCATCCTTGCTTCCATCTATGTCATCCGGAATAGTATACTGCCCATTCGCAATACCCAGTGTCCTTTTAGATTTAGATGAAGCCAGGTGAATTGTAAAAGGCATTGCTTTTTCTTCAACACTCTGCCTTGCAAATATTCTCACTGCCTCAGCAAAAGATGTTCCCATCTGTTTATACAGCAATTCTGCCTGTTCCTTTAATTCTGAATCCATCCTTACTTGTAATATAGCCTCCTTAGCCATGATAACCGCCTCCTTCGTAATACTATAATAATACATCCGTATTACATTATCAATCTTTATATTCTGATAATGCGACAACGGTTCCCGACACCACAATATTTCATATACTTTCAGGCATTCACTTTCTCTTTAAAAATACAATACTGTTAAGTTATGGAACAGGACGAACGCATGAATGAATATTTTATGAATAAACGAAACCAAATCCGGATAAATATACAGAAAGTTTTTCTAAAACTGAATCTCCATGCGTTCTATTTCAGAAAAACCTGGAAAAATTATCCTGAATTTACGTTCCGGGAACAGTCCATTCACAGTTTCTTTACTCATGCGTTTGTCCGGTGCCGGTATCCACACAATCCCCGTTCATATATAACAACCCGCCCGGCTGCCGGTTCCACGGGCTCTGGAAACTTCACGTATATCCTGCCGGAAACAGCCCAGGGAAGCCTGCTGGTCCCCGCAGGCGTGATTGTGGCGAAAAGCCGTGTGGCGCCACCTTCATTAAAAGTTGCCATGACAGCCTCTATGGAATTTGCCCTCATACCAGAAAGAGACGTTCCATCCATACCGGACAGAACGTCTCTTTCCATCTGAATTTTATTTCATCTGGTTCTCATTTTATCTGATTCTCATTTTATCTGATTTTCATTCCAGCTGATACTCATTTCATCCGTATGATTTTTATTACAAATAATCACACACATCTCTTTCCGGAATCCCCCCGTTACGGCCAGCTGGTAAACCGGACGCAAAAGCGTCAGGCTGGGAATATTTTTTAGTAATTAAATTCGGCTGAATCAATTGCTTCCCATGTTTTATCAGAAATCTTAAATGCCAGTTCGTCAGGCTTCTCTACAGGCACATACAGAATACCGGTAATCAGCTCCTCATAAAACTTTGCTATCTGCGGCATTGCGTCCCCATCTTCGAACCCGAGAAGCGCTTTCCCAAGTGCGGCTATAATGAACGGCGGATAGCCCACGGCTCTGCAAATCTCCTTCAGTTCTTTCGATTTTACCGCTTTCATTGCCGTATCATGCGCAACGATTCTGGCTTTTTCCCATCCGTTACTGATATTATCCTTCATGGCTTTCATAAACGTGCCATGTTTCAGGCCGGCTAAATAAGTTGTACGGAACGTCATGCCATCCGGATAACAGATGCATGGTATACGCTTACAGATACCATTTCCTGATGCCCTGGCAAACTGTTTGCGCCAGTCATCAAATAACTTATGTAAATCCGTATGCTGCCAGGACTGGATCGGGCAACAGGTGTAATCAGGAGCCTCCTCATACTCAGCTGCCTTTTCAGGCAGCATTGCTACCTGCTTTACTATAAAATTCTGTTTCTGGTAAATAATCTTACCGTATGGTCTCCAATCGTTCGATTCATCTTTCATTAGTATCCTCCATCAAAAAAAGTAAAAAAGTGCGTTCTTATCTTTTATCGACATAATCTTAAGAAAAAAATAGTGCGGCTTTTTCACTCCTTGTATTACGGCTCTTTTCCTATGAATGTCAGGGTGCCGGAAGGTATTCCGGCCAATACCTTAATTCCCTGATTCTGTAAAGTAAAAAGGAGCAGACACCGCCGGCACAAGGCTCCCGGCTTTCTGTTCCGCTCCTTTAAACTCATACTTTCCAAATACTCCGTATATTCCCGGCAAGTACCCTGCATTTTTCTGTTACGCCCGGATACTTCGCCTGCGGCGGGCTGCATTCGCAGCAATTTTCCTTTCCACCGCAGGACGATTCTCCCAGAGGGTTTTACTTTACAGGCACAGTTTCCCGCAAAGTATAAACACAGGCAGCTGCTCCGGTCACCCGTCTGACCCGCACATGTTCTGGTCTGAACTCTGCCAGAACACCTGACAGATTAATCCATCATCAGCCTGACATTCGTTACTTCACAGGTTGCCGTCCATGCACCATTATTTTTTGAAACAACTACTTTTACTGTTACACCATAGCGTTCAGGATACTCCTTTCCATCCTGTTTCATTAATACAATGATTGGCACCTGAAAGGTTCCGCTCTCTATCGCAGGATCTTCTATAACAAAACCATATCCATCTACGCCCAGCCTTACGCTGTGTATTCCTTCAAGACTCACTCCCGGCAGACAATCCGAAGAATGATTAAAACCGTAATATTTAACACTATTGTCAGCCGACGTGACAGTCATATTTTCTTCTAAAATCTCGAAAGCAGGTTTATCCACGTCTTCCTGCTGATAGCCGTTACTATCTGAAATCGCACCCTGTGTAACTATATGAACAGAAGTCTCAATCTTTACTTCCGGCAGCGGCAGCGCCTCTTCAACAGTTACAGGAATGGATAATTCTTTTGTAAATGTCCCTGACGCCGTCGCAATTGTCGCCACACCTTTCAACGTTGTCTCGCCAGCCGCTACACCAGTGACCTGCGTTTCACCCCTGCGTGTTACTTCTTCCTTCATCACTTTGGCAATTTCAGGGTTTGCTGACGTCCAGTTTACCTTTACAATTCTTGCACTGTATGAATGTGCGTCGTTCACGCCCAGATAAATTCTGAAACGTTTCGTTCCCCCTACCTGTATTGATTCATTGTAACCACTTCCTGAAATCCGTGTCTCCTCAGGAGATGGCTGTGGTGAAGAATCGGTAACCTCAATTTCTATAACATTTGACACAACCACTCCACTGGTGCCGTCTGCATATTTAACCGGGGCCCACGCCATGACTTCCCCTTTGCCTTTCTGGCTGCCTGTCAGATAGCCCTTAACCGTAGTATCAGTCCGTTCGGGAAACGTAGTATCCTCCTCAAGGACACTTCCACGATCTACAGTTCTTACATAATAGAAATTTGGTGAAGTACCATATTCATCAAATGTTGCTCCTTCCAGCTTTGCGGTCAGATTTACCTTTTCCCCTTTTTCGATTGATTTGGCATCCGCTGTCAGCGTAAATGAGGCAGCCGGCGCCTCTTCTGTCCCTTCTATTACCCGTACAACAACAATTTTGCTCTGTTTCGGGAAAATGATCGGACTTTCCTTATCATTTCCAACTACATCTGCAACTACATTAATACACGCAAATCCAGGTTTTATTGCTTTTATAGTACCTCCCTCGATCTCGGATGTATCTTTACTCCATATCCAATCAAGGGAAATCACACCATTGTCATTTATACCGTGACTATTCATTTCAACAAATTCCAGCCAGCCGCTTTCCTTCGGATCTGCGGAAACGTGTATCGTCTGCTCCTCCCCTACTTTCATTGTCAGATAAGACTGATCCACTAAAATTCCTTTTGGCTCTGTATCCGTCTTATCTTCTTCTGATCCGGATCCGTCTGATGAAGAGCCGCCGGATGACGATCCGCCTGATGAAGAACCGCCTGACGACGATCCGCCTGATGAAGAACCACCTGACGACGATCCGCCTGATGAAGAACCGCCTGACGAAGAGCTGCTGCCGGATGTGGAAGGCGCACTGACTGTGACATCCCGGTTGCTGTTTTTATCCACTATAATATTTCCGCCCGGTATGCTGACGGTTATATTACTTTCTGTTTTGTTTTCTACCTTAATGCCCACTGCGGCAACATTTCCGGTAATCCGGATGGAACTGCCTTCCGCCCCTTTTTCCAGTATCAGTTTCAGACTTGTGCTGCTCTCTAACGCCACATCTGTAGAGGCAGTAACTGTTGCCGCCGCGGATACTTTCACTTTGATGGCTGCTTTTGCCGTTCCGGTTAACGCTACGTTCATCTCTTTGGTAACAGTAACGCCGTTTACCTTTCCGTTGTCATTCACTGCCACTTTTACGTCCGCTTTCGCAGCGTCCAGGAGCAGTTCTGTTACGGTACCTTTTATATCCAGACCGGCTTTTGCGCTGCCCGCCGCCGCTGCCAGGAGCACTCTGCCGATTGTCCCTTTATCTGCCACTGACACATTTACATCCGCTTCCGGTGCAGCCAGATTCACATCTTTCATGTTTCCCTTTACATCAAAAATGGCTCTGGCGCTTCCGGCTCCTGTGTCCAGGGACATTTTGTCTACCGTCCCTTCTTCCGCCACCGACACATTTATGTCTGCTCCCGGTGCAGCCAGATTCACATCCTTCATGTTTCCCTTTACATCAAGAACAGCTCTGGCGCTTCCGGCTTCTGCCTCCAGGGACATTTTGTCTACCGTCCCTTCTTCTGCCACCGACACATTTACGTCTGCTTCTGAAGCCGCAAACTTAATATTTTCGATGCCGCCATTTACATCCACGTCCACCCTGGAACGCTCTGCTGCTTCTGACGCAGACACATCCCCTACATAGCCTCCCTTTTCGACAGAGACCTTTGCGTCCGCATCCGGCGCCTCGAAGGAAATCCCTTTTACATTTCCTTTTACCTCCAGCGCCACGTTTGCGCCTGCCTGTGTAACCGCAATACCGTTCACATCCGCTCCCGGCTGGACGATAACCCGTGCTTTTTTCGCGAGAATCGTCATGATATTTCCCACTGCATGTTCCAGCCAGGTACTGTCCTTAATTGCCTGTATGCAAACAGACTTAAATGTACCGTAGTTTACCACATCCGCATTCGGCGCATCCACGATCAGGTCAGTTCCCTTATAATCTGCCTCAGGGATCGTAAATGTACCCTCCGCTTCCGTCTGGAAACGAAGCGTTTCTATCGCTGTATGTTTTAACGCCGCCTCAAGCTGCTCCTGAGTGGACACCGTTACATCTCCGCTCTGTACTGGATCTGTAGCCGGTGTCTGCGTATCGTCAGGTTTTGTAGTGTCAGCCTTTACACGCACCTTGCATGACAACTGTTTGTTCTTTGTTATTTTTTTCCCCTTTTTAGAAACTGTGCGGATAACTTTCACCCTGACCGTTGCGGAACCTTCGCTTTTTCCTTTCAACAGCACGTATTTGTTTTTCCTGCCGTATGGCTTGCATACCGCAGCGTTTGTTGTTGAAACTTTTTTGATCTTCCACCCCTGCTTATTGTTTACAAGTCTGAGCTTGTAACCTTTTTGCCCGACCTTTAAAGTTTTGGACTTAACGTTTAATTTTACCTGCTTTTGCGAAGCAGCTGACGCAATCATTGCCGGCCTGTATGGAATTGTCGCTGTGCCGCATGCCATCACTATAGCCATGAGTGCTGCCACTTCCCTTTTTAAACGCCTGATTCTCATGATCTTACCCTCCTGGTTTGTTGATATGCCATAAGACACCTGAAAGACCGCCGCTCCTTCCCTCCGGCAATCCGTTTTCATTTTACCAGATACTGGTGATAAAAAAAGCTCCCCGGTACAAACAGCAGCTTTTGCGGTATATAAAGATACTTTTTCAAAAAAACCGCGGGAAGACGGTGGTAAGAACGGGACATTCGCCCACTGATTTCAAAGATATAACAGAATAGAAACCGTTGCTTTGCTTACACCATATGACTTTGCAGTCCGGATCCGGGTAAGATGGGCAGGGGCAGCAAATCATCAAAGACTAACTTCCCTGGATGATATTTTTGTACTCTGTTTATAGTTACTATTCTTTCTTACCAGATAAAAATTGAAATATTTTTTAAGGACCGTTTCTGACTCCATGCCGTCAATTAGTTGTAAACGGTAGATAGTAGGTACCTCGACTGTTTAGACAAAGTATGGGACAATAGA
>CANRTU010000082.1 GCA_947642745.1 uncultured Eubacterium sp.
CTTTTTCACGAAAATCTTTTTCATTTTCCTCTTGACATATTACCAAATTGCTTTCCAGTATATTCCGCCTGCTGCGGCGTCTTATGTTACACACTGTCAGTTCCACAACGGTGTACCTGATGTATCATAACATAATTTGTATGTGTGAAATCTGGAGATTATCTGGAGATTGTGTTATTATTTTTTGAATGATCCGGCCATCCGCCGGCAGAACTGAACCGTAAAAACTGCACCAGACAATGTGACACGCACATTTATTTTCTCTGGAATACTGCTGAAAATTTAACTCCTGTTTCTGTATTTTCCAGCTGATAAGAGCCTCCGCAATGATCCAGAATCAGACCTGTGATATAAAGTCCCAGACCGCTGCCCGCTCTTTCAGATGTTCCGGTGCGGTAAAAGGCTTCAAAGATATGAGGCAGGTGTTCCTGCGCAATATGCGCCGGTGTATTGGTCACTGTAAATACAATTCCTTTCTCCCCGGAACACAGCTTCACTTTCACCAGACCCCCTTCCCCGGAATAGATAATGGCATTGGCTGTCACATTACCCAGCGCTTTTTTCAGCATCTGCTCCTGTCCGGTTACATACAGCCCCTGCTCTGTCTCCTGCTCAATGACAGCGCCGTAAAACTCCGCATATCCCTCATATTCCTCCACCAGATCCCGGACCAGATCTGAAAGACATGTTTTCATGGACGCTTCCGGACGTTTCATGTCCATATGGGAAATAAGCAGGATTTCTTTCACAAACTGGTTTAGGGAACGCAGAATCTCCAGGCTCCGTGCCAGACATCTTTCCCAGTCCCGGTAGACGCCAATGCCCGCCAGCATCCCCTCCAGCTGTCCAGCCAGCACCGCAAGCGGTGTGCGCAGCTCATGGGATACGCCGGAAAAAAACAGCATCTGCCTGCGTTCCCGTTCCTTTTCCAGCCGTATCTCATCCTCCAGGGAATCGTTTCGTTTACGCAGTTCCTCCAGCGCACTATGCAGTTTATCGGATAATTTATTGATACTGGCGGACAGCATGCCGATTTCATCATCCCGCTCATCCGGACAGTACCAGCTAAAATCCAGCTGCGCCATTTTTCCGGCAATCCGGTTCATGCGCAGCACCGGAGCCGTGGCATACCGGGAAAAAATCCAGGCGCATACAACTGATAATACGACTGTAATAACAGCCACAAACGGCAGACTCATAAGCATAGCCCGGACAATTTCCTGCTGCCCTGACATATCCTGACGGATCACCAGCATGTATTCCGTTCCGTCCGCTGACCGGAAGGGCCAGGTCCGCTCTGGCAGTTTCCTGTCCGCCGCGCCATAATCTGTGCGGATACCGGCAGAACCGGACGCCTGCGCCGTCTCTCCCCCGGCATCATCTATATCCGCAGGGGCTGGCAGCGCCTGATTTCCGGAATCATCCGTTAGAAGCGTATACGCACCTGTTTCACGGATAAATTCCACCAGCAGCGCTATGCCCTCCGTTTTTCCTGATTCTTTAAGCTGTTCCACCAGCAGCGCCGTTTTTTCATCCAGTCTTCGCTGTGCCTGGTTCTGATTCATGTATGGCAGACAGAGCCAGATACAGCCATACGCAAAAAGGCTGACCGTCAGTGAGAGGGCCAGCAATAGTATACATGTTTTTCCTGTTAATCTTTTCATACCGTTTCTTCCGGATGTTTCATCCCGCTTATTCTATACTATAAATTTAATTCCGAAGCCTGTATCCCACGCCCCGGACAGTTTCTATACAGCCGCAGCCAGACAGTTTCTTCCGGATATTTTTCATATGGGTATCCACTACCCGTAATTCATCTTCGTCCGGACTGTCGTAGCCCCACAGTTTTGTGACCAGATCCTTTCTTGCAATCACTTCCCCCGGACGGGCCAGCAGTTCCTGTAAAATTTCAAATTCCCGTAGTGTAAAATCCGCCGGTTTTCCGGACACCCGCACGGTATGCGCCAGAAGATCCATGGAAATACCGCCGGCTTCCAGTCTGCTGGCCGCCGGCTTCATCGTCCGGCGCAGGACGGCTTCTACTTTTTGTAAAAGCAGCGCCATGGAAACCGGTTTTGTAATATAGCCGTCAATCAAAAGCCGGTACCCCCGCAGCTGGTGCTCCTCGCTGCCCAGCGCAGTGAGCATAATCACAGGCACAGCCGACGCAGAGCGGATCTGTTCGCAGACACCGTAACCGTCCAGCCCGGGAAGCATCACATCCAGCAGTATCAGATCAAAAGCGCCTCCGGTTATAACCGAAAGCGCCTCCTTTCCATCTGCCACTGTAGTTACATCATATCCGGCGCTTTCCAGAAAGTTGTAAAGCAGCTCTCTGTAATCAGAATTGTCTTCCGCTACAAGTAATTTTGCCATATCATGTGCGCCATCCTTATCCGCAGGTATGACCGCCGCAGCCATGACCTTCTCCGTGATGACCGCAGCCATGGCCCTCTTCATGATGACCGCAGCCGTGGTCTTCTCCGTGGTGGCCGCAGGTATGACCTGCTTCATGATGACTGCAGCACACGTCCGGGTCAGATACCAGACTGCCTGCCAGCAATGCCCCTGCCGCTTCGTCAGCGCTGCCGGATACCCCGCCGTACAGACGGATGCCTGCCTGCTCCAGCGCCGCCCTGGCGCCTGCGCCGATTCCGCCGCAGATAAGCGTGTCCACGTTCCGCTCAGCCAGAAATCCGGCCAGCGCACCGTGTCCCTGTCCGCCGGTGTCCGCCACCTCTTCCTTTACGATCCTGCCATCCTGCACATCGTAAATCTTAAACTGTCCGGTATGTCCAAAATGCTGATAAATACTGCCGTCTTCATACGTTACCGCTATACGCATAACCATGCTCCTTTCTGTTTCTGAATTCATAACATATAACATTAAAATTATCCTGTATCCGCTGCCGGTATCAAAAGCCTTGCAGCCGGACACTTTTTATAAATGTAACACTAAATGTTGTAAAAAACAAGCATATCTTCACCCTTTCACAGGACAAACACATGCGTAAAGAAACTGTGAATGGACAACTGTTCATTCATGCGTTTGTCCTGAACCCTTTCATACCAGCGCATATCTGAAAACATGCCTTCCATGAGCAGCGTACCGCACTGCCCCGGTCAGGGAAATCAATCCGTACATGCCCCTCAGGGTATATCATGAGCGTGCGGATCATAAAAAAGTATCCGGCGAAGACGGATACTCCGCCTGCGGCGGGCTGCCTCCGGCAGCATCTTCCCTTCCGCCTCATGGCGATCCTCCCAGAGGGTTTTATCTTATAGGACGCTCTTTCCTTTAAGATAAAAAAGTATCCGGCGAAGACGGATACTCCGCCTGCGGCGGGCTGCCTCCGGCAGCATCTTCCCTTCCGCCTCATGGCGATCCTCCCGGAGGGTTTTATCTTATAGGACGCTCTTTCCTTTAAGATAAGAAAACATGTTTCAGACACGCTCTGGTTCACATCCCTCTCTTCGTCTGATATAATAAATCCCATACGACATATAACATATACAACCATATTCATCTGTGTACAGATGAGTACCTACAGGAAAGGAATTAAATATGTACAACACAATATTATTTGATCTTGACGGCACCCTGACTGATTCCGGCCCCGGCATTTTAAACTCTGTTGCCTATGCGCTGGAAAAATCCGGCATACCGGTACCAGACCGCCAGAAACTCCGTAAATTTATGGGACCGCCCCTGTCCGATTCCTTCCGGAATTACTGTGGAATGTCAGATTTACAGGCACAAGAGGCCATCACTTATTACCGGGAATATTTCACTGACCGGGGCATTTTCGAAAATAGTCTTTACGACGGCATTGACAGACTGCTGGCAACGCTATCTCACGCAGGATACCGGTTGTTAACCGCCACGTCAAAACCGGAAGTCTTTGCCATACAGATTCTTGAATACTTCCATATCCGCAGGTATTTTTCATTTGTGGCAGGCGCCACCATGGACGGCTCAAGATCCTCGAAATGTGATGTGATTTCCTATGCCTTATCTTCCGCAAAAATCAGCGATCCTTCGTGCGCAATTATGATCGGAGACCGGAAATATGATATTCTGGGCGCCAGGCAGTGCGGACTCAGCGCCATCGGCGTACTTTATGGATATGGAAGCCGCAGGGAACTGGAAGCCGCAGGGGCTGACTATCTGGCCGCCACAGTATCTGACATTTACCCTGTTTTTATTTCAGAAAAATAACCCACCCAGCGGCAATGCCCTTTCGGGCATGAAAGAGCCACCAGAAGTTTTGTGCAAAACATCCAAATCCCGGACGGCAGACTGTCTTATGGACCGGCTGAATGAAAAAACCTCAAAAGTACTTTCAGAAGCGTCCGAAAATATTGAAATTCTTTGCCCGGTCGTTATACTTAATGTAAAGCAAAAACCCGGCGGGGTTAACGTAGTAACAGACGCCCTTTGTAAATACCCTGACAGCAGAAACCTGTATATTGTTAACCAGATGAACAGGAGATGAACCTATGAGAAATTTGGAAAAATACAAAGGCATTATTCCCGCATTTTACTCATGTTATGACGAGGAGGGCAATATAAGCCCCCGGGGCGTACAGTCCCTTACCAGATATTTCGTGGAAAAAGGGGTAAAGGGAGTCTGCGTAGGCGGCCCCTTCAGTGAATGCATGTACCAGAGCGTGGCAGACAGAAAGATCATTCTGGAAAATGTCATGCTCTCTGCCAGAGGCCGTCTGACGGTAATCGTCCATACTGCCTGCGGAAATACCACAGACAGCCGTGAACTGGCCGCCCATGCTGAAAGTCTTCATGCCGACGCTATCGCCGCCATTCCTCCGTTTTATTTTCATCTGCCGGAACATGCCATCGCAGACTACTGGAATGAGATCAGCGCCGCTGCGCCGGATACGGATTTTCTGATTTATCATATTCCTGAACTCACCGGCACCAGCCTTACCAGCGGCCTTTTCAAAGAAATGCTGAAAAATCCACGGCTGACAGGCGTCATAAACGCCTCCATGCCAGTACGGGATATTGAAATATTCCGTCAGTTATCATCAGATTCCTGCATGATTTTCAATGGCTGCGACCAGCAGTTTATCAGCGGCAGGATCATGGGCGCAGAAGGCGCCATCGGAGTCACATGTGTCGTCATGCCGGAACTGTTCGTAGAAATGGACACCTGTCTTAAAAACGGGGAAATTCACAAAGCACGGGAAATCCAGTATGCCGTCAATGAAATTATTTCCAGATTATGCTCCGCAAAAGGTACGATTTACGGCGTGATAAAAGCCGTACTGAAAGTGAACGAAGGCCTGGAAACCGGCGGCGTAAGAAAGCCGCTGCCGGCCCTTGCCGGAGAAGACATGGCGGTAGTAAAGGAAGCCGCTTTTATGATCCGGGCCGCAAAAACCGCATTTCTGACATAGGTAACCGTAACACTGGTCTCTGCGGCGCATAAAGTCCGGCCGCACCAGCTGTTATTGCTGGCGTTTATCCGGCGGACAGGCAGTGTAGGATTTAATAAAACACTGTGATTAAGTGACTCTTCCTGCAGAGCCTGGTGTGCCACCGCTTCGCACCGGGCCCTGTCCCAACACCGGATATCTCCTCTGCCACATACATCCGGAATCATCCTTACACTGCCTGCCTCCGGATAAGCGCCAGCGCCTGTCACGCATAAAGTCCGGACAGACCGTACACAATAAGATCATACGGAGTCTGATCAGCCGTCCGGCTCCGGCGTACGGACAGACAAACTGTATTTACCCTCAGCCTGAAGAAAATCAATCACGCCCTGTTCCACAGAATGAATCAGACACATGAAGCTTATGACATAAAATCTATGGTTCCTGTTTCCGTATACTGCATCATTGGCACTCAGGAAACTTCTATCTGCCTGACAGACACTGACACTGAATATCAATGATACCGTACACAGGACAGGCTGAAAGGATAGTGAATGGAATATTATATCAAATCTGTAGTCCCTGTAATCAGAATGAATTATGACAAGTTTACCGCTGTGGAAAAAAGTATTGCCGACTTTTTTATCAGCAACCAGACAAAAGTAGATTTTTCTTCCCGGTCCATCTCTGACCGGCTGTACGTATCCGAAGCTTCCCTGTCCCGTTTTGCCCAGAAATGCGGTTACCGGGGTTACCGGGAATTTATGTACCAGTACGAAATGACGTTCGTGCCAAAACCAGACTCCATGACCGGAAACACCAGAATGATTCTGAACGCTTATCAGGAACTGTTAAACAAAACCTACAGCCATGTGGACGAAAAACAGATTGCCCGTATCGCAGATTATCTGGAACATTCCCTGCGGGTGCTTGTATGCGGCCGGGGCAGCTCTGGTCATGCCGCTGCGGAAATGGAAATGCGCTTTATGCGTATCGGCGTCAATATTGATTCCTTACAGGATAATGACCTGATCCGGATGCAGGCGATTTTTCAGGAAAAGCAGAATCTGGTGTTTGGCATCAGCATCAGCGGCCGTTCCCAGGCTATTTTATATCTGCTGCGGGAAGCAAACAGACGGGGCGCAAAAACGATTCTGATCACTGCCAGAAACGATGAAAAATTCCGTGAATTTTGTACAGAAATCGTCCATATCCCCTCTCTGCGGCATTTAAATCATGGAAATGTTATCTCCCCCCAGTTTCCGATTCTGATTATCCTGGATATTATCTATTCCTGTTATGCGCAGCTGGACAAGGGAACAAAAGAAGACCTCCATCTGCATACTGTCAAAGCGCTGGAAGACTACAACCAGCCGGATATCTGAACCCATAAAAATCCTCAAAAGGACATGACGCACCATGTCCTTTTGAGGATTTCTTTATTTTATGTCTCCTTATTTTTCAAAAAGCCGGATTGAAAAAAATAGTCAGAAATGCTATGATAAATAATAAATTCCTTTATCTGTAAACGGCGCAAAAAACGCCTGTCGCAGACTATTTTTCATATTATTATAAGCTACGGAGAAAATCATGATGAAAAAAAAGATACTGAGACTTCCGGCCCTTCTGCTGGCTGTTTTCCTGTGCGGCTGTACGCAGAAAAACCCCAGAGAGCAAAAAAAAGAGCCCGCGTCCGATCCGGTTCCAGCCCCGGTCAGCCTGACTGTCTGGGGCGCCGAAGAAGACGAGGCGCTGCTGCGTCAGATTATTGACGGATTTCTGGAAACGTACAAAGGACAGGCGGATTTTGAAATTACCTATGAACCCCAGAGCGAAAGCAACTGCACAAACGCCCTGATGGGGGATCTGGAACAGGGGGCGGATGTTTTTGCGTTTGCCGACGACCAGCTGAACACCCTGGTGGCCGCCGGCGCACTGGATCCGGTGGAACATGCTGATGAAGTACGTGAAGCGAACCTGCCGGAAGCTGTCCTTGCCGCATCTGTGAATGATACCCTCTACGCTCTGCCCCTGACTGCGGATAACGGATATTTTCTCTATTATAATAAGGACTATTTTTCCAAAGAGGATATCCGCTCCTTTGACCAGATGCTGGATGTTGCCGCAGCCGCCGGTAAAAAAGTATCCATGGAATGGTCTTCCGGCTGGTACGTATATTCCCTGTTTGGCAACACCGGCCTTACTGTGGGCCTCAACGACGACGGAATTACCAATTACTGCACCTGGAACAGTACAGAGGGAGACATCCGTGGAACAGACGTGGCCCGGGCCATGACAGACATTGCGGCACATCCCGGATTTATCAGTACCAGCGACGCCGGATTTGTGGAAGGCGTAAAGGACGGTACCATTATCGCCGGCATTAATGGCGTATGGAACGCTGTCACCGTGGAAGAAGCCTGGGGCAGCGGCTATGGCGCCTCAAAGCTGCCGTCTTATACCTGCGGCGGACAACAGGTACAGATGGCCTCTTTTTCCGGTTACAAGCTGATCGGGGTCAACGCCTACTCCGCCCACAAGGAATGGGCCGCAAAACTGGCAGAATGGATTACAAGTGAAAAAAACCAGAAACTGCGGTTTCTGCTGCGTGGACAGGGCCCGTCCAATATCAATGCGGCGGCTTCACAGGAAGTACAAAACGCCCCGGCCATTGCCGCACTATTGGAACAGTCAGAGTTTTCCTGCCTCCAGCGCATCGGAGGTAATTTCTGGGATCCGGTCATCGCATTTACCACAGAGATCCTGGCAGGAAACCCTTCTGGTAAAAGCCTGCAGGAACAGCTGGATCTGATGACCGAAGGGATCATCGCCCCGTAACAGCCGCCGGCAGGACAGATCCAGTTACAGAAAAATGCCGGTACTTTCATTTATTATTACACGCCTGGTAAGGAGTTTTCATTACTATGAAAAATATCAGCTTAAAATCCCGTTTAATTATACCGATTGCCCTGCTGGGCATCGTGGCGGTTTTGTCAAATATTCTATCCATTGTCAACATCCATAACGTGAATGCCAGCGCTTCCAGCATCGCAGACAACTATATGGATGGAAAAAGCCGTCTGGCGGAAATCTGCCAGACATCCATGAATATACATAAAATGGCCCTGAGCCATATCGTGGCCACCGATTATAATACGATGATTACCCTCGTGGGAGAGATCAAAGAAGAAGAAGCCCTGCTGGACCATATGCTGGAAGAATACAGCCACTATGTCCTGGCAAAAGACCAGCCCCTGTATGAATCCCTGCTGTCAGACTACGCTTCCTTCAAACACGCACTGGTACAGCTTGTCTGCGCCAGCGCCAGCCACAAGACCCAGGACGCCTATGCCCTTGCCAATAACGAGGCGGCCGCATACACAAACGCCATGGAGTCAGATATTGACGCCCTGGATGCTTCCATCAGCAGTCAGACAAAAGACGCCAGAAAAAAACTCTCTTCTGTCTATACACTGTCCCTGGTAGCCGGCGCAGCCGCTGTCATTGCCTGTATCATACTGGTCTTTGCGGATCTGAAGCTGATTACCAGATATGTGGTCATTCCGGTCAGAAGCATTCTAAAAACCATCCAGAACAGCTCCGGCCGCATCAGCCATATGACCGGCGAAGTATTAAAGCGGACCAGGGATTCCAAAGGTAGTGCGGCGGATCTCTCTTCCCTGGCGGAAGAATTGTCCGCTACCATAGAAGAAGTAGCCGGCAACGCCTCTGTCATCCATGACAATACAGAAAGCGTCCTGCATGATGTGCGCAATATCGCTGAAGAATGCAGCGCCATTACAGATTATACGGCCGGGATGAACGCCCGTGCGGACGCGATGCAGCAGTCCGCCCGCAACAGCGTGGAGGTCACCGGGGCAAAAGCTGAGGAAATCCTCCAGGCCCTCAACCATGCCATTGAAAAAAGCAAAAGTGTGGATCAGATCGAAACACTGACCAGCGACATCTTAAACATCTCCCAGCAGACCAGACTGATCTCCCTTAACGCATCTGTGGAAGCCGCCAATGCGGGAGCGGCCGGCCGGGGATTTGCCGCCGTTGCCAGCGAAGTACGGGAACTGGCCAGTTCCAGCCAGGAGACGGCCAGCCGGATCCAGGAAATTAACAGTGTGGTCACTGCCGCTGTCTATAACCTTGCGGAAAACGCCCGGCAACTGATCCGCTATATGAATGAATCCGTCCTTACGGAATTTGAGGCATTTGTACAGTCCGGCAGCCAGTATAAAGAAGACGCCGCCCATATCCGGCAGACCATGGACGCCTTTCACGAACGGACCAGACATCTGAACACCTCCATGTCCGGCATCGCCGATTCTATCAGCACCATCACAAAGGTCATTGACGAGGGCGCCAGCGGAATTGCCGGCATGGCGGGAAATACAAGAAATCTTGCGGATGATATGGAAGATATCACACGGCGGATGGATGTGAGCAGGGAAGTTGTGAAAGGACTGGAGAAAGAGACTGTGGCGTTTGACAACCTGTAAAAGACCGTCATCACTGTGCCTCCTCATTTCCAGACAGGCATTTTCAGGACATGATTCTGCAATATATACGAAACAGCGTCATGGTTTTTCATACTGTTTCGTCCTTACGCCCAAAAATATTGTCAATTTATTATCAATTATTGTAACAATTGACCATCTGTGTTATAATAATAATGTTTATACAAAAATATAAGTATTGGGAGGTACACATGTTAAAAAATGTAATTGTAGGACAGTCTGGCGGCCCTACAGCCGTCATCAATTCCAGTCTGGCAGGGGTGTTCCGGACTGCACTGGACCTTGGCGCCAGTAAAGTATATGGCATGAGGCATGGTATCCAGGGATTTCTGGAAAAAAATATCGTAGATATGAAGGAGAAGGTACGTTCAGATCTGGATCTGGAGCTTTTAAAACGGACGCCATCCGCTTTTTTAGGTTCCTGCCGGTACAAGCTGCCAGAGATCAGCGATGACAAAGCCATCTATGACAAAATTTTTGAAATCCTGAAAGAATATGAAATCGACGCCTTTTTCTACATTGGCGGCAACGATTCCATGGATACGATCAAAAAGCTCTCTGACTATGCGATACTGATGAACAGCCCGATCCGTTTTATGGGCGTTCCAAAAACCATCGACAATGATCTTGCGGTGACTGACCATACGCCCGGTTATGGCAGCGCAGCCAAATATATCGCTTCTATTACAAAAGAAGTGATCAGAGACGGTCTTGTATATGATATCAAAAGTGTCACTGTCATTGAGATTATGGGACGTAACGCCGGATGGCTTACCGGCGCCGCCGCTCTTGCCACCTGCGAAGACTGCGAGGGCGTGGATATGATCTGCCTGCCGGAGCTTCCGTTTGATGTGGACGCATTTATCGAAAAAACAGCTGAACTGTTGAAGAAAAAGAATTCGATTGTCATAGCTGTTTCAGAAGGTATCCGCACAGCAGAGGGTAAATATGTATTTGAACTGACAAACCATACGGAATATGTGGACTCTTTCGGACACAAACAGTTAAGCGGCACTGCCAGATATCTGGCCACCCTGGTCAGTGAGAAACTGGGCTGCAAATCCAGGTCCATCGAGCTTTCCACACTGCAAAGATGCGCCGGACATCTGACTTCCAGGGTAGACATTACCGAAGCCTACCAGGTAGGCGGCTCTGCTGTCAAAGCCGCATCGGAAGGCGAAACCGGCAAAATGGTAATTCTGAAAAGAGTTTCCAGCGATCCTTACATCTGCACGACAGACCTTTACGACGTGCACAAAATCGCAAATATTGAGAAAAAGGTACCGCTGGAATGGATCACCGAAAATGGCACAAACGTCAGCCAGGAACTGGTAAATTATATCCGTCCGCTGATCCAGGCGGAACTGACGCCTGTTATGATCACCGGCCAGCCACGCCATATCGTGATTGACAGAACTTAAATCATAAGGGGCGGCAGACCCTTACAATAAAAAATACCAGCCGGAAGATCACCGGCTGGTATTTTTTATTGTAAGTTTTATCCACCCGCATCATCTGTGCCATACCAGCCGTAAAAAAAACAACTGGTATTTATGTTTTAAGACAGGCTCCGGTACTCCCGGGATTCAGGCCGGCAAAACTTCCGCCCCATGAAAGATTTCCAAACGACGGATCATCACAGACTACCATCTTTCGTAATTTCCCGCCCTGCTGACTGTTCCAGGACTTCTGTGTCGTACAATTGCGTCTGGCTGACGACACGTTTTGTTTGCAGAAATAAAATAATGTGCTATACTTAAAACATGTCCAGAGCATCCTTCCAGAGCGTATCTGAAACATATTTTCTGTAATATGCCGTAATACGACGCTCTGTTCAGACCCAGCTCTTTTCATAATGTAATAAAAACCAGCCGGCTGTATCCGTCTGGTTTTAAACGGGCCGTTTTTACACTGCCCGGAAAATATCCGGAACACTCAAAAAGGAGGTCTCCAATGGCAGAACCGCTTACTTTGTATAAATTAATGATCCTATCCATGCTGGAACAGTCCGAAACACCGCTGACAAACACGCTGCTGGCGGATTTTTTTCTGAACCGGGAATATACTTCGTATTTCACATTACAGGAGGCCCTGCATGAATTAAACGACGCCCAGTTTATCCAGCAGGAAACCTCCCACAATAATGTACAGTATTCCATTACGCCCGCCGGCCGGGAATCACTGCATTTTTTTGAAAACAAAATTAATAAAGAAATCCAGACAGATATCCGGCAGTATCTCGCAGATAACCAGCTCTCCCTGGCAGCCGCCACATCCGCAGTGGCGGATTATTATATGACGCCGGAAAAAAAGTATGCAGTCCACTGCCAGCTGCGGGATAAAGGCATTCCCCAGCTGGAACTGACGTTAAAAGTCATGAATAAGGCACAGGCGGAAGTCATATGCGCCAACTGGAAAAGCCAGACCGACGATATTTATATGCTGCTCATCGACCATCTGCTAAAATAATCCCTGCCACAGATACAGGCGGAAGTCATATGCGCCAGCTGGAAAAGCCAGACCGGCGGCATTTATATGCTGTTCATCGACCATCCGCCAAAATAATCCCTGCCAGATCTGTTTCCGCCTGTGCCACACGTCATGGTACGTTACTTCGTTTCCGGCACATGATAGAACTCGCCGCTGCCGGAGAAGTTATCCCTCCAGATTCTGAATCGCCTGCACCAGTTCCGGAATGAGCTGCTTCTTGCGGGATACCACGCCCCGCAGCCGGTAGCCGTCATTGTGCTTTTGTCTGTGGAACGCCTGTTCCAGCGCTTCGTCCGCCTGCTCTCCCATACAGATCACTTCTGATGTCTCATTCAGAATATCGGTGAGCATCATAAATACCATCTGCAGCCCCCGTTCGTTCATAATTGTCTGCAAATACGGACGAATCCGCTCTTTTACCTCATCCAGCTCTTCCCTGCTCATGGCGCTGATCTGGCCAGCTCCGAACTGGACTCCGGCTTCCGCAAATGTTTTGAAATCCTGATAACAGAGTTCCTCCGGCGTTTTGGAAGCAAAATTGCTTCCAGCCCGGAACATTTCATTGGCATGCTGCTCCATATCCACGCCGGCAATTTGCGCCAGCTGTTCCGCCGCATCCTGATCTACCGGTGTGGAAGTCGGTGAACGAAACAGCAGCGTATCTGAAATAATGGCGGACAGCAGTACGCCGGCGATCTGTTTAGGAATTTCCACCCCGTATTCCCGGTACATCTGATAAATAATCGTGGACGTACAGCCCACCGGCTGGTTGCGGAACATAATCGGCCTTGGCGTCTCCAGACTTCCGATTTTATGATGGTCAATAATCCCCATAATATCCGCATTTTCCACTCCGTTGACTGCCTGCTGCATCTCGTTATGGTCTACCAGCACAATCCGCTTCTTCTGCATATTCAAAAGATTCCGCCTGGACATCATGCCTATGTAAGAACCTTCGTGGTCCAGAATCGGAAAATCCCGGTACCTGAGCTTTGACATTACTTCCCGTACGTCGTCCACATAATCATCCAGTTCAAATTTCGCCAGGTTTTTTTTCTTCATAAACTGTTTAATCGGCATACTCTGGGTAATCAGACGGCAGACTGTAAAGGGGTCGTAGGGAGTGCTGATAATCACGCACTCCTTGTCCTCGGCTTCCGCCAGAATATCCTTTGCCACCTGTGTGCCGCCGCAGATAATCATGCAGCTTGCGTTGTGTTTTAAGGCACATTTGTGCATGCTTTCCCGGTCTCCCAGTATTACCAGGTCGTCTTTTTCCATACTCTCTTCCGACATGGGCAGACTGTTGGCCGCTACAATCACCTTGCCTTTTGTAAAGCGGCCATAAGCGTTTCCTACCAGCACCGTGCCGTTTAACGTCTCTATCATATTCTGATAAGGCGTTCTGGCTTTTGACAGAATCCCCGGCTCCAGCACATCCATATAGGATTTCGCAATATCATCGTTTACAATCAGACCCGTCAGCTCATTTTCTTTGTTTGTCACCGGCAGGGTAACTACTTTACTGGTACTCATCAGCTCCCAGGCCTTTTTCAGGGAAATCCGGCTGTCCACCGCCACTGTCCTGCGAAATGCGATGTCTTTCACCTGGGTACGTACATCGTCTACAAAATCCGGCACCCGGACATTAAATTTGGACAGTACGTACTTTGTCTCTTCATTCAGATTACCGGCCCGTTTCGCCTCATATTTATCTTTTGATACTTTATTCTGCAAATCCGCATAGGCTATTGCCGCACAGATCGAATCCGTATCCGGATTTTTGTGCCCGATAACCCAGACGGCTGTTTCCTGTTCAAAATCCACTTAAAAAACACCTGCCTCCATTAATATCAGTGCAATGACACCGGCCAGATCCAGTATGCCAAACAGAATCAGCCAGTAGATATACTTTTTTACCGGCTTCATACTCTTAGGACTTACTTCCACATTCCCGAACAAAGGCTTCTGCTCTTCAAATAAATCTTTGATATTCCGGTAAACTTTCACATCTTCCGTATGAATTTTCTCGGATAACTCTTCCTTTAATCCGGTTACCTGTCCGTTAATTTCATTCACTGTCTGTTTTACATCTTCAGAATGCCTGGAAATCTGCTCCACTTCATCCCGGATACGTTTTCCGGCATCTGCGGTCAATTGTTCCATTACTTCACGGCTGTCCCTGGTGAGCGCTTCCAGTTCTTTACGGTTGTTTTCTGACATACGGTTCATCTGGACGGACATCTGGCCAAACTGCTCAGTCACCACCCCGGTCATCTGGCTGATCTGGCCCGTCACATCTCCGGTCATCTCCATAATATCATTCCGGCTCTCTTCGCTCATGCGGCGGACATGTTCGGACATATCCGTGGTCATCCGCCCGATCTCTTCACCAGTGTCCATACGGAACCGTTCAAACTGATCCGTCACAGACGCCGTCATCTGGCCGATCTGCGTACCTGTCTCTGTACGGAACCGGTCCAGCTGGTCTGACGTTTCTGTGGTCATCCTGCCAATCTGCGTACCTGTTTCTGTACGAAAACGTTCCATCTGCTGCGCTGTGTCTGTGGTCATCTGGCTGACCTGCGACTGTGTGTCTGACCAGAACCGGTCAAACTGGTCCGCCACCGCAGAAGTCATCTGACTGATTTCTGAACCGGTATCCATCCGGAACTGGTTCAGCTGGCCCGTTACCTGTTCCGTCATCTGATAAATGTCCGACCTGGTATCCGTCTGCAGACGGCCGATCTGGTCTGTCACTGTATCCGTCATCTGATGAATATCTGACCTTGTATCTGCCTGGAACTGGTTGATCTGGCCCGTTACGAGTTCTGACATATGCCGGACATCCGATCTGGTATCACTGCTCATCTGCCTGATCTGACCCGTCACATCCTGCGTCATTTCACTAATGCTTTCGGTTGTGCTTTTCGTCATATCCCCGATCCGGTCCGTCACATCCCGCGTCATTTCACCGATGCTTTCGGTTGTGCTTCGTGTCATATCCCCAATCTGGCCTGTCAGTGTGTCTGACATACGGTTCATCTGTTCTGAAGTCCTCTGATTCAGTTCCTGGATCTGTGTGGCCGCATTTTCCGCCAGTTTATCCACCGTCATCTGCAGCTGTGTCACCAGCTGGTCCATCTGACGGTTCACCCCGGATACAACTTTATCTGCTTCTGTCTGGCGGAGCCGGATCATTTCATCCAGCCTGTCCGCCCGGGACTGTTTCTCATTTACCTGTGACTGTAATTTCTGTACCTCTTCCTCCCTGGTATCTAAAAGAGTCTGCAGCTGCTTTGCCTTCTCCCGGAATTCATCAATCTGCTTTAATAAAAAGTCCTCCTTCTTCATCGTCCGCTGCTGCTGCTCCCTCTCGTGCTTCATCCTGCTGATCTTTAGAGCAGCATCACTTCTCCTATGATTCATGGCCTTTCCTCCAACAGTTTCCTGTTATAATTTATGGCAATACTAATGAAGCTGCGCAATCACCACATTACTGTTTCATCTTACCCCTTTTTATAAAAAGTATCCGTCCAAACCGGATACTCCCGGCTGCCCCCGCAACATCTTCTCCTCTGCTGCGGGACGGTCCTGTCCGGCATTTTCTTTCAGGCGCTCTTTCCCATAAAGTAAAAAGTATCCGGCTTTGCCGGATACTCCGCCTGCGGCGGACTGACTCCTGGCAGCTTTTTCTCCTCCGGCGCTGTGCCCTCGCTTCGCCGGGGCAGACCCTGCGATCCTCCCGGAGGGTTTTTATCTTATAGAACGCTCTTTCGGACGCTCTTTCCTATAAGATTAAAAATTATCCGGCGAAGCCGGATACTCCGCCTGCGGCGGGCTGACTCCTGGCAGCTTTTTTTCCTCCGGCGCTGTGCCCTCGTTTCGCCGGGGCAGACCCTGCGATCCTCCCGGAGGGTTTTTATCTTATAGAACGCT
>CANRTU010000083.1 GCA_947642745.1 uncultured Eubacterium sp.
CTATTGCTATTAAGCAAATTAACAATATTCTGGTTATTAGTTGATGAGGTACGGTACTCATGGATTAAGGAATCCATATCAAATCCCACTAAAACACATTATATCGGAAATATGCGCTTATTACCAGTGAAAGTGTGAATTTCATAGGAACGGCCAAAAGAAAATATTCCGGTGGCCTTCGGTTTAAAGCCGGGAGCGCTGTTTCAAAGATGTCAATGGAGCAATGCTTCGAGTAAAAAAATCACAATAAGCCTGATTACGTATAAGGGCAATGTTGGATATATAAAGCTGTTTCCGCTGATTCGGTCAGTGGGGAAGCGGCAGCATGTACCCTTTATTCCTTATACCCTTTTTCAGGCATGGGATAACCGGGTGCATACCGCATCCGGCTTTTTGTACCTTATTGTCCTTCCCGTCAAGCAGGCGGAAAGGACAACTTATGAAAATCAAGAAAACGCCGCAAGACAAGAGAGGTACTTACAAATTATTTGATGACAACGGAAATTTTGTTACCGAATACAAGCCGGGAGAGCATGGGATTAAGGACGTGGATATCCTTGCTCTCCACAAGATGGACGACCATGAGGTGTACATCAACGCCAGGGAAAACAAGCTGCCGGAATGGTACCAGCCCATCTGTGACAAGTGGAAGGAACAGTTCATCGCTGATTTTAAGGAGAAATACGGCAGGGAGCCGTTTTCTGATGAAATCCCCGGCAGACACCGGGTACTGGAGTCCCTGGACGGACAGACCGATCCTGATGGCGATGACATTGGCGACAGCAGCCGCCTGGAGGAGCAGCTGTCTGTATCGGATGAGGAAGAAGTCCCGGACACGATCATCCGTCTGCGGGAGCTTGTGGCGGCAATGCCGGAGCAGTGGCAGAAGGTCTACCGGCTTGTGTTTATGGAAGGGCTGTCCAAAGTGAAAGTCGGGAAAAAGATCGGCATCAGCGATGTCCGAGTCGGCCAGCTGGTGAAGAAGATCAATGCTGCCATCGCTGAAGATGAGACTTTGAAAAATTTATGCAGACAGGACTTCGGATTCTGCCATTTCCTTTTGCCTATAGGGGTGTAAGGGAAAACGATACAGCCCTTGCAGAAAGGAAGGCAACTGGAAATGGCACTCAAACACAGGATTCGCATTAATGGGGCTGTCGGGAAATAGATAGTCCCAAACAGAGGCAGGTGTGATTCATGCGAATCACACCTGCCTCTGAAGCTTTTACATAAAAAGAGAAAAAAGATGGCTAACGACAGCCATCTTTCTCCGTAACATGTTATAATGTAACTATGCTAAACAATAAATATTATAACGGTTTTTTTGAAATTGGGCAACAGAAAATTAACTTCAGTTTCTTCGAATTGAGTTTACCTGGCGACGATCCGGTCTATACCCTGAAAAAAGTGATGGAGGAATTAGATTTTTCCGGCTTGTTAGCCAATTGTCCGGATAAGGGAAGAACCGGGTACAATCCAATACTGCCGCACGGATAAGCGATGATGAGTATTATCCGGAAGTGAAATCAGGATATATTGATCGTAAAGGCGTAGTGTATTTATACGAAGAAGGATTAACAAAAGCAAAAACGGTCGGTGAAGCTATGGGATTACTGGTTGGTGCAATGCCGGGCGCAGGCTGGGGCCTTTCGGTTATAGGTGTCATTGCTGCAGCTGGTGGAAAATCATCGCTTGAAAAAGCGGTAAATAAGGCTTATTTTGCTAAAAAAGGAATCGGGGTGTATTACCAGATCCACCATGCTGTTCAAAGTTATAACAGAGTGAGATATGTTGTAGAATAAAGGGAGGGGATGCCATATAAAAAAATATTTCAGATTTACGTATTTCCGGAAGAATAAAATACAATTCACTTTATGGATGATGTTATGGATTGTGTGTCAGTATTTTGATACACCACCGGTGTCTGTGAAAAGGATGATTCTGACAGGTTTAATATTTGCAGCTATATTTATAATCGAATCGTTGATCATTGACTGGGTACAGATGAGAAATAAGAGTTCAGAAAATGGTGGGACAGAAGAACAGAGACTGTAAAAAACGTCTGTAAATACGGATCTTCTGTAATAAAGAAGCGGAGAGCCTGAAACAATCAGGTTCTCCGCTTTTTGCCGGTACAGATCACAGGTCTGTCAGCCGCCGTGGCGTCTGTTCCATGAATACTTCTTATCCGGGCAGCTTTTTTCGCGGGGCATCCGGCATTCCACAGGCCTGTGCCGGGGGGGGGGTCAGAAACAGAGCCGGAGAAGCACGGTACATGATCCGGCGCCGGAGAAAATCCTGCGTTCTGGCGGCTTTGTACCCGGAGGGCACGATGTATCATGCCTTTTGGGAATATCTTCCGGAAAGCATTTTTCAAACACGCCATAATATCAGATTACATAAATAAAAAATAATTGACAAATATTTTGAACAGGTTTACAATTATTGTTAGAAAAGTGAAAAGATTCTGGAAAATCAGGATTGTAGTACAGAAAGAACAGAATCATATGCCAACAATGGAAGAAGGACGCTGAGTGAGTGGCGGGGGACCAGACCGGAACAGTCAGGCAGATTATGGTACTTCTGCAGAATATTGAAGCATCGGAACCACTGGAACCATCTTCAGATGAGATGACGCACCATGCTGTTCAAAGTGATAACAGAGAGAGATATGTTGTTGAATAAAGGGAGGGGATGTCATATAAAAAAATATTTCAGATTTACGTATTTCCGGAAGAATAAAATACAATTCACTTTATGGATGATGTTATGGATTGTGTGTCAGTATTTTGATACACCACCGGTGTCCGTGAAAAGGATGATTCTGACAGGTATAATATTTGTAGCTTTATTTATAATCGAAACATTGATTATTGACTGGGTACAGATGAGAAATAAGAGTTCAGAAAATGGTGAGACAGAAGAACGGGGACTGTAAAAAACGTCTGTAAATATGGATCTATGGTGCTTCTGCAGAATATTGAAGCATCGGAACCACTGGAACCATCTTCAGATGAGATGATGCAGGCATTAGATGAAGCATCCCATATGTTTCGTGAGAGTCTAATCAGTCAGCGGGCGTATGACGCAAGGCTTCTGGATATTTATCATATCAATACTGCCGCATGGATAAGCGATGATGCGTATTATCCGGAAGTGAAATCAGGAGATATGGATCGTAAAGGCGTAGTGTATTTATACGAAGAAGGATTAACAAAAGCAGCAACGGTAAATGCAGCGCCTGCAGGTCTGATTGGAGTTATGCCGGGCGCAGGCCGGGGCCTTTCGGTTATAGGTGTCTGGTGGAAAATCATCGTTTGAAAAAGCGGTAAATAAGGCTTATTTTGCCAAAAAAGGAATCGGGGTGTATTACCAGATCCACCATGCTGTTCAAAGTGATAACAGAGTGATATATGTCGTTGAATAAAGGGAGGGGATGCCATATAAAAAAATATTTCAGATTTACGAATTTCCGGAAGAATATAATACAATTCACTTTAGGTCTGATTCTGTTCAATGTGTTACTGTATTTCAGATGGCGTATGTCTGTGCAAGGGCTGATTCTGACTGACTTAATGATAACGTCTCTGGTAATAATCGAAACACTGATCATTGACTGGGTACAGATGAGAAATAAGAGTTCAGAAAATGGTGGGACAGAAGAACAGAGACTGTAAAAAACGTCTGTAAATACGGATCTTCTGTAATAAAGAAGCGGAGAGCCTGAAACAATCAGGTTCTCCGCTTTTTGCCGGTACAGATCACAGGTCTGTCAGCCGCCGTGGCGTCTGTTCCATGAATACTTCTTATCCGGGCAGCTTTTTTCGCGGGGCATCCGGCATTCCACAGGCCTGTGCCGGGGGGGGGGTCAGAAACAGAGCCGGAGAAGCACGGTACATGATCCGGCGCCGGAGAAAATCCTGCGCTCTGGCGGTAAGTGCGAAAAAACGTGAAATAATCACACGCTCCCGCAATGATACCGGAGAGGTTATATATCCATGACAAACCAGGTATTTTACATTCCGGCATTTGTATCATATAATGAATAAAAGCAGAAAAACGCAAAAAAATTGTGCACTATAAACAAACTAATATTGTTATGGTCTGGCATGACAGTAGCAATATATCCAAAAAATAACATATAAAAACAACAGAAAGGAGTCGTTTTATGGAACTAAACAAAATACAGTATACGGTGGAAGACGGCGTTGGCATTATTTCAATGAATTACATGAAAAATTTAAATGCCATTGATTCACAGATGGCGGATGAACTGATCTGTGTGGTGGACGCCGCCGAAAAGGACCCGGCGGTGAAAGTGGTTGTGATCAAAGGCACAGAGAAGGCTTTTTCCGCAGGAGGCGACATAGGCTATTTTTACAAGCTGATACAGGATGGCGGCGATGTGAATATGGATGATCTGATCGCAAAAGTAGGCGTTGTGACAGACGGTATGAAAAAAATGAGCAAACTGGTCATCGCTTCCGTAAGCGGCGCAGCTGCGGGAGCCGGTTTCAGCCTTGCGCTGTCTGCGGACTTTATGATTTGTGCGGAAAACGCAAAATTTATTATGGCATTTGTCAATCTGGGACTGGTGCCGGATACCGGCGGTACATATCTGCTGGCCAAAAGTATCGGGGCTGCCCGTGCCCTGGAGCTGTGCGCTACCGGCCGCCCGCTGTCCGCTGCGGAAGCGAAGGAAGCCGGACTGGCTTATCAGGTCGTTCCTAAGGAGGAACTGGAGTCCGCAACCATGAAATTTGCGGCAAAACTGGCGGCCGGCCCGCTGATTTCTTACAAAAATATGAAAAAACAGATGTACGAGGCTTGTTATAAAGACTATGCGGATTATCTGTCACAGTGTGAAATTCCGACCCAGCGGGAATGTGCCGCTTCCATGGATTTTCAGGAAGGCGTTAAGGCATTTATGGAAAAGAGGAAAGCTGTATTTGAGGGCAGGTAAATAATCAGACAGGAAAGGTGGTAAGGGATTTGAGATCAAAAGTAGTTACGATGGAAGAGATCCTTGAAAAATTTGTGGATGGCCAGACAATCATGTTTGGCGACTGGCATGGAGAGCTGACAGCGGAGGAGATTATTTCCGGAATACTGGACAAGGGTGTAAAGGATATCCGGGCAATCGCTGTTTCCGGTGGTATGCCGGACCAGGGACTGGGCAGGCTGATCTGTGAACACCGGGTCAAAAGCCTTGCCACAACCCATATCGGACTAAATCCGGTTGCCAGGGACCAGATGTTTGCCGGCGAACTGGATGTAGAATTCATTCCTCAGGGAACCTTTGCGGAGCGGATCCGCTGCGGCGGCGCAGGACTCGGGGGATGTCTGACGCCTACCGGCATTGGCACGGATATAGAAAAAGGCAAACAGAAACTGACGATCAATGGAAAGGACTATCTGCTGGAACTTCCGATGCGGGCGGATATTGCGCTGATCAAAGCCTGGAAGGCGGATACAGCAGGCAATATTACGTTCCGGCTTACCGGAAGGGCTACCAACAGCTACATGGCGTTTGCGGCGGATCTGGTTATCGCAGAAGTGGAAGAACTGGTGGAAGTGGGCGGACTGGGACCGGATGAAATAGATATCGCGGCGCCTGTCATCGACATGGTATATGTCAGGACCGGAGAGAAAAAACCGCTCTGTCCGATGTGGCAGCGTGCAAAGGCAAAAGCAGAAGGAGGTAGGAAATAATGGCAGATCTTACAGGACGTGCACTGATAGCATCCCGTTGCGCAAAGTTCTTTAAGGATGGGGATTTTGTAAATCTTGGAATCGGCATTCCCCTGATGTGTGTAAATTACCTGCCCGAAGGGGTGGAGTTATGGCTGGAAGCAGAGATCGGTATAGTAGGCTGCGGCGCCAGTCCCTCCTGGGATGAAGCGGATCCGGATCTGATTGACGCCGGGGGCCAGCCGGCGTCTGTAATCAAAGGCGGCAGTGTCTGCGACCATACGACTTCTTTTGCGTTTATCCGGGGCGGCCATATAGACGCAGCCGTACTTGGTACCCTTCAGGTGGATCAGGAAGGAAATCTGGCAAACTGGACGATTCCCGGCAAGCTGGCGCCGGGCATGGGCGGCGCCATGGATTTATGCGCAGGGGTAAAAAAGATTATTGTGGCCACAGACCACTGTGAAAAGAGCGGACAGTCCAAAATACTGAAAAAATGCACCCTGCCGCTGACCGGCGCAGGCTGTGTCACAGACATTGTCACAGAACGGTGTTATTTTGAAGTCGGTCCGCAGGGACTGGTTTTAAAAGAACTGGCTGACGGATATACGGTGGAGGATATCCGGGCATGCACAGAGGCTGATTTTACCGTGGCAGAGCATGTGGGTGTCATGCAATAAAAACTGGCTGGTACAGCAAAACGTATAACAGGATGACAGGACCCCTCCGGAGGCGGATCTTCGGAGGGGATGTTCCTGTCTTTTTGGCGTTTTTGGAAATAATGTTAAGACATGCTCTGACATGAGGAGGAAACATGACAGAAATTTATTATATAGAAGATGATGGGGCAATCGCAATGACTGTAAAAGAATATCTGGACCGCAAAGGCTATGCCGTGTCCGTATATGACACGCTGGAAAGCGCCGGGAAAGCGTTTTTGCGCCATATTCCGGCGGCTGTGCTGATTGACTGGAATATGCCGGACGGAGGAGGAGATGGATTCTGCAGATGGATACGCTCCAGATGGAAAGATCTGCCGGTGATATTTCTGACAGTCCGGGACGATACCAGGGATATTATTTCCGGATTTGGAGACGGAGCGGATGATTATGTGACCAAACCTTTTGAACTGGAGGTGCTGTATTCCCGCATCCGTGCGCTGCTTCGCAGGGCGGGAAATGCGGGGGAACGGTATCTTTGCTGCGGTCCTGTTTCCATGGATCAGGAGAGTCAGGCAGTGTTCTGCGCAGAAGGCGAAATTACCCTCAGCCAGACAGAATACCAGCTTTTGCGGATTCTTATGGAAAACAAAGGGAAGACTGTCACAAGAGAGCAGCTGCTGGCCAGAATCTGGGACGACAATGGGAACTATGTCAATGACAACACACTGACTGTCACAATGAAACGGTTACGGGAAAAGCTTCACCACCCGGCCTGTCTGAAAACAATCCGCAGTTTTGGATATCGTATGGAG
This sequence comes from uncultured Eubacterium sp., assembly GCA_947642745.1. Taxonomy (GTDB): domain Bacteria; phylum Bacillota; class Clostridia; order Lachnospirales; family Lachnospiraceae; genus Eubacterium_J. Next base: position 7,166 of record CANRTU010000083.1, read on the forward strand.
GAATAAACATGAAACAAAAACCAGCGGTAAAAAGCGTCATACTGTCTGTATTGCCGGTGAGCCTGTTTGTGGCGGCTACGACAATGTTTGTGATGCACAGATACTATAGCCGTGTATGTTTTCAGATACTGGAAGCGTTTTGTGAGCGTCTGGTCCGGAAACATCCGGATACCGGACAGACCATACTGGAACTGCTGAAGGCGAAGGAGTTTTATCCGCCGGATACGGCCGCTGGCAGGCGGTGGCAGGGAAATGAAACTATTTTAGAGGCTTATGGTTATGGGCCGGGGGATCTGGGAATGGGGGAGAGAACGATTGTATGGATTGCCGTGGCCGGATTTCTGGCGGGAGGGATACTGTTACTGTTCTTTTTCAGATACTGGCATAAACGCTGGTCCGGCCGTATTGTGGCGCTGACGGAGTATCTGGAAAAAATAAATACAGGAGGTGGCAGAGGACTGATTCTGGATAACCGGGAAGACGAATTTTCCAGACTGCAGGATGAAATATACAAAACAGTGACCACACTTTACCAGACCAGGGATGCGGCGCTTACGGCACGAAATAATTTTGCGGAAAATCTGGCAAACATTGCGCATCAGCTGAAAACGCCGGTGACGTCTGTTTATCTGAATGTACAATTGGCAAAAGAACATCCGGGTTTTTTGTGCGGCGGGGCAATTGAGAAGCAGATAAACCGGCTGGTGTATCTGGAAGAAGCGCTGCTGTTATTATCACGGATTGACGCCGGAACACTGGTAACTGATCCAAAACCGGCGGATGTTTTTACCATTCTTTCCCTGGCCGCTGACAATCTGTATGAGCTGTCCATGGAACAGGGCGTTTGTATTGATGTTGCGGAGATGGGCGGAACAGAGATTCAGGCGGACCCGGACTGGACGATGGAAGCGGTCATGAATCTGATGAAAAACTGCATGGAAGCGGCACAGCCTGGCACTACAGTCCATTGCTCTTATGAAAAAAATCCGCTCTATGTGCAGATACGGATCAGCGACGAGGGGGAAGGATTCGCAAAAGAGGATTTGCCCCGTCTGTTTGAACGGTTCTACCGGGGGAGAAAGGCAAAAGATTCCGGAATCGGGATCGGTCTTTCGATTTCAAAAGCGCTGATAGAAATGCAGAACGGCACGATCCGGGCCTTCAACCTGCCGGAGGGCGGCGCATGTTTTGAAATCCGTTTTTACAGTCACTAAGATGTCACTTTCATCTGTTATGATAAATGTGCCGGAAGGCATACGGGATTTTCAGACGGGAAGGATACTGCAGAAGGGAAGGATACTTCAGAAGAGAAGGAAAGCCTGGAAGGAATGACGCCTTCAGACGGCATATTCTTCAGAAGGAAAGGAAAGCCCGCAAGAGAATGACGTTCTTCAGAAGGCAATTCTTCAGAAGGAAAGGAAAGCCCGCAAGAGAATGACGTTCTTCAGAATGGAAGGATACTTCGGAATGGAAGAATACTTGAAAAAGAAAGGAAAGCCCGGAAGGGAATGACGCCTTCAGAATGGAAGGATACTTCAGAAGGAAAGCCCGCAAGAGAATGACGTTCTTCAGAATGGAAGGATACTTCAGAATGGAAGAATACTTGAAAAGGGAAGGAAAGCCCGGAAGGGAATGGCGCCTTCAGACGGCATAGTTCATACAGGAGAATGGACGACATGGAAATATTAAAATGTAGCGGTGTGGAAAAAGTGTTTGGAAAAGGCGCAAACCAGGTGACGGCTTTAAACGGAATCAGTCTGTCCGTGGACGCAGGGGAATTTGTTGCGGTGACCGGGGCGTCCGGTTCCGGAAAATCAACGCTTCTGCATATTCTGGGCAGTGTGGACAAGCCCACAAAAGGCACGGTAATGGCTGACGGCGTCGATATCAGCAGTCTTAGCGCCACAGACGCCGCAATCTTCAGAAGAAGGAAAGTGGGACTGGTTTATCAGTTTTATAATCTGATACCTACGCTGACAGTGGAAAAAAATATTCTGATGCCCATGCTGCTGGATAAACGAAAGCCGGATACAGCCCATTTTCAGTCATTAGTAAAGACACTGGGCATAGAAGACAAACTGGAAAGTCTGCCAGGCCAGCTGTCCGGAGGGCAGCAGCAGAGAGTGGCCATCGCAAGGGCGCTTATTTACCGGCCCGCCATACTGCTGGCCGATGAACCTACAGGGAACCTGGACCAGAAAAACTCAAAAGAAATTATGGATCTTTTAAAGCTCTCAAACCGGAATCTGAAGCAGACGATATTACTTATTACCCATGATGAAAAAATTGCGCTGGAAGCGGACCGGATTGTGACGATTGAAGATGGAATGATTATCAGCGACCATGCGCATGATTCCTCCAGAGGGAGTAAGCATGTTTCTTTGGGGAAACGGGGGTGAGCGGGCATGTGGAAGGATTATTCAAAAAGTTATATAAAAAATAACCGGGCAGCCGCCATAACAGTTATGGCAGCGGCACTGGCAGCCTCGCTGTTTTTATCGCTGCTATGCGGCATAGCCTTTAATTTCTGGATCTATGATGTGGAGCAGATTCAATTAGATGAAGGAGACTGGCAGGGACGTATTGTCTGTGAAAAAAAACAGATCAGCCATTTATCCCTGGCGGAACTGTTCGCAAATGTGGAAAAAGCAGTGATTAATGAGGAATTATCCGGGGAAGATGAAATAGTTCTGGATGTATATTTTTATCATTTTAAATCGGTTTATGATGATATGCCGCTGATAGCGGAGCGGCTCGGGGTGGAAAAAGACGCCGTTTCTTACAATTCACTGCTGTTATCCAGGTATTTTGTTCACGATCCGGAGGATGAATCGCCGCCCATGCTTCTGACAGTATATCTGGTAATACTGCTTATGGTAGCAGTGTCGTTAATTTTAATTATACGCAACTCTTTTGAATTATCCATGAATAACCGGATCCGCCAGTTCGGAATTTTTTCGGGTATCGGGGCGACGCCGGCGCAGATTCGGATCTGCCTGCTGCAGGAAGCAATGGTTTTAAGCATTCTGCCGGTATTAACAGGCAGTGTCTGCGGGATAGCGCTCAGTTACGGTGTGATCCTTGCGGTGAATCATTTTGCCGCCGGTGTACCGGGCCGCCACGAAGCTGTGTTCCAGTATCACCCGCTTTTATTTGCGGCTGTGATTTTTCTCTCTTTTCTGACAGTACTTTTGTCCGCATGGCTGCCGGCAAAAAAACTGGGCAGAATGACGCCGCTGGAAGCAGTCAGATACGCAGGCGGCCCGTTATTAAAGAAAAAGAAACATTCCAGGATCTTATCCGCAATCTTTGGCATAAAAGGAGAACTGGCGGGAAACGCACTGAAAGCACAGAGAAAGGCGCTTAGAATATCCAGTCTGTCGCTGGTGTTGTCATATCTTGGATTTTCAGTGATGCTCTGTGTTGCCACGCTTTCGGATATCAGTACCAGATTCACTTATTTCGAACGTTATCAGGATGTATGGGATATTATGATTACTGTAAAAGATACAGGACTGCCGGAATCCGGTGTGACACAAAAGCTGCGGAAAACTGCGGGGGTAGAGGATCTGCTGGCATACCAGAAAGCGGAAGCGGTGACCTTTGTGCCTGAAGCTTCCCAGAGCAGTGAACTGGCGTCTCTTGGCGGGTTAGGGGCAGTGGCGGGCGCCCGGGCGACAGATGGACGGTTTCAGGTATCTGTTCCGGTTATCATTCTGGATGATACGGGTTTTTTAAATTTTTGTACCAGGTCCGGGATAACTCCCAGTCTGGATGGCGCCATTGTATACAACCGGATCTGGGATCGAGTAAACAGCAATTTCCGTTACAAAGAATATGTTCCGTTTGTGAAGGAGGATTATCATACGACTGTGCTGTATAAAAATGACCTGGAAGTGAAAGTACCTGTATTATCTTATACGGATGCGCTTCCGGCATTAAGGGAAGAATATGAAAACTATGCCCTTGTGCACTTTGTACCGCTTACTATGTGGGAAAACAAAATCCGGCAGGTATGTGAAAGCGGATCCGACAGCTATATCCGTATCCTTTCAGACAATCACACCGATCCTGACAGACTGGCAGGACTGGAAAAAGAAATTGTTCAGACAGTATCCCGTAAATATAAGGCTGAAAGTGAAAACCGGATACAGGAAAGAATCTCAAATGAGAATTTAATAGCCGGCACGAAGTTTATTCTGGGCGCTTTTTGTGTATTGCTTGCCATAATCGGAATTGCCAGTGTATTTTCTGTCACATCTGGATTTCTGCGTCAGAGAAAGCGGGAATTCGCCCGTTACATGTCCATCGGCCTGACGCTCCGGGAAATGAGGACGATCTTTTGTATAGAAGCGTTTGTAATAGCAGGCAGACCACTGCTTATTACCTTACCTCTTACGGTACTGACTGCGCAGGCCGCTGTGACCGCGGCCTGTCTGGAACCTGCGGTATTCTGGCGGGAAGCCCCGGTGGCGCCGGTTCTGGTCTTTGCGGCTGCCATCGTACTGTTTGTGACACTTGCCTATTACATTGGCGCAAAGCGCCTGCTGCGTTGTAATCTGAATGAAATACTGCGAAACGATGCGCTGATGTAATTATGCACGAAGTCCCGGCCCGGAAAGGGAGGAGGAATATTTCCGGAAAGGGAAGAAGCAGACAGGGATGTAATAAATATGAAACTGACAGAAAACGGATGGTACGGGCCATCCGTTTTCTTATGGGATGGAGCGTGTCTGAAAGATCATTTCCATGAGCCGCACTTTTTACTTAGTGTCCTGAAGCGCATGATACGGAGAATTGATCCCAAATTTAATTAACATCATCCGTTATACCAAAAGGGCACGATGCAGCCTGCCTCCCGGGGAAAGGGTTTCCAGTTTTTATTTTTACCCCGTGATGTTAATATGATATTAAAAATCAGGACGTTTTCTTTTCTTACCCACAGTTTCGTACAGGTTAAAATTTTTGTCAGGTTATGAGAAACTCCAAAATACGGAAAGTACCCTTGACAGGGCGGCAGCCTCCCGGACTTAATGACCGGTTTTCCGGAATACATAGGAAGGGAGTGCGTAATATGACAGCTGCGGATATCATTTTGATATTTATAGGGATAACTGGTCTGCTGATTTCCTTTGGCAGTCTGGTTGTTGCGTTTCTGACCTTTCCCGATAAGAGCAACAGTAAGAAGAAATAAAAATACCTATCCTGTCTGGTCCACAGGACAGGCAGAACTCATTAGAGTAAAACCTCGCCTGGGAGTATCCACTTTTGGAGTGGGGAACTCCGTCCGGGGCATCTGTTATCAGCAGGCGCCTTTCTGTATGTGCAATATATCGTAAGCCATGGAAAGTTTCAAGTGTTTTTTCCTGCCGGTGGTTCCGGGCGCCGGAACTGGTTCAGCCGGTCTGTCAGATGCTGGTCTTTATCCGGGGAAAGGCAGGATAGGTGTCCGGGGTGGACTCTTATTTTATAACCCCATATTGTAAATATTCCAGAACTTATGTATAATTATTTTATCCCTGAAAGAAACAAAACGGTTTTACCTGCCGGGATTATATTGGAAAAATCTGCTTTCAGCTGACATGTTTTGCAAATATATGCCGCAAAACGAAAAAAAGTAAATGCGCAAAATGCTTTACAATGTAAGAAAAGCCGTAACATGAAATAAAGACAAAATATAGCAAAAACAGAAATGGAGGACATATACAATGAATGAATCAAATCCTGTGGCAGGGAAACTGCGGCAGTGTTTTACATGCCTGCGCCAGAAAACAGATTTTGTACCAAAACTGGCGCTGGTGCTTGGTTCCGGGCTGGGAGATTATGCGGAACAGATGAAGACGGAAGCAGAGGTGGACTATCATGAAATTGACGGATTTCCCGTCTCTACTGTGACAGGACATAAAGGCCGGTTTCTGTTTGGCAGGATCGGGGATGTACCCATTGTCTGTATGCAGGGACGGGTGCACTATTATGAGGGATATGATATGTCAGATGTGGTACTGCCCATACGGCTGATGCGGCTGGCCGGAGCGCAGGCGCTTATTCTGACTAATGCGGCGGGAGGAATACGGGAAGATCTCTGTCCCGGGGATCTGATGCTGATCAAAGACCAGATTTCCAGTTTTGTGCCGTCGCCCCTGACGGGACCGAACCTGGATGAGCTGGGAGAGCGGTTTCCGGATATGTCACAGATTTATGATAAAGAACTGATCCGGCGGATGGAATTAACAGCGGCCAGTCTGGATCTGTCATTAAAACAGGGTGTGTATGTGCAGATGCGGGGGCCGCAATATGAGTCTCCGGCGGAAATCGCCATGTGCCGTACCCTGGGAGCGGATGCGGTGGGCATGAGCACCGCCTGTGAAGCGGTGGCGGCAAAGCATATGGGCATGAAGGTTGCGGGGATTTCCCTGATTACCAATCTGGCGGCCGGCATTTCCAAAGAACCCCTGTCCCATAAAGAAGTGCGGGAACGTGCGGATGCAACAGCGCCAAAGTTCCGCAGGCTGGTTTCAGGAGCAATTGTCAACATAGCTTCCGGACTGCTGTAACGGCATCTGGTCTGATCCGCCATAAAGCCTTCTGCGGCGCAGGATCAGTAAACTGCCAAAACAAAAAAATGTCAGGAGGTGTCCCGGATGAATATAAGATTTTTTAACGCGAAAATATTACAGCCAGACAGCGGCCATTCTTTTCGCATGACAGAAGGAGAGCTGTTGGTGGAAGGCGACAGGATCAGCTGCGCTGGAAGGCCGGAAGAGGCAGAGTCTTCTGGTCACAGCCGCCAGCCGGCGTGGGACCGGGAGGTGGATGCGTCCGGCTGTCTTTTAATGCCCGGATTTAAAAATGCCCATACCCATACGGCGATGACATTTTTACGCTCCTATGCGGACGATCTGCCCTTACAGGAATGGCTGGAAAAGCAGGTGTTTCCAAAAGAAGCGCTGCTGACAGAAGAAGACGCCTACTGGCTGGATATTCTGGGTATCATGGAATATCTTACCAGCGGGATTACTTCCAATGCGGACATGTATTTTCTGCCTATGGCCAGCGCCAGGGCGGCAAGGGATACGGGATTTCGTACCGTGCAGGTCGGTGCGCTGAATAATTTTGTCAGTTCCCCGGGGCAGATGGAGGAAGAATATTACGCAATTACGGAAATGGGCAGCCGGCTGGGTTATATGGCAGGAATCCATGCGGAATATACTACCAGCTTGCAACTGATGGAGGAAGCGGCGCAACTGGCGCAGAAACTGCGTCTGCCATTTTATATGCACAATGCGGAGACGAAGCGGGAGGTGGAGGAGTGTATCCGCCGCTATGGCAAAACCCCTACCGCCCTGACAGAGTCCCTGGGAGCCTATGCATATGGCGGCGGAGGCTATCACTGCATCTGGATGACAGAAGAAGACATGCGGATCTTTGCGGACAGGGGGCTTTATGCCGTTACCTGTCCGGCTTCCAATCTGAAGCTGGCCAGCGGTATCGCCCCGGTAAAAGCGTTTGTGGACCGCAAAATTGGTGTGGCGGTGGGTACGGACGGGCCGGCTTCCAACAACTGCCTGGATATGTTCCGGGAGATTTTTCTGACGGTGGGCCTGGCAAAAGTACGGGAAATGGACGCCGCATGTATTCCGGCCCAGGAAGTGCTCTATATGGCGGTAACCGGCGGAGCGCTGGCCATGGGACTGCCCATGTGCGGCGCCCTTGTGCCGGGAAATAAGGCGGATCTGATTCTCCTGGATTTAAACCAGCCTAATATGCAGCCGGAAAATAACCTGGTAAAAAATATTGTATACAGCGCAAACAGGCAGAATGTAAAACTGACGATGGTGGACGGCCGGATTCTGTATGAGGACGGCAGGTTTGACATCGGATTTGATCCAAAGGAAATATACGCAAAGGCAAACGGGATTATACGGCGTATGTGAGAAAAACGCCTGAATTTATTAATACCAGAGATTGTCTGTCCGGAGGACGGCCGGAGCGTGTTTGAAAAATCATTCCCGCAATCTGTACGCCCTGCTTTGTACCCTGAAGGGCATGATACGGATAATTTATTCCTGATTTAGTCAGTATAGCCCGCTATACCCGGAGGGCACGATGCAGCGTGCCCCCGGGCATGCCTCCTGTATTACACCAGGCAGGGTACACATGGACTGAACTGATGATGGCATCAGGAAGATAATTCCGGCTTATTGATGGTTTCCGACGGAGACAATGAAAAAGGCAGAGTTTTGTATCATGAAATCAAAAAAGGTGAATGAACGAGAGGGCAGAAGGGTTAAAAACCCGAAGAACTGATAACAGTTCTGTTTGAGAAAAGTGTAGAAAATCTTTTTGATGTTTATAGAAATTGCAGAACAAGTACTAATGAAATTAATTTATTAATAAGATGGACAGAGAACGAGGGACCAGGCATATGGGGACAGCGGCATCTGGACTATCTGAAGCAGTACCGCAAGGTTACATACACCAATCTTCTCACAAGTGGCAGGTTCAACGCTTACCTTGCCGACATCGACAGGCAGGCACAGGAACGCTTTGAAAAGTTCATAGAAGGCATGAAACAGGCACAGGTCATATTAACGTAACGCCTAAAGGAAGAAAACGCCTTAGAATGGGCAGGAAAAACCTAAACTTTTGGATTTTTCCTGAAATCCAAATTTATATAAAATCCAAACTTTTCTGAAAATTGCTTGATACATAGAGGATTCTTGCAGAAAAAGTGTAAGCGACACAAAACATACCGTAGTGAATCTTCCCCAGTCAGTTGATATACT
>CANRTU010000084.1 GCA_947642745.1 uncultured Eubacterium sp.
AAAGAATAAGCCTGTAAGCTGTTTTTCTTGCTTACAAACTTATTATACGAGGAGTCATCAGTATGAAAAATAAGTATTACGTTTATATTTCCCTCTTTCTGCTTCTGTGTCTGATTCCCTCAGCCGGTCTGCTTTTTACCGGAATCGTGGAATCTTCAGAAAACAGGGAACAGGCGCCAGAGCCCCGGCTGATTGTGGACGACCGGTTAAATCCATATTTTTTAAATGAAGCAGGAAGCTGGTTTGAGGATCACTTTGCGTTCCGTAAGGAAGCAGTCACTGCCTGCGCCCTGCTTCTGGAAAAAGGTTTTGGCGTATCGGCGCAGGACGGGGTCATTACCGGAACAGACGGATGGCTGTTTTACAAAGATTCACTGGCAGATTTTCAGGGAACAGAGCCAATGACCGGCCGCCAGCTGTTTGATGTGGCTCATTCCCTGGCCATGGTTCAGGAATACGCACATAACCATGGCACAGAATTTGTATTTGCGGCCGCACCAGATAAGAACTCCCTGTACGGGCAGTATATGCCATATTACTACCAGCCATCCGGGAACGGCAAAAGCAATCTGCGGCGGCTGGAAAAATATCTGGAGGCAGAACAGGTAAATTATACTGATCTCTACAGCGTCTTTCAAAGCGACGGACGTATACTTTATCACAAACGGGATTCCCACTGGAACAACCAGGGGGCTGCCCTGGCTGCCAGCCATATTCTAAACAGCGCCGGAAAAGAACCTGCCGCCTATACAGACAGACCGTACATCACCAGAAAGGATTTCACCGGAGATCTGGACTGTATGCTGTATCCGGCCATGCCGCATCCGGAAGAAGAATATTATTATAATCCCTCCCCGCAATTTACCTATTGTGAAGAGGTGGAAAATAATTTTGCCCCAAAGATAACTACCAGATCAGACGGCAGCGGGAATCTTCTGATGTACAGAGACTCCTTTGGAAACGCACTGCTGCCATTTCTGGCGGAAGCTTTTAAAAACGCCTGTTTTTCCCGTGCGCTGCCATACCAGATCCCGGAAATTACAGATCAGAACGCAGATGTGCTGATTATCGAACGTGCGGAGAGATTTCTGCCGGATATGGCCCGACAGGCGCCTGTAATGGAAGCGCCCTCTGTGGACATGGAAGCGGCTGTCCGGGGAACCGCCGTTAAAGCAGACCGCCTGAAGGAAAGCCGGCAGGGAAGCTGTACGCAGATTACAGGCTTTCTTAACCGGGAGGAACTAAACGAACGGTCCCGGATCTATATCAGGGTAAACGGTGAAACATGCTATGAAGCGTTTCCTGTCTGCGACGCAGAAGGTCTGGAGGGATTTTCCATGCTTCTGCGGACAGAGTCCTTACAGGAGAAGGACAATGTATTTGAAGTATATGTATCGGAACAGGCTGCGGCTGCCTGTAATGAAGACCAGACCGGCTCCGGGGACCCGGAGTCCCCGGAAAAAAAACCAGAAACAATAAACCCGGAAGAAAAAACAGAAATCCGGCGGGAAGATTATCCGGACTGTGACGGCAGCGGACACGGCTATATAGAAATCTATTATTCAGACGGAAGTGTGGAGACAGAGGAATATTAACTATTACGGCAGCGCATCCATTGTTTTTCCGGATCTGTCCACAGAATTCCGCTAAACGAAGCGGCTGTCATACCAGATCCCCATTGTATGTCCGCCTGATCCGGTTGACTTTTGTCAGCCTGACGATATATACTGTTGATGGGGCTTTACCCACACAAACACAAAAATTTTTTAAGGAAAACCACAAGGAGGAGTTTATGTTTACAAAAACAGAAATCAGCGTAAAAAAAATCATGGCCGCCACACTGGCATTCTGCCTGATGGCAGTCTGGGTTCTGCAGCCAGCCAGCGCTGCGTCGTCTGGCGCAACACTGGAAAACAAAGCCGCCCGGATCATAAAGCAGCAGGTCGGCACAAATGACAGCGCCAGAAAGAAACTGAAAAAACTTTTTACTTATCTGCAGAAATACGATTATGCCCGCAAAACTGGTTTTGACCCGTATTCCGGCTGGGAAAAAGATTACGCCCTGGAAATGTTCGAAGATGGGAAGGGAAGCTGCTACCACTATGCGGCAGCCTGTGCGTTCCTGGCCAAGAAAGCCACCGGTTACAGCGTGAGAATCGGAGTCGGCCAGACAAACGGATTCAGCGGAAATCTGCAAAAGCACGCATGGGCAGAAGTGAAAATTGGCGCAAAATGGTATATTCTGGACCCGAATATGGATAAATATGCCGCAGATTCATCAGGAAAATATTGTATGAAAAAACGAAACAGTCTGAAAAGCACATATAATAAATTTAAAGATACGACATACTATCAGGTGGCATTTTAAATATATATCATATGCGGTGGTTTCACAACATGCCAGAGTGAATAATACCGGATCATGCATCTGTAGACAGATGTATGTATCGTTCCCGGACGCCGGGGAAGGCGGACAATCCCTGCCTTCCGGTTCCAAAAGCAAAAATATACGGATGATTCCATGTAATACCAGGAAATCATTCCTGCATGCCAGCCCTCCGCTTTGCATTCCGGAGGGCCTGTTTTACCCATAGAATATCCGCTCTGGCCCCGTATTTCAGTTACGCTTTATTTCATCCGGAAACCAGACTAATGAATAAACTATCAGGAGGATAGCATATGGTTTTTAGTTCCCTGGTTTTTCTCAGTATGTTTCTTCCTGTGGTACTGCTGCTTTACTGGCTGCTGCCATCCATCACGGGAAAAAACATCCTGCTTTTGACAGCCAGCCTTTTCTTTTATGCCTATGGAGAACCGGTTTATGTGTTTCTAATGGCCGGATCTTCATTTTTTCATTATGTGTGTGCGTTATGGATCCGCAAAAGCAGGAAATGGCGCAGCGCCATTCTGGCAGCCGTAGTTGTTGTGAATCTGGGACTGCTATGTGTTTTTAAATATGCGGCATTTCTGACCGGTATCGTAAACCATATCACAGGCATGGGCCTGCCGGTTCCGGGAGTGGCTCTTCCGGTGGGGATCTCTTTTTTTACCTTCCAGGCCATGTCGTATGTCATAGACGTGTACCGTGCGCAGGTAATGCCACAAAAAAATTTCGCTTATGTGCTGCTTTATATTTCCCTGTTTCCCCAGTTAATTGCGGGACCGGTCATTAAATACAGTGATGTGGAAAAGGAACTGACGCACCGCAGCTTTGACGCAGAAGAAACAGCCCTGGGCATCCGCAGGTTTATTGCCGGACTTGGCAAAAAAGTTCTGATCGCAAACTATATGGGCGAAATTGCGGATACACTCTTTGCCGCACCGACGGACCAGATCAGCCCGGCCGGCGCCTGGCTTGGCGCAGCGGCATATATGCTCCAGATCTGTTTTGATTTTAGCGGATACAGCGATATGGCAATCGGCATCGGACGGATGACAGGATTTCATTTCAGGGAAAATTTCCATTATCCGTATGCCGCCGCTTCCATCCGGGAGTTCTGGCACAGATGGCATATCTCTTTATCCAGCTGGTTTCTGGAATATTTATACATACCGCTGGGCGGAAGCCGGAAAGGGCGGGTACGCACCTGTCTCAATAAGTTTATTGTATTTGCCTGTACCGGCATATGGCATGGAGCAAATGTGACATTTCTGTTCTGGGGACTGTTTCACGGATGTCTGCTGATGATGGAAGAATACCTTCCGTTTTTTCAGAAAGAAAGCAGCGGTTTAAAGAAAGTGGCAGGACATATTTATGTCATACTGGCGGTAATGACAGGATTTGTATTTTTCCGGGCGGAAAATATGGCGCAGGGAGCCGCCTGGATCCGGAAAATGTTTACATTTACAGGAAGTACCGCCGCTTCCACACAGCTGGTACTTTCGGTGCTGACGCCTGTTCATCTGACCGCATTTGCGGCGGGAATCTTTGCGTCCATGCCGGTCATGGAAACTATCAGAAAATCCGGAACACTACAAAAGATACTTTGGCCGGCTTCATTGATACTGCTGCTTATATGTATGCTGAACCTTGCCTGTGGTACGTATAACCCGTTTATTTATTTCCGCTTTTAATGTCCACATACCCCGGCATCAAATATTCCATACCCTGTCCCCGGACATACGTTACCCTGAGAATCATCCCATAAAATTTATGCCAGATAAAGGTAGTCCCAAAACTTCCTGATGCGCATTCCTCCATTACATGAAATATCCCGCACACCATGTCCGGACACAGTGATCCTGCCCCGGCCGGTGTGCGGAAAAGACAGGAAAAATGCCGGACTGCCTTACCAGACGGCAACATGATACGCAGACTCTTTCATATCAGATAAAATTATTCCAGAGCAAACAATACGCTTTCATAATCTTTCACATAGTATCTGATATTTTTTCTGCCTTTCTGAATAATCGTATGCCCTTCTTTTTCAAGCATTTCTTTCTGTGCCTCCACACCTCCCGGATATTTCGCATTGAGTTCTCCGTTAGCTTTCAATGTTCTCCAATAAGGTGTTTTATCATCCGCACGCTGAAAACTGGCCCATGCCGCAATCGAAACAAATATTCCCGCCGTTACCGGTTCTGTAAAATCCGCTCCGTTTATTTTCGCAAAATAGTCCCTGATTGCGCCCACCGTAAGTAATTTTCCACAAGGTACACGACGCATCACCCTGTCATAATCCACTGGCGGAGCGAAATACATTCTGTTTCCTCCATACTTTTCTATGCTCTTTTCATCCGTAATCGTCTGGAATTTCGGCATGTCTTTATTATCGGCCAGCATAGCGTTAAAATCTTTTTGATCTTCATTTGCCATAATACGCACCTCCCGCATATATCATATATGGAAACGAAGCTCCTTGCAATGAGGCGGTAAATAATTCTAGTGTATTGTATCGTTGATATCTGTCAAAACTCCGCTGAACAGGGTTTCAGCGGCAAGGCGCCTGAACGGGGCGATGCGGCGGCATCGCTGAGTGAAGGCAACGCAGTCCGATGGAAGCCTGCGCAGGGAGGTTTGGCTGAGTATCAATGATACAGTACACTAGTTTTGTCAAATGACAGAACCTGACTTTTCGCCAAATCCGGACCAATCCCCGGAATCCTTTGATTTTAAGCCATTTTTCAATACTTTTGCCTGCGTATTTCCCAATCATGCAACACCACCATGCCCTTTGGGTATGCGCCCATCATCTGGCATAAATCTCATAACATGCCCTTTGGGTACATCTCACAGAAAGCATTTTTCAAACACGCTCTGGCCATCCAGAAAGCACTGCAGCTTTTCAGCAAGCTTTCCAATATGTACGCCGTCAACAAATGAATGATGTACCTGTACGGAAAAAGGCAGGTATGTCTTTCCATCTTTTTCATAGAATTTCCCCCAGTCAAACAGGGGAACCGCCTGGTCTTTTTTCCCAGAATCCGTATGGGAAATATGCGTATACGAAACCCATGGAAATGGGGAAAACTGATAAACATCATTTGCCATTGGTGCAGTGAAATACGCTGTCTGGTTCTCCTCTGTTTTTTTCGCCAGGGCAACATAATCCTCCATCGTATCCCGCATGGGAACATTTACTACTTTAAAGAGCTCCGTAGTTTTGTCGAGATAAGTAAACGACGTGTTAATTGTTTCAAAAACAGCTGGTTTTCCCTCCACAAACCGGTAGCGAAACTCTTCAATTTCATTTGCGCATCTGGTCACCGCATATACAAAAGAAAATGTAAACGAAAATTTTCGTTCCTTTACAAATGGGAGAAACTTTGTTATATCTGCGTCAAACGTTACACCGTACTGCGGCTGGGCGCTGTTTCTGAATATTTCATAGTGCGTGGCTCTCTTCCATGTGGATACATCAATATAGCGCATAATCCGTCCTCCTGATTTTAATTTTGTAATATTATACGCCTTCAGTTGTATGATGTATAGGGCAAAAAGAAAACACCTGCTTTTCACACAGGCGCTTTGTTATGATTCAATATTTAATTCTTTTATGGCGTGCATAATATGAATTTTCATGGCGTTTTTTGCCCCTTCCGCATTCCGCTGCTCCAGAAATTCCATAATCATCCTGTGGTCGCATATTGTATCATTGACTGCCTTTTCGCTCTGAACAGACAGCGCCACCCCTTTTGAAATGGCCTGGTATAAGACCGGCATAAGTTTATTCATAAACTCATTATGGGTAGCCTGCGCAATCGCTTTATGAAAAGAATGCTCATCCCCGGTTCTGTCCCTGCCAGTTCTGATTTCCTCTTCAATCTGTTTGCCGTAATCCAGGATTCTTTTTATTTCCGCATCCGTTCCTCTCACGGCCGCCAGATAAGCCGCTTCCGGCTCAAAAATCAGCCGCATTTCGTAAAGGTCCCCCGCATTTACCCTGACCGCAGAAAGTTGTTCCAGATCCTGCGGCTGTTCAAACGCTTTTTTTGTAACATAAGTCCCTTTTCCACGCCTGATTTCCAGTATCTGATAAGCGACTAAAATTCTTACGGCTTCCCGCAATGTTGTACGGCTTACATTCAGTTCCTCTGATAATTCTATTTCATTGGGAAGCTTGTCCCCGGCAGCAAAACGCTTTTCTATCGTTATCATGGACAGGATACTGTCAGCCACACTCTGGGAGAGCATTTTATTTTTCATGGTTCACTCCTGTTTCTTTTTCTGATATTATACTATGAATCATTTATAACTTCAAACAGAATAAAATATGAAGCTTATTAAATAATCCTTAAAATATTTCTTAAAATATTTCATCGCAAATATGCCTGTGATAAAATAAAGCAGCCGGTAAAATAAAACAGCCGGTAAAATGAAGCGGAGGTATTACCAGATATGAAACGTATTAAAACAAATGCCTGTCTGTGTTTCTCATTGATGGCACTGCTCTGTACTGCATGCGGAAATACACAGGCAACTGATACGACAACAGCACATAATCATCAAAACAGTATGACGGACAAGGATGTTGCGGGTATTCAGAATGCAGATGTTATTCCACAGGACACACCGGCATACTCGAATTTAGACAGTGAATCATCCATGAAAGAAGTACGGGAGATACTGTTAAAAGCAGGTATCAGGGCTGCCCATACCGATACAGTATTAAACTGGGTAACAGATTATAATAACAGCATGAGAGACTGTCCGTCTTTTACTCTGACAGGAGATTTTATTACAGTAGACGAAATGACTGTTGATTATGGGGACTACCCTCCCATGTCCGTACAATGGTATAAGCGCAATAACCGCAATTATCATGATGTTGTCTGTAGAACTGTAGCTTATGAATTAAATCAGGACAATATTTCAATAGGACAACCCATCAAAAAAGAAGATTTTGATTGCTGGGATGAAAATACAGCATGGCTCTCCACAGATGGGGATATTCTTTTTGGACGGGAAGCCGTAGAAGGGGAACATAAAGCATATGTTCCTTTTCCGCTGATCGGGTGGAGTAATGATACACAGGCAGAATATTTTACCCTGTTTCATCCGGTTCACATTACAGAGAAGAGCAATGAACAGGAAATGTTTCAGGCCATTCAGGCAACATGGAACAGTCGGGAAATTTCATTCAGAGAAAACGCATTTTCTCTCATTACTTTCTGGACACAAAACGGCGACCGGATATGCGCTTCACACGCTGCCACTCTGATTGAAACAGGTCATTATTTTATGCTGTTTGAAAAGACCAACCCGGAATCTCCGTATGCGGCAACTAAATTTTCTTCTACTGATGAAGTGAAACAATATCTTTTTAATATGATGAATCTGGATTACTCCAGATATGATGACCAGATTGGAACTTATATTATTTTACAAAATGACAGGCTGCTTTAGAGTGTGTCTGTTCCATACTTTTTTCTGGCGGCGATTATCTTAACAGACAATCAGCCGCCTTTTTATTTTTAGCGATCATCAATATTAACAGACCGGCTGGGATGGACAGGAGAAACAAAATGCTTTTTTATTCTACGGGCGATTTCCTCAATAACCTTCACAAAGCATTCGTCGCTCTTTCCCGTAGGATCCATAAGTCCCCAGTCGTCATCAAAGGGTCTGCCAGCATAAGGACACCTTACATCACATCCCATTGAGATTACAATATCAGGAGCAGGAATTTCATCCATCGTTTTGCTATACTGAGTCTGCTCCATATCAATTCCGTAAAGCTGTTTCATAAGCCGCACCGCATCCTGACTGATTTGTGATTTTGTTTCCGTTCCCGCAGAATAGAAATTAAATTTATCGCCCGCAAAATGCTTTCCAAGCGCTTCCGCAATCTGACTGCGGCAGGAATTATGAACACAGATAAAAGCTATATTTTTCTTAATCATGGTTTATACCCCAGCTTATGAAATAAATCAATTACATCGTCAGTCTTTAATACTCTGCCCATAGACACAACTTTTTCATTGACAACAAGAGCCGGCATACTCATAACACCGTATTCCATTACCTTTTGCATATCAGTAATATATTCAGGCTCCGCCAGAATCCCCAGATCCTTTACTGCTTTTAATGTGTTCTCATATTGTTCATGGCAGGATTTACAGCCTGCGCCCAGCACTTTAATACTACAGACCGCCTTCTCATCCACATCCGGACAGCGCTCATCTGCCGCATATTCCGCTTCTTCTGAAAGCGAAACTCCCTGACAGGCGCACACAGGTGTTTTCATTTCCTTTTCTTCTTTTTTCTTTCCAAAATTAAATAATGCCATCGTAATAACTTCCTGATAGTAAATAATTGAATCAATAAATAATTAAATATTGTACCGCATTGAAAAAATAACCTGTAATGATAATACCTGCAGTACATATTACAATAAAAATGCCCAATAGTTTCGGTTTCACCGCCTTACGGAGCATAATCATTGAAGGAACAGAGAGTGTCGTTACACCCATCATAAATGAAAGTACAACGCCTAATAACGCACCTTTCGCAAGCAGAGCCTCCGCAATCGGTATTGTGCCAAAAATATCCGCATACATCGGCACGCCCGCAAGCGTGGCGAGCACAACGCCAGCCGGGTTGTTATCTCCAAGCGCTTTTACAATAAAATCTTCTGGTATCCAGTTATGAATCACCGCTCCGATACCTACACCCGCCAGAACATAAGGAGCTACTTTCCCAGCTGTGGCAAGGGCCTGTTCCCACGCATAGTTCATACGGTCTTTGAAGCGCAGTTCTTCCTGCGGAAGATCAATGGCGTGACCACTACTTATATATTCCTCCAGCTGGCTTTCCAGGCGCAGTTTTTCAATGATAATACCACCCAGAACGGCGATAACCAGGCCGAGAATCACATAGAGAACAGTAACTTTCCATCCGAAAATACTCATCAGTAAAACCAGACTGCCAAGATCAACCATCGGTGATGAAATTAAAAAGGAAAATGTAACGCCTGTGGATAATCCAGCACTTGTAAATCCTATAAACAGAGGTATGGATGAACACGAGCAGAACGGCGTTACCGTACCTAATAATGCGGATATCATATTCGCCCATATGCCATGAAACCTTCCAAGTATCTTTTTGGTCCTTTCAGGCGGGAAATAGCTTTGAATATATGAAATCATCAGAATCAGTGCCACAAGCAGTACCATTATTTTTATAGTATCGTAAATGAAAAACTGTACGCTGCCGCCAGTCCTGCCAGTAGTATCTAAACCACAGACATTCAGGATTTCTGATATAAGTCTGTTCAGCCACCCCATACCAGGCACTTCATTTTGAAAGAAATCCCAGGCTGTTTTTAATGCTGTCATAAAACTCTCCTTTTACATAGATATATTCAAATCTATCTATGAAATGATTTTTATAAAAAGTCGTGCGGCAGACACTGACTTACTTCCCACAGCACGACTCTTTTTCATTTTCAACATTCATTGTGGTCAGGAATCCCAGACAGTTCTTTGCCTGCTCCACACCTTTTTCCGAAATGGAATAATGCGTCCACTTCCCCTCTTTGCGGCCGACAACAATTCCAGCTTCGCATAGTATTTTCATGTGATGTGAAAGCGTAGGCTGTGTAACCTCAATTTCTTCCAGCAGCCTGCAGGCGCATTTTTCTCCCGAGCGCAACGATTTAATAATTCTGATGCGGTTTTCATCGCAAAATGCTTTGAAAATTACTGCTATTTTCTTCTCATTCATTTACCGGCTCCGCTTCATATAGATATCTTTCTATATATTATAGTCATACCTGGGAGAAATGTCAATATTTTAGATAAAAAAATATCTGCAGAACCGGATACTCCGCCTGCGGCGGGCTGACTCTGGCTGTATCTTCCACTCTGCCGCAGCGCCCTCGCTTCGCCGGGTTGCCGGGCGCCTGCCTGGCAACGACCGGAACGGAGCAAAGAAAACAAAACCCTGCGGTCCTCCCGGAGTAGTTTACGGTTCAATCCGTTACTTCCTGTATAAATCAGAATGTCAGATAGTAGTTCTATCTAAAATCATCTCATGTTCTTTATGCCGGACAGACATATACCAGATCCATATAATTACAAATGATAATATCTCCGCAATGCTGACCCTTACCACCATAAATTCATCCACTCCCGTATATGACACCACATGCAGCATATTTATAATGGTATTATTAAAAAAATGATATGCCATTGCCATATATAAACTGCCTGTTAATTTTGTCATAAGCGCAAAACCAAAACCTGTCAGGGCTGACGTCACAGACAGCAGTATGGTATTTGCCAGAAAACTTTCAAAGCTCACGGTTTTATCATAAAAGCTCCGAAGCGGGGCCATCACATGCCATATTCCAAAGAAACCAGATGAAATAAGAGCGGAAACCATAAAGCTGTATTTCTTTTCTAATATTTTTTGAAATAATCCTCTGAAAATACCTTCTTCCATCATGACATTTATGATATTCCCGACAATACAGATAAGAAAGAACAGAAAACCTGTCTGTTTTCCAGCAGAACCATCCACAGAATAAGCGCTCACATACAGATCCAGTGTTTCAAACCGGCCCTTCGCCGCAACAATGGCAGTTTCAGCCAGGTATGCGGGTACATATACAGCCAGGCCAGACGCCAGACCTTTCCACAAATAAGAGATACTTTCCCTGTTTGTAAATCCGGTCTCCGTAAACCGGAAATGAAAGTACTTTACCCCGGCGCAAAGGATCACGATTCCTGCGAGCTTATGTACAAAAGCCTCCCCCCAGAATGTTTCATCGGTGCGCAGTATAAAGTATTCCATAAACCGGAAACTGTAACATACAAAATAAATCAAACCAACGGCTGACAGTACGCTTTCTTTTTTGTTTAACATCTTTCATTCCCTCCATGCAACAGGTATGTATATCAGAACTCTTTTTCATGATTCCTTTTTTTTATGAGCGCATTGATTTCCCGCGCTTCCCGCTTCATATAAAACAGATCTAAAACAGCTGAAATGAGATAGATTACAAATCCCATCATCACCAGAACCGGGACAGGTGTGCTTGTAAACCACTGGAACAATGCGCCGGCTCCAAGAAGCAGCATGATAACCAGTCCGATATGTAACATTATTTCAATCATGACATTTCCAATCTCTGACTTACCCAGAAAATACAGCCCTGTATGCGCAGCCGTATTTGTTCCCAATACCTGAAAAACTGTCCAGACACAGATAAATTCTGCCTGAAAAAAAAGTGCGGTTAACGAAAGTAATACCAGCGAAATTCCTGTGGTGGCAAAAATATTTACAGCAAATTTTCTCAAATTTCCTCCACTCCTTTCAATGCCTGTTTGACTCCGCTCAGATAATTACGGTTGATAAACACTTTTTCACCATTTTTCAGAGTCGCTTCCATTCTGCTGTTAAAAAGGGGTCTGGTACTTTCCAGAGCGCTGATATTCAGAATACAGGATCTGCTAATCTGTACAAATCCATACTCCTGTAGTTTTTCCTTTAGCTGATACAGGCGCAGATCCGTATGGTACACCGCTTTTTCAAGATACACATATGTTTTTTTATCAACACTTTCTATGTAATAAATATCCGGAATGCAGATCATGTGTTCTGTATGATCCATATCACATCGGATCCGCATGTCAGACGACTGTAACAAATAAATAATGCGGTTCACCTGACTGTCCATTTGCGGATATTTAATTACTATTTCTATTTCATTGCAGGATAGATCCTGTTCTGTTTTAATTTTCATTTCGTCCCCCTTTTGATTATCATACCATAGTCTTTCGTTAAATAAAATCTCCGGATGACCGGGTTACATTTTCCTTATACCAGAATACAGCCAGTAACATATCCCGTTCTTTATCCCTGTACCGCCGCAGACATATGGTATACATCCACAAACACCGGCAATCGTTATCCATACAGGGAATCTTTTTGAAATTATTGCACCCGTCTTTTACATTTTCCGCCGTGTGGCTATACGCCCCGCTTCTCCGGGTTGATGAAAACATCTTTTGCTTCCGGCTTTTTCACTGTATATCATACCCTGCGGGTATAGCATGGCCTTTCCGGCATAGCATAAGCTTCAGGGTACAGCATGACCTTTTGGACATAGCATAACATTTCGGGCAAAGCATGACCTTTCGGGTACATCCCACAGAAAGCATTTTTCAAACATGCTCTGGTCAGGGAACTGATGAAAAGATAGAAAATGAAAAGACAAAAATATGAACAGATAGAAATATGAAAAACAGATGTTGTAACGGGAATTACTGCCAGGGTTTTTAGTATTACTCTTATAACTGCACTTATACATCAATTGGTAAAGGAGCAACAAGCGGCAGCTTGTAGCTCTTTGTTTCGTAACCCTCATCCGGTACGGTCTTCCCGCCGATAACCGGGTGTACATATGGTGCAACTTTTCTTGACCCTTTCACAAAGTCCACGTCAACTTCCTTTGTCACAAATGTTTCCTCATTCTTGAAGAACGTACTGCGGAAGAATGTATGTACAGGCGGCAGCTTTGTCACTACCCGCCCCATAGTCCATGAGTCATAAATGCTAACTTCGTTTGCCATGTTTTCCCCACGGTCTGTCATGTACTGCCCGCCCTGCTCTTTCTGCTTCATAAGGATTTTCAGTGCCATTTCCCCGGCAGAAACGGGCTTGTCAAACATTGCTTCATTCACAATATCTTCAAAACCGTCCACTGCTGCCGCCTGCAGTTCTTTTATGCGGCTTCTCTCTTTTTCCGTGGCACTGTTTTCGATTGCCGCCGTCAAGTCCGGGTATGCCGCTTTCAGTTCGTCAACCGTTTTAATGTCTTTTGGTTCCATTGCAAATACATCACCGCTGGGGCTGTTTATCCTTACAATGATTTCCGGCACATCTTCCCCCAGTGCCGCAAGCTCTCTGTTGAACTGCCCCGGTGTCACACGGTCTTCCCACCAGCTCTGGTTGCTACCGATTGCCCCGTATAAAAGCAGTTCCGGGGGTTTTGTTGCCGTTGCTGGTATGAAGTCCGCTTCTATAAGCTGTACACGCAAATCATACGGCTGGTTTTTCCGTGGCTTCACTGGAAGAAGCGCAAGTGTGTCCCCGGAAGCAAGCCAGTTCAGAAACGCAGGCTGCTGAAGCTCATAGAAATTGTCAGGCCTTGCCATGTCGCAGTCTGCGCTTTCTGCCCACAGCTCCCACTCCTATGATATTTTCCGTTCAAACTCCTTAGCCTTTTCAGGTGAAATTTTCAGCACATCTGCGTCAATCGTTGGTTTTGGCATAAGTCCCCGCCCCACAACATTTGTCCGCATGGTATTTACTGCCGCCCTGCCTGTCGGGACCCCCATGTATATCTCCCTGCTTCTTTGCCGCAGTGTTGGTAAGTTCTCGTTTATATCTTCCCGCCAGCTCCCGCCTGCGTAATTCCAGCCCGGCAGTGATTTTTTTGTTACGTTTGCGCCATAATTGCCATAACCGCTGTTTAATATCTGCATTTTGTGTCGTGCAGCCGTCCTTTTCAGCGCAAACTGCGGGGCTACTGCCGCAATTATTCCATCAATCGCCCTTGCAATGCCATTCAAAGGCCCACCTCCTGCCTGTTTTATCGCATGAAAAAAGCACCTTTTCCGGGTGCTTTTCTGCTTTCTTATAATTTTTCCTGTTTATATAATACCACTGTTTTCGGAAAAAAGGAAATGGATTGCGTTTATGTGAAATGCAAGGAAATCTTTTTGACTATTTCACTTTTCATCTGGTTTGTACCCTGAATTAATTCAGTACCTTTTTTATTTTTATCAAGAATATTGCAATTGCGAACCGCATATGCTATAATGCTTTCAGACGAAAGTCTGTGAATAACCAGTTATAATAACTAAAAGCATGATAAGTATGCCATAGGCAAAACGAAAACCCCGGAGAGCCACCTCCGGGGTTTTCTCGCTCGTTACAGTGAGCTGTTCTGTCCAGGCTGCTGCTGTCTTTCTTTTCCGTCCAGCCATTTGCAAATAAAATGACTCATAACATTTGCCACAACGGAAATAATTAGCATGATAAATATTTCTGCCACAGGTCTTCACCTCCTTTCCGCCGGAGGTCCGACAGCTTTTAAAGCATACCATATAATTCCTGTGATTTCTATAATTTCCTACAAATCTCTTGGCACAACCCGCCGCACCCGGTTTCTGCCGCCTGCTTTTTTTGCGTTATCAGGCGCAATAACTTTTTTGTTCCAGTAATCTATTGCATTTCTGATTTCTGTTAAGTTTGCCCTTGTCAGAACCCGGCTCCCTATTGTGTAGCTCTGCCCTGTTGTTACGGTCAGTTACGCTTCCAGCCATGCGTCTAAATGTTTCTGTGCTGTTTCCTGTTTAATTCCTGCCATCAGATAACATCTCCCCTGCTTCTTTGACTTCTTTTTTTCTTTTTCCTTCCGCCTGCTGCCTGCCGCTTGTTTTCCTCCGTCTTTTTCAGCGGCAGGTTTGTTATTTCGATAGCCGCCGTTGCATAGTTCCGGTCCCTTTTGTATCCCTGACGTTCAGGCACGCATTCTTTACTGCTTTCACTGCCAGTTCCGCTGTCATAGATGTGCCATATGCATAGCCGGTGATTTTACGGCTTCAAAAATCCATGACAGACGCCGGATAAGTCCATCCTTCTTTCTGCACATGGATGCAGGTAATATCTGTGCACCATTTTTATGATGGTTTCTGTTCCAAAATCACGTTTCAGGATATTCACTTTATCATCCAGGATACTGCCATGATTGGCATGGTGGCTGTACTTCTTTACTACCACAGAGCGCAGTCCCTGCTCTGCCATATGCCTCTGAACCCGCTTGATGCTGCAGGGTGTCCCGGCGCCATTGAGTACACGGCATAGTTTGACAGCCCCGTATCTGCGTTTGGAATCCTCAAAGGCCTGTTTCACTTTCCTGCTGAATTCTTCATACTCCATGTGCTTATTTGAAGGTACACAAACCAGAGCCTTGTAACAGGTACTCCCTGGGAATTTCAAAGCACCGCAAAACTGTGATACAGAGTAGTTGGTTAAGTTGTTCTGGATAAATGCAACAATCCTGGCTATTGTTCTTTTGCGAATACGGCGGTCGCTTTTTTAGTATTTCATTCTCAATCTTAAGGCGCCGGATTTCTTTCCGGAGAGCCTTATACTCCTTGAGGGTAACCGTTTCCTCCTCTGATACCCTGACAGGGGAAAGCTGCTTTACCCAGCCGCTGACCGTACTCCGATTTACGCCATATTCACGTTCCGGTTGTGGATACGAGGTTCCTCCGGCATTATACAGATCCACGATCTGCTGTTTAAA
>CANRTU010000085.1 GCA_947642745.1 uncultured Eubacterium sp.
CGTTCTGCTTTTTCTTTTCGTTGGCTACACGCTGTTTTGCCTGTTCCAATGCCTGTAATGCCTTTTTTAAGTTTCTACTTGCTTCGTTTTTGTTTTCAATCAT
Source organism: uncultured Eubacterium sp. (assembly GCA_947642745.1). Lineage (GTDB taxonomy): Bacteria > Bacillota > Clostridia > Lachnospirales > Lachnospiraceae > Eubacterium_J. The sequence continues at coordinate 104 of CANRTU010000085.1, forward strand.
TCTGATACCTCATTCTTTCTAAAATAAATTGCCTGCCATTTATTTTTGCTGTGCTTGATAATTTCTGAAAATAAAAAAGTAGCTGATTGTCTGTTGAGATAACCGCTGCTAAAAGCAAAAAATAAAGCATTTAGTTTTCTCTCCTAAATGCTTCATTATTTATCTATTGTTTCCTGTTATGCTTTCCTGTCAAATATATTTCGTTCTTCCAGATAATCCGGTAATTCGGAAAGTCCGCTGTTGTTTTTAACAGAACGATACTCATTCCAATAGATTTTATAAAATTCATTTTTCTTTGTAAGTTCTGCCGGCGTCATTTCATAACTCCAGCCGTTTCCTGTGTTCATCAAGACTTTTGCACCCTGACATTCAATAACAGCTCCATATCCTCCTGTGGAGAGGATAGGGCAGGTAAGCGTTCCGCCGCCTGCAATCGGAAACTGTTTCTCTGCAAGTTTTCCCTTGCCGTCTGCCTGTTCCAAAAAGTCCAGCAGGGACAACTCGCCAATCCCCCTGCACTTTGGATTTGTATTGCTGTTTTTTGCTATGGTATTTTTGGCAGACTGGTAAAGGCTCTTTCTGTCAGGGGAAACATCAGACAGATATTCCGCCCTTAACTGCAACAACTGCCTGTCAATGCTGTCCTTATCCGCTTTGTTTGTTGCCGTTGCCGCATTACGGGCAAGTTCTTTTATCTCTGTTACAAATTCTGCCTGCGTTTTTGTCTGTTTTGCGGCGGACGGAATGTAAGACCAGTTTGGCTGCCTTGTTCCCAAAGTTGCGCTTGTAACATTCCTTGCGCCGTTTGCTACGCCGTTTAACGATATACCCATAATAACCACCTGTCTGTAAAACTGTTTATATACTCACATCTAATGAACTGCCGGAAATATTTGGTCTTTTCAAAAACGTGCTTTTCACGGATTCCGGCAAGGCTTCTTTTTTCTTACACTTTAGCATCAAACATACTTTGACCACTGCTTTTCATCCATGCATCTTGTGTTATCCCATATCCCTTTTCTTGCCCTATGTCATACAATCCGCTACTGTCAAAACCCATTTCCAACACTAAATCATTTTCTTTATTCCATCCATTTTTAGCATATTCTAACCACCTGTTAGAATAAATTTCATACCCTGCGCTGTTCTTAGCTTTCTCCTTAAACAATGCAAGTAAGTCTGTGCCATCTTCTGCAATAAAAGTACCATTCTTGTATGTCGCATTGCGTACATCATACCCAGTTGTATTATACAATTCATGCCATAAAGAATATTGGTTTGCCTTTATCGTATTTGCTTGCAGATTGACAATTTCATTATCTGCATCATGCATACAGATCCACGCATGTATCCATATATTTTTTGCATTATCTCCTTCGTTCAGCAATTTTTCTATCAATGATAAAGTATCTTTATCTGTATTTCCTGTGGCTATCCAGTAATTTTTACTTTACAGAACGTTCTTTGTAAGAAACCGGCGTCCCGTTATATAAAACCGTTAGCGGCTTATGTTTGCCTGCCGCAAGCAGCACATATCCAGCTTTTGTACGTCCCATATCAGAGACGGCAACCGTGATCCCATCCGCACCGCCCTGGGGCACAAATGCATAATTGGCCGGAAGTCCATCGTAATAAATATACCGCCGGCTGCCCGCTTCTATCACATACCACACGCCCTTCCCGCAGGATGCCACTGCCTTTTTCACACGTGCCGGCAGATCTGCTTTTTCCAGACGGACGACCCTGGCAGAAGCGTCAGACCCGCCTCCCTTTTGATCCGCTATGTTTTTTATAACCGCTTCCGCTTTTTGCGTATCTGCGTTTTTCATATCCGGTCCCGGAGCTTCTCTCATGTCCTGACCCGTTTCTTTTAAATCTGCCGCCATTGCGTCCGCTTCTTTTTTGCGGATCTTTTCCACCCGCATGACCGCTCCGTCTGATCCCCGGCTTAAGCGCACACTGACTTTGCCTTTTTTATCATAAAACATGTTTTCAAAAGACTGGTCTTCCCGGATATCCATCAGAATCCGGACCCGCCTGCCTCCGTAAAAATATGCTCCCTGTGCCCTTGTAATTCCAAAAGAAGCATATTCCGCATCATAGCTGCTCCTTTTTTTCCTGCCAGATATGGATCTGACCATGTCGTCACCACTGTGCGGACGGTTCCCGGACGTATACGCCCCGGCACTCAGCGCTCCGCCAGATATGACAACAGATAATACAATCATCATAAAAACTGTTGCTACTGATCTCTTTTTCATATTCATAATTGCTCCCAGCCTTTCTTTTAACAGTCTTCCACTTTCACACAATGTAACCGGCAGGGCAGGATTGCCGTAGTTTCCGCCTGCACAGACAGTACGCAGCAGTGTGTCTCCATACGCACGCCTGTCCTTTGGACCCAGATATTTTACCACCGCTTCATCGCAGGCCAGCTCGCAGGCCCTGTTAATTTCCCGCTCCATCAGATACACCAGCGGATTAAACCAGTGTATACACAGCGCCAGCTGTACCAGCCACTTGTAATACATGTCTTTACGCCTGTAATGAACCAGTTCATGCCGCACAATATAACAAAAATCCGTATCCGGAAGCTGCATTGTACACAGCACCACTCTGGGACGTAAAACACCTGCCAGTACCGGAGACGCTAACAGTCTGTTAGTATAAAGTCCCACCGGCCTGCGGATCCGGCTGCCTTCAGCCAGCTTTCCAAACTGCTCCAGACGATCAATATCATCTACCGCTTCGCTTCCGGCTGCCAGATATTTCATAAAACACTGCCAGACCGTAACTTTGCGTACAAACAGCAGCAGCGCCGTTACCAGCCACAACAGCCAGGCATAGCGCCATATTCCCCGGGGCCACGGGACCGGTTTTTCTGCCGCCTGCGTGCCTGCTCCGGAAGCAGCATCCGGCGTCCCGGCACCTGATCCGTACTGGCCGGGCTGTTCTCTGGATACAGGCAGGTTTTCCATCACAGCCATTTCCTGTCCTGCTTCCCATCCGGACTCCTGAAACATACCGCCATATATCCCCTGCCCGAAAGACAGCGGCAGCAGCATGCGTATGACAGCCACGAGCCAGATATAATACTGCCAGCTTTCTGACAGCCGCTTTTTGTACAGCGGACGCAGACATAGCAGCGTCACAATCACCACTGTACCGGACAGTGACAGCGACAGAACCGTTTTCACTGATTCACCCGTCCATTCCATGATCCATTCATCCACCCGTCTTATCACCATCCTGCCAGTTTTTTTTCTGATTCCCGTGCATCGTCCATTCATCCACCCGTTTTATCACCATCCTGCCAGCGTTTTTTCTGATTCCTGTCCATTCCATGATCCATTCATCCACCCGTCCTGTCACCGTCCTGCCAGTATTTTTTCAGATCCTCGTAATCCTCCCTGGACAACAGCTCCTTTCGCAGCAGCGAAAGCACCAGCCCTTTGGCGTTTCCTTCATAAAATTTGTCCAGAAAGCTTTCTGTCTGTCCGGTCTGGTACTGCTCCAGGGATACTACTGCCGTATATTTATTCCTGTGCCCTATTTTGTTTGTCTTCAGCAACCCTTTATCCACCAGCCTGGACAGCAGGGTAATAATCGTGTTCTTTGTCCACTCCATTCCCCGGTCTGACAGCGCCCCCGCAATATCCGCATACAGTGCGGTACCGCCATTGTTCCAGATCACCTTCAATAATTCCGGTTCATACTCCGATGCCTGTTGCATAAAACCTCCTTTCCCACCATTATGTATAAAGCCATATCTTCCGCCTTTTTATCCAGAATCATCTCCCGTACACCGCCTTCAGAAACAGTGTCTGACTGATTCCGGTGTCCCTGTCTGACTGATCCATAAGACGAAGCGGATCTTAAATCACGTTCTGGGGACAAAAAGGCGCCGGCCGGATATACAGACGGTTCGCCACATCCGCCGGACGTTTTACGGCTTTTCTGATCCGGACAGATGATAGTGTACAATCTGTTATTCTATTTTAGGATAACATACTGTACACTATATGTCAATACCATAGCGGATCAGACACTTCTTGTAAGACAAATGAAAAAGACGCTGGGTATCAGTTGCGAAATACCGGCATGATCGCGGATCAGACACTTCCGGCAGGACAGACAAAAGGGCCGGATTTCCCGCCCCTTTCGTCTGACAGTATATTTTTTTCCCTCTGCTACTCCAAATCGTCCCGCAGTGCGTCAATAATATTTTCCTTTCTGATTTTACTTACGGAATAGAGCATTGTGACAAATACGATAAACAGCACACTGAAGATACTGATCCCGATACCTGCCCAGGGCAGTACAAACCGGATCTGGTCTGCGCCTGCGTCATACATACCTTGATGAATCAGCAGACAGGCCGCCGCCGCTATCGGAAGTCCGTACGCCAGCGCCTGTATGCCATAGAACAGACATTCAAAGTTCATCATTCTGCGAAATGCCAGATCCCCCATACCAACCGACCGCAGCATGGCCAGTTCCCGCCTGCGCAGCCGGATATTGGTAGAAACTGTATTAAAAACATTGGCGGCGGCAATCAGTGAAATCAGTATGATAAACGTATAGGCGAACACGTTGGCAATAAATATCATATTATTATTTTCCTCAGTTATTTTATCTGTCTGGATCATCTCATAGGTTTCCGTAACCCCTGCGCCCAGTATCATCTCCTCCATTCTGCGGGCCGTCACGGATGATGTCTCTGAACAAAATGTCATACCTTTACTGCTGGTACGGGTATGCCCGTCCGTCAGTGTCTCTTTCACTGACCAGGGAGCCATAATGACAAAATAACCGGGATTATGGCCGGCTGCCCTGCCAGAACCCGCCAGCATATCCTCTCCGGTTATTTCTGTAAATACAGTCTTTACAGTTACCGGTTTTCCAGGATTAACGGCTTCAGATACCAGTGAGAGCTTCATGGATTTGCGGGAAAACATATCCACATACGCACCGGTTTCTTTTCCCTGCGGGCTATGATCCGGCAGTTTCGCAATGGCAATCAGTTCTGCGTTTTGCCCGGTATATTTTTCCACGGACAGCCCTGCCTCCTTCACTTTCTCTCTGTAAGCCCCTTCTTCCAGAAACTGGACGTCCACGGACAGCTGTGCGGTCTGTTTTGGCCCATACAGTTTCAGCGCCTCCCGCAGCGCTGCGGAACAGTCCTCTGCCTGTACGGTTACCGAACAGGAGATAACTTCCTGATAGAGGCTGCTGTCTACACCTTCCACTGTTTTCAGCCGCTCATACAGCTCCAGCATTCTGCTGTCTTCCATTTCATGGACAAAGATGCCGATGTCATAGGTGGCAGACAAGGCAGCCATGGAAGAAGCCTGTTTTAAATCCAGGACAAATCCGCTGGCCGCCACAAACAGCACCACGCTCAGGACCAGGGAGAGCACAATGCCACGGCAGCGTCTTCGGTTCCGCTTAAAATTCTTTAAGGCAAGCATTCCCTCCAGTCCGTAGATACGACAGATAAATCCGGGAGTCCTGATCTTTCCGGCGTCCACACGGACATCATTCGTCTGACGGATACATTCCATCACCGGCGTGCGGGCCGCCTTCACCGCCGGTATACAGGCAGAGATCAGAATCGTCACAAGAGCCACCAGCGCCGAAACGGCAATGGCCGGCGCCGAAACCTTCAGTGTCAGGGGCACGCCTTCATACAGAATATTCCGGAAATTATCAGAAACGACCCCGATAACAATCCTGATCCCGCCCAGTCCTGCCAGTATGCCAATGGGAATCCCAAGAACGCCCGTACACAGCCCTTCAAAAAGTACACAGTCCCTCAGCTGCCGCTGCGTTGCCCCCGCCGACAGCAGAATACCTGACTGGTGCATACGCTCATTCATGGAAATATAAAATGAATGATATATCAGAAAAACAGAACCTGTCATAATAATGATAATAACAATGCCGCCCACTGCATACATCAGCATCTGAAACAGCCGGTCGCCGTAGCCTCCCATAAAGCGCAGCACATTTTCATTTAATGTATAAGAACCTTTTCCTGCCGCTTCCTTTGCGTATGTCTCCGCCCTGCGGGGATTTTTCAGGGATACAAACAGACTGAGGCTGTCTGCCTCTGATACGGATTCTGTTTTTGTAATTACCGTATATCCCGGAGCTGACGGCTCCTCAAACCCGGGTCTCTGGCAGATTCCGGTTACTGTATACGTCCGCTCCTGTCCGCAGGCCAGTGTTTCCCCTTCTCTGTATGGATCGTGCCCGGTAAGCGGCCGGCTGTCCGCCATCCGTTTTCCGGGAGCCAGTGTCAGCGTATCCCCGGGCTGTATACTGACGCCCCCGTTTGCGGCGATACTGGCGGAAACCAGAAGTTCTCCGCTGTCAGCCGGCATACGGCCACGAATCAGACGCACCGGCAGTTTCTGAAATGTTTCATCCTCAAATCCGGCGATAAACAGATAGGGCTTGAGCGGATTTTTACTGCCTGGCAGCTTCGCATATCCGATATTTTCAAAGACTGCCAGATCCTCTGTTTCCCCGTTTTGTGACTGCTCCTGTACAAAAGAAGCGTCCGCCTCGTAAAAACCCGCATGCCAGCCGCCATATTTTTTCTCCGCTCCCCGTGCCAGATAATCCAGCAGGGAAAATCCAAAGGAAGTAACCGCTGTAATCATCGCCGCTGACAGCACGACCCCGGTCACCGTTACAATGGTTCTCGTACGGCTTTTGAACATCCCCCGTATCGCAATTTTGTGAAAAATATTCATTAGACTACAGTCACCTGCCTTTCCATCCGCTGCCCGTCTGTGTGCGCCTGACGGAACTGTTCCCGCAGCCTCTGGTCCCGCAGCACTTTGCCGTCCGCTATCGTAATAATGCGGTCTGCCTGCAGGGCAATCGTTTCATCATGGGTTACGATGATCAGCGTCTGGTTGTAGCGTTCGTGGCTCTCCCTGAGCAGACGGATAATCTCCTGCCCGTTGCGGCTGTCCAGGCTTCCGGTGGGCTCGTCCGCCAGACAGACCTGCGGGGCGTTCATCAGCGCCCGTCCGATAGCCACACGCTGCTGCTGGCCGCCGGACAGCTGGTTTGGCAGATGAGTCCTGCGTTCCTGCAGTCCTAACAGCTCCAGCAGGTCGTTCAGACGCTCCTTATTCACCCTGCGCCGGTCCATCAGTATAGGCAGGGTAATATTCTCCACCACATTTAACGTAGGTATCAGATTATGAAACTGGTAAATCAGTCCCACCTGCCGTCTGCGAAAAACTGCCAGCTGCTCACTGCTGCCGGCATACACATCCTGCCCGCACAAAAAGATCTTTCCACTGGAAGGAACATCCACGCCCGCTATGGCGTGAAGCAGCGTGGATTTCCCAGAGCCGGACGAACCGACAATTGCGGTAAACTCCCCTTTTTCAATTGTCAGCGAAACATGATCCAGCGCCACTACCTGGTTTTCGTCACTTCCATATACTTTGCACAGATTTTCAACTTTTAAAAACTCCATTTCATCAGCCTCCTGATATGCGTTTTATGTTTACCTGCCACAGATCCGTTTCTGGTACATCGGGGATAAAAATACCGTTTCCCTCCGTAACAGGCAATTCTATCATAATCCTTTCCGCTTACATTTCTGTGACTTTATAGTGAGAGATCTGTCACTTTGGAAAACGGATCGTAAATACCGCTCCGCCTTCCCTGTGATTTTTCGCCGTCACCGTCCCGCCGTGACGCAGAATAATCGTGCGGCAGAGCGCCAGCCCGATACCATAGCCGCTTTCGCCTGTATGTTTCCCCCGGTAAAACCGGTCAAACACATAATGCAGGTCTTCCTGTGAAAACCCCGCACCGCTGTCCCTGATCGTCAGTGCGGTATACAGCGGATTGTCTGTACACGCAATCCGGATTACACCGCCGTCCCCCGCACTTTCCATACAGTTTTTCAGAATATTGCGCAACGCCTCACACAGCCAGTCCTTATCGCCATAAATCACAATTCCTTCCGGCACATCTGTATACACTGTAAGATTGTGCAGTTCCAGGGAAATGAGAAAAGGACGCAGGGCGCATGTTACCAGTCCGCCTGCATCTGTCTGCGTATAATGAAATACAACAATGCCAGCATCCAGCCTGGACAGCTTTAACAGTGATGTGACCAGCCAGTCCATGCGTACCAGCAGCTCTTCCGTCTCCCGCAGCAGCTCCCGGCGCTCCGTCTCCTCCGGATCATGTTCCAGCAGCGACAGAGTCAGGTTCATGGCGGTCAGCGGGGTCCGCAGCTGATGGGCGATATCAGCCAGGGAATCCGCCAGATGCTCCTTCTCCCGGATCAGTGCGGCATTCTGCTCTCTGATACGCATTGTCATTTTCATAATCTCGCTCTGCAGAATGGACAGCTCCCCTTCCCTGGCCTCGCTGATGTAAATATGGTCTGTATTGTGCAACACCAGGTCAATCTGTTCACAAATCCGTGCGATACTGCGGTATCTGGCCCTGGTCAGTAAATAAAATACGGTCCAGAAAACCACCCCGGACAGGAATACCGGGATACCCGCCTCCCTGCTGATGGAAAATCCCCACACTGTCATCCCGGCCCCGGTCAGTAAACAGATTACAGCCGCCTGTCTGAATTCCTTATTTCGAAACATATCCTCCCTTTCCCAGCCGGTAGCCCATGCCCCGCACTGTCAGAATAATTTCCGGCTCTGCGGGATCCTGCTCTATTTTTTCCCGCAGACGTTTGATATACACCGTCAGCGTATTATTTGTGACAAATTCCCCGGCTGCGTCCCACAACTCATTCAGCAGCTGCTCCCTGGTCAGAATCATGGAAGGATGACTGACAAAAATTAACAGCAGGCGGTATTCCAGCGGGGAAAGGCTGATCTCGCAGCCATCTTTTCTGACAATACCGCTGGCTGTGTCCACACACAGTCCCCCGGCTTCAAACACCGTTCTGGTATGTTCCATCCGGCGCAGCGCTGTCCGGATACGTGCCACCAGTTCTCTGGGCCGGAACGGTTTGACAATATAATCATCAGCGCCCAGGTTCAGTCCGGTAACCACACTGGACTCATCCCCGGAAGCAGTCAGAAAAATTACCGGTGTATCTCCCCGCCCCTTTATCTCTGTACAGACAGCAAATCCATTGCCATCCGGAAGGGAAATATCAACCAGCGCCAGGTCACAGGATTCTGTATCCAGCAGGGACAGCGCTTTTTCCTGTGCGGGCGCATGAATCACATGAAATCCTTCCGCACCCAGCAGACGGATCAGGTTTTTCGCAATCATTTTATCATCTTCTACGAGAAAAATCCGTTTCATTTTAATTATATCCTTTCTATTAATAAACAAAAACACTTCAGGCACAAACTGAATCACATCTGACAAAACGCATTTGTAAGACACGTTCCTGAAATGTTTCCTGCTATTATTCATTATTTTACAACCCCTGACAGGAAAATGAAAGAACAGATAATGAAAGAAAGATAATGAAAGAAAGATAATGAAATAAGAGACGGATTAACCAGACAGGGTTAAAACAGATATGTATTGGCAGGAATAAGGATTTTCTTCTGCCACTATTCTATTACCGCATTAGAAATATCATCAGCCATCATTTTTAATCAGTCCACCTGTTTCATACGTAAAACTGTTCAGGCATAATATAGTATTCCACCTTTTTTAAAGTTTTTAATCAGAACATTATTAGTGAATTCAGATGATCTCTTTAGAAGTTCTTATATGTCGGTATAGCCCGTATTTCCGGGCTTTTCCGGCATTTTAGATATGGCGGGAGGTTCTTATATACCCTCATAACCTTTTAGCTTTCCCACGTTCCCGCAAACAGAGTTACCCACAATTCCATAAGACAGCCAGTTATACACATTCCCACGAATGCCGGCTGCTACGGAATCTGATTCATTTATGTAATATAATTTATTATCAAAATCAGCACACTATTTTTTATTGTTTTAGACAAAAAATAGAAAAGCAGAGAATAAACAGATTGAAAAACTAACGGTTGTCAGGTACAATGTTATCTAACGATTGTTAGGGAGTGCAAAAAATGAATGAAACAAAACAAAAAATATTAGATGTGGCATTAGATTTATTTTCTCAAAATGGGTTTTCCGCAGTTTCAGTCAGAGACATTTGTAAGATAGTAAATATCAGGGAAAGCTCTGTTTACTACCATTTCAAAAATAAACAGGCAATACTGGATGAACTGTTACAGCATTTTGAATCAATAGCAACTGGTTTCATGAGCCAGTTAGAGCAGGCATTAACGATGACACAAAAAACTATCGTGGGAAATTTATTTGAACAAACTTGTGATTGCTTTTTTGAAAAGTATCTTATGGACGAATATTGCAACAAAATTATGAGATTACTTTCGATTGAACGTTTAAACAATGATGAAATACAAAAAATATATAATTACTGGATATTTGATAAACCATTAATTTTTCAAACAAAGGTATTTTCTCTGTTAATATCAATAGGAACTATCAAAACAGCAGACAGCAAATATCTGGCGGTAAAATTTTATGCGCCGGTTTATCTTTTTGCGCAGCGGTGGCTTTTTTGCGGAACATTGACAGATGAACATAAACAGTTTTTTCGGGAAAATGCGTATGAACATATCAATAATTTTTTCAGGGAAATGGAGGGCATATAATATGGCGAATGTATTAGTCGTTGGCGCAAATCAGGGGATTGGTTATTATCTTGTAGAAAGATTACTGGAATTGGAAAATACAGTAACGGTACTGGATATTCAGATTCACGCGATTGAGATATTAAAAGAAAAGTATCAAAAGACACTTCTGCCAGTCATAGCAGACGCACAAAGCCTTTCTGGTATTGAAAATGGCGTGTTACAGGCAATCCGGAAATTTGGAGATATTGACATTGCGATACACAACGCCTGTCTGTGCACTTTTGAAAGTGAACGTGACACAGACTATGAAATCTATCAAAATGTAATGGACATCAATTATTTTGGGGCGTTGAGATTAACAAAATCAGTTCTTCCACATATGCGCAAAGCCAAAAAAGGACGTATTATATTTACAAGTTCGGGTGCAGGCGTTACTGGATTTGCAAACATTTCTCCGTATGCCGCTTCAAAAGGAGCAATCGAATCATTGGCTAAATGTCTGCAAATAGAAAATGAGGAATACGGTATTACCTTTCATTTATTCCATCCGCCATTGACAGATACAAAATCAGCATCGGGAATTTCAGTTCCAAAAGAATTTATGGCAAAGGCGAAAGAAGTTGGATATGGGCTGGCTGACCGCATATGGTTAAAAAGATTTGTGATTTGTCACTCTGCAATCCAGACAGCGCAAATGAAGTTTTCCTACAGACATCCCCTTTTCACCGGAAAAATGATGACCAGGGCATCCAAAAGAGCAATCGGATCAGAAAAAGGTGAGGGGCGCAATGAAAAGATATAAAAATGAATTTTGTTTTGTTAAATCTTTCATGCCGTTTACCGCTTTTGATCAAACTGGAATTGCTGGTTTTTTACACCAGAGCGTGTCTGAAACATTATTCCTGCGATCCACACTCCCTGTTTTGTACCCTGAAAGGCCGGGATCACAGAAATGATAAGACACGCTCTGGTGTAACAACAAACTGGCAGCCTGAAATAAATGACAGGATGATATGGCCAGTACTCATTACTTTGTCATCTGGTTACTTTATTCAAAAATGCGGATACGGTCTTTTGTCAGTGTTTCTGTTACCTGGATCAGTTTATGAAAATCCCGGATCAGATCCTGCGAACAGTTCTGTGCCTTTTCATAGATCTGCTCCAGCCTGCGGCTGTCCGCTCCGGCTCCGGAACGGATGGCCGCAAGCATCTGCGTGCCATATGTATGGAATATTTTATGCTTTTCTTCCAGCCCGTTCCAGATCCCGGTCACCGACGGATTTACCGGATGAAACGCATAGTAAAAATGCCCAAACCCACATTTCATATAATCTGTCTGCAGCGCTCTCAATTCCCCGGTTTCCGCAATATCTTTTAACACCTGCAGCCATTTTAAATGCGCTTCCACCGCACTGTGCAAAGAGTTTATAATTACCTGGTTATCCAGCATATAAAACGCATCCTGAGCCATCTCTCCCATAATCTTCGTAGATTCATCCAGATTTTTTTCTATTGATCTGGACACATCCACAAGCTTTGCGACGGCGTCTGCGGAATCCGCCAGGGTCTGGGTATTCTCCTTCATGGTCTGACACTGCCCGCTTACCAGATGCGCATGATTCTCCAGTTCATTCATGGAACTGCTGATTTCCTGGCTGACAGCAGCCAGCGAAGACACAGAATCCGAAATGCGGGACATGCCTGTACGGTTATTTTCTGTGATTTTCCACACGTTCCGGATATTATCATTCATATGCTCCAGACCTGTGATCGTTTTATCCACACTGTCAGAACTTTTTTGGGAAGCTTCCTCAATACTGCCTAAAAATCCGCCAATATTTCCCGTCAGTGATTTGGTCTCATCCGCCAGCTTACGGATCTCATCCGCCACCACCACAAACCCCCTGCCAGCATCTCCGGCCCTGGCGGCTTCGATGGAAGCATTAAGCGCCAGCAGGTTCGTCTGGGCGGAAATAGAACTAATGGCGCCAATGGCCTCATTCATCTGCCGGATAATCAGAAGCAGTCCCTGAATGTCATTTTTCATATTCTCCGCATTAGAAATGGCGTTTGCGGACATTCCGGAAACTGACGTCAGCTCTTTTTCACAGTTGTGTATTTCATTCATAATATTTGCCGATTCCCCTGATACTTCCACAATGGCGGACGTCAGATTTTCATGGGCCTTTGCTACTCCGGAAACAATATCCGTAGTATCCAGGGCGGAGCGGCTGATCGTATCCGCTGATGCCGCAATCGACCTGTTAATCAGCCCTGCCTTTTCCACACTGGTTTCCAGTATCAGATCCATGGCGCTCATATTGATGACAGCATCCATCGAATTGGTTACAGCTTTTTCAAATTCCTTCCGGCCGTTTACCAGGCGTTTATGAATACTGTTTAATTCCCCGTTTACAGGCTCATACCGCATGTCCACAAGACTGGATATGGACGCAATTGCCGTATGAAAGCCTTTCTTTCCAAATTTCATATCCCACATTTGTCCTTTCACTTATATCATTCATCAGTCAGAACGATTGTTTCAATCCTGTGCAGTTTTAAAATTACTGATACTCCGCCTGCGGCGGGATGCCTCTGGCTGCATCTTCCTTTCCGCCGCAGAGCGGTTCTCCCGGAAAATTTAATCATCCATGATTCCTGTATGATTAAAACAATTCCTCACCGGATATCCGCTATCAGTTGTCCCTGTCTTTCTTTAAACATTCCTCACAAATATAATTAATTTTTAAATCATAAGAAAGCATCGGGATGCTGATCTGTTTCTGAAGCTTTTCTGTAAGATCCTCCAGCGTAATATCCGACAACTTTCCACAGTTTCTGCATACCAGATGATCATGCTGCCTGATATGATCGTAACGGTCCGGACAGCCTTCCACGGAAACTTTCCTGATCAGCCCCTGTTTATGCAGATACGATAAATTATTATAGACTGTGGCAGGTACGACTTTCCCATTCTTTTCTTTTAAAGTCACATAGATCTGTTCTGCAGTCAGATGATTTTTTGAATGGTTAATAATCTCCAGAATTGATTCGGCATTTTGGGTCATAAAATTCTCCTCACTATCATAGTTGCCAGCGTATAAAAATATCCGTCAGAATCATCCATTCCGGTGTAGCAATCCGCTTCCAGCCACCGGAATAGTTGACAGAAGCTCCTGCAATCCTCCCAAATTTCCTGTAAAGTAAAAAAGTATCCGGCTTTGCCGGATACTCCGCCTGCGGCGGGCTGCCTCCGGCAGCATCTTCCCTTCCGCCTCATGGCGATCCTCCCGGAGGGGTTTTATCTTATAGGACGCTTTTTCCTATAAGATAAAAAAGTATCCGGCTTTGCCGGATACTCCGCCTGCGGCGGGCTGCCTCCGGCAGCGTAGTCCTATCCGTCACAGAACGCTCCTCCCGGCAGGTTTTACTATACAGGATGATCTTTCCTATATAGTAAAAAAGTATCCGGCAGAGCCAGATACTCCGCCTGCGGCGGGCTGCCTCCGGCAGCATCTTCCCTTCCGCCTCATGG
>CANRTU010000086.1 GCA_947642745.1 uncultured Eubacterium sp.
TAGCACGATTTTTGCTCCGATTAGCAGGAAAGGCATTTTGATTAGCAAAAACCTCCATTTTCCTGCTAATCGGACATTGTTATGAGTTCAAATTTATTTGGAAAATGAGAAACGCCGAAAACCTTGAAAAATCAATGTTTTCGGCGATGTTTTCAGCGTCGCTAAGAGGATTTGAACCTCCGGCCTACCGCTTAGGAGGCGGTCGCTCTATCCAGCTGAGCTATAGCGACAGTTACAAAATCTATATTTAGTTTTACTTGTTACCTTTTTCCTTTTCCTCTCAGGCGAGTGTTTTAACACTTTCTTAGGAGGCGGTCGCTCTATCCAGCTGAGCTATAGCGACAATTATAAAATTACAAGTCTGTTTCCATATTACCTTTTTGTCAGGCAGATATTACTTTATCTTTTACAGCTCACCTGCCATGTCCGGCATGGCCATTATAAAATCTGTCTCTTCCGGACAATGAACTGGTGTCTTTTTAACAGACAGACATTCTTTATGGACTGTTCTGCCAGTTAAACAAAGTAAAATAATCATCCTTTTCCTGACTGCTTTTTACAACAAAGTTATTTTACACGTTATTCCAGGAAATGTCAATATATTTTTTCAATTCAGGTCCAGACACAGTTACTGCCCATGGCGGTTACTGTTCACATCCAGCATCGTTACACTCATGTGCTGCATACGCAGCGCTGTCAGCCGGTATAGCGGCGGTTACCGTTCATATCCGGGTCCGTTACGCCGCCAGTATGAATGATCCTTACGATCATGTTTGTAAACGATTTCCCAGTCCTGGTCTTTTTATCATACCAGGCGTGTTTGAAATATTATTCCCGCAATCTGCACTCCCCACCTTGTGCCCTGGAGCATGTTTGAAAAATCATTCCCGCAATCTGCACTCCCCACTTTGCTGAGGATTTTACCCCAATTTAGTCAATGCAGCCTGCTATATCATGCCCTTTGGGTACACCTCCTAAATTTGGGTAAAATCCTCCATATCATGCCCTTTAGGGTACAAACTGTGAAGCGCATATGCCGGGAATGATTTTTCAAACACGCTCTAAAGCGGGAGAATTTATCCCGGATTTAGTCAGCATAGCCAGCTATACCCAAAAGGAAGATGCGGCGCGCTCCCCAGGGTATGCCTCCTGAATCCGGGATAAATTCTCCATATCATGCCCTTCAGGGTACATCTCATGGAAAGCATTTTTCAGACACGTTTCAGAACAGACTCAGCTGTTCATACTCCTGTACCCGCTTAAGCCCTGGAGGGATTTTTCCCAGCGCATGGCCTAAAAAGTCTTCGTCGTACACCCATGCGTCCAGTTCCTCTTTTTCCAGCAGAAGCGGCATTCTGTGATGTACCGGACGGACAGAGTCATTGGCCTGTGTGGTCAGAATAATAAAATGGTCACCGTCTTTATCAGAATTGTAAAATCCTGCCATGTACATGATTCTGTGATCTTTCTGATAAAAGCTCACCCGGTTCTTCTCCCTGTCCCATTCGTAAAAACCTCTGGCCGGAATCGTGCAGCGCCTTTTTTGTACCCCGCTTCGAAACATCTTTTTTTCGAGAACGGTTTCCGCCCTGGCATTAATGAGCAGACCTTTTTTATCCTGCCGTACCAGCCCCCAGTGCATCCGCTCCAGACGAAAACCGGGATTTTTTCCGCTGATAACCGCCGCCAGTCCGGAGGGATACACGTCGCCGGCATGGAATTTTATTCCGGGGTCCGCCATCCGGACCAGCTGCCTGACCTCCCTGCTGGTATCGTCATCCACAAAATATCTGCCACACATATCATCACACCTTTCCCAAATTTAATCCATGTCAGTTTCCAGCAATAATTGACTGCTTTACATTTGCGGTACCGTCTGCTGTTGTAAAAATACCGTACCAGTCATTGAAATCCCTGTCCGCCATTGTGGAAATGCTGTGTGGGATATATACTTCCAGCGGTTTTAAATATCCGGCGTCCTGCCGCTAAGCAGCACTGTTTTACGCAATATATAACAAAAACCTGAGAGCATCAGCTATCCAGCATGGACATCAGACAGTCCACAATCGCCATACAGCAGGGCACATATTTTCCATTATCCATATGGGAATAGTAATCAATAAAACTTTGCAGATCCTCCCTGGAATAATTCTCTTCGTCAAATACTTCCGAACTTTCAATCGCCTGCCGCCTGTTGCGGCGCAGATGATAACTGTCCAGGCCAAGCTGGTGTATCATCTGCCCGGCAATGGCGGTCGTATCCCTGTCTTTCACACTGTAAATGCTGCCGTCATATCCATAGTGAAACATTTCTTCGATCCCTGCGTCCGCCGGAGATACCATCCGGCTGCTCCACCAGTTGTCTTTCCGGTGCCCGCAGTGCTCTTCGTTCAGCAGAATCGTCCCTTCCCCATTACAGGATGCGAACAGGTTCTGATAATCCAGATCCAGATCATAAAACCGTTCCTTGGGCAGGAAATGTTCGATATGGGCCATATCGGGAAAGATCCGTTTCATGCAGTAGCAGCAGATAAACCCCTGCTCCGCTGTCAGTTCCGCCCGCAGCCGCCGGCGGCGTCTGCGGCCAGCTTCATCACTTGTGGAAAAGTCTCCTTTATAATGGGCCTGTCTGCCCGCCATTTTCTGAAAATTCTGTTTCCAGGCTTCCAGCCAGTCTGGCGGCGCCTGTTTTTCTACCCTTTTCATTGCCAAATCCTGCCTTTGTCAAACCTGCCGGCGGTACAGTATACAAACTGTTCCTGTCTCAGAATGACGCAAAAATTCCTGTGACCTGCGGCCGGCGCTCCGGTTTTGTCCGACGCTTCTGAATGTTGTCCGCCACACTAATTCTGTCGCCCGGGCACAGTTTCCAGCTGTTTCCATTTCAGAATGACGCAGAAATACGGGAACCTGCGGCCGGCGCCCCGGTTTTGTCCGACGCTTCTGAATGTTGTCCGCCACGCTGTTTCTGCCGCCCGGGCACAGTTTTCAGCCTGTTTCCATTTCAGAATGACGCAGAAATACGGGAACCTGCGGCCGGCGCCCCGGTTTTGTCCGACGCTTCTGAATGTTGTCCGCCACGCTGTTTCTGCCGCCCGGGCACAGTTTTCAGCCTGTTTCCATTTCAGAATGACGCAAAAATACGGGAACCTGCGGCCAGTGCCACGGCTTTCGTCCGCCACATCTGAATGTTGTGCGCCACACTGATTGTGCCGCCCAGGCATAGTATTCAGCCTGTTCCATTTCAGAATAACACAGAAATACGGCCGGTGCCATGGCTTTCGTCCGTCACATCTGAATGTTATCCGCCACGCTGTTTCTGCCGCCTGCCTCTGGAAATAAGCACCCTGGCCTTTGTGACGCCGTCGGCATATCCGCCGGAGAGTTCATCCAGCAGATCCGCCAGTTCCTCTGCTCTGTCAAAATCCCCGCTGTCAATAAAACCGTACATTTCCGCCAGCAGTTCCTTAATCCTGTAATGAACAGACGGGGTACCCATTACTTCCTCCAGCAGCACATTGGCGTCCCAGCCGATAAAAGAGCGGTAAGATCTGAGCTCTACTTTCTGTGCGTCCCGGATCATATAATATAAGCCGCAGGCATCGTCTGTTTCTCCCAGAATCTGCGGAGAATGGGTTGTAATTATAAACTGGACATCCGGAAACGTCTCTCTTAGCACGTTCATGACCTTCCGCTGCCAGGATGTATGCATATGCAGATCCAGTTCGTCAATTAAGACAACCCCCTGCCCGTTTAACGGACTGGCCAGTGACGGACCAGCCAGCGCCATCCGCCTTGCCAGATCCCCGAACAGGGCTATGGTACACTTTTCTCCATCGGAGAGCTGGCTGATTTTCAGATACTGCCCGTCTTTTCTGACTTTCATCGCCAGCGGATGCCGGTCAATATGAATATCCTCAAACCCTTCCAGCATGGACAGCATGGCTGTGCGGACCGCCGCAAGGCTGTGGTCTTCGTACTGGGGATGACTGCGTACTTTTTTCTGGTTTTCAATGTCTTCCTGATTACGGAACCACCGGAACAGACTGCGGAAGTCAATCTTGCTTTCAATGGCTTTTTCAAAAGCTCCCAGCTTTGTAAAATGGTCCCGGTCTGAAACCTTCACCGGAACGTCCAGCACCAGGCGGTTGACCCCATAATGGGCAAACACCGGCATATTCTTCTGTTCATCTTCTCCCGGGGCCGCCCGGTCCGTATCACTCTCCCCGGTATCCAGATACCTTTGTGAAAAAGCCGCCACCAGTTCCTTTAACCCTGTGACACGCTGTTTTTTTACGCCGTCTTTTCCCACAGTAACCGTACAGGTCATCTCATCTCCCTGTGGGAACAGAAACACCACTTCCACAAACGCCGAACTTTTTCCATGGCTGATATCGTCTTCCGTAAATTCCGCCAGTTTTTTCGTGCCGGTCAGTTTTGAGAGTATATTCGCATAGACCAGGGCAATCCCCCGCAGTATGGAGGACTTGCCTGCCCCGTTGATTCCGAATATGACGGTACTTTTTCCGTCAAACGATAGTTTCAGATCATCCAGGCCTTTAAAATCCCGCAGCCGGATTGATTTTATTTTCATGCCCCTGTCTCCATTGTTATGATGCCGGTCATGCCGGCGCTGATTTCAGATTTCTATTCTCCGTCTGTCTTTCTCCAGACCATTTTATCTACCACTCCGGTAAAGGACTGGATCATTTTTACCACTTTACCGCTTACGTTTTCATCCAGATAATCCGGCACCGGAATGCCGTAATCCTTTTCCTTTATCATGCCCACTGCCATTTCCACTGCCTGTAACAAAGACCGTTCTCCAATACCCGCCAGAACAAAACATGCCTTATCCATCGCTTCCGGCCGCTCCGTGCTTGTCCGGATGCAGACCGCCGGAAACGGTCTGCCAATACTGGTAAAAAAGCTGCTCTCTTCCGGCAGTGTGCCGGAATCCGAAACAACGGCAAACGCATTCATCTGCAGACAGTTATAATCATGGAATCCCAGCGGTTCGTGGGCGATGACCCGTTCATCCAGCTCAAATCCGGAACGTTCCAGCCGGTTGCGGCTCCTTGGGTGACAGCTGTAAAGCACTGGCATGTCATAAGTCTGTGCCATTTTGTTAATCGCTCCAAACAGGCTGTTAAAATTCTTTGCCGTATCTATATTTTCCTCCCGGTGGGCAGAGAGCAGGATATAGCCTCCCTTTTGCAGTCCCAGCCGCTGATGGATATCCGAGGCTTCGATATGACAGAGGTTTTTGCGCAGCACCTCCGCCATGGGAGAACCTGTGACAAATGTCCGCTCTTTCGGCAGGCCGCACTCTGCCAGATAACGCCTGGCATGTTCACTGTAGGCAAGGTTGACGTCTGATATAATATCCACAATCCGCCGGTTGGTTTCCTCCGGCAGACATTCATCCTTACAGCGGTTTCCAGCTTCCATATGAAAGATAGGAATATGCAGCCTTTTAGCGCCAATGGCGGACAGACAGGAATTCGTATCTCCCAGAACCAGCAGGGCGTCCGGACGGATTTTCACCATCAGCTCATAGGAAGAGGCAATAATATTTCCAATTGTCTCACCCAGGTGTGCACCAGGGGTATCCAGATATACTTCCGGTTCATCCAGCCCCAGATCCCGGAAAAACACGCCATTTAAGTTGTAATCATAGTTTTGTCCTGTATGGGCCAGTATCACATCAAAATATTTCCGGCTTTTGGTAATAACCGCGGAAAGACGTATGATTTCCGGTCTCGTCCCTACAATAATTAAAAGTTTCAGTTTCCCGTTATTTTTAAAAGAAACCTCGTCCACAGATTCCACATGTTTTTTCTCCATACCAGTATACCACCTTTTCTTAAAGTCTATTCTTAAAATATGCCCCAGCCATAACGTAAAAAGCGGGGAAGCCCCGTTCCATCTCCCGCAGTATATCTGAACCTTCTTTCTGTAAGCGTGCGCTTCACGGACTGTGAAACGGATCTACAGATTAATACAGTTCAGATACACTCTGGTCTCTGGCACGGCATTCTTCCCCGCCTTGTGCTTTTTATTCTACAGTTACTGATTTTGCCAGGTTTCTTGGCTTATCCACATCCAGCCCCTTGGCGCAGCTGACATAATAGCCCATCAGCTGCAGCGGGATAATGGCAAGGCTGGTCGTAAAGTGCGGATCGGTATTTGGTATATATACCGTAAAATCCGCCGTATCCTCAATGGAATAATTGCCATAATTGGTCAGCCCCATCAGATATGCCCCACGGCTTTTTACTTCTACCATATTAGAAAGCGTCTTTTCGAACAACCGGTCCTGCGTAAGCACACCGATGACCAGCGTGCCGTCTTCCACCAGGGAAATCGTGCCATGTTTTAACTCGCCCGCCGCATAAGCTTCAGAGTGGACGTAACTGATTTCCTTCATCTTGAGACTGCCTTCCATACTGATGGCGTGATCAATGCCCCGGCCGATAAAGAAAATATCATGCACACTGGCAAATTTGGATGCAAACCACTGGATTCGTTCTTTGTCTTCCAGTACCTTTGCGATTTTATCCGGCAGAAGGGCCAGCTCTTCCACCAGATGGCTATACTGCTGTTCATCCATGCAGCCCCGTACAAGGCCAAACTGGATCGCCAGTAAATAGCAGGCGGCCAGCTGGGTACTGTAGGCTTTTGTGGTGGCTACCGCAATTTCAGGGCCTGCCAGTGTGTAAAATACATTGTCCGCTTCCCTTGGAATACTGGAGCCTACCACATTGACCACTGCCAGCGTACGGATGCCTTTGCGTTTTGCCTCCCGCAGTGCTGCCAGGCTGTCTGCGGTTTCTCCTGACTGGCTGATAATAATAACAACGGCATTTTCATCCAGCAGCGGGTCCCGGTAGCGGAATTCACTGCCCAGATCCACTTCCACCGGAATCTTTGCCAGATCCTCGATGACGTATTTGGCCGTAATGCCCACATGATAGGCGCTGCCGCAGGCCACAATATAAAGTCTGGAAATCTCCCGGATCTCTTCATCTGAAAGACCCACTGAGCTTAAATCAATCCTGCCGTCAGACACATAAGAACTGATCGTATCTTTTACTGCCTTTGGCTGTTCCTGGATCTCCTTCATCATGAAGTGCTCATAACCGCCTTTTTCCGCAGCCTGGGCATCCCATTTGATTTCCACCGGCTCTTTGGAGAGTTCTTCTTTGTCGATATTAAAAAATTCCGCCTGGTCGCCGGTGAGCCTGGCAATTTCCATGTTGTTAATGTAGTATACGCTGCGGGTATATTTGAGAATCGCAGGTACATCGGAAGCGATAAAGCTGCCCTGTTCATTCTGCCCCACAATTAACGGACTGTCTTTGCGGACCGCATAAATGACCCCCGGCTCTTCTTTGAGCATAATGCCAAGGGCATAGGAACCACGCACCCGCAGCATAATTTTGCTGATGGCTTCCAGTATGTTCTGCTGGTTTTTCTTATAATAATAGTCCAGAAGTTTGGTAACGACTTCCGTATCTGTCCCGGAATAGAAAGAATAGCCGTTTTTTACAAGCTTTGCACGAAGCTCCAGATAATTTTCAATAATCCCGTTATGGACCACGATCACGCTTTCGTCATCGCTGTAATGAGGATGTGCGTTTAACAGGGACGGTTCCCCATGGGTTGCCCACCTGGTATGGCCGATGCCGCAGTGTCCGGTCATCGTCCGGCCGCAGTCTGTTTTATCCAGCAGCTGCTTCAGCCGTCCTTTTACTTTTACTATTTCTATTTTATCTGAATCGTCCTTTTTGACCGCAATGCCGGCTGAATCATAGCCACGGTATTCCAGCTTTGCCAGCCCGTCCAGCAGGATCGGCGCCGCCTGTTCCCTGCCGGTGAATCCAACAATTCCACACATAAGTATATACTCCTTTGATTTCTGTTTTTTGTTTTTAATAATATAACACAATGCAGTTCGTTTGGCAACCGTTGTGTGGAAACGGGCATTCCGCAACAGCGTACGGGCCATTATCCGGCGCCTTCAGAGACAGCCTGAAAATCTTACCAGAACAGGACTGTCCCTGCTTTTTGGAACATCAGTTACAGTAAATAATTATTATCTTTATCCGCCACCTGTAAAGACGCAAGCGTATACGTGGCGTATCCTTGTGCCACAAGAGGCTCCAGCCTGCACAGGGCGTCGGCCTCTTCATAGCTTTGCGTTTTGAAAATAACCATACCGGCCATGCCCGGATATCCTTTGAGCGGTCCGCAAAGTTCCAGTTTCCCGCTTTCATCCAGTTTCCTCAGGTTCTCCACATGTTGTGAAATGACATCTTTTGTGACCCTGTTATAGGATTTCCCCCTTTTGATCATCATTACATACAGCCATTGATCCATATTTCCGCCTCCTGTTTACTTTTTTACCATCAGCGGACAAAAAGTCACCCGTGGATTCCCGGTTTTGCGATTCTGTCATATGACTGTCCCTTGCATTTGTCCGGTACGCTCTGTTACGGTGCTCCGTGAAACTACAGATCCCTGGCGTAAGTGCCCTGCCTGCTGAAGGTATTTTTTCATGAATCATTACAGATCTGATGATTACAGATTTCATGATAACAGGTGAAATATGACAGCTGTCTGTCTCATTAATTAAAAGAGTTAAAATTATGAACGATCAATCTGCGGGCACGGGCCTCCCGGATAATTTCCAACCCCTCACCGTCCCGTTTCTATGTACATAAACCCTACATCAGCGGAGCCACCGCTTTCATCAGATACCCGGTCATTCTCACGCCCGGGTTCTCCCTGCGTGCCATCTGCATGGTTACCTGCCTGCATTTTTTTAATGTTTCCTGAAAATCTTCTTCAATATCAGCGATACATTCCGTATCATACATATATGTGGCGCATTCAAAATGATGGTAAAGGCTGCGGTAATCCAGATTGATGGTCCCCACCACGGCTTCCCTGCTGTCACTGACAAATACTTTCGCATGGACAAAGCCGGGCGTATATTCATAAATCTTTACACCGGCACGCAGCAGGGACATATAATGCCCCTTCGCCAGTGCGTATGGTATCTTCTTATCCGGAATGCCGGGAAGCAGCAGAATCACTTCCACGCCACGCTCTGCCGCAAACTCCAGTGCGGTTTCCATTTCCCCGTCCAGGATCAGGTACGGCGACATAATGTGGACATAAGATCCTGCCCGGTTCAAAATGTCCATATATACCCGCTCCCCCAGTTTATCGTTGTCCAGCGGACAGTCCCCGTACGGGATCACATAGCCCCTCGTCCGTTCCGCAGATCCTGCCGGATATGAAAGAAAATGGAGTGATTCATCTTCCCGTTCATCAATCTGCCACATCTGTAGAAACATCAGGGTAAAGCTTTTCACCGCTTCCCCCCGGAGCATGACTGCCGTGTCTTTCCAGTGCCCGAACCGTTCCTTCTGGTTAATATACTCATCCGCCAGATTTACGCCCCCGTTAAAAGCCGTATGTCCGTCAATTACCAGGATTTTTCTGTGATCTCTGTAATTATAGTGGGTAGATAAAAAAGGCGTAACTGGCGAAAACATTTTGCACCGGATGCCCAGCGCCTGAAGTCTGGCCGGATAATCATGGGGCAGCAGGGAAAATTCACAGGTGCCGTCATACATCATGCGCACATCCACACCCTGCGCGGCTTTTGCGGCCAGGATTTCCAGAATTCTGCCCCACATCAGCCCTTCGTCCACAATGAAATATTCCATAAAAATAAAATGCCGCGCCTGTTCCAGCTGGCAGAGCATTTCCGCAAATTTGTCTTCTCCCAGTGGAAAATAAGTAACCTTTGTATCTCCGTACACCGGATGACAGCCGCTGCGCTGCATATAACAGGCCAGAGACGCCGCACCGCTGTTTTGTTTTTTCAGACCTTCCATAATTTCCGGCCGCTGGACAATCCGGCTTTTTGTAGCCCGGATAATTTCATCCGTGCGCTTTTTCAGCGCACGGTGCCCAATATCACTGCGGGTATAAAAAAATAAAAGCACACCAAATACCGGCATCAGCATTATAACAATCAGCCATGTAATCTTTGCTGTGGGATTGGTGTTACTGTTAAGCAGCCAGAGCACCATAATGACTTTTAAAAAAGTAGTTCCGCCCAGCATCTGCGGGATGCGCTCCTCAAACCAGCTGTAAATGCTGATATAAAATGCCGCCTGCAGCATAAACAGTAATAAAATCAGTCCAAACCGGCTGAATACCGCCTGGGTCATTCCTTTCTTTCCTTTTTTTAAAAGCAGCAGTCCCTTATGGTCCGGATTGATGTGTAACCTGGTTTTCCAGTTTCTGCCTGCAGGTATCTGTTGCATCTGTCGCATCTGTCGCATCTGTTTCTCTCCTCTTTTCCCTCTCCGGACCGCTGTCGGCTTCAACACTTTTCTGCCATGAAACCCGCTTCTTTCATCCGGATTTTCCAGATCCTTTCCATTCCATATATAACTTTTTAAAACCGGATCATCTTATGATGATATAACGAAGTCAGATTAACGTCAATGCCCAAATAAAAATGTTATCCCGGAGCGTGTCTGAAAAATGCTTTTTATCGAAATGTACCCTGAAAGGCATGATTTTTCAAACACACTCTGGGGGACAAAGTGGAGAGTGCGGATAGCAGTAATGATTTTTCTGACACGCTCCGGCCCCATCCGGTATTATAAACTTAAGAAAACCGGCAGATCATTCCCACGGTAAACCGCATCAGGTTTCACTGATTTCTATCACGTGTCCATCCGGATCGTAAATACGTATGACCTGCTTTCCCCAGTCATTGATTGTCCGTCCGCTGATACTGCGTATATCAAATGAACTGTCCGCCAGCTTTTTTTCAAATGAGTCCAGTTCCCGCTCCTGGAAATAAAGTGAAGCGTCCCTCCCCTGATACGAAACGGTTTCGTTTATCAGCTTCTCCCAGAGTCTGCGTTCCTGCAGGCACAGCCCTTCTGTCATAATCACATTTCCCTCTTTGCGGGAAACCACCTGCAATCCAAACAGTTCCCTGTAAAATAACACGGATGTTTCCACATCTTCCACAACTATTAAAACATTTTTTAATTTCATTGGCATCCCGCTCCATTTCTTATGATTCATCCGCCATGATCCATCCTGTTAGATACAAACGTATTTTAACATATTTTCTGAAAATGTGCATACAATCTTTGTCTTCCTGTCACGGTTACGATAATTAACGCACGGATTCATCCTGCCTGTTCCTGTTACAGTTATGTAAAAAACGTATGGATTCATCTTTGTCTCTGTCACGGTTGTGTAAAAACGCACGGATTCCTGAAATATTTCTAAAAAAACTTATATGGTTTGACATCTGTAACAAATAGTGATAATTTATTATTATAATAAAAAATAGTTAAGGAGGATATTCCATGAAAAAAATTCTGAATACAGACCATGCGCCTAAGGCTATCGGGCCTTATTCCCAGGGGATTGATACTGGAAACCTGCTGTTTCTCTCCGGCCAGATTCCGATTGATCCGGCGGCAGGCAAAATTATGGCGTCAGATATTGAAGGACAGACAAAACAGTCACTGGAAAATGTAAAGGCAGTCCTGGCGTCTGCGGGATGCACCATGGACGATGTGGTAAAGACGACTGTACTGTTAAAGGATATCGCGGATTTTGGAAAAATGAACGAAGTTTACAAAGGATTTTTCAGTGAAGGCAGCTATCCGGCCCGTTCCGCTTTCCAGGCTGGCGCACTTCCGCAGGATGCGCTGGTAGAAATCGAAGTCATTGCGTTAAAGCCGTAATTCTCTACCCCATAATGTCATTCACTGAAACATCTCCGGCTGGAATTCAGATATAAAGGACTTTTATCATCCATCTTTTTCAGCATGAATAACCAGCCCGGCTATTAAGTAAATGACATTATGGATTTCCATAAAAAATCGCAGAATTTTTTCCTTCTGCCGCTATACCCCCGTTACGCCAGTTTCCAGGACAGTCTTTCCTCTAAGAAAAGTATCCGGCTCTGGCAGCATCTTCCCCTCCGTCGCAGGACGATCCTGCCCGGAGGGCTTTTATCTTACAGGATGAACTTCCGCCTGCGGCGGGCTGCCCCGGGCAGCATCTTCCCCTTCCGCCGCATGGCGATCCTCCCGGAGGGTTTTACTCTATAGGATGGTCTTTTCGATAGAGTAAAAAGGCTGTCACGGCTCTGGCAGTCCAGAACCATAACAGCCTCTGACCAGAATCCGTAAGACTGACAGTCAGCCGCCGCACGGACTGTGTCTGTTAATCATCGTAATCCTGATCCCACTCCAGAATATTTCCTGTCTGGGCGTGAATTTTAACGTCATATTCATAACGTCCCTTCACAAGTTCGATTTCGTATACCGGAACGCCATCATCCATATCAAACTCCGCTTTCACAATTACCGCACCAGGCACTTTGTCCTTTGCGATCTGTTTTGCCTTGTTCAGTCCGATATACCCGTTGTTATTGTTTCCATTATTGTTATTTCCGTTGTTATTGTTTCCGCCGCCCGGCATGATTGTATATTTCCATTCGTAATCAATCAGGGCGCCGGTTCTGGCATGAAATTCCATTTTGTAAGTTTTATTCGCATCTGTCATTTTTACTTTGTAGTACTCAATACCGTCATCGTATTTATGAACGACGCTGAGAATCGTACCGTTTTTTACCTTGCTGGCAGCCAGACTGCGGCACTTGCTCTCGCTGATAACCGGTTTGTTTCTGCTGGCGCCCACAGATATTTTCTCCCAGCCATACGCTACGATTTTTGCGTCTGACGCACGGTAGGTAATCTCATATTTTTTGTTACCTTTTACCAGATCCACATCATATACCACAACACCCTGTTCATGATCCCTGTCAACATCTGTAACTGTTGCCCCCGGAATCTTTTCCTGTGCCCTGGCGCTGGCCTGGCTTTCATTGCTGATTCCTGCTGCTTTTGCGCTGATGGTCATCCCTGACACTCCCGCTGCCAGAAAGCAGACTGAAAATAAAGCTATCCTGATTTTTTCTGTCATTTTCATAATTCATTCCTCCTGATTTTTTTTATGTTGTTACGGATGGGACAGATCTTTAGTTCCTGCCACGTCATCCGGTACAGCCTTTCCGTGCCCTTTACCATCTGTCTGCGGATTATTTTTCCGCACCGGAAAAGGACATATCTGAAATACTTTTTACAAAACGCACTCTTTATAAAAATCCTGCGGTCCACAGGCTCCCTTTTCCCGGGCAGCCGCACCGCATCCCCCTCCTGAAAATAACGGAATACTGTCTGTGAGCCTGTGGCAGCGCTGTTTCATCCCCGGGCGGTCTTATTTGCCTGCTATCAGTCCAGCGGTTCTGCCTCCCAGCCACGGATAGCTCCGCTAAAAGCGTCAATCTCAAATTCATATTCCATGCCGTTATAGACGATCTTTCCTTCATATACAGTGCGGCCGTCATCATGGTCCACTTTAAACCCGTAAATATCGCTTTCTGCGGCTCCCGGCACCTGGCCCAGGGCCAGTTCCTTTGCTTTTTGTTCCGTAAGCATTTTGCTGTTTTCACCATTCTGCGGCTTATATCCTTCTGCGTCATAGTCAAAGCTTATGACCTCTCCGGTGGAAGCGTCGATTTCATAATCGTACTCTTTGCCGTCTGCCGCATAAAATTCCACTTCGTATACCTGCCGTCCGTGCTCATAATCCAGCTCACTTTTCACAAACGTTACCTGTCCGGCATCCAGCCCGGCATGTTCCAGCGCTTTTTTCTTTGCCTGCTCCGGTGTCAGACCGGACGCGGCGTCATCCTGCTGTCCGTTGCCGGAACCTGCGCCGGACTGGCCGGATACAGTATTACTGACTCCGCTTTTTTTCTGCCCTGTTGCGGTACTGGTACCGTCAGCGGTATCTGTATGATTTCCGCCCTCCGGCACTTTCGAATCAATCACGGAACCGGTAATGGCGTCGATATCATATTTGTAACTCTCCCCGCCGGCAGTAAAATCCACCTGGTAATAATCCACGCCGCTGCGGTTTGCCAGTTCTGACGCTGTAAACTGCACCTGTGCGGCTGACAATCCGGCGTCCGCCAGCGCCAGCCGCTTCGCCTCTTCATTTCCAATAAAATCCATCTGCGCCTGCTTCCCGCCGCACCCTGTCATCAGCACGGCTCCCAGACATACTGCGCATAACAAACTTTTTGCTTTCATGTATCATACTCCT
>CANRTU010000087.1 GCA_947642745.1 uncultured Eubacterium sp.
AAAATTTAAAAATCTCTTCTAAAAAGTTCTTGACATATTACCAAATTGCTTTCCACTGTTCCAACCACTTTTCGTTTGCTTCCGTAAACACTTCCAGAACAGATTCCGCATATTCCCGTTCCGCTTTCCCGGACAGGTCCTTATAAAGTTCCAGGAACCTGTTTACATCCCCTTTCCGGGGCTTCCTGGTCAGAACCCTCAGATATACATGGGTTTTTTCTTCTAATTCCCTGATCACAATGATCTGTGTCTGAAAAAGGATCTGATTGCCGCTTAAACAATAGATACCCGGCCGGACATTCCTTATATCAGTCCCGGCTTCCGCAAAATACCGGAACAGTCCCTCCGGCCTTGCATCCCTCAGCAGCAAAACTGTAATGTCATCCGCCTTTCTTTCATCCACCGTATCCCCGTATGCCTTATATAAACACCCGTAAGCAGCCGCTTTATAATAGGAATCCACATCCATGTGGTCCCCCGGCGCTTTATATTCCAGAATATTATATTTCCTGAAAAAATGCCCGATTTCATTCCGTATGGGGACCTCATTTTTCATTTTTATAATTAGCAGGTCTATCTCCAGTGGCCTGGTATTCAGGTTATATTCCCTTTCAAACACAAGGTCTTCCCTGTTTTCCAGAAACTCCAGATTCATGGCGGATACAAAAGCCGGATGCCACTGGATATCTTTTGATGTACTGTCTTTTCGTTCGCCGTCCATTTACTTTTCCTTTCTGTAACCATTATAACAGCTGCGGGGTTCCTTTACAATCAAAAAAACCGCTTCTTACTGTGGTTCCTGCAAAGACCGCACCGGTATATCCCTGAAATTCCACCTAATCCCAGGGCGTGTTTGAAAAATTGGGATGCACATCTCATGGAAAGCATTTTTCAAACACTCTCCGGTGCACCTGCCCGGAAATTCCCGGGTACTCGTGATAAAAGCTGCCGCAATCTCTTTTGTAAGGCTTTTTGCGTGACAGACAGGTTCTGCCAGAAATTCTGTACTGGTTTTCGGCAGGGCGGCAGGCTTTTTCAGAATGCTCCAACCCATAATGTAAATAAGTACCGGATACTCCGCCTGGAGGGTTTTGCTCTGTAGCACGCTCTTTCCTATAATGTAAATAAGTATCCGGCAGCATGTTCCTCTCCGCCGCAGGGTGATCCTCCCAAAGGTTTTTTTCTTTACAGGACGATCTTTCCCATAGAGTAAAAAGTATCCGGCTTCGCCGGATACTCCGCCTGCGGCGGGCTGCCTCCTGACAGCATTTTCCCTTCCGCCGCAGTGCGATCCTCCCGGAGGGTTTTTATCTTATAGGTCGCTCTTTCCTATAAGATAAAAAAGCAGGGGACATCCCCCTGCTTTTTACCCACCCGCAATCCTGTCCGCTATCTGTCACAGCTGTCTTCCAGCTCCTCTTCTATCCGCAGCAGGCGGTTGTATTTCGCTACCCGCTCACTCCGGCACGGCGCCCCGGTCTTGATATACCCGGTGTGCATCCCCACGGCCAGGTCTGCGATAAACGTATCCTCCGTCTCTCCGGAGCGGTGGGACATAATTGTCCGGTATCCGTGTTCCTTGGCTGTGCGGATTGCCAGCATCGTCTCTGTCAGGCTCCCGATCTGGTTTGGTTTGATCAGGATGGCGTTAGCGCAGCCGTTTTCTATCCCACGCATCAGCCTGCTTACATTTGTAACAAACAGGTCATCACCTACCAGCATGATCTTATCCCCGAGCCGTTCAGTGATTTTTTTCCAGCCGTCCCAGTCCTCTTCGTCCAGCGGGTCTTCAATTGACACAATCGGATAATTCTCCACCAGCTTTTCATAATATGAGATCATCTCATCCGAAGAACGCATGATCATCTGCCCGTCCGTATCCGGCGTCAGACAGTTACAGTCCGGCTCACACACACAGCCGTCCGTTACTTCTTCCGTCACCACCGTCGTGCCCTCGCAGTTGCATTCTGTCTCCCTGGTATTGCCCTGCTCCAGGGTCCGCGCGTTTTTGCGGATCAGCGAACGTGTCTCTCCCGGGAAATAATACATGGCCGCATCTTCCTGGAACAGCTCGCTTGCCGCCGCGTCCATGGTAAACGCAATGTCCCTGCCCGGTTCATACCCGGCATTTTTCACCGCTTTTACCAGATAATCAAATACTTCAAAGGTGTCTTTTAAATCCGGCGCAAAACCCCCTTCATCGCCAACGCCTGTACTGTGTCCGTCCTGATCCAGTAATTTTTTTAATTCCTGGTATACTTCCGCACACCACTGCAGTCCCTGGCGGATGCCCTGCGCACCCACCGGCATAATCATAAACTCCTGAAAGTCGATACAGTTTCTGGAATGGGCGCCTCCGTTTAAAATATTCATCATCGGAACCGGAACCGTTCCTTTGCCACAGCCGCCCAGATAACGGTACAGCGGCAGCTCCAGCGCATCCGCACATGCCCTGGCGCAGGCCATGGATACTCCCAGCACCGCATTGGCTCCCAGGGATGATTTATTCTGCGTGCCATCCAGTCCGAGCATGATCCCGTCAATGACATTCTGTTTCAGCCCGTCTTTTCCAGTCAGTGCGTCAGCAATTCTGCCATTGACATTGGATACCGCCTTCTTTACACCCTTTCCATGATACGCACGGTCGCCGTCCCTTAACTCCATAGCCTCAAACCGGCCTGTGCTGGCGCCGGAAGGCACGTCCGCACGGCCCGTGGCCGTCACTCCGGTCTGCTGGTGTTCCACAGTTACCTCTGCTTCCACGGTGGGATTACCCCTGGAATCCAGGATTTCCCTTGCGCATACATCTATAATTTCCAATCGTACTGACATAAAAAGCCTCCTTTTGCAAAATAATAATACATGCTTACTATTTCCAAAAGGAAGCTTCTTCATACATATAATTTATGCCGGGACACCGGTGCGGGCCAGCTGTGTCATAGCCTGTCCGGTAATCATGCATACCCCGTGTTCCCGGATAAAGGCCCCGATGGAAGGCGTATAACAGACCGTATCCAGATATTCGTCCGCCAGTATGAATAACAACGCCGTCTCATACGCTCCATAGTCACGGACGTTTGCCAGTATAAAATATACATCATGATACCGGTAAAGATCCGCTTCCGGCAGCAGTGGCGACTGTTTACAAAACCGGATCAGGTTCCACAGATCCCCGGATTTAAAGATCACTGTCTGAATCTTTTCCGCCACTTTTCCGGCCGTTTCATCCGCCATTGACTGCCGCAGTTTTGGATCCACAGAAAAAGTAATGGCTAAAGACTCATCCGATAAAAAAGACGCATGAACCGCCACATTTCCTTCCTTTTTGTTAAAACCTGTATTTTCCTGCGCCTGCTGCATAATTTCACGGAAAAACTCCTGTACACGGCCGTCGTTTTGAAACAGCGCTTCTTTCTCTATCCCATAATCCGCAAACTCTGCCTCTGTCATAATACACTGTATCGTCTGTTTATCTAACACTGAAAATTTCATGCTGTTCTCCTATAGTAACACTCTGATTTTATAATAACATATGTGCGGGTATTTGTAACTATTCTGGCCAGATATTTTATCTGAATTTTTATTCCGTTATATTTGCGGGCATACCAGAGCATGATTGAAACATCCCGGCTCCGGCTTTTTTATGATATGACAGCTGTATATCTTTCTTACCCCGCAGACAGATACCCTTCTATATGTAATACGGATAAAACCCGTTTTATTTCAGACCTTTTTCGATTTTTTTCAACTTTTTTATATTTTTTTATCTTTTTTTCATCATTTTTCCCATGATTTTTCAGTTTTAATTTTATTTTCCGGCTATTATGCCCGATTCATATATGATTTTATCCTGTAATTACCAGACGATTCTATCCGGATACGCAGTTTTTTCCGGGACAGTCTGCCACACGTACCAGAAAATCCAGACCCGGATTGTATTTGCCGCTTTTCAGCCTGGATCTATTGGATTTTTTTGTTCCCGCACGTTCGGAACTGTCACGCTGGAAGAAATGCATCAGTCAGCCGGAGCTATTGGATTTTTTTGTTCCCGCACGTCCGGCAGGCGCTTCCTGCGTGATATGCAGTTCTTTACGTACCTGCTTTATCTGGCTGATGACCTCAGGTCCCTGTTCCATCCTGCCGTCTTCCATGTCCCCTGCGGGTTCCATCCTGTCGTCTTCCATCTTTCCTGCCTTTCAGAATAATGTCTTCTTTTGTATATCCGCATTTATATATCCGCTTTTGTATTGCCACGACTAAAAAAGTTATTAGATATGATAACTTTTTGTCAACACAAAAAAACAGGAATTGACAAAAATTCTTCTTTTCATGTTAAAAAAAATGTATTATAATATGAAACAGGGCCGGTGGCCTGCGCAATTACCATTTTTACGCACTAAGGAGTTACTGCATTATGAATATTTATTTATGGATTACGATAATTGCTTCCATTACGACCGTACTTGTTATCTTTTTGCTGATCCGGAAATTTCTGGCGGGAAAAGAAAACGGTATTTTTATATTTTCCGTCATTTTTACCGGAGTCCTGGTCTCCGCCCTTCTCTATATCCTTTCTTCCATGAAAGGAACACAGATACTTACGGCTAATTTCGCTACTGAATACCAGATTAAAGAAGAAACGTTTAAAACGACTGATGAAAATACCGCCAATTATTTGAACGCCGCCTATGCGTTTTATGCGGAAAACGGGGTACAGTACCAGCTGCGTGGTACGGATCTGTTAGAAGAACCAGAAGAAGCCCCTGCCTTTATCGGCATTTATTCCTGTGAGGCAGTGGATGGTTTTTCCTGGTGTTATCTGAAAAAAGGAACCGTTGTCCGGCATACGCTGACGAAACGGTCCCATGATGGACATGAAGCGGTGGATTATGAAAACCGCAAAGAATAAACACACACGTAAAAAGTCTGCCAAACAGGGACAGACTTTTTTATCTGACAGGACGCACGTTCCTGTCAGATAAAAACCCTCCGGGCAGCATCGCCTTGCTGCGGAGGGGGAAATGCTGACAGCGGCAGCCCGCCACAGGCGGAGTATCCGGCTTCGCCGGATACTTTTTTACTCTATAGAACCGTGCGTCCTGCCAGATAAAAACCCTCCGGGCAGCATCGCCTTGCTACGGAGAGAAAGATGCCGGCAGCGGCAGCCCGCCGCAGGCGGGCACAGGCTGATGACCGTCTGGCATGTTACGATCTGATTTCCATGGACCGGTCACGGACTTTCATTTTATAAATGCAGTACCCGTTCCCGGATTTCCTGGGTTCTGCCCTGGTTCCAGAACTGGGTGCCGATGTATCCGCAGGTGCGTCTTGCCACGTTCATCTTATCCTGCTCCCTGTTGCCGCACTGGGGACATTCCCAGACCAGTTTGCCCTCACCATCGCTGATAATGCGGATCTCTCCTTCAAAACCACATTCCTGGCAATAATCGCTTTTCGTATTCAGTTCCGCATACATAATATTATCATAAATAAACTTCATCACCGAAAGCACCGCCTCCAGGTTATTCTGCATATCCGGCACTTCCACATAGCTGATAGCGCCTCCGGGAGACAGATTCTGAAACCGGGCTTCGAATTTCAGCTTGGAAAAGGCGTCGATCTCTTCTGTCACATGGACGTGATAGCTGTTTGTAATATAATTTTTGTCCGTCACTCCGTTAATTATGCCAAAACGCTTCTGCAGACATCTGGCAAACTTATAAGTCGTGGATTCCAGCGGCGTGCCATATACGGAAAAATCAATCCGTTCCTTTGCTCTCCATCCGGCGCATGCGTCGTTTAAATGCCGCATAACCGACAGGGCGAACGGTTTTCCCGCAGGATCCGTATGGGATTTTCCCGTCATATATCTGGTACATTCGTATAATCCCGCATACCCCAGGGAAATGGTAGAATAACCATTGTACAGCAGCCGGTCGATGGTCTCTCCCTTTTTCAGCCTTGCCAGTGCGCCGTGCTGCCACAGAATCGGAGCCACATCGGAAGGCGTCCCTTTCAGACGTTCGTGGCGGCACATCAGCGCACGCCTGCACAACTCCAGCCGTTCGTCAAAAATCTTCCAGAACCGCTCCATATCACCACCGCTGGAACAGGCCACGTCCACCAGATTCAGTGTCACGACTCCCTGGTTGAACCGTCCATAAAACTTAACTTTATCCGTTTCGTCTTTATAGACAGTCAGAAAAGACCGGCATCCCATACACGTATAGCAGTTTCCCTGTTTCAGCTCTTTCATAATCTTTTCTGAAATATAATCCGGCACCATACGCTTTGCGGTACAGCGGGCAGCCAGTTTCGTCAGGTAATAATATCTGCTGTCTTCGTGAATATTGTCCTCTTCCAGGACATAGACCAGCTTTGGAAATGCCGGCGTAATGTATACGCCCTTTTCATTCATCACGCCTTTGATTCTCTGATGAAGCATTTCCTCAATGCAGATGGCAAGATCTTCCCTTAACGGCCCTTCCTCCACTTCGTCCAGATACATAAATACTGTGACAAACGGCGCCTGCCCGTTGGTCGTCATCAGGGAAATGACCTGGTACTGGATCATCTGGATTCCCTGCCGGATTTCATCCCGTACCCTTTTTTCCGCAATGGCGTTGATCTTCTCTTCTTCCAGCGCAAGCTGTTCCGCTTCAAATTCCTCCCGGACCAGACGCCTGTACTTTTCCCGGCTCACCTGTACAAACGGCGCCAGATGGGACATGGAAATGCTCTGTCCCCCGTACTGGGCGCTGGCGATCTGGGCAATGCTCTGGGTGGCGATGTTGCATGCCGTGGCAAAACTTTTAGGCGGCTCAATGAATGTTTCACTGATTACCGTGCCGTTTTGCAGCATATCCTCCAGATTTACGAGACAGCAGTTGTGCATATGCTGGGCAAAATAATCCGCATCATGGAAATGAATGATCCCCTCTTCATGGGCTTTTACAATATCTTCCGGCAGCAGAAAGCGGCGTGTAATATCCTTGCTCACTTCTCCTGCCATATAATCCCGCTGCACACTGTTGACTGTAGGATTTTTGTTGGAATTTTCCTGGATCACCTCTTCGTTATTACATTCGATCAGGCTTAAAATCTGCTCATCCGTGGAATTGGACTTGCGCACCAGCGCCCGTTTGTAACGGTAGGTAATATAACTTCTGGCCACCTCAAAGGCCCGCTGGTTCATAATCTCATTTTCCACCAGGTCCTGGATTTCCTCCACATTTAAGGCACGGCCCATTTTTTCACACACATTTTTTACATTGTGCGCTATGAGCGCCACCTGCAGGTCACTCAGACGTTCCCGCTCTGGTACGCTCAGACTGGCCCTGCTGACTGCCTGGCTGATTTTATCAATGTCAAATGTCATTTCTGTCCCGCTGCGTTTAATTATATTCATCTCACCCGCTCCTTATTTCTGACAACGCCTTACAAAATATCCCCATTGTCTGCCTGATATTATGAAAAGTTACAGCGTCCCTTTCGTGGACAGCACCCCTGCAATCCGCCCGTCCGGAGACACTGCCATATCCAGCGCTTTACCAAATGCCTTAAACATCGCTTCCATAATATGATGGTCATTTTCCCCATATAATACTTTGATATGCAGATTCATACCCGCCGCATAACTGACCGCATAAAAAAACTCTTTTGCCATCTGTGTGTCCATGCCGCCGCAGGTATCCCCCGAAAAAGCTGCGTCGTATACAAAATATGGCCTGCCGCACAAATCCACAGCGCATAAGACCAGCGCCTCATCCATGGGAAGAATAAAGTATCCATAGCGGCGGATGCCGGTTTTA
Organism: uncultured Eubacterium sp.; assembly: GCA_947642745.1. Lineage (GTDB taxonomy): Bacteria > Bacillota > Clostridia > Lachnospirales > Lachnospiraceae > Eubacterium_J. The sequence continues at coordinate 7,812 of CANRTU010000087.1, forward strand.
TCTCCCAGCGCCTTTAAAATGGCGCTGCCCAGTACAATACCGGTATCTTCGATACTGTGATGACAGTCCACTTCCAGATCCCCGGCGCAGCGGACGTCCAGATCAAACAGGCCGTGTCTGGAAAATCCATCCAGCATATGGTCAAAAAAGCCTATGCCCGTGTCCAGTCTGCTTTTTCCGGTACCGTCCAGATTCAGCGTTAATGTAATCTGTGTTTCTTTTGTCGTGCGTTCTACTACTGCTATTCTTTCCAAAAGACTGCTCCTTTCCGGCCCTGCTCCTTCCTGCCAGCTCCCGCTACATCTGTACCAGGAATGACAGCGCCCCAGTGTCTGTGTTACTGGCTGTTTATCTGCTGCACGCTTTTTTTCTTACTATTATCTTCATCCCATTTGGAGATCAGCCTGGTCCGTACCCACTGCGGATCATTGCTGTAATGCTGCTGTACATAACTGCAGTATTCCCTCCGGCTCATTTTCTGTATTTTCTTTTGTTCAATCATAGCGCCCTCCCTTTCCCGTACATATCCTGCATAATCAGAAACCTGCGGTATATAACGACTACCGCAGGTTATTGTTGTCAGGTTATTTCTATTTTAATATTGTTCGGACATACTTTCAAGAGGTTTTTGCCGATTATTTGTCCGTTTATTTTTATCCCCGTTACAGTCCGCACCCATACCGGCGGCCGCAAAAGCTTCCCGGTCCTTATCCCTTTCCGCTTTTTTCTCCCAGGTACGCTCACTGATAATATACCGGGGCCTTCCTTTTACTTCCATATAGATCCTGCCCACGTATTCTCCGAGAATACCAAGGCTCACCAGCTGGATACCGCCGATCAGGCTGGTAATACTTACCATACTCGTCCAGCCAGACACCGGATCGCTGACAAAGTACTGCACCACCGACCAGACCACGGCAATAAAGCTAAGCAGCGCTATGACCATCCCAATGGCGGTAATCAGCCGGATTGGTTTAATGCTAAGGCTCGTAATCCCGTCAAAGGCCAGGGCCAGCATTTTGCGCAGCGGATAATGGCTCTCGCCCGCAATCCGTTCGTGCCGCTCATATTCCACCGACGTACTCTTAAAACCTACCAGCGGCACCATTCCCCGCAAAAACAGGTTGACTTCTTTGAATTTTTCCATTTCATGCAGCACCCTGGAAGAAATCAGCCGGTAATCCGCATGGTTAAACACTACTTCAGCCCCCATGGCATTTAAAAATCTGTAAAACCCTTCGGCCGTATATTTTTTGAAAAACGTATCGGTATCACGGCGGCTGCGCACTCCGTATACTATTTCGTTGCCATCCAGAAAGGCGTCAATCATGTCTTCCATCACCCGGATATCATCCTGGCCGTCACAGTCAATGGATATCGTTACATCCGCCAGCTCCTTTGCTTCCATAAGCCCGGCCAGCACCGCATTCTGGTGCCCCCTGTTTCTGCTCTGGCTGATACCGATATAATGCTCATCCACAGACGCCAGCTCCCCGATCAGCTCCCAGGTACGGTCGCTGCTTCCGTCATTTACAAACAGAATCCGGCTGTCATTACTTATTTTTTTTATGTGTATCAGATGTTCCAGCTCTTTTAAAAACTGCCCGGAAGTAATAGGCAGCACTTCTTCCTCATTATAACACGGAATTACCACATACAATTTTATTTCCATTTCTCTTCCCTGCCTTATCACTGACAGTATCCGGTTTGTCCATTCCTCCGACAGGATGCGCCTGCGGATTCCGGCGTCTTTTTTATCTCCCGCCCCGGACGTACACCATTACTGCCGCAGACCAAATGGCCGCAAAACACTTTAAACCATTTTGTCCGCTATGAAAATTACTTTTAGTCAGATATGCCCGGGGTGCCGGCGGCCAGCCGGTTGTAATACATCCCGAAACGCAGATCGCACTCTTCAGGCACACCGTCTATCGTTACAGAACCATAAGGATACATGTCCAGGTTCCCGGAATCCTGCATACATGGATACATGGAAAATTTTCGTCCGCTGTGCGTAAGCTCCAGCAGATAATAACTGTCCCCCGCTTTTTTTTCCATATTTCCGGAAATTGTATATACGCTCTCTTCCAGCCTGTCCAGCGTAATATCCGATTCATGTAATACACTGCCTCCCGGCATGGAATACAGGGTAACATGATAGTGATCGTCAGCTTCCGGCGTCTTCGACTCCTGAAATACCAGCTTTAGTTCATTCCATTCTGTCCGGCCCTGCTGATCCTGCTGCAGTGTCTGACGGATACATGTGCCATGTTCCAGCCGCTTATTAAACCAGGCGCTCCGGTTCAGAAATCCTGTCTGGTACACATAGCGGACATTGCTGCCGGATACCACACAGGCTCTGGCGCTGACTGCCAGCAGACATACCGCCCCCAGACAGAAAACCCATCCACAGACCGTAACGCATTTCCCGGAACAAAACCTGTGCGTTCCCCACCGTTTTTTTATTGCGGCAGGCACGGATACCATCTGACGGATTCCGTCTGCCATCAGCAGCAGACACAGATAAATAAAACAAATATTATATTTCGTGTTTGCTTCCCACAGTACAAAAAATGACATACATCCAAGCATCGACAAACTGCACACGAACAGGTCGTGCCATTTTTTACGAATCAGAAGCGCCAGTACGCTGACACAGATAAAAAAAAAGTTGACGCCGCGAAACGCCTGGGTATAAATGCGGAATCCCACATTGTCCCGGCCCATGACCAGATCAAATAACGCCGGATATTCATACGCATAAGACGCTTTCTGGAAAGATGTATCCGATCCTTCCGCCCAGACCCGGTCCAGTTTGCGGACAAACAGACCCGCATATCCGGACAGTCCCATGTCAGAGAGCCGCCTTGCGATTTCCTTTATATTTGCCTGTTTCTTTTCTGCTTTTGTAGGAAAAAAATCAGAAAACGCCAGATCATCCCTGTTAAAACTACCGTCGCTTTTCTGATTTAATCCCATCATGACCCAGTGGGTAGCGGGCAGGTTCCGGTCATCATATCCGTCTGGTACATGATGATCCAGTAGCAGTTTAACACCGGCCGCCATCAAAACGACAGCAAAAACGATACAAAGGCCTGTGGAAATTTGTTTTTTCCATTCCACCCCTCCGCCGGCATGATCCGGCCGCACCAGCCTCATCCCCCCGTACAGCCCGATGGCAATCACCGGAAGCAGCGTGGTGGGGCGCATATAATACCCTGCCACAATACAGGCTCCCAATGCCGCTCCCATAAGCATCTTCGATGGTCCCGGCACAGTTTTACGCATACGTACGGCCAGGTAAAGAATACCTGCCACAAACGGCAGGGAAAGGGTATTGGTATACACAAATGTCAGCCATACATACGTGGTGGGACAAAAGAAACAGAGCAGCAGAAACAGGTTTGCCAGCTTATGGTCCCTCAGCCGGCGGACTGTAAAAAAGGTCAGCAGAATGGCGACGTCTATGCAGATGATATTCAGAACCACTGCCGCTGCCTCAAAAGCCGTAATCCCGCACCAGTTTAACACGGCATAATAATAATATAATAAAATCGTAATAAAATAATTGTTAGGATACCTCTGAAAATAAGGAGATTCCAGATCCAGCCACCGGTCCTGTCTCCCCAGCATGGCAATAGATTCATTGTGTACTTTTAACGTATCCGTTGTATACATCGGATGAGAAATAAATATCAGAAACAGCGCCTGCGCCGCCACCAGAAGCAGCGCCACTGCCACAGAAACGCTGCGCTTTTCCAGCCAGGCGCCGGAATAACGCCATACAGCCAGGCATACCGCCGCCAGCAGCACAAACGCCGCCGGAACTGCCAGATGATAGAATAATCCATCCAGCCGGCCCCTCCCGGCAGACTGGGTTTCTGTCAGAATTGTCAGAGAACTAAAAAAAATAATACAAGAAAAGAAAAGTGTCAGACACAGACACATTCTGTAAAATATCGTAGCTGCTTTTTGCATCACAGGTTCCTTCTTTCTATCTTACTATTTCCTACCGGTTCATCCCGCAGATCTTCCCATGTTCCAAAACGCCAGCGCCCCGTTTCATACTTTCTCCAGTTTCAGATACTGCCATGGCAGCACAGATCTCCAGTGTTCTGCCCGCAGGAACACATGCTGCCTGTTGTCCCTGCGGGCATTTTATCAATTACTATATAGCCGGCCCCCTGCCGGTTTTTTACTTTTTAGAGATTTCGTCTGTAAAGCAGGAGCCCTCCGGGCAGAACCGCCCTTCGCCGGAAGGCAGACTGCTGCCAGAAACCGCCCCGCAGACGGAGTATCCGGCAAAGCCGGATACTGTTATTCTGATGGAATAATAATAGCCGCTATAATATACGCCAGAATGCTGCTGCCTCCCGCAAAGCTGAATACTGCCCATCCCAGTCTCACCAGTGTGGGATCTATCTGAAAATATTCCGCAATGCCTCCGCACACGCCGCAAATAATTCTGTTCTGTCCTGATTTTACTAATCTTTTCGTATTCATAAGCTTCCTCCATTGTATCATTGATAGACTCTCGGAATCTCAAAGCCTTATTTTATGCGGCTTCCAAGACCCCATTTT
>CANRTU010000088.1 GCA_947642745.1 uncultured Eubacterium sp.
GAATTAATATGAATCAGGAAAAAAGTCAGTTTCAAAAAAGTATACTTTTTTGAATGCTTTCAGACACCCGTAAATCAAGGGATCCGGCCGCTTTTTTGTGGATTTCCCATGCATATCCCCCAGACATTTTGTCCGTCTCTTATTCTGTTAATATTCCTTCCTGAAATATTTCCGACATCCACCTGCCGTTTAATCACCACATTGCGGATCTGTTGTCTGACCGGTCGTGGAATGATGACTGATGTATGAACTAATATAGAAAATATCATTTCGTGTATGAAAACAGAAAAGCCGGACGGCAGAATGCAATCCGGCTTTTCTGATATAATTTGTTATTCAGGATCAGGGCCATCCTCATTTAACCGCTGCTGTCCCGGCACAACTGTCTCTGCGCCAGACAGAAAATACCCCGGGTCCAGTCTTAAATACTGTCCCGGGGTGATTTTCCCATACGTTATCCATTTGTTCCCCGCTATCAGTCTTCTATCATATAACCATATAACGGGTTCTGCGCAACGGATATTTACTTTTTATTCTTCTGCCGCCACCGGTTCATAAAACGTATCCGGACGGTTTTTATCAAACGGCTCGTTGGCCCATATCACAGTCACAAGATCCTCCGTCCCGGAAAGGTTGGTAATACTGTGTGTATAGCCTGGCAGCATCTGTACCGCCTGTATCCGGGCGCCTGTTACATCAAATTCCATAACCGGATAAGGACGGCCGGTCTCAGGATTGATTCCGATTCTTCTTTCCTGAATCCGTCCATGACCGGATACCACGATAAATATTTCCCATTTGGAATTATGCCAGTGCCCTCCCCTGGTAATTCCCGGTTTTGTAATATGAATCGAAACCTGTCCGCAGCCAGACGTCCGGATCAGCTCTGTAAAATTTCCCCGGCTGTCTGTGTTTGAATGAAACGGATAAGAGATCTTTGATTCCGGAAGATATGACATGTAGACAGAATACAGCTTCTTTTCAAAGGAACCATCCGCAATCTCTGGAAGCAGCAGCGTCCGGGGCATGGAGTCAAACAGCCGGAGCAGTTCCACAATCCTGCCCAGCCGCACATGATATGTTCCCGGCACATAGCAGAAACGGCCCTCCTGCCGGGGGATGACTTCCAGCCCCTTATATTCGCAGCGGTGTTCTTTTCCCTCCAGGGCCAGAAGCATTTCAGAAACCAGATCGTCAATATATAATAATTCCAGTTCCGTATCCGTATCATGAACCGTATACGCACAATCATTAGCCACTGCATTGCAGAAAGTGGCCACTACGGAGTTGTAATCCGGCCTGCACCATTTTCCGAACAGATTAGGAAACCGGTAGACAAGTACTTTTGCCCCGGTCCGCTCCCTATGCTGAAAAAACAGTTCCTCTCCCGCCAGTTTGCTCCTGCCATATGCAGAATTGCCAAAACGGCCAGTCAGGGAAGCCTGCAGGGACGAAGCATACATAACGGGACAACGGTTGTCGTATTTTTCCAGCATCTCCAGTAATGTTCCGGCAAATCCAGCATTTCCCTGCATATACTCATCCTGCTTCTGCGGCCGGTTCACTCCCGCCAGACTAAACACAAAATCCGCCCTCTCACATGCATATGCCAGCGCTTCCTGATCCGAATCCTGATCGTATCCATAGATTTCCGTAATATCCGGTCCCGGCCGGTTCTGTCCGCTGCGCATTTCATTCCGTCTGTTTTTTAAATTCCACATCAGATTTTGTCCCACAAAACCATTAGAACCTGTCACAAGTATTTTCACTTTAGCTGCTCCTGTACATAACTGGTTGTCAGTAACTTCTTTACCGTTTCATCCACGTCCAGTCTTCCTGTATTATGGGAAGTATACGCCTCCTCTGCCTCCGTCGTCACTTTTCCTTCCACGAAATACTGGTCGTAGTTCAGATCACGGTTATCCGCACATATGCGGTAATAATTTCCCATATCCTCAGAACGCAGGGCCTCCTCACGGGTCATCAGTGTCTCGTACAGCTTTTCCCCGTGTCTCGTACCGATAATATTTGTACCCGTATCCCCAAACAGCCGCTGCACCGCCCTGGAAAGCGTTCCGATTGTACATGCGTCCGATTTCTGGATAAAAATATCCCCGGGATCCCCGTATTCAAACGCAAACTTCACAAGATCCACCGCATCATCCAGACTCATCAGAAACCTGGTCATTTCCGGATTCGTAATCGTAACCGGACTGCCGCTCTTAATCTGTTCAATGAAGAGGGGAATCACACTTCCCCTGGAACACATGACATTACCGTACCTTGTACAGCAGATCACTGTATTCCCTCTTTCTGCCGCCACTCTCGCACTGGCTTTTACCACATGCTCCATCATGGCTTTCGATGTCCCCATGGCATTCACCGGATAAGCGGCTTTATCTGTGGAAAGACATACCACCCGTTTTACGCCGGCTTCCAGCGCCGTATGAAGGACATTGTCTGTCCCTTCTACATTTGTCCGCACCGCTTCCATTGGGAAAAATTCACAGGAAGGAACCTGTTTGAGCGCCGCCGCATGGAATATGTAATCCACCCCGGACATGGCGTCCCGCACAGACTGGGGATTACGGACATTTCCGATATAAAACCTGACTTTTTTTGCGGCATCCGGGTACTTTGCCTGCAACTGATGTCTCATATCGTCCTGCTTCTTCTCATCCCTGGAAAAAATCCGTATTTCCCCAATATCTGTGTGAAGAAAATGTTTCAGGACGATATGCCCGAAAGACCCGGTCCCTCCTGTAATTAATAATGTTGCTCCGTTAAAACTACTCATCCATAAGCCTCCTGATTCATTTTTCTTCTGCCCGTAATGTGCCATATCCCGCCAGCAAAAAAAGGCAGACTATCCGGCATATCCCGTGCCGGCTGCATGCGCGGCGTCCCCCGGTGTATTCTCCAGGTCATTCCAGCCACAGCTTTTCATTTGTGAAATTTATTTGTGAAATTCCATCCACCCGTCTTCCAGCGCCACCTGTGTAACGATCAGTCTGTAAAATGCCGCCGCATAATGTTCCACATGATACATGGAGTTTCTGTTCAGTTTTAATGACAACTGTGACGTGATACGTAATCTGTTTATCTTATCAGTCCATCTCTGCTTCTGTTCCAGTATGCCGTCTGCATATCTCCTCCTGCGGTAAAAGTTCAAAACCGCTTTTCCTGCGCTATGCATTAGCAGAATGTTTCTGAAACGCCCCCGCAGCCCGGCCATATAAGCAGTTCCGCCATCTTCCGTCTTTAGCATACCGCTGTCTGCGTCGGCTGTCATATGCATACGGGTACAGAAAAAAGGCTCGTCCAGCAGCCCTGGATACAGCTCCCTGATCATTCTCACACTCAGTTTTTTACCATCTTTCTCATCATAATTAAAATACTTTATAAGCTCCGACACTTCTTTTTGCCCAAACACAGGAAACGAACAGGTAAACACATTCATAAAATCTGCCATATAATGATGTGCGCAATCCCAGTAGTCCTGCGCCACGACTTCCAGATCATCCGGATCTGCCACATCGTTTAAAATTCCTTCTTTACGAAGAACAGCCACCAGCTTTTTTTGCATATTATGTTCGTATTCCCGCATACTGCCAAAGGCAATCTGTTCCGGTTCCATACCGTTTTTTCTGATATAGTCACGGACAAATCCGCTTATTGTTACTTTATGTCCGAAAAGAGACCAGGTTTTAAGCCGTTCCCCAAAAAGCCCGCTGTCCAGAAAACCGCTGCGATCCTGCTCAAAAAAATGGTACCATTTCCGGTTATTGCCATAATGGACCGCATGTTCACCATATTTATAAAGGGATTTCTGATTCATTGTATATACATTTTGTTCTGAAATGTCAAAGCTGTTGTATGCCAGCCCGTTATTCCTGGCGATATCAGACCATATCCGGCAGTCTTCCTCATCGTTGTCCATTTTTTCAGATACACCGTACCAGCTGATAAGTCCCGGTCGAATTCCCGCATCCAGATTCGCTGACAAAACCAGTCTGCTATCCACCCCCCCCCGTGCCAAAAACGGAGTGCTGCCCCTTAAATAATTTCTGGTAACCGGTATATTTTTGCACCAGGCCTTTCAGACAGCTGATTTTCTGTTCATACGTCTGGAATTGATATGTATAAGTATTTGTTCCCACCTTCTCTATATACAGTTTCTTTGTCTTGCAGTTGTATACCACACATTCGCTGCCCGAAAGCCTGTATATATTTTTAAAAGGAGTCTCATTTCCAAGAATTGCGCCGTTTAGAATATGTTCCGCCACAACGGCAGGGCTGACTGGCTGTTTCGCACATTTCTCCACATGAAAATATGTATTGGTTACGAGAAACGTCTGACCATGATAGTAGTATACTGAATATACCGCAGATTCATCTACAAAGACAGTTATTTGATCATTCTGTTTATAAATAACCGCAAAGCACCCCGCACAGTCTCTTCGGATGTCATGAATGTTCTTTACCGGCAGATCCCTGGCAAGCAGTTCCAACGCCTCTCTGCCTGTATTATTTGTATACACCAGCGTTCCGCATACCGCCGCAAAACCGTCTCCTTTCTGAATATAATTAAACGTATCTATATTCAGTTTGCTATAGGTTCTAAGTATCACATCCTCCGCTTTGTGATAGCCATTGCACCTGAACCCACATGCTTCATTATTTTTGTGAAGCATATCATCCCAGGCGCCTTTATCTGTTAAAATAAATCTTCCCATAATTATTTACACCTCCATGATACTGGTACTGCAGCAGACACAAACATGGCAGTATCTGAATCGTAATCAGAACAGTTTATCCACACCGCATTTTTCAAACACATCAATATAGGAATTTTGTGTGGTATTGTATATTCTGATCTTATTTGCCCCGGCATATTGTCCCAGAATATGATACTGATACATCGTCATATAATATTCATAAATACACCGGTAGAAGTCTCCTTTCTGAAACATCTCCATTTTCAGCCTTTCCCTGCCATAAAAATGCACGCATTCCCGGTATATCCGGTTATCTTCCCCGATCACATATTCCTTGTGCCAGTCGTTTTCCACCCCGGTCAGGTATACGTCGCCGGCCCTGTTCATAATAAAAAAGAAAATTGCGCATACGATCACATTCTGGTATCCGCAGGTGCCAGTATTCCGGTTGAACACAAATTTTTTCAGGAAATTAAATTCTCCGCCATAATAATTTCTGTTCATTCCCAGCTGTTTTACATATTTATTTTTTACCGGAAATGTAATATTGCTGTAACTGATCAGATACATGGGCCAGTCTACGGTATGAAATACTTCCCACAGTCTGCTGTTTTTTTCTGATTCCTTAAAAAACGCAGGATCTATCAGAACATAATACCGTGGCCTGATCCTCATGAAATCTTCGCTGTTAAGGGCAAACCAGTTGACACAGCAGAAATCATATTTCCCCTTAAGTCTGGCAAAGGGAAAGTATGCCACCCCCGGACCATTGCCCACAATGATGACCTTCTTTCTGATCCTGATCCTGCTGTGTCCTTTTGCCGTCATTAGAAAAGAAACCAGCCATCGGACAAAATATATGATTTCTTTTGAGGTCTGAGCCGCCTGAAACAACAGCCGCAATACTCTCTGTTTCATCACTTTCCACCTCCTTTACATGTCGCATTTGTAATCCTTTCTGTGTCATACCGGTATGCTGCCTGACGGCGCCGCTTCTCTGATTCGCTTCGGAGCACAGCAACAACCAGAAACATAAGCAGCAGAAACTTCTGTTCTCCAATTGCGATATTCATGGAAAACGCCATAAAAAATGGAAACAGGGATACATATTCCCACCAGGTCGTTTTCATATTTTTGCGAAAGGTGACATACATAAAGAGCAGATATGCAATGCCGCCGTACATATAAATCAGATACCAGTGACCAATTTCACTGACAACTCTCTCCTCTCCGATGCCTATCAACAGAAATGGAGCGTCAAAATGCCTGAGTCCGTTTATGAAATCGCTCATCCGCCCGCCAGAGCTGTCTTTCATCCCACGGTACACCATAGTCCTGTCTGTAAACGCATGAAAGGTGGCAGAATTTAGCATAACCGGCACAAAACAGGCAGCAGAAGCAAACAGTATAACAAATGCGGCAATGGCAGGAACTGTCACGTTATACTTATTTTGCGCCAGTTTTATCAATAAATAAAAAAGATAACATACCATGACCATGGCAAATACCACAATAGCCCCTATACTCTGGGTCGTAAACAGAATCAGCGCCAGCAGAAAAAACAGACTGGCAAATTCCAGAGGTTTTATTTTTTCATGAAATAGCAGAAACGCAAATATTCCATCTGAGAGATACCCGGCGTTATTTGGATCCGCAAGCAGATAATTAAACCTGTATGCCACCTGGTTCATCAGGTATCTCCTTGTATGATTATCAGCCGGATAAATCATGCTTTTTATATGCGCATATAAATGCGGGTTTACCAGATAAAAGACTGCATACAGCGCCATAACCAGAAGAAAAATGACAAAAATTTTTCTTAAATATATTTCATAACGTTTCAGAATATTTTCAAAAAACAGAAGACAAAGAAAACACATGACATACTGTAAAAACCGTTTGATATCTGTAGAAAACGCCGTCTTTTCCGCAAACAGCGGTGAAATAACTGTCGCTAATGCCGCCGGAAAACAAAACAAAATCACACAGGAACAATCTTTCAACTTTTGTATTTTCTTATACCCGCCGCATACATACCACAACATAACAATCAGATAACTAAAAGGAAAAGAGAACGGCTTTAAATATGGAAAAAACATAATATCCGCCAGACACAGATAAAACAGCGTTTTCTCATCTGGTTTCTGGATTTTTATTTTCAACATCTGCTGGCTCCTTCTAAAATGAAATTGTCTCCCCCCACAGGACTTTCATGATGATCCGGCATACATTTTTCGATCCGCCTTAAATAAAAGCCGGACAGCGCATGTCGTGCTTTGTCATTCATCCATCATCAGTTTCACAACGTCAAAACCTTCCGCATAGGATACTTTATTGGAATATCCCCACACCCTGTTTCTGTCAATACACACGTCAAACAGACAGCCAAACCGGTTGTGTTCCTTTCCATAACAGGCCAGCGCTTCTTTTTTCTGCTCCACATAACCGCTGATATCTACAAAAAATGTGGGGTAGTATACATTTTCCAGCACATATCCGTTGGACTGGTACTGGAGAATGTTTTTGCAATGTCTGGCCGCCGTCAGGCATATCCGTGAAGCCGCCACATGATCCATATTCATATCCGCCTTAAAATGCATAAAAACTGTATCAATTCCCAGATCCAGAATGTATTTCTCGACCCGCTGCATGATTCCGGTATCGTAAGCCAGCCTCGTGCAGGGCACTGGTTTAAAATCTGTAAGTTCCTGAATACCCAGCACGCTGCATGCCTTTGCGCTTTGTCTTCTGCTTGATTCATATGCGACGCTGATATTCATCGCCTCAAAGCTGGTGACATTATCTGTCAGCGTCAGCTTGTATACTTCTTTTCCCTGCGCCGCCAGTCTGGCCGCCGTCCCTCCGGCTCCCAGCTCCGCATCGTCAAAATGCGCACCGGCTATCAGTATCCGTTCCATTATGCCTGTCTCCATTTCCTGCTACAGTTTTATCATTAGCTGATTCATTAGTTTTTCCAGTTCCGCATGAAAAGCCAGATCCAGACTTCTGACCACTGCCGCCGCATTCCGTTTCTGGTACCTCTTTTCGTTTATATAAGCCGCAATTGTTTCCGCCTTATCTGATTCCACAATGTTTACATAACCGGCCAGCTCACTTGTCTTAATCTGGATCAGACCATTGGTAATCACGTCCAGTCCGTTGGACAGATAGGAAACTACTTTGGATGGAAATCCGTATCTGTTAAAAATATCCGTCTGATCCTGAATGCATAAACCGATATCGCACTTCTGTATATACTCCCGGTATTTTCTTCCTGTGCGTATCCCGTCATAAAACACTTTTTTTCCGCTCTGATTCAGACATCTGACCCTGTCTGTGACTTCCCGGATATCTTCTGTGGTTCCTGTCCCGATGATCCTTAGTTCATACCCTTCATCCAGACAGGCGGCAATATCAAGTATTTTCCCTATGCCTTTCTGGGGCTCCAGGGAACCTGCATATACAAGCCTGACCACCCTGCTTTCTTTTTTTAACGTCAGCCGCCTTCTGTTTCTATACACACCATTTACAACTACTGCCGGTCTGGCCGGCAGATTGACTTCCTCCGCAATCAGCCTGTTGGAAAAAATAAATGCGTCCGGTTCAGAAAATACCCGTTCTTCCTTTTTTTTATATCCGGAACGGTTTGCGTCAATATACTGATAGAGCTCCTCCACCTCCAGAATATACCGGAATTTTTTTACTTTTCTGATCAATGCCATCAGTCCAAGATAACCCATGGAATGATATACACAGACGGTATCCTCCCTGCGCACAAACAAAAGCATATACCCCAGAAGCTGAAGGAGCCCGTATCCGGCGTTTATTGCATCTTTCACACGGCCGCCTTTTCCCCAGGACGCAAATGTGTACAGACGGATTCTTTTTGTACCGGACCGGATTCTCTCCGGCTTCATGCCCCTTCGGGAAATGGTTCTGGCATTTGAAAGTATGGTTACCTCCTCTCCCAGATCGTGAAAAGTTTTTATGATATAGCCGGCTTTTTCAGAACCCGCCAGATTCTGTCTCCTTGCCCGGTCTTTTGTCCTGGTATAAAACGCCACATAGTAAACCATTACTGTTTCTTCCTCCAGACCGCATTGAACCGCTCCTTTACATAAGGCTCCGCCCAGCCTTTTGTCACTTCAAATCCCATCCGGACAAACTGTTCCTTTGTATAGGTCATATGCCTTCTATTGTGGGATACCTGCGGAATATCCCCTATAAATATGGCCGTCCTGGTTACCCGTTTCATTTCCGCAACAACCTCTTTCATATACGCATGACTGGTAAAATACAGGAACACGCCCCATGAAAAAGATACGTCAAAATATCCGTCCTTAAAGGGTAAATCGTTTGCCTCACAGCAGATCGCAGGTTTATAAAAAAACTCCATACAGCGTTCTGTCAGTGGCCTGGAAAAATCAATTCCCACATAATCCGCATCCATATACTGTGTCAGCCCTCCTGCGCCACAGCCTGCTTCCAGCACCTTTGTATCTTTTGTAATCCCCAGACATTCTTTGATCCTGCCTGCGATATGGCGCATATCCGTTGTGGATTTCTCCCATCCGTCATAAATGCGTATGTCGTCCTTCGTGCCCTGCATCAGACCTTTTTGTGTCCATATTTCCTTCCAGGTACCTGAATATTCCATCTTTCACTCCTTAACCGCTCTCAAATACTCTCTTATATGCGTCTTTAATTTTTTGGGTATTCAGTCTGTTACATATATATTTCTTTGCCGCCGCCCGCATACAACGCATATCCGCTTCACCGGCAGCCACGATCTGCCTGACCGCATCTTCATACTGGTCCTTTCTGGATAAATCCAGATCCCATCCCGCATGTTCTTTCGCCAGATCCCTCCAGGGTGTCCTGTCGCTCATGATCACCGGACAGCCGGCAAGCAGGGATTCCACAATGACATGCCCGTAATTCTCGCTGTATGTAGGAAAAAGAAACGCATCGTATCTGCAAAACACATCCAGCACCTGTTCATGCCCGATGGGGCCACGGTAACGGACACTCACATTTTCCGGAAGCCGTTTTATAATATTTTCACAGCTGTTCCAGTAATCCTTATCTTCTATCAGTCCATATATGTCAAATACAACCGCCCCGTCCATGGACATAAGCCTTTTCAGTGCGTAAATCAGGTTTTTCTTTGGTACAATCCTGGAAATAAAAACAAACTTTGCCTTATCCGGCTGTTTCACCCCCGGACTTTCACGCACCGCTTCCGGCATCACTGGTATATTGGGAATATAATGAATATGTCTGTCAGCAATGCGCAGCCAGTGTTTTATGGCTCTTGTTTCTTCCCTGCTTGTGGACTGGAAGCAGATGCCCTCCAGCAGATGAAAAAGTTTCAGAAAAATGATATAGGGAATTTTTTTCATCTTCTTTTGAAAAGCTCCTTTGCATAATTCTCCACGGACAGCCAGAATCGTCCGCCTGCCTTCTCTTTTTGCCATAAACAGGCAGGGGATAATGCATGGCTGGAACAGCCCCTGCAGGTATATCCAGTCCGGACTGATTTTCCTGCATATCTGAATAAAACCGGTATAGTTATACTGCCTGTCAGGCAGATACAGGACTTTGCAGTTTCCCCTGTCGTTCCAACCTCTTTTAATATTTTTATACCGTATTCTGCTCTTATGATCGTGGTCGGTGGTCACAATATATGTCTGATACTCATCAAAAAGTGTGCAGAAATTGTCTATGCTCACAGGCGGCCCGCCATAATTTATCCCGGGAAAAAATCCCGCAGTAATAATAAGTATCTTTTTCACTATCCGGTTATCTTCCTCCTATACAGATTTTTCCCAGTTCATGTTTTTACAGGTCTCTTCCACCGTATAATGGGCGCATAAATAGCGGTAACTGGCTTCCCGGATCTCTTTTCCCACACGGATACGCTTTATCAGTGAATCAAATGCTTCCACATTGTCGCTCCCGCACCACCAGCCGAATTTCCCTTCCACAATTATTTTTCCAATATCCGACGCAGTATCTGTAACTGCAAGTACCGGCAGCTTTGCCTGCATATAGCCCAGCATCCTGCTTGGAAAATTTGGAATCGTGAATCTGTGATCCAGAAAAATCATGCCCACATCACACGCCGCCACCAGTTTGTCGTAGTCTTCCCGGGGCAGCCATTGACGCAGCATCACATTTTCCGGGCGGTAATTTTTGATATACTGCAGGATTTTGGGGTATTCTGTCCCGTTTCCCACAATCAGAAAAAATACTTTGTCGTTTTTCCTCTGGGAATGCAGGCATCTGAGCATAAACGGTATCCCCTGCGGCTTTCCCAGATTGCCGCCGCAGACATATACCGTCCTGTCCTTAGGAATGTTATATTTTTTCCGGATCTGTTCCCTTTCCTTTGCCGTTATGCTCTTATCAGCTGCCTCTACGCTGTTGGGAGCAAGTTCCACCTTCGTCCTGCTTACTTCCGGATTATGAGTGAGCAGATATTGCGTATTGGCGGGACTCATACAGCCAATCCGGTCAGAAATACGATACATCCTTTGTTCCTGAGTCCGGAAATATCTGTAAACGAGGCCCTTTATCCCATTTCTGCCAAGCATCCCCATATCCAGGGCATTCTGGGGGAAAATATCTTTCAGCAGCAGATAAGACCTGGCGCCGTCCCGTTTTTTAATGAATTCCACTACCCCGCAAAATGTAATGGGCGGCGTTGCATAAAGAACGAGGCCGAATTTTACATGCCCGAAATATTTTTTTACCGCATATACAAACTGCGGGCCGATTGCGACTGTACTGACGCCTTTTTCAATCCTGTTGACTTTCTGCATGTTGCCGGTACGCAGTTTGAGAATGACCGCTCCCTTTTCCCTGATAATCCGTGTCTTCTGATGTTGTCGTCTTTCCACTGGCGATATAACATAAATCCTGTGTCCGTTTCTCTGAAACTCCCTGAGTAAATCAGTATATATATTTCTTTCCCGCAGGGATTTGAAATCTAAAAGCGAAAGAAACAATATATTTATGTACCGCCTGTGATCCGCATAATCTTTGTCTGTTTTCATCTGTTCTCCGTAAATTCCGGCATCGTTGCTTCCCGCCTTACATTTTGCTTATAATATCCGCCACCGGTTTCATAATTTTTACATAATCCGGTAGTTTGCGGCGTCCCTCAGTTCCGGGGATTCCCACATATCTGTCAGTCCTGCCTCATGCCGGCACATGGTCCCTCGTACCAGAGCGTGCATATCTTTCTGTAATACTTCACATATCCTTACAAAAGTATCCAGACTCATACGCCGTATTCCCCGCTTAATATACCCATGAATGAGAGGCTGATGCCACATTCCCTTGCGAGTCTTTCCTGACTCCATCCCTTCATCTTTCCGCCCCGGCGTATTCTGCGCCCAATCCTGTGGTAATCCAGCCCGTCCGTCACCTGCGCCACCTCCCGGAATATAAGTATATGTTCCACAGTACCGCCTCACTTCTTCCGTAATTCTCTTTCCGTAAGGCTGTATCGCCGGCATGTCTGATCATTTTCCGTATACTGCCCCATACGCTGCTTCTTCTTAAATACGATTGTTTTGCCAGCTGTTTTATGGCTTCTAGTGGACAACATTTTATGTACAAATGTTA
>CANRTU010000089.1 GCA_947642745.1 uncultured Eubacterium sp.
CCGTTATCTGCCGCTGTTTCGGAGAGCGGAAATGGACCGTTATCTGCCGCTGTTTCGGAGAGCGGAAATGGACCGTTATCTGCCGCTGTTTTGGAGAGCGGAAATGGATCGTTATCTGCCGCTGTTTCGGAGAGCGGAAATGGCCTGGCATCTGCCGCTGCTGTGGAAACTGGATGGCAGCCGGTTTCTGTCATTGTTCCGGAAACAGGCTGTTATCTGCCGCCGCTTTGGTTTCTGGAAATCAGGAATTTCCGGAGAGGTGCGTCCGGTCAGTACCGGAGGTGTTCTGGCTGGTTGTGGTTACAGAAAAATTTGGGAGGTAGCCTGTAAATGGGAAAAATATATGGTTATGTACGTGTAAGCACACGTGAGCAGAATGAAGACAGACAGATGATCGCACTGGTGGGAGTAAATGTGCCGGAACAAAATATTTATGTGGATAAGCAGTCCGGCAAAGATTTTGAACGTCCGGAGTATAAGCGCCTGCTGCGGAAGCTGGGAGAGGATGATCTTCTTTATATAAAAAGCATTGACCGCCTTGGCAGAAATTATGAGGAGATACTGGAACAGTGGAGAGTAATTACAAAAGAAAAAAAGGTGGATATCGTGGTGCTTGATATGCCGCTTCTGGATACCAGGCGTGGAAAAGATCTGGTAGGCACATTTTTAAGCGACGTGGTGCTGCAGATCCTTTCCTTTGTGGCTGAAAATGAAAGGGGGAATATCAGACAGAGGCAGAGAGAGGGAATTGAAGCAGCGAAAAAGCGGGGCGTACAGTTTGGAAGACCGCAAAAACCTGTACCGGACAATTTTATACAGGTGTATAACCGATGGCTGGAAAAAGAAATCAGCGGGGAAGTAGCGGCCGGGTTGTGCGGGCTTACGATGTCCACGTTTTACCGGAGGGCAAACAGACGCAAAGAACGGCAAAAAGAAACGAAATAACCGGAGCTGGTATTCTGTAAGCGGGAATTATCAGGAACTGTCTATTTTCAGAATGTGTACTTTTTGACAATGAGTCAATACAAAACTAGTTTAACACAGATGTTTGTAAAAGTCTACATATTTTAGTCGTTTTATCTGAAAAACGATGCAAAAAGAAGTGAAATCTCATACTTTCATACAAAAAATATTTGTAGATCATGTTTTAAACCCACTGTCAAAAAGTACACATTATAAAAAACGGGAGGTATAGTCAGTATATGAGTTATACTTCGGTCAGCTTTTATTTCTTTCTGCCCGCTGTTCTGACAGTTTATTACGCAGTTCCGGTTTCACTGCGGTGGATGGTTTTGTTTACTGGCAGCGTGGCGTTTTATTTTTTTGCGTATAAAACCGGATGGTGGATTTTGCTGGCATCTGTTTTATTTACGTATGCGGCTGGTATGTGTACCGGGTATCTGAGGGAAAAGTATCCGTCGTCCATGCATGGGATGAAAAAGGCTGTGTTTATCTTTGCGCTGCTACTGACCTTTCTGCCCTGGTTTTGTATCAAAAATGGAAATTTTATTCTGGGATCTGTGCTGCACGGGCATTCCATCCGGTGGGTTGTTCCGCTTGGCGTATCTTTTTATACGCTGCAGATGGCCTCATATCTGACGGATGTTTATACAGGAAAGATACATGCGCAGAAAAATCCGGCCAAATATGCACTGTTCGTGCTGTTTTTTCCGCAGATTGTCCAGGGGCCCATTCCCCGTTATGGTCATCTGGCCGGGCAGCTTTATAAGGGACACAGGTTTGAAGAGCGGGAGTTTGTGAAGGGCTTTCAGCTGATTGTATGGGGCTTTTTCCTGAAGTTTATGATAGCGGATAAAGCCGCAATCGTAGTAAATGAAGTGTTCGGCCATCCGGAAAGATACGGCGGATGTTATGTATTTGTGGCAGGTGTACTTTACAGCCTGGAACTGTACACGGATTTTCTTGCGTGTACGCAGATCTGCCGGGGCGTTGCGCAGCTGTTTGGTATTCATCTGTCTGGTAACTTTATGCGTCCGTACCTGGCAGTTTCCATCAGGGATTTCTGGAGGCGGTGGCACATGTCCTTAAGCGGCTGGCTGCGGGACTATATTTATATTCCGCTGGGCGGGAGCCGTAACGGCAGTCTGTCAAAGTACAGAAACCTTGCGGTAACGTTTGCTTTTAGCGGGATCTGGCACGGGGCGGGGTACGAATTTCTGTTCTGGGGGCTGTTACATGCGGCGTACCAGATTGGGGGAAGTCTGACAGCCGGGCTGCGGGAGAGGATGAATGGTTTTTTGGGACTGTCCGCACAGTCGCCTGTGCGTATCATGCTGCGCCGGGCAGGAGTGTTTTTTCTGGTAATGCCTGCCTGGATAATATTCCGTGCGGACAGTCTGACCATTGGCCTGAAAATGGTTCAGAGTATGTTTCTGGTGCATAATCCATGGATTCTTTTTAACGACAGCCTGCTTTTTCCGGGATGTGGCTGGAAAGAGTGGTGCGTACTGGCAGGTTCCCTTCTGATTCTGGCAGTTGTGGAACGAAAACAGGAACGGGGAGAGTGCGTCCGGGATTCCATCCAGGGACTGCCGTTATACATACGCTGGCTCATATATATTGGGGCGATTACAGGGATTATGGTTTTTGGCACTTATGGCTTTGGATTTGACGCACAGGATTTTATCTACAGAGGGTTTTAGGAGGTCATTCAAATGAGAAAACATGTAAGATCTGCGGGAAAAGGTGTTGTTTTTTTATGTATACTGTGTGTCTGCGTCCGGCTTGTCTGGCAGATCATTGTGCCGAAATTTTTATCTGATTCGCCCTGGCCCACCACATCCACGTATCTGGGATTTTATCAGATTGAAGAAAATACTGTGGATGTGCTTTTCTTTGGCAGCAGTCATGCGGCTTCTTTTTTCCTGCCACAGGAATTATATCACAAATATGGAATCACAGGATACAATTTAGGATGCGAACAGCAGAACCTGGTAGTGTCTTATTTCTGGCTGAAAGAGGCGCTGCGTTTCCAGAAGCCGCAGGCGGTGGTACTGGACTGCTATATGCTGTTTCCATATAATAAGGACGAGCCGCTTAATACGGCAGAAAGCTGTACGAGAAAGGCCATGGATTATATGAAATGGTCGTCCGTAAAACAGGAGGCGGCTGGCACGATCTGCCGGCTGGATGAAAACCAGTCCCTGGCCAGCTATTATTTTCCAAATATCCGCTACCATGAGCGGTGGACAGTGGTTTCAGAAAATGATTTCTTATTCTGGAAAATACCAGAGCATACAGAGCTGAAAGGATATGCGCCGCAGGCGTCTTACAGCGGGCGGGAGGATTTTATGCCTTTTGAGCGGGGTGCGGCAAAGCAGGAAGAAGAAATGGTCCCGCTTATGAGAGAGTATCTGGACCATATAGAGGAATTGTGCAGGCAGCAGGATATCCGGCTCGTACTGGTAAAAACGCCGGCTACTGCCTGGAATGGGGCGAGATCCCTTGCCATACAGCAATATGCGAAGACACATGGACTGTATTTTCTGGATTTTAATGAAAAGAAACTGTACCGGGACACAGGCCTTGATTTTAAGACGGATAATTGCGACGACGGGCATGGGAGTCTGTGGGGCGCCACAAAAGTGACAGGCAGAATAGGAAAAAAGCTGACAGGCTGGTATGATATGGGCGGACATGAGGATGACCAGTGGGAAAATACAAGGACATATTATGAAGGGATAAAGAAAGACTGCGAACTGGCGCATATGACAGATATGGAGGAATATACGGCGGCATTACAGGATGGGCGTTACAGCATCTTTATTTCCTCAAAAGACGAATATACGGCGAACCTTTCAGATTCTGTCATTAGGAACCTGAAAGATCTGGGGCTGGAACTGCCGCTGCAGGGTGCGGCTGGAACCGGCTATCTGGCTGTTGTTTCCAATGGAAATGTCATGGAACGGGCCGGCTCTGTGGAACTGGAGGCGGAGGGTACGGTGCGTGGCGGCCGTGTCATGTATGAAATGGCGGGCGGGGTGAATGGAAATGCAAGCTCGGTGAAAGTAAACGGGGGTGAGTATTCCAAAAACGGCCGGGGACTCAATTTTGTTGTTTATAACCATGATACCAGAAGGATCATTGATTCTGTCTGTTTTGACACATATACGCAGGGCAGTCCGGCTGTCCGGTAACAGGAAGGAATACTGCCGGAACGCAGACATCAGTCATGGATGCTGACTATTCCGGGCTGGTATTTTTTTGCCGCCAGCAGGCAGAGCAGGATGATCAGAACGCTGTATCCGCACAGAATGGCATAGGACGCTGTCATTGGAAATACCATCTGGCGGATGTATTTTTCATAATGTAACCAGGGAATCGTGTGCGCCAGGGGGAACAGCCACATCCAGCTGTCCCGGACCTGTGCGCCCAGGGTTCCTGCCATGAGCAGTGTGCCGCTGATTAAAATGCCGGCATATTTTTTTTGTATCAGAAACAGAAGCAGGATCAGCAGAGCGGTTATAAAAAAATGCAGACAGACCAGGCACAGGGAGTGGACCAGTGAAACCGCAAGCGGCATCTGCTGGTACAGATTTTCTGGTAACAGGCTGCAGATATAGGCTCCTCTGCGGTCCGGAAAAACCGAGGTATAGTGGGTAACCGCATCTGAGAATTGGATCTGCCAGGTGCCTTTTTGTGACAGGAGCATCATCACGCAGGAGGAAACGAACAGAAACAGGGTTGTAAATATTGCGCTCCATGCGGCGAACAGCATCTGTCCCATAATCCAGCTTAGTCTGTCGCACCGTATCTGGCAGAAAAGGAAATTTCCGCTGACCTGTGGATAGTCCGCAATCAGTACCAGGTACAGGAGTGGAATTACCAGCAGAATACTGCCGGAATTGGCCAGGGCAATAAAAGCTTCCAGTATGCTTACCGGCTGTTCCATGTCGGCAGCGCACTCTGAAAGGGGCGTAATGACTAACATATGTACAAAGACCAGCATGACTGCCAGCAGTATGCAGCGGCTGTTCTGCAGCCAGAGACGCAGCTCTTCCAGTGAAATGCGCAGGGCAGTTTTTATCCGGTGTTTATCCATCCCACCGCCTCCTTTTTATTTCCATAAAAAATAATAGTAAAATAAATACATACAGACTGCACAGAAAGGCCAGTGTATAGTACCAGTACCGGTTGTCCGCCACATCCAGAATGGATGAAAATTTCCATACCAGAACCATCTGATAGGAATCATCTGACCTGGAGAGCGCATCCGTCAGTAGTCCCGATATGATCTGGTTATAAATGTATCCGGACAGAAATGGCAGGCACATCAGCATATATTTGTTCCGGAAAATAATGGCGGTGAATATACCGGGGATACAGGCGGACATGCCATACAAAAACGCACCGGCCATACGGCGGACAATAAAAAGCGGAACGGATGATCCCATCTGGTACATCTGCGCAAAGAGCGCCTGTTCTTCTGCAGGGAAGGCATGAAAGGGCAGGGCGCAGAAATGCAGAATGCCCCCGTACAGGGTGTAGCCGCCGGCAAACAGCAGGCCGCCGGTCAGCGCTCCGGCGCAGGTTTTGGCCAGACAGAACCTCAGGTTTCCGGCACGCAGCAGCAGAAGGCCTGTGATTCCGTTTTTCCGTTCAGCCGACAGGGTGATGATATAGCCGCAGGTCAGTAGAAACGGAAGCATCAGATGCGCAAGGTATCCGCATCCCCGGATCCATAACAGCAGGGAACTGGAGGAAATGCCGGCTTCATACCCGGACGGGTCGCCATAAAGCAGCAGGGAAAAAACAGAGACCGGATTTCCGGAATCGTCTATTGTCCCCTGGGAGGCAAAGCACAGGCAGACTGTTCCGGCAAGGGCAGGGATGGAAAAGGGGTAGTGCATGTATTTTTTTATTTCCTGATAAATCATGTGCGGCATGGGTCCGCCTCCTTATGTTCCTTTGAAGCCTTCCGTATTGCTTATGGTATAGAAGTAAATGTCTCCGGTAAAGACGTCTGCGTAAATGCGGATGGCTTTGTTTTTGACGGTATTAATTCCGGTAAACTGCCAGCAGGGGAACAGACATTAATCTGAGTCCCGGAAAGTGACAGGCGCATATACAAGGGCTGCTTTTTCTGTCTCTACCCTGATTCCTCCCGCCAGTTTTCTGGATACTGTCTGTGCGGCTGCGGCCAGGCCGGTGATTTCCGTATCTGTATAAAGCTCTTCCAGCTGGATACATTCATTGGCGCCACAAAAGGCGGATATGCCGGAGAATTTCCGTCACGCTGCTTTTTGGCGCAGCCGCAGGCAGTTGTCAGGCTGGTGAGCAGACAGATCAGAAGCGCCGCCAGGCAGTAATTTTTCGCTTTCATATTGATACTTCATGTTCCTCTGAAGCCGTCAGCATTATTTTTTGTATAGAAGTAAATGTTTCCGGTAAAGACGTCTGTATAAATACGAATGGCTTCATTTTTGACTGTATTGATTCCGGTAAACTGCCAGCAGGGGAATAAATAGATATTATCTCCTGTTTTCTCAGACATAACGGGAGCATAGGTCAGCGCTGTTTTCTGTACGTTTACCATCAGTCCGCCTGACAGATAGCCGGATACAATTTGTGCGGCGTCAGCAAGGCTGATAATGTCAGTATCGGAGTAAAGCGTTTCCATCGGAATGCATGCATTGGTACCACAGAAGGCTGAGACGCCGTTATCGTCCACTACATAGGCGTGTTTGATATCTTCAACGGGGTGGTATTCTGTATACTGCATGCCTCCGCCATAGTCGGAAAGTGCGACAGGGACATTATGGTAATGCCGGCTTACCGTATAGTCATAGCCATATTTGTCGTCGAACTGGAAGATGCGTACGTAGGGAATATCCAGGGTAATGCCTTCTGCAGGCGGATAAGGGGTGCCGGCTTCAAAATATTCCCGGACAAGACGGGCGCCTTCGGCCACGGACATTTTTCCGGACAGCAGGGGGTATTCCAGCTCTCCCAGAGAGGAGACGGAACCTTCCTTTATTACATTGTCGGAATAGCCTCCCATGGCAGCATAACCCGTACGATGCTCTGTTTCTTTCATATATGCTTCCATTTTTCCATCGCTCATGGAATAAATGCCGTTTGCGGCCCCGATCTGGATATGGCAGCTGTCTGTGGTGAGGAAGGCGCCGCCGCCGTGGCTGAGGAGGGACATGTTTTCATAAAAGTTCGGGTAGTCCCCGTCTGCAAAGTCCATTTCAGTGGTTACGACCCGCACGTCCTTTTTCATGTCGGTTCTGCTGTCCAGTCCGGTTTTTTCCAGCCAGGAAGCGATGGTGTCCCAGCTTTCCTCCATAGTCATCATGCGGTCATGTTCCAGCAGGACATGGAGGCTGTCAGTATCCGGAAAGGGTTCAAACCGGCAGTCCGCAAAAGAGATGTTTGGAAAGTCCGCATTTTTTAACATGCGTGCGTCCTGTTCATAACTGTCATAGCCGGAAACAGGGATTCTGCTATTCTGCAGACGGGATTTGTAGGCGGTGATGTCAAGGGAGCCGGATGGTTCATCCGGAGGAATGGAAGCGTCTGCGGCGGATGCCGGATCCTGGCCGGTCTGCCGTCTGCCAGAGCAGCCGCAGGCAGTTGTCAGGCTGGTGAGCAGACAGATCAGAAGAGTCGTCCGGCGGTAATTTTTCGTTTTCATAGTCAGGATACCTCATGTTCCTTTGAAGCCGTCAGGATTGGCTTTGGTATAGAAGTAAATGTCTCCGGTAAAGACGTCTGCGTAAATACGGATGGGCTCGTTTTTGACTGTATTGATTCCGGTAAACTGCCAGCAGGGAAACAGATAAATGCTGCCCTGGTCATGGAGAGTGACAGGCGCATATACAAGGGCTGCTTTTTCTGTCTCAACCCTGATTCCTCCCGCCAGTTTTTTGGATACTGTCTGTGCGGCTGCGGCCAGGCCGGTGATTTCCGTATCAGTATAAAGTTCTTCCAGCGGGATGCATTCATTGGTACCGCAAAAGGCGGATATGCCGGTACCGTCCACCACATAGGCATGCTTTGCGTCTTCTGAGGGATGATAGCCTGCATAGACGTAATATGTCCCGTAATTTGTCAGGGCGATGGGAACTCCCCGGTACTGTCTGCATACCGTGTAGTCATAGCCGTATTTATCGTCCAGCCGGAAGATGCGCACATAGGGGACATCCACGGATACTCCTTCGGCCGGCGGAAACGGGGTGCCGGCTGAAAAATAGTCACGTACAAGCCCGGCGCCGTCCCGGACTGACACCGTCCCGGACAGCAGGGGATATTCTTCCGTTCCGAGACGGGAAACGGGCCCTTCCTTTACCACATCTCCGGCATAGCCTCCCATTGCGGCGTAGTCGGATGTGTGTGCGGTATCCTCCAGGTATGCGGCCATTCTGCCGTCGCTCATGGAATAGATGCCGTTTGCCACGCCGATCTGTATGTGGCAGTGTTCTGTTGTGAGAAACGCCCCGCCGCCGTGGCTGAGGCGGGACATGTTTTCGTAAAAGTTCGGGTAGTCCCCGTCCGCAAAGTCTATTTCAGTGGTTACGACCCGCACGTCCTTTTTCATATCGTTTTTGCTGTCCAGTCCGGTTTTTTCCAGCCAGGAAGCGATGGTGTCCCAGCTTTCCTCCATAGTCATCATGCGGTCATGTTCCAGCAGGACATGGAGGCTGTCAGTATCCGGAAAGGGTTCAAACCGGCAGTCCGCAAAAGAGATGTTTGGAAAGTCCGCATTTTTTAACATGCGTGCGTCCTGTTCATAACTGTCATAGCCGGAAACAGGGATTCTGCTATTCTGCAGACGGGATTTGTAGGCGGTGATGTCAAGGGAGCCGGATGGTTCATCCGGAGGAATGGAAGCGTCTGCGGCGGATGCCGGATCCTGGCCGGTCTGCCGTCTGCCAGAGCAGCCGCAGGCAGTTGTCAGGCAGGTGAGCAGACAGATCAGGAGCGCAGTCAGGCGGTAATTTTTCGTTTTCATAGTCAGGATACCTCTTTACCTGTTTTGAATGTTGTATAATCAGGAATTGTCTTGAAATTTGCCATGTTTTCTGTCTTTTTATCAGATAAAAATCAGTTATATAGCCTGTTATGCGTTACAGTTCAGCCTTCGGCAGAACTGTAACTAAATCCAGTCATTAGAAGTCCGCCCCTCGAAGGCTGGATTCAATCCTGGCTCATGTGACGCTTTCTTACGGACTTTGCGGCGGAGTGCAAAGTCCCGGGCTGAACTGTAACCGTTATGCGCCTGATTTTTGTCTGGTGCTATCGAAATAATCCTGGGGACTATAAATAAGTTAATTCAGGGCAGTACCTTTAATGGCATCCAGCTGCCGGGAGATCCAGGTAACTTTACATACAGATAGTTTCATTCCGGAAAATGTCCTTACAACCTTATAAGACACGCTGGTTGTAAGGACGTTTTTATTTATAATTAAACTAAGAATATCACTTTATTGAAAAAATGTCAACGAAAAATGTAAATATAATAGTGAAAAATGATTATCTCTAATGGGCTATGGGGACGCCCTGGTACCGACGTTTACCATGAAGTCAAAGCTGTATTTGTTGCCAGAACGGAAGATGCCCGGATAGGGAATGTCCACGGTAATGTCTTCTGCAGGTGGATATGGGGAGCCGGCTTCATCTGCACTTCTTTCAGACTCGTTCCGGCAGATTTGTATATCTATCGAAGGACCTGGTATAGCACAGAATGTGAAATACTGATGAAACAAGCGTACGGGAATGAAAAGGAATGGGAGCGGCATTCCGTATTTGGCGAAGAAGAACAGCCGGCAGGCACATGGGGACAGCGACATCTGCATTATCTGAAGCAGTATCGCAGAGTTACATACACGAATCTTCTTACATGCGGCAAGCTGAATACTTACCTTGCCCCGACATTGATAAGCAGGCGCGGGAACGCTTTGAAAGGTTTATTGAGGACATGAAACGGGCACAGGGCATAACGGAACGCCTAAAGGAAGAAAACGCCCTGGAATGGACAGGGCGGCCAGGCAACATAAGGGCGTGTGCAAGGGAGATTGTGAACGGGGAAATTATTTACGCATAAGCAATGGGAAACGGCAGTGGTCAAATCTTGTCATTTTTATGTGGATGTGATATTTTTACAGGCTTGCTTTAGTTCGTTTAACCGACTATAATAAAGAATGCTTTTAGTTGATTTTGGGAGGTATCTTATGTCCGGTTACATGACAGTGCGGGAAACCGAAAAATTATGGGGGATATCCGAACGGCAAGTCCGGAAATTATGCAAGGCAAACCGTATGGAGGGCATTATCCACCTAACCCGTGTATGGCTTATCCCACGGGACACAGAAAGCCAGCGGATATGCGTCGGAAAAATCACAAGGAGGCAGGAAAATGACAGAAATCTATTATATTGAAGATGATGAAAATATTGCAATGGCTGTAAAAGAATATCTGAGCCAGTATCTTTCCTGCGGTTCTGTTTCGATTGACAAAAACAAAACAGCAGTATTTTGTGGCGAAGAAGAAATTATTGTCAGCCAGGCAGAATACCAGATTTTGCGGATTTTAATGGAAAATAAGGGGAAAAACGTCACAAGAGAACGGCTGCTAACCAAAATCTGGGACAATAATGGGATTATGTCAACGATAATACGTTGACCGTGACAATTAAACGGCTTAGAGAAAAACTCCATCGCCCGTCCTGTTTAAAAACAATACGGAGCTTTGGCTACCGTATGGAGGATGAGATATGAGCAAAAAATCAAATATAAAGATAACGGTTCTGTTTGTGGTGTCAGTCAGTCTGATTGTAGCGGCAATAATTACATACATTCTTACTCTTTATTATGGCCATGTGTGTTTTCGTATATTGGGAGGATTTTGTGACAGTATGATTGAAAATAATCCGGATTCCCGACAGGCTGTTTTGGAATTATTGAAAACACAGGATTTTCGCATGACAGACAAAAATATATTATCAAACTTTGGTTATTATCCATCAAATTTAGGGATTACGGATACGACAGTCCTTTGGATTGCCGTTTTCGGTTTTTTGGCAGGCGGCATACTGTTCCTTTTCTCTTTCTGGTACTGGCATAGGAAATCGAATGCCCGCATCCAGGCATTAACGGGATATTTAGAAAAAATAAATACAGGCGTTCAGGGATTGGTTTTGGAATCTTCAGATGATGAATTTTCAAAACTGCAGGATGAAATATATAAGACGGTAACGGAACTTTACCAGACAAGGGAAGGAGCTATAACAGCACGAAACAATTTTGCGGAAAATCTTTCTAATATTGCCCATCAGCTTAAAACGCCGATTACGTCTATTTCCTTAACTGTCCAGATGGCGAAAGAACATTTGGGCGATATTCGTACCGAAGAAACACCACAAGGGAATACCTCTATGGCGTGTAAAATGCACGCCAATATTAAGGATATAGAGCGGCAGATAAACAGGCTCATGCATTTGGAAGAAGCGTTATTGCTATTGTCCCGCATTGATGCGGGAACGCTTGCGCCTGACAGGAAACCAACAGATGTTTTTACAATCCTTTCTCTGGCATCGGACAATTTATATGAATTGTTCATGCAGAAGGGCGTTCTGATTGAAGTTCCGGAAATGGGCGAGATAAATATCAACGTGGATTTAAACTGGACGATGGAAGCGGTCATGAATCTAATGAAAAACTGTATGGAAGCAACAGGAACAGGCACTGCCGTCCATTGTTCCTATGAAAAAAATCCTCTTTATGTGCAGATACAGATATGGGACGAGGGGGAGGGATTTGCAAAAGAGGACTTACCCCATCTGTTTGAGAGGTTCTATCGTGGGAAAAAGGCAAAAAATACTGGAATCGGGATAGGGCTTTCCCTTACAAAAGCAATTATAGAAATGCAGAA
>CANRTU010000090.1 GCA_947642745.1 uncultured Eubacterium sp.
AGGATTGAGGAAGTCCCTTTCTTATTTGTATTTGTTTTGTCACCCCTCCGCACTATCCAACATCGCCGGGTCGGACCAGGCGATCCTGCCCAGAGGGCTTTTTATCTTACAGGGCACACTTTCCTATAAAAAAATCCGGCCCGGACACCGGACCAGATTTTTTCATCCACTATGATGTTTGATACCCTGTTACAACTACTCTTCTCCCTCTCTGCCAATCCATGGCATCCCAGACTGCCAGGGCGGTCTCCCGCTGTGACCGGGTATCCGCCTGGTTGAGAATGACCACATATTCCATTGTATGTTTCACATTTTTTCTGCCCGCCAGCGGACTTTGCGCCAGACGGGCAATATCGGAAGGAGTTATAAGCTCCTCCGGCTGTTTGTCCAGAAAAGCGGCCAGCAATTGCGGACGGAAACTGACATCCGCAATCCGCCGTCCCACAGCCTGCAGACCATATACCGACAGTACACAGTCTGTCTGGTGCGGCAGCGCCGGTTCATGGGCGGCAGGAAATTTTACCGGCAGCATCCTGGAGCCGTCGGCCTCCACCAGCACGGGAACCGGAAACTCCAGTACCCGGGTATATAGTTCATCCGGCAGGCTTTTCATCCGTCCCCGGTCTGCGCCGCTTCCGGCAAACACACAGCCCTCTTTGTCCAGAAGCGCCAGCATTTGATTCAGGGACGGGTCCTTTATAAAGAACGGGGATGACTCATACCACATATGTGTCGTGGTAATTACTACCGGCCTGAGTTCCCGGTCCGCATACTCCGCCGCCAGTGTTTTCAGCGTTGTCGTTTTGCCGCCTGCGCCAACGGCTGCGATCCTTGGATGTTTTCCTCCGTCCAGTCCCAGCGCTTCAGATAAGGAAGCGCACGGCACAAACGTCCCCTGTCTGATCTGAGCCGCCACCCTGTCAGTTTCAGGAAACAGACCGTTTCGCCCCACTTTCTGCCCGCTTATAACTGCTCCAGCATTTTCGCCGGATTTTCCGCCGCCCGCACACGGCCAAAAGCTTTTTCAATGATTCCCTCTTCACTGATCAGATAAGTCGTCCGCTCTACTCCCATGGATTTTTTGCCATAGTTATTCTTTTCTTTCCATACATCATAGGCCTTAATACATGTAAGCTCCGGATCAGAGAGCAGTGTAAATGGCAGCTGGAACTTTTCTTCGAATTTTTTGTGGGATGCCACGCTGTCTTTGCTGACTCCGATCACGATGGCGTTTTTTTCCATAAACTGAGGGTATAATTCACCAAACCCGCAGGCCTGCTTCGTGCAGCCCGGGGTGTTGTCCCTGGGATAAAAATATAAAATCACTTTTTTCCCTTTGTATTCTTCAAGTGTACGCACGGTTCCGTCCTGGTCCGGCAGCTGAAAATCCGGCGCTTTTGTTCCTGCTTCAAGCATAGTCTTTCTCCTTTTATATGTCTTTTATTTTTGTGTTACGTCTGCGTCTGTTGTACTGTACACGTTAATTCCTTTTTTATAACCTGACTTTTTATGTCTGTTTTATATTTTCCCGCAGCTTCCCACACTCCGCGCATTACGTTCTTTCCGTTTTCCCAGCTTTTACAGATTCCGCCGCTTCCGGTGTCTCACCAGACGCCGGCTGCCTGCCAAATTTACGGTAATAATCCATGGGCGTCATCCCGCATTCTTTTTTAAATACCCGGAAAAAATGGTTGTAACTGCTGAAACTGCACAGCTGACAGACATCCTGTACAGACATTCCCTGCAGCAGATATTTTTTGCCCAGATCAATACGGGTCCTGGTAATATAAGCGTGCAGCGTCATTCCCGTATGCTTTTTAAATTCCCTGGAAATATGCTCTCCGGATACGAAAAAAGCTTTTTCCAGCGTATTTAATGACAGATCTTCCGTCAGATGCTGACTGATATATTCAAATACCTCGTCTATCATCAGCATCTTTTTCTGGTGTGTCTGATGCACCTGGTCGCTCTGGACACAGGCACGCAGAAACAGAATCAGAAATGCTGTAAACAGACTTTTTTCATACAACTGTGTGCCCAGCTTTACCTCCTCATATTTTATCTTATCCATTTTTGTAATAATATTGCGCAGCAGCATGGATTCTTTCATTTCCGGGTGGATAACAGTAACATCATACGGGGCAAACTGGAACTTCTGCACCAGGTCACAGGTATCATCTGAGAGAAACGCCAGCACACGGACGGAAACATGCACCGTCAAAATAGAACAGGGAGATTTCTGTATATGCGCCGGCAGCGTCTGCTCCGGTTTCACAAGCAGCATGTCCGGCGGTAAGCAGTTCATGGAACGCCCGCCGGCCTGAAACTGGCAGTTCCCATGAAGAACAAATAACATCAGATACTGCTGGCCGGAATGAAAAGAATGGGTGCCGTTTTCCTTCAGACTAAAGTGATTGATCCTGCACAACTTCTGCATAAAATCCCTCCATAAATCCTATATATATCACTATATCATAGGATCAGATCAAAAAACAATAGTTTTTTCACCTGTTTTACCCGTATAATGAAAACCAGAGTTATTGTTCACGCATGGCTCCTGCCATTTTGACAGGTCCAGGGGAACGCATCTTTTGCCGGGATGGAAACATCCCTCTCCGGAAGCGGACCTGGTTCACCTGCCGGATACGACTCCGGCCGCACGGACGCCGCTGGTGCGGACAATAACCATTAGCTGCCAAGTTTCTTTGAGTATGCCTGAACCAGCAATTAAAATGTCTGCTATCCGGCATTGAATTTATAATTGAACCTGGTTTTTTAGTAACTATTTCACTTCAGTCAGCGCAATGCGCAAACAAATACCCGGAGCATATAAATAAATTACATATACACCATCCCCGGCCATCTGCTGTAAAACAGACGGTATCCGGCCTTAAGCCGGATATCTTTTCATCTGCCGCAGACGGGGAATACAGACCGGATATACGGCAGGATACTGAAACAATCCATCCGCAGAGCCGGCCGGTAACATTATGCCAGAGTAACCGTCATGTATCTGCGGATGATTCAGGGGTAAAATCAGCCCATTTTCATGATCCGGTCATACAAGGCGGACGCATGGGCGGATGATTTATGGGGTAATTTCATCCATAACCATGCCTGCGCCCTGCAAAACCAGCTGGCAATATGCATCCGCAACCGTATCCATTCACTGGCAGGAACTGAAATAACGCTGCCTTCCGGCAGTTTCCTGCGCTTTTTAACCGGCATAAGGCCCGCTGCCTGCCTTCTTCGCATATTCCGGCACACAGAATTTATCATTATGTGAAGCTTAACGGCATGATATGAAAGACAAAAAACGGCATGCAGCGGACCGGATTCCGGCATCGTCTGTTCCATATCCGGTCAGGCAGAGGGGGTGCCTCGTCCGGAACCTGGAATGACAACCGCACACTTATGGCATACGCAGCAGACATAAGAAACAGGAAGGGGGATTTTATCCAATGCAGCAATATCCAAATCTGTTTTCTCCAATCCGTATTGGAAAAACAACGGTAAAAAACCGTATTTTATGCCGCCTTTATCCACAAACCTTGCGGATAAAGGCTATGTAACCGATGACCTGGTAACCCACTACGCAAACCGTGCAAAGGGCGCGCCGGCCTGATTATTACCGGGGTGACCACTGTAGAGCCGGTTTATACGTATCTGCCGGGAGATATGTCCATTTATGACGACAGCTTTATTCCCGGCTGGAAAAAGCTTGTGGACGCCGTACACCAGTATGACACAAAAATTCTTTCACAGCTTTTTCATCCTGCGTATATGGCGTTTCCGGTGCCGGGCACGCCACAGCTGATCGCTCTGTCCCATGTGGGACCATATTATGCGAAAGCTGCGCCACGACCGGCCACCGTAAGCGAACTTCATACAATCGTCCGGCAGTTTGGGGAAGCGGCCGGACGGTTCCAGAAGGCAGGCGGTGACGGCGTGGAAATCCAGGCGGCCCATGCCCACGGACTGCCGGGCGGTTTTTTAACACCGCTCTATAACAAGCGGACCGACGATTACGGCGGGGATATCAACGGCCGTCTGCGCCTGACGCTGGAAGTCATCCGGGAAGTCCGCAAAATCTGTGGGGAAGACTTTCTTATTGACGTGCGTATATCCGGCGATGAATACACAGACGGCGGCCTGACATTAAACGACATGATCTATGTGTCCAGACAGCTGGAAGCCGCCGGCGTGGAAATCCGTACCGGATGTGAAGTCACAGCGGATATGATCGCAGCGGAATCTGACGGATATGAAATTATCTGCGCTTACAAAGCGGTTCCAAAAGAAATCGCAGCTTACAAATGTTTCCGCCAGACAATGACTGCCGGCGATGTGTTATCCGGGAAGGGGTTTCCGGGACGCAAAGTGGTTATTCCGGGCGGCGGTTCTGTGGGCTGTGAAACAGCGGATTATCTGGCTCCGCTTATTGACGACCGCTTTCCTGCCAACCGGGACGTGACCATTATCGAACTGACAAATACGCTGATGGCCACAGAAGGCGGCGCCGCAAAAAGTATGCTGACGCAGCGTCTGATGCGAAAGGGTGTACACATACTGTCAGAATGTATGGTCACAAAAGTGGATGAAACGACGATTACTTATGAAAAGAACGGACAGGAATACGTCATTGCGGATGCCGATACGCTGATCTTCGCTGTCGGCTACACACCACTTCCAGTAGCTTATGAACCTGTGCGTCTCATTGGAGACTGTGAGAAAGCAGGAAACTTAAAAGATGCGATATCTGCTGCTTATACATATGCCAGAAATCTGTAACGACTAAAGCGGATGATTATCCTGACCCTATTGGAAGCCCTGACAGCCGGTGTAAGGTTCAGGAGAAGGTATCCTTACATTACGGTATGCCGGTACAGCGGGATGTGGTACACAGGATAATCATAAGCCCTGGCACTTTACAGATATGATGATAAATACTAAACGTAATCCGGGAGAAGGATTTTTACCTGGCAGCATTAATTAGATAAAGATTTTTAAGAAAAGTTTTTTACACATAAGAGATTTTTATAAGAAGGATTTTTACACATAAGGGATTTTTATAAGAAGGATTTTTACACATAAGGAATTTTTATTATAAGAATTTTACTCATAAAAGATTTTTTGTAAAATAAAAGGATTTTTACTCAATAAAGATTTTTATAAGAAAAGGATTTTTACTATGGACAAACTTATTTTGACGCCTGTTCAGGTGGGCAGTATGACTTTAAAAAACCGGATCATGTTTCCGCCGCTGACCACCGGCTATGAGGAACGGGACGGCTCTATCGGGGCACGCAGTCTGGGATTTTATGAACGTCTGGCCAAAGGCGGCGCCGCCTATATTGTGATCGGGGACGTGGCTCCTGTACGTACGGCCTCCCCGACACCAATGCTCTATGACGACAGCCAGATACCCGCCTTTCAGAAACTGGCGGATGCGCTGCACGCCCATGGCAGCAGACTGGGGCTGCAGATTTTCCATCCGGAGTATGATGTCCCCGGCGTGGGAAAACTGATTATGGAAGCCACCAGACTGCGGAGCGAAGCCGCAAAAGCTAAGAAAGCAGATGACGAAGAAGAATTTCAGAAACTGACGGAGCAGGCGGAAACCGCCACCAGAGAAGCTTACGCAAAGCTGCGTCATGACATGCAGCATTTTGTGGACGAGGCAGACGTACAGCAGCTGGCAGATATCCGTGAGAGCATTGCCCGGTGTGCGGTACGGGCGCAAAAAGCCGGTGTGGATGCCATTGAGATACATGGAGACCGTCTGCTTGGCTCCATGTGCTCTACTTTCTTAAACCACCGTACCGACAGCTATGGAGGTAGTCTGGAAAACCGCACCAGATATTCACTGGAAGTAGTGGCCGCCATCCGGGAAGCAGTACCGGATCTGGCCATTGAATACAAACTGCCAGTTGTCACGGTAAATCCGGATGGCACATTCCGGGGGAAAGGCGGGCTTGTGGAAGAGGAAGCCGTGGCCTTTGCGAAAATGCTGGAAGCCGCCGGCGTGGACATGATCCAGGCAGCCCAGGCAAACCATACCGGAAATATGGGAGATACGATTCCTCCTATGGGAGATGTGCCTTATAACTGGACGCTGCCAGCCGCAAAACGGATCAAAGAAGCGGTATCCATTCCGGTGGCTACCGTAGGACGGGTCGTCACCCTGGAAGCCGGGGAAGAAATTCTGAAAAACGGCGAAGCCGATATCATCGGCTATGGCAGATCCCTGCTGACAGATCCGGATATCGCTGTGAAAGCGGCCGCCGGAGAATGTATCCGTGAATGCCTCAACTGTAATAAGGGTTGTGTGGATGCTATCCAGAGCCGCCGCTACATTTCCTGTGTGCTCAATGCGGAAAACGGCGACGAGACCACAATCTGCCTGAAACCGGCAGATACAGTAAAACAAGTGGCCGTTGTTGGCGCAGGCATCGCAGGACTGGAAGCTGCCCGTGTCGCCGCAAAACGGGGACATAAAGTCGTCTTGTTTGAGCAGGGGGACAAAACCGGAGGCCAGATCCATCTGGCAGCTGCCCCGCCACGCAAAAGCGAGATTTTGCGTGCCATAACATATTATGATAAAATACTGCCGTCACTGGGTGTGGAGCTGCGGCTGAATACCAGGCCGGACGCCCTGGAATTAAACGGCTTTGACCACGTGATCGCCGCTGTGGGCGCCCACAACATGGATCTGCCCCTGCCGGTGGAAAACAGCAACGTGGTTTCTTCCTGGGATATTTTAAACGGCAAAGAAGTATCCGGCAGCTGCGCCGTACTGGGCGGCGGCCTGGTGGGAACAGAGACAGCGGAATATCTGGCGGCAAAAGGCCATAAAGTCATGATTATTGAAATGACAGAACAGATCGCCACAGGAGAATCTTCCACCGTAATGCCTCTGATTTTAAAAGACTTTAAAACCCACGGCGTGGAACAGTATGTCAATACAAAGGTCACTAAAATCTGTGATAACATCATCCATGCGGTCAATACGGCAGACCAGACTGAAACGGTTCTCACCGCAGATACGATCGTCAATGCCCTCGGCTCTAAGAAAAACACATTTGACGCCAGCGGCATTACCGTACCGGTCACTTACGCAGGCGACTGCTCCGGGGAACGTACCGCAGACATCGCAGCGGCGGTACGGGGCGGATATCATGTCGCAAACGCAGTCTGAGTACAGGAGTATCCGGCTGCGGGCGGTCATAAACCACAGAACTGCCCTGAAACATGCCTGAAAAATCGTTCCCGCCATCCGCATCCCCAACTGAGCGTGATATTTGCACCAGACAGGCCAGCGCAGCCCGCTGCGGCTCCATGGTACAAATCTCCTGCTCAGTGTGAAACATATCATGTCCTTCAGGGTGCATCTGACGATAAGCATTTTTCAAACACGCTCCAGGCTACATCTTCTATTCTTCTGTAGCGTTCTGCACCTGAGAGGGTTTTATGAAGGGCTTAACTTTAAAAGCCGTCAGGAACTACATATTGTAGTTTCTGACGGCTTTTTTGTACCAGAGCGTATCTGAAATATGCCTATCGGCGGATATACCCTGAAGGGCATAATATGGGAGATTTACACCAGATGAAGGGCGCTTGCCCTTTGGGTATAGCATGCCCTTTGGGTATAGCATGCCCTTTGGGTATAGCATACCCTTTGGGTATAGCATACCCCCTGGGTACAACGTGCCCTTTGGGTACAGCATGACCCCTGGGTATAGTATACCCTTTGGGTATAGCATACCCTTTGGGTATAGCATGAATCTGGTGTAACTATCACACGAATCAGCGGGTGCCGGTGGCTGGAATCATTTTTCAAAACACGCTCTCTCACCCATCTGTTTATTCTGTAAAATAACCAGCCGCGCGCCTGCGGAATGCTTCCATGGTCTGAAAATATGCGGAAGTAATCCTGGAAAAAATATTTCTTTGCCAGCGCTCCGTCATAGTCATGTGCCAGGTGATTTCTCACCCGCAGCATTTCCATCCAGATATCGTCCGAAATCAGACCGGTACTCTTTGCCGTCTGAAGCGTTTCCCTGGGAGAACCAGTTGCAAAATCCGATACCCCATGGTACTGTATAATCACATCTTTCATAACTTTCCAGGAAAGCTCGAAGGAAAGGTGAAACATCTGTACCGTACCGCTTAAAACAAACTTGTTGTCAGCGTCCGCCAGTCCGGCATCCGCCAGATTATCCAGACTCCGGCAGAAACTCCGGTATCTGTTAATAGATTTTTTCTGCATACAGATCCATATCCTCCTTCAGGAAAACGTTTTCCACCGCTTCATATTCAAACAGGTCAATTCTGGTCAGTGTAGGAATATCCTCCACCTGCTGCCACAGCTGGTCCATGTCCGGCACACCGTATACGACAAAATCCAGATCGCTGTATTTTGTCTGTGTGCCGGCGGCATACGAACCAAAAAGGGACAGATGCTCCACACCGCACACTTTGCAGATTTTTGTCACACTTTCAATAATTTCTGATATGGTCATTGTCCGTCTTTAGCAGAATTTACGATATAATTTACAAGTCCTTCCGCCGCAATAATTTTCTGCATAAACGGCGGGAATGCCTGGCCTTTAAATTCTGTGCCTTTCGTACGGTTGTAAATCATGCCGCTGTCAAAGTCCACTTCCACTTCATCACCGGATGCGATTCCCTTTGCCGCATCCGGACATTCAATAATCGGCAGACCGATATTGATAGCGTTACGGTAAAAAATGCGGGCAAATGTCCCGGCAATCACGCAGCTGACACCGGAAGCTTTAATAGCCAGCGGGGCGTGTTCCCTGGAAGAACCGCAGCCAAAGTTTTTGTCCGCTACGATAATATCCCCTTTTTGCACCTTTGTCACAAATTCTTTATCAATATCTTCCATGCAATGGGAAGCCAGTTCCGCCGGATCTGAAGAATTCAGATATCTGGCAGGAATAATTACGTCTGTATCCACGTTGTCACCATATTTAAATACATGGCCATTCGCTTTCATCACTTATCCTCCTCTTACTCATTGGGTCCGGATATTTTTCCGGAAATGGCGCTGGCTGCGGCAACTGCCGGGCTGGCAAGATAAATCTCTGATTCCACATGTCCCATGCGCCCTACGAAGTTACGGTTTGTGGTAGAAACGCAGCGCTCTCCCTCCGCAAGGATACCCATGTATCCGCCCAGACACGGCCCGCAGGTAGGTGTACTTACGATGGCGCCGGCCTCAATAAATGTTCTTATCAGCCCCTCTTCCATGGCGTCCAGATAGATCTGCTGGGTGGCAGGAATGATAATAACCCTTAAGCCCTTCGCCACTTTTTTACCCTTTAAGATTTCCGCCGCACAGCGCAGATCGTCCAGCCGTCCATTGGTACATGATCCGATAACTACCTGGTCAATCCGGATATCTCCCACTTCGTCGATGGTCTTTGCATTTTCCGGAAGGTGCGGAAAAGCAATCGTGGATTTTAAAGCGGCCAGGTCAATCACGATTTCCTGTTCATATTCTGCGTCGGCGTCCGCCTCATAGATTGTATATGGACGTTTCGAATGTTCTTTCATATATGCTTCCGCCAGACTGTCTACCGGGAAAATGCCGTTTTTAGCTCCGGCTTCAATGGCCATGTTGGCAATGGTAAAGCGGTCGTCCATTGTCAGGTTCGCAATGCCGTCTCCTGTAAATTCCAGGGATTTGTATAAGGCGCCGTCCACGCCGATTTTCCCGATCAGATGCAGGATCACGTCCTTGCCGCTTATATATCTGCCCGGTCTGCCGGTCACCACAACCCGGATAGCGGACGGTACTTTAAACCAGGCTTTGCCGGTGGCCATGCCCGCCGCCATATCAGTACTTCCCACACCAGTGGAAAATGCGCCCAGCGCCCCATACGTACATGTATGGGAATCTGCGCCGATAATTACGTCTCCTGCCACTGTCAGTCCTTTTTCCGGCAGCAGTGCGTGTTCAATACCCATCTGCCCCACATCGAAATAATTGGAAATCTCATGTCTGGCAGCAAATTCCCGGACACATTTACAGTGCTGGGCGGACTTGATATCTTTGTTTGGTATAAAATGGTCCATGACCAGGGCAATTTTATCTTTGTGGAAAACGCCGTCCACATTCATTTTTTCAATCTCGTGTATCGCCACCGGCGATGTAATATCATTTCCCAATACGAGGTCCAGTTCCGCCTCGATCAGCTGCCCTGCCGTCACAGATTCCAGGCCTGCGTGGGCAGCTAAAATTTTCTGGGTCATAGTCATACCCATGGTATTTTCCTCCTTTTATTTTGTACTTTTCAGAAAGTTTCCCGCCGGATTATCCGGGATGAATTCTTCCTGTTTTGGATACATGCATCATACCATACTTTAGACCATAATTCCAATATATATACAATATATATATCATAACTTCAGGTTATAGTTCCCGTTCCCCGGCCGGACAATCAAAAAAGAGCTGTCGCATTAAGCAGACTATATACAAAATATAGTATAAATAACTATTTGAACTACTATATCCTGTATCACTTTTCTTAATGCGACAGCTCCTTCGCTATTACTATTTTATATGCCAAGGATGAGAAGATACTGAAATTTCAATGAAGAAACTATTGGTAATTATTTTACATTTATTTTCATTTTAACAGTCTTTTTCTTTCCGTTCTTTAAAGTAACTGTTGCCTTAACGGTTACTTTACCGGACTTTTGGGCTGTAATTTTTCCATTCTTTGATACTTTGACTACAGATTTCTTATTTACAGAGTATTTAATGGACTTAATATTTTCCTGATTTACTTTGTTGCTCAGGGCAATTTTTGTGGATTTTCCAGGCTTCACGTTTGCGGATGATTTTTTCACTGTAACAGTTTTTAAAATCTCTTTGCTGACTTTTGCGGCGTCTTCCGCTGACATAAGCTGGTAAGTGGCATTTTTCGACATGGCCACATCCACACCGCCATTTGCGTCCACATTATATTTCTTTGCGTTCACCATGGTATATTCGCCTGTGACACTGTCATACTGATATATATACAGCTGGCTTCCCGGCTTTAAATCTGAGGCGTCTGCCTGTAATTTAAATTTTGTGTTACCGCTGTTGTCTTTTACCGTCAGGGTCACTGCCACATCCGCTACGCCCGCAGCTTCTTTTAGCTGGGCGATCACGCCTCCTGAAAGAGATACTTTATTTCCGTCTGCTGTCTGTGTGACGTCAGCGTCCGCCGTTGTTGTTCTGCCACTGCCGTCTTTCTTTACAGTAACAGTAGCGCTTGTATCCCCGCCGGCGTTTTCGATGACAGACTGCCGGACAATATCTGTGATATTACCACTGGCATCTGTTTTTGTACTTGTGGTTACAGCTACTTCCGAACCCGCACTATTTTTCACTGTCTCGAATTCTGTTTTTTCTGCTGAACCGTCGGTTTCAGTAACTGTCTCTGTAGTCTTTACACTACCGTCGGTTTTCGTTTCTACGACTTTCTCCGTTCTGGAGCCGTCGGTTTTTACTTCGGTCTTTGTTTCGGTTTTTGAACCATCGGCCTTTGTCTCTGCCGTAGTTTCTACCCTGGTACCGTCGGTTTTCGTTTCGGTTGTTGTCTCTACTTTTGTACCATCCGGTTTTGTTTCTACGCCAGGTGTTGTGGCTGTAGTGCCGCCAGGCTTTGTAGCTGGTGTCGCAGGCTTTGTCACTGAAGAACTGCCGCCAGGGCAATTCCTTTTTTTCGTGATAAGTCTGATTTCATCACTTAATCCTCCTCGTATAATAAGTTTATAGCAAAGAAAACAAGCTATAGACTTATTCT
>CANRTU010000091.1 GCA_947642745.1 uncultured Eubacterium sp.
TAGAGCACTTGGCTACGGACCAAGGTGTCGGGGGTTCGAATCCTCTCACGCACGTTGTAGAAAAGTCATGAAAGATCTATTTTTCATGACTTTTTTGTGGTTGAAATAGGAGAGTCCTCACAGAAAACCTTACAATTTTTTAGTTTTGTTTTCAGTTTGAATTGACATGATTCAAAACGCTTTTAAAATGGACAGTTAAGGAGAGAGAGGATTATGACTGACAAAACAAAATGGAAAAATATTGAAAGAATTTCTGGCAGAATATTGAAAACCTGAAAAAGTTCATGGTAATTTTATACTTTGGGCGTGATGCAAGGGGCAAGATGAAAAAATCCAGCAAAACCATGTATGGAACACTGACTGAGGGCCAGAAATATGCTGAAGCAGCATGATGTGGACAGGCAGCTAAGGAGAATAAGAACAGGAGGAGGCAATATGACAGGCCCAGCGGAAAAGCATACGGATGTGTTGTATACATGGGGAGTGCAGATGCTGGGAATGATTTTTCAAACACGCTCCAGGCTACATACCAATTTCCGACAATACACAGTTAAATTTATAGTCTCGGGATATCCCGTATGATATATTTCATTGTGCTCATGTATCCTGTTCATTTTGATACATAGAAAATATTTTTTTTGCTTTTTCTTTTAGAATGTCTCTTGCTTCAACAGGTTCAATGATTTCTACATATTCGCCAAAGGAAAGCAGGTAAAGGAAAGTCCAGTCACTAAGCTGATATCTGAATGTTACTTCCAGAGTACCGTCTTCTAATTTTTTTATATACTTCTCCTGAAATTCATCATAAACTTTATACGCTATTTTTTCAGAAAAATGCAATATAAAAAGTGGTATATTGTATGCTTCTTTACAAGCAGGAGTAAGAGTAAAATCCTTTGGCAGTTCACGGTCGAATAGTTGATTGGTTATCTGGAGTTCTCTTATGCGGGACATTTTAAAAGTACGGATATCATTTTTACGTTTTGAATAGGCAATGAGATACCAGGCATGTGATTTGAACACTAATTTTAGCGGCTCGACAATCTGGCTGGTAATCGTCAGCTCTGAATTAAAATAAGTGAATGTAATCACATGTTTATTTATAATTGCACGTTCTAAAGCTGTAATGTTGGTCCGCTCTTTTTCAGGACTGCCCCAATATGAAAAATCAATTTCCAGCCATTCAGACTGTAGTCTGTGACTGAACAATCCGGCAACTTTGTTCAATGATTTATCGGCGCCCGGATAGTTTGAAGATTTTAAAATCTGCAACGCCTGTATAATGTTGTTTTGCTCTTCTTTTGTAAAATAAGACTTGTCCAGTGAAAAGCCTTGCAATAACGACAGTCCGCCGCCATACCCTTTCTGTGACATAATTGGTACACCTGCAATTGACAGTATATTGATGTCTCTGTATATTGTGCGGGTGGAAACGCAAAGTTCGTCAGCCAGTTGCCTGGCTGTTATATTTTCATGTTTTAACAAGAGAAACACAATTTGAATCAGTCTGTCTATCTGCATATTATCACTCTGTTTTTTTGTTTTTCATGTCAGATTGTTTCTGAAGTTCCAGGTTATTTGAATTATGATTTAAACTCCTCTCAGATATGGAACAGGGAAAATCGTGACATTCGGCGCAGCTTTTATAGCCTGTTTTAAGAACGCATATCCTTATTTCACAATCCCCGCACATTTTTTGGGAAACCATATCAGAATGACATCCCATACAAAACATATCTTCTTTTGAAAATTTGCAGGTATCTGTTGAATATTCTTCTGCCAGTCTGATCTTCGCCGCCGTATCCATGCGGACAGAAGCCTGCCAGACCGGACATTCCTTACAATTCAATCCACAATATGCTATATCCATTAAAACATTCCCTCCCCCAGATATTTGTCGTGCGGAACAACTAAGCATTTTTCAATAGATTTCCAATAAGACTCGTAAAGATTTTTTTGCGCTGCTCCGTAGTTTTCCTTTGTATCAAATTCCCAGTAAAGCATATACTTAACGCTTTTTACAATACGGGTAAGTTTCAGAGGCGGAAGGCCTTCTTTAATTTGTGCCATGTCTATATGATATCCTCTTTTCATAAACCTGAGCAGAAGCAAACCTTCCTGTTTTTCCAGGAAACTTTTAGCTTCAGACATCAGCTTTTCAAATTCCTCTGCTTTTTGTGGTCTGACCTGATAAATGCATATCTCGGTAAATGGCATATTTAGTCCTCCTTTGCATTATTACAGATTGCCGGAATCCTAAATCCTCATCCTGCACGATGTCATTAACATTTTCTGGCATCTCCTGCCTGTTAAACAGATTAGTAGCCTGGACTGC
This sequence comes from uncultured Eubacterium sp., assembly GCA_947642745.1. Lineage (GTDB taxonomy): Bacteria > Bacillota > Clostridia > Lachnospirales > Lachnospiraceae > Eubacterium_J. The sequence goes on from CANRTU010000091.1 coordinate 2,336, forward strand.
TGAAATCCATAACATTGTATTGCAACAGGACTTACCAGGCTGGCGCATTGAGAAAAATAATACAGGATATAGTAGTTCAAATCGTTTCTTTATACTATATTTTGTATATAGTCTGCTTAATGCGACAGATCGCTATGCGTCGGACATGCTCTGGTGCGGATTTAGATCATTATATTCTGACAAAAGATTCTGTAAGGCTGTTATTATAACATGAGGAATGTGACAACAGGCATGTCGCATTATTCTGTTTATTTTCAATGGGACAGCCATAACAGGCTTCTTTATATGTTGCATTTAATTATTTTCTGACTGTATCAGAGGCTTTTTACATGAGATGCATATAGCGGAATTCACAACATTCAAGAGCCAGGGTCCTTCAGGTAACTTTTGTCCGGTATGATTAAATACGTTATTTGTAATCTGGTTCGTAAAACGCAAATGTGTTCTGCAGGATATTGTGTGCATTTTTTCAGGAAATTCATATGCTATAATTATATGAGTACTTGCGGAAAATTGCAACGATGATAAGGACGAATAAAAAACTGAGGCAAAGCATTTTCAGACACACTCTAATCAAAATATTATGGAAATTATTATCGTTGTGCGGCAGATTATTCTGGAGAAGTCACACAATATCTGTCATTGCAGTCAGGACAGATATTTGTTATAATATGCAGGAAGAACATATGGCCTGACAGCTGTTTTGGAAGTACCAGCCGCCATGTGTTCCTCTGGGATTAATGTGTGTGAACCAGGACACTGGCGATACGGATCAGCCGTACTCCTCCCAGAACTGGTACTGTTATTATTATAATGAGGTTCATATCAAAAAGCAAATGGTTTTTTCATAAAGATATTTGTTCCGGGGGTGATGATCAGAATGACTGAAAACGTTGATTGTGATATATACTGAGGTTCATGTAATAAGATTAAGGTATACCTGCAGCGTATGATAAAAAATTATCATGAGGCCATGAGCTGTAACTACAGGACAGTCAAAAATTCACGGTAGCTTTCAGGACAATCGGAACAATTTATAAATAAAGACTTATTTAATACAGGAGAAAGCAGTTATGAAATATAATACTACAAATGAACTGGATCATTTTAACTTTTCAGAAGCATATATTACGGCGATCCAGAAACGGAATGGATATATTCAGCTGACACTTGATAATGTAACAATTATGCCGGATAATTCCTGTAACCGGGATATACGGGAAATGCGTACAAACGGACTGAATCTGAAAATTCTGGATGGAGAGGTGGCTCTGCTTGTTCAGGAAGGCTATAAAGTATATAATCCGGATGGTAAACTGACCGGACAATATGAGGACAGGCAGGTGGAACCGGAGCAGTATAATGATGTATTGAAAATGCTGTCGGATGGTGGGAGTTGTATATATTCACTAAAACAGGATGATAACATGTATATGTTTGCGATAGACGGCGGTGATGAGCGTACTTATATGTTGAAAATTCATGGGACACGGAATATGGCAGAATGGGACCGGTTTCTTAATAAATAATGTAATCCGGGTCTTTCGGTGTAAATATCATATGGTGCCGCCGGTTGCTGGAACAGGATGATAATACGTACATATTTACAACAGGCGGTAGTTTATATGCTGGAAATCAACGAAGTGAGGGATAGCGGAAAGAAAATGGCGGTACTGGAACAGCCATTATGTTTTGCCGGACAGTTGTTATGTGCCTGTGTTATCCCGGAACGAGTTTGAAAAATGCTTTTCGAGAGATGTGCCTGAAGTGATGGACATATATACCCCAAGGGCATGATATACCCCAAGGGCATGATATACCCCAAGGGCATGATATACCCCAAGGGCATGATATACCCCAAGAGCATAATATGGGGAATTTATCCCAAATCCGTAAAATAATTCCTGAAGCGGCAGGTGTTGTCAGGAATTATGAGGAAACATAAAAGGGCAGACTGAACTGTCAGGGAATGATAGAGAAGCAGAGAGGAGGCCGGACCGGCAGAATGTGCGAAACAGGCATAAAAAGGCCGGGATACGCAGTCAGTATATTATATAACATTACATAAAGGATAAGATGTATGATACAGGATATTATGCCACATATATTTCACAATGAATATACTTTTAAACAGCCGGATGCAGACGATTATATGATAGTATTTTCACAAAATAAAATATTGATGAAAGAAGAAAACGGGATGCTTTTTCCTCGAAAACAGGAACTGGAACGGTATATGGAAACGTTTTGTGGGGAGACGGAACATACATACCAGTATTTGTTCTGTATTGGCAGGGATAATTATTTTTTATTTATGGATTTTCATAAAGCGGACAATATAATGAAATCCGCGGAAAATACAAAAAAACGGCCAGCGGAAGAAAACGCTGCGGCAGGAAATCAGCAGGTGGAAACGAAGATTTTTTCAGAGTATAAACTGGCTGGCAGAGGCGTTACTTCAGAGGGTAAACCAGCAGATGATGAAATCAGGTCAGAAAATATAACTGATACAGAAGAAATAAACTGCACGTCAGGGAATATGATAGTAGCAGGAGAGATAAACTGTAAATTTGAAAAAATTACAGATGTGCGTGAGAAGGCATCCAGAGAAGTCTGTTTTGCGGCTTACACGGCCTGTCATTTATATCAATGGTATCTGGATAATCAGTTTTGCGGAAGATGCGGCGCAAACGTGCGGCTGGATAAAAAAGAGCGCATGCTGTATTGCCCGGACTGCGACAATCAGATTTATCCCAGGATTGCGCCTGCGGTCATTGTGGCAGTGACAAATGGTGACCAGATTCTGCTTTCCAGGTATGCGGACAGGGAATATAAACGGTATGCGCTGATTGCGGGGTTTACAGAGATTGGAGAGACAGCCGAGGAAACAGTGCGCAGGGAAGTTATGGAGGAGGCAGGACTACATGTAAAAAATATTCGTTATTATAAAACACAGCCCTGGGGAATAGCCAGTAATCTTTTGATCGGCTATTTTGCGGAGCTGGATGGGGATGACCAGATTCATCTGGACCGCAAAGAACTGGCAGTTGCCAGATGGATGGACAGACAGGAACTGGCAGGTATGGACGATGGAATCAGTCTTACAAGAGAAATGATGCGTGTGTTTTATGAAGGAAGAGAACCTTTGTAATAGTAAGTATGGGTTTGTGTACCGGAGAATGTCCGGAAATCTTTTTTATAGGAAAGATCGTCCTATAAAGTAAAACTTTCCAAGAGGATTGCTGCGACGGAGAAGAAAATGCTGCCGGGGCAGCCTGCCTCAGACGGAGTATCCGGCACTGCGGGATACGGTTTATCTCATAGGAAAGATTGTCCTAAAAGATAAAAGCCCTCTGGGCAGGATCGCACAGCGTCGGAGAGGAAGATGCTGCCAGAGGCAGCCCGCCGCAGGCGGAGTATCCGGCTTTGCCGGATACTATTTAAAAAACGCCGCATTGTGCGGCCTGTTGTAATACTAAATAAGCGGCAGTCGGAATTGTAAGTCATATAAGAAGAAATATGAGGAAGAGGATACTGTGTCCGTCCGGGGAGGCGGCAGATATAAAAAGCATGTAAAAAGAAATCCGGGGGACAGGTATCCTGAATGTAAAAATGAAAATGGAGGGTATAAAAATGGTAAATCCGGCTATGATTTTTAAGATAAAAAGTATGTGGGACGAATTTACGGCAAATCATCCAAAGTTTCCACGTTTTTTGCAGGCTGTTGTCAGCCAGTCTGTGGAAGAAGGGACGATTATTGAACTGACGATCCGTCATCCGGATGGCAATACGCTTGCGTCTAATGTGAAACTGACGGCTTCGGATATCGAACTGATCGGACAGATAAAACAGATGGGAAAAAATTCCATGTGACGCTGTATCCGGACAGCCGTATCTGGCGCATGTCCGTTACCTGACATGTATTTGAAAAGTACGGGTCGTAAAAGGCATCTGGCAGGAATATTTGGTCTGACCTGCGCAGACGCTGGTTATGGCCGTGGATTTTCAGATAGTTGGAATCACTGGATGGGAAAAAATCATATTATGAAAGAGTATTAAGAAGAAAATATGATAGAAAATACATCGGATAAGGAAACTGTTCCAGGTATCCGGCATACTGTATATTATAGACATAAACGCTCTTACGGCAGAGGCCTTTCTGGCAGACGGCGGGTATCTGGCGTATTTGAATTTTAAATTAACAGAAAATACAGGCGGTATAGATATTATGGAAAAGACAGCACAATTTCATGTAGAATCAGTAGACAGTCTGGTGGAGCGGTTCCGGGTGAATGGATTAGAAACAATTAATCTGGGGCTGCTTTGTTTTCGGTTTGTACCGGCATTAAATGGCATGAACCTGATTTCGGTACTCACCAAAATATCCAGGATGATCCAGACAAAAAAAGTGTCCCAGGTGGAAGACAGCCATATTACAAACTGGTATTTTAATTTTTATGCCGGATTTATCCAGTATCTGGTGAACAGAAATATTAAGTTTGAAGTGTATTATTCCAAAAAAGGGAAGAGCTGGCGGGAAAGGCTGGATCTGGCCCTGTTGTGCAGACAGCTGGGCAATTATCGCAGAACCTATGAGAAGAAACTGCGTTCAGCGTAAACAGAGAGATAATTGTTATAACGGATCATACAGCAGAAGGCCGGGCTGTGGCATAAAAAAATTAGAAAAAATGTTTTTTGCCGTATAAAAAAATAGTTTTGACGGATACTATGTTTACAATGTTTCGGGAAAACATTGTAAACAATAGATATTAAAAAATAGGAGGCTATGAAAAATGGCAAAGAACAAAACATCAAACGCAACAAACGCTAACAATGCTAACAACAGCACAAACAGCACAAATAACAGCGGCAGCAACGCCAGCAATGCTCAGAACTCTAAAAACCAGGCTTCTGACAAGGCTGACAACAAAGCCTCAGACTGCCATACAAAATAGTAATGGCAATTGCTCCTCAACTGAATAAACTATAGTAAAAAATATCCCTGAACAAAAGATAGGATAAAAGAAAATCTTTTGTTCAGGGATATTTTAATGTCTGATGTGCAGGAGGGGCTATGGAGTTTGAAGTAATCAGATGCAGGGACGCACATGAATATCTGAACCGAAGGGATGTTGTTTTCATAGATTTGAGGCCGCCGGAACAGTATCAGGAATATCATCTGCCGGGAGCATATAATTATCCCTACGATCTTTTAGCGGCGTGGGAAAACAGACTGCCCGGGGGACGGATGCTGGTATTGTATTGCGAGCACGGGAATCTTAGTCTGATGGCAGCGAAACGTCTGGCAAAGCGGGGATACCGGGTAGCGGCTTTAATTGGCGGAGTAAAATGCTTTCTGGCGCAAAATCCCATTGACACTACAAATTTTACAAGATAAGATAGATAGTAGCAAATGAAAAATTAAGATGGAGAGATTATGCAGACATATGAATTAGTTGCACCGTGTCATTTTGGAATGGAAGCGGTGTTAAAAAAAGAAATTTATGACCTGGGATATGAGATCGTTCAGGTGGAAGACGGAAAAGTGACGTTTGCGGGCGATGCGGAAGCGCTCTGCCGTGCCAACATTTTTCTGCGCACGGCAGAGCGTGTACTGCTAAAAGCCGGAAAGTTCCGGGCGGAAACGTTTGATGAGTTGTTTGAGGGGGTGCGGGCGCTTCCCTGGGATATTTATCTGCCATCAGATGGAAAATTCTGGGTGACCAAGGCTTCTTCTATTAAGAGTAAATTGTTTAGTCCGTCTGATATACAGCGGATTGTGAAGAAAGCAATTGTAGAAAAACTGAAAGAAGCTTATCACATCAGCTGGTTTCAGGAAACAGGGGCCATGTATCCGGTCCGGGTGTTTTTACTCAGGGACGAGGCGCTGATCACTCTGGATACTTCCGGGGATTCACTGCATAAGCGGGGATACCGGACACAGGCCGGTATGGCGCCGCTGTCTGAAACGCTGGCGGCATCACTGATCGGTCTGACGCCATGGCATAGTGACCGGATATTTGTGGACCCTTTATGCGGCAGCGGAACATTTCCTATTGAAGCGGCAATGATGGCGGCCAGTATGGCTCCTGGGATGAACAGGGAATTTATTTCCCAGGAGTGGAAAAATCTGATTCCTATGAAAATCTGGTATGGGGCTCTGGAGGAAGCGCAGGATCTGGTTAACCTGGATGTCCGCACGGATATCCAGGGATATGACGCAGATGGCAGTGTGATCCGGATTGCCAGGGAAAATGCCAGCCGTGCGGGCGTGGAACATATGATTCATTTCCAGCAGCGCAGTATCAGCGAGCTGCATCATCCGAAAAAATATGGTTTTCTGGTAACCAATCCGCCTTACGGCGAACGGATGGAAGATAAAGCCGGTTTATCCCGGCTATATGGACAGATTGCGGAAGCATATCACAGACTGGACTCCTGGTCTTTATACATGATTACAAATTATGCGGATACAGAGCGCATCATTGGCAGGAAAGCGGATAAGAAACGCAAAGTATATAATGGTATGATCAAAACAGATTTTTATCAGTTTATGGGGCCAAAACCTCCAAAACGGAGAAAACCTGCCGGCATTTGAAACGTTTCTGCGGATGCCGGGAGCTGCCGCCGGACAGGCCTGTCGGGACAGAAGGGATACCGGGAACATAATTAAAGTATTAATTAAAGTAACAATTATATTTCAATATATGACCGCAGGAAATAAGTATTGCGGCGGATGACTACGAAAGAGGAATGAGGATGGAAAGAAAACTGGTTCAGTTTACTACATGGTTTACCTGTATATTTTCTCTTTTTGTATGTGTAATAGTATGGTTTCTGCCGGTACTGGAACAAAGTCTGGAAGATTTCAATGCCAGTATCCGTCAGACCAGAATCGAACGTGAAGAACGTTATGCCATGCTGAAGCAGATGTCGGGTCTGGAAATTCTGGATTATAATACGCAACAGGCAATGAAAGAAGTAGAAGAACAGGAAGAAAGTATCAAAGACGGGGATAAAGAAAAAAATAAAGAGACCGGGACAGGTAAAAATAAGGACAGGAAAAAAACGGTAAAAGAAGACCAACATGAAATAAGCGGTTATCTGAAGGAACAGATGATGCGGCTGGAACTGCCGGAACATACTTCTGGCAGCGACGTAAAGATTATACCTGATTATGCCGGTCAGCAAATAAATGTACAGCTGCCGGGAGCAGACCAGAATTATCTGTATGATTATCAGCTCATTGGAAAAAATGACCGGATCATAAATCTGGATTATACAAGTCATGGGGGCGCCGGGACGATTGCGCTGAAAATGGACCGGGTCATGGAAGTGGAAAGCAGCTACGATGAAAAGTATTTATATCTGGATTTTAAAACTCCTAAGGAGATTTATGACCGTGTGGTGGTGGTTGACGCAGGACACGGCGGAAGTGCGCCGGGAGCAGTGTCCGGGGATATTTATGAAAAGAATATTACCCTTGCGATTGTACAGCAGCTGAAAGCGATGTTTGATGAAGCAGGTAATTCCAGGGTGGGAGTGTATTATACGAGACTGGATGATACTGATCCGGATTTTTCGGACCGGGTCGGTCTGGCAAATAATTCCGGAGCGGATCTGTTTGTCAGTGTGCATATTAACTCTGTAAAAGGAACCGCCGGCGAAGGCGTGGAGGTCATGTACAATGAACAGGCGCCGGATACAGCTTTTGATACAAAAGATTTTGCCCAGATTCTGCTGGATCATGAAGTAAAGTCATTAGGAGCTGTAAACAGGGGTCTGATTCCTGGAAATAAAATTTATATTATACGTAATGCGCTGATGCCGGCGGCACTTGTGGAAGTAGGATTTATGAATAATCCTACAGAGCTTTCAAACCTGCTGGATGCTTCTTACCAGAAGCGGGCGGCTGCTGGTATTTATAAAGGGATCATGGATTCGCTGGATCAAATAAATGAAATTGAGGGAGAGTAGGATGGCAAAGAGAATTGTTTTTGCGACGGGAAATCAAAACAAGATGGAGGAAATAAGGCAGATACTGGCAGACACAGGTATGGAAATCCTTTCTATGAAAGATGCGGGAGTCTGTGCGGAAGTGGTGGAGGATGGAACCACGTTTGAAGAAAATGCCAGTAAGAAGGCCTCTCAGATTGCGAAACTGTTACAAGAAGATATTGTGCTGGCTGATGATTCCGGCCTGGAGATCGACTATCTGAATAAAGAGCCCGGCATTTATTCCGCCCGTTATATGGGGGAGAATACTTCGTATGAGAAAAAGAACCAGGCGCTGCTGTACCGGCTGAGCGGAGTGGAAAAGGAGCGCAGGACCGCACGTTTTGTGTGTGCCATTGCCGCAGCGGTACCGGATGGCAGGGTATTTGTCACCAGGGGGACGATTGAAGGATACATCGGATGGGAGCCACAGGGAGAGCACGGTTTTGGTTATGATCCGGTGTTCTGTGTGGATGAGTATGACTGTTCCACGGCGCAGCTTACCATGGAGCAGAAGAACGCACTGAGCCATAGGGGGAACGCTCTGCGTGCAATGAAGAAAGTGCTGGCTGATCAGGGTGTACTCGGGTAATAGAGACACAAATATATGGGGAAGGATAAAGGATGTAATCTGGAACATGCCGGTGGTAAGAAAAAACCAGGAAATGGGATTGCGTCAGATGAAGCCGGTAATTTATGATAAATCAGGGGAGTCAGGAATTATGAGAGTGCTGGTTATGAGCGATACACATGGGAATCATAAAAATCTTGAGCAGGTACTGGAGTCTGAAAGGCCATATGAACTGATCATTCATCTGGGAGATATCGAGGGAGCGGAAGACTATATACAGGCGGTGGCAGGCTGTCCGGTAGAGGCGGTTCGTGGTAATAATGACTATTTCTCGGAGCTTCCGGCGGAACAGATCATAGAAGTGGCTGGCAGACGCATATTTATCACTCATGGGCACTATTACTACGTTGTGGCAGGTGTGGAGCATTTAATCAGGGAAGCACGGGGAAGAGATGTGGATATCGTGATGTTCGGGCATACCCACCGTCCGATGATCCGCAAAGAAGAGGGACTTTCAGTGATCAATCCGGGGAGCCTGTCATTTCCAAGACAGGAAGGCCATAAACCTACATATATTGTAATGGAAATAGACGAACAGGAGGAAGTGAGATTTTTTTTAAAAAATTTGTAAAAAAGGGTTGACTTTTTACCAGCTCTGCTGTATACTTAATCTTGCGTTTGGGAAAGCGTAAAAAACAAAATTTCGGGGTGTGGCTCAGTTTGGCTAGAGCGCCTGGTTTGGGACCAGGAGGCCGCAGGTTCGAATCCTGTCACC
>CANRTU010000092.1 GCA_947642745.1 uncultured Eubacterium sp.
AAGAATAAGCCTGTAAGCTGTTTTTCTTGCTTACAAACTTATTATACGAGGAGCATTGAAAATGAAAAAAAGTAATTTGACAATAGGGATTATGTATGTCATTGTGGGTGTTATTTTTTTGCTTGTAGCAACATTAACTGATAGCGGATCAGATAGTCTGTTTTACGGTTTTGCGGGTGCGGGAATTATGCCTGGTATTATGATAATTTGTAAATATTTCTATTGGAATAAACCGGAAAACATGAAACGGTATAAAGAGAAGTTAGAAAACGAAAAGATTGAGCAGCATGATGAACTCAAAGTAAAGCTCAGAGACAGAGCCGGTCGTTATGCGTATGAATTAAGTTTAGTGATAGTCAGCATTTCAATAGTGGTATTCGCTATATTAGGGCAATTTGAAATCATTGATAATTCGCGTATGATTGTATTATATTTAGGAGCATTATTTATATTTCAAATTGTTATAATCAATGTAATATTTAATCATTTACTCAAAAAATATAAATAGCTTACCAGAGAAGTCAATGGCAAAAAGTTTAATCTTCGGGCCGTTTAACGTCACCTTTTTCCCGGCCGCCGCTGCCTCAACAGGCACGAATAAGATACCAGTTGCGACTGGCGGGGCAAACAGCAGGATACCTGCCTGTTGTTTTATGGGAAAGCGCAAAATGCGCACATTGAATCTGCGGTATGACAGTGATTACCGTATAAACGGGAAAGTGCTTTACGAAGTCATGGCGCCGGACTTAGGCGGCCGGAACGGAGGACAGTGGATGATAACCGTAAGGATGATAATCATAAGAAAGAAGCTGCGATGCTGTTTTATAGTCCGGTCCGCTTTTCCATCCATGTCCTGCACTCTGCCACCAGTTTATCGTATTCTTTGCCGGCCTTAAGAAAGTCATAGGAAGGATCCTGTTCCATGATTTTGTTTAATCCGGATAAAAACGCCTGCAGCATCTGATCCGGGTGAAAAGTTTTCGCAATACGGTAAAACAGCGCAGAACGGCCTGTATCCCATGGGGTACGTATGGCTGCTGTCATTTTTCGCAGCAGGCGGATACATTCACTGGCGTTTTTTTCCGCCATAGCTGTCTGAAGAGGCGCCACAAAAGCGTTGTATTCCCATAAATCAAAGAGAGCGGTCATCCGGTCCGATTTATCCGCAATGTCTCTGGCAGCCTGTGTATTTCCGGACGCAAGTTCCGCATCCACCATTTTGTAAAGCAGTATCTGCGTTTTATGAATGGACGCAAGCAGTGCGTACTGTAAGTCTGTGATGGCTTTAGTGGTATCGCCCCGTTGCAGGCAGATGTTTATCTGCAGCATACGTTTATCCGCCATGCTTTCTGTTAAATGATCCGGGTCAGGCATAGCGTCCACAATTTCCTGCGCCCTGTCATAATCGCCAGAATGGATAAAACGGCTTGCCATCATATACTGCGCACTGTTACGGATTTTATTATCAGCGCTTTTTGCCAGACACTGGTACCACTGGGTAATCTTCCTTTCATACCGGTCAGTTTCGTCCGCTGGCAGATTAGCCATGGCGGTCCGGGCGTCCAGCAGAATGGTCAGACAGTGCAGCAGATATTCATTATGGGGATATTCGTGGATTTTTCGCTCCGCTGCCTCAAAGCCGGCCGCAATTCCTGCGGTCTGTACCATCGAGGCCACCTTCCTGCAGAAATCCCCGGCTTCTTTTGGGGAGAGGTCTTTCTCAAAACAGAACAGGGTATTTAAATCCACATTTAGTAAGCGGGCCAGCGGCGGCAGCAGGGAAATATCCGGGCTTGTGGAGCCCTTTTCCCATTTACTGACGGCAGGAACCGATACATTGAGATAATCTGCCACCTGCTCCTGGGTGAGTCCCAGCTCTTTTCTTTTTTCATAAATGATCCGATTCATTGTCATAACAGTATTCCTCCCGCGGTTTTTCTGGATTCCTGATTAAATACAGACATATGGATATACTTCCTGCCATCTGCCGCAGACGCACCTGAGGGTGGTCCGGGTGATTTGCGGCGGATGGCAGGAAGCATACATGCCGGATTTCATTGGTACAAAGGCTTTTGTTATGATTATGATACAACCAGAGCCGGTATCTATCAATGGACGGGATGTTAACCTTTGGTGAAAATTTTAACCGCAGGTTAAATCCGGACAGTATTTTAACCATAGCGGATAATGGATGATCACAATGTCATTAACCTAAGCGGCCGGACTGGTCATCCGTGCCGCAAAAAACGGATAACCAGAAGCATTGTATATCCGGATTACGGACAGGAAAAGCTTAAGTGAATGACATTGTGTATGATCAGGCATTGTTCATTGAAGTATGAGAGCGTTTCTGAAACATCATTCCCGGCATCTGCACTCCCCGGTTTGTACCCTTCAGGGCATGATACGGATTATTTTACCCGGATTTAGGAGGTGTAGCCAGGCTATATCATGCTCTTTGGGTACACCTCCTGAATTTGGTATGCTCCATATCATGCCCTTCAGGGTACAAACTGTGAAGCGCATATGCCGGAAAGCATATTTCAGACACGCTCTAGTAACCGGAATCCCTTACTTCCCATTCTCCGTGGGAATTTTTTGCCAGTATCCAGTTAAAACCGGTATACAGCTGGTCTTTGACCAGGCTGCTGGACGTTTGTGAGTTGTCTGTATAAAATTCAGACAGCAGAATGATCACCTGGCTGGTCTGATACTGATTTTTGAAATGACCGGCAGTTCGCTGCTGATGTGCCTCGTTATACCAGATTTCCCGCAGACAGCCGCCTGGAAACCTTTTTTTTAAATATTTTTTTACGGTTTTTATGGCAGTCTGAATCTCATCGTCGGAAAAAGTCTGGATGACTTCGCCGTCCGGCGTCTGACAGGCCGTTGTAATATGGGCGGTCTGCTCGCTGACGCCGTTTTCTCCTAATGCCTGATAACTGATGCTGCCGCATAAATATGGGAAATCCCTGGAAAATTCTCCCGGAATGGTCAGAATGCCGGTCTGTTCTTTTGTGGAAAGTGTGTTTTGCAGGATAGAACCGTTTTCTTCTATGGAAAAGAACTGGTAAAACATGAAATTACCAGCTTCCGGAACAGGCGTCTGTCCCTGCCCGATGGAAAAATCATCGTCACTGCCATCACAGTCATAATCTTTTACAGCCAGTTCAAAGCCGCTGGCCGGATAGTACAGCTGGTCCGCAAACCGGAATTTCAGTTTATGGGCTGCGTATTTTTTGCCGTTTTTGGATGTCCGGATTTCAAAATCGCCCTGATACATACCGTATTCTGAACCTTTATGGTGTGTATATGCAGAATCAGTAAGCCAGACAATCTGTACCTGGAAGCCATGTATCTTTGTTTCCGCCAGTACAGCTTCCGCCGGGTCTGATGTGATTTCTGTTTTGGAGCCGGATTTCTTATTATCTGCCGCTGTCAGCGTGCCGGAACCGGCAGTTTTTCCAGAGTCTGTGCGGATATTTTCCAGTGAACCGGATTCTGGCGGACTGGTGGGAGCGTTACTGGCACTGGTAAGGCATGTGGTTGCGGTTACCGCAATGAATGCCGCAGCTAAAACACCAGACCATTTTTTATGTTTTCTAAAATTTAACACGTGATTCACCCGCTTTCCTGTTTCTGTTTTACCAAAGGCCACAGGCCCGGCTGACAGCCTCTGATTTGACGCAAATGCTAATAATGACTGGCTGTACTGCCTGCGCAACTTAGGGGAAGCGTTTTGCAGTACATGTTCGTCGCAGCTCATTTCCATATCCATGCCCATCAGTGAATAGGAGATCCATATGAGAGGATGAAACCAGTAGACGCAGGCCAGCATATATGCGGCAGGCCTGATGATATGGTCCCTGCGACGGATATGATACAGCTCGTGATCCAGGATATACGCCAGTTCGTGCTGGTCCAGCCGGAATGGAAGATATACTTTGGGATGTATAAGTCCCATAACAAACGGGGCCGGCGCCACATCGCATTCATAGATGTTCCGCCGGTACCGTACGGCTGTGGAAAGGCTTTTTTTCATCCGCAACAGCCTGTAAAGGTTCCAGAGCAAAAGCACGATCATTCCGCCCAGCCAGACAGGCGCACCGTAGCGGACCATAAATGAAAACCGGGCCGCAGGCATCGTGCCGGATGGAACAGGACGACTGGCAGTGGTGGTATTTTCTGAAGTACGGACTACTGCCAGTGTATGATTTTTGGAATCTTTCCGCGGCGGCCCGGAGGACGTATCTGTTACAGGGGCTGCGTCCGGAAGCTGCCTTGCGGAGACATTCCCGCTGGCGCCGGTATAAAAATCAGCGGCTGCGGACGGATGCAGGGTCCAGCGCTTCGTGATATTACATATGCTGACTGGGGAAGCGGCCACACCAGGGCACAACAGACGTATTCCTACAATGGCCCAGAGCAGATAGGAATATTTCTTTGGCATCCGGCACATCAGGCAGCGTACAAGTAAAACGACGGCAATTATAAATATGGATATGAAACTGGTTTCTAAAATATATGCGAAAATCTGATACAGCATGGCCGTTTCTCCTTTCCCGCGCAATTTGTTTTAACTGGTTTCTTCCGGTCCGCCGCTGTGCTGGTCGATCAGCGCCCTGATACTGTCGGCTTCTTTCGCGGAGAGTGTCTTTCCGGTTAAAAAAGCGGTGAGAAACCGGGGAAGAGATCCCTCAAAAGTCTTTTCCACAAAATGCGCCGAAGCGTCGGCCTGCACACGCTCTTTTGGGATTTGTACAGAAATAATGGCGTGTTCATTTTTGATGTAGCCTTTCTGTGATAATTTTTTGATGGCGGTATAAGTGGTGGACTTTTTCCAGCCCAGCTTTTTCAGACACAGCCCGGCCAGGATACCGGAATTAACAGGTGCGTGTTCCCATACGATCAGCATAAATCGATAATCGCTGTCGCACAATTTTAATTGTTCCACATGAGAATCTTCCATTCTGACAGTCCTCCTTCAATAAGGTCGGTTTTTACAGACCTTCTGTTTTTATAAGTCTATAACAACCGACCTTATTTGTCAAGCAGAAGAAACATATATTTACACTGCGCAAAGACGCGGAGGGATTGAGAAAGTGGAAGCGGCCGTATCATGAAAAGCTGACGAATTTAACATATTTTTAGTCTGTGTATTGTGAAAGACAGTCAGGAAGGCACATGAAATAAACAGGGAAAGGAATACCGCTGCCTGGAGTGTGTCTGAAAAAGCATTCTCATAATCTGTACTCTCCACGTTGTACCCTGAAGGGCATGCTAAACCCCAAAGGGCATGCTATACCCTGAAAGGCATGCTAAACCCCAAAGGGCATGCTAAACCCCAAAGGGCATGATTATATCCTGAGAGTATGATACGGATATATGCGGTATCCGTTCTGGAGGTGTTTACGGAAGCAAATGAAAAGTGGATGGAACAGGACCAGCATTAATGAGAATCATGGAGCCTGAATTATGTGAAGCAAAAAAGCAGGAATAGAAGAAATAGAGAAAGGGATTCATGGAACAGTGGATATACTGCAAAGTCCCGGACCGGGCAGATCAGAAATCCAAAAAGCTGTTATGGACCGGTATAACTTAACTGAAAAAACAGAAAAATATTTGTATAAATCATCTTTGAATTGTCTTTGGAAGGCATTTGCGGCTTTGGCCGTAAATGCCTGTTTTAGTTTATAGGAAAAATTGTAGTGTAAAGTAAACCCCTCTGGAAGAATCGTCCTGCGGCGGAGAGGAAAATGCTGCCAGAAGCAGCCCGCCGCAGGCAGAGTATCCGGCGGGCTGCGTTCTGCTGTCAGTGAAAACGATTCTGTCCGCCGCAGTGGGGATTGTTTGTCCGCCTTTAGTCTGACGCCAGTGTAAACTGTTCCACCAGCTGTTTTAATGCGGATGCTTCTGCGGACAGCTGTTCGCTGGCTGCGGCGCCCTGCTGAGCGGTAGAGCTGTTGTCCTGTACCACAGTTGAAATCTGGTTGATGCCTTCGGAAACTTCCGAGACTGCTACGGACTGTTCGCTGGATACGGTGGATATATTATCAACGGAAGCAGTTACGGAATGGATACTGTTTACAACTTCCTGCAGTACTTCAAAAGTCTGCCTTGCGATTTCCGTGCCGGTATGGACCGCTTCCACAGAGTGTTCGATCAGTGTGGATGTATTCTGGGCCGCTTCTGCGGATTTGCTGGCCAGACTGCTGACCTCTCCGGCCACGACGGCAAAACCCTTGCCGGATTCGCCCGCCCGTGCTGCTTCCACGGCTGCGTTCAGCGCCAGTATATTGGTCTGGAACGCAATATCTTCGATCGTTTTGAGTATCTTTTCAATTTCGTCGGAACTGGTCTTGATTTTATCCATTGCCGCCATCAGGTTCTGCATCTGGCTGCTGCACAGGGAAACGGCTTCTCCGGCATGGTGGGTCTGACTGCGTACTTCCAGTGCCTCGCTGGCTGTGTCTTTTACATCATTTGATATGATATTCATCCGTTCTGCCAGCTGCTGTACCGGGCCGGCCTGTCTGGCGGTACCTTCGCTCAGTGCCTGGGCGCTTGCGGAAAGCTGGCTGCTGGCTGCGGATACCTGACTGGCAGAATGGCTCACCTGATGCATAATATCGTTTAACTGTGTTTTCATATGGCGCATGGACTGTAAAATATTCTGGAAACTGCCTGCGTAGATTTCCTCATGTTTTGTATGTATATCCAGGTTCCGGTTGGCCAGCTCTGTCAACAGATAGCTGATATCGTGGATGACCAGGCCGAGTCCGTCCACAAGGGAAGCGGCGGAGGCAGTAAGCATACCGGTTTCATCCTTGTTTCTGACTACCGGTACAGGTGTTTCCAGATCTCCCTCAACAAGCAGCTGCATACGTCTGGCACAGGCTTTCATCGGATTTCCAATATTATTTGCCAGCAGCAGGGCCGTAATCATGGAGATCAGGACGGAGGCCACAATAACGGCGATGTTGATAGCCATGGCCCTGTATGTGGCAGCCAGGTAATTCAGCCGGGGTGCGGTGACGGCGATGCTCCAGCCATCCGTATCCGGTACAGGCGCATATGCGATAAACATCTTTTGTTCTTTTGCGTTTTCACTTTCTGTATTTGTGGTTGTATAACTTCCAAAGCCGTTTTCGCCCTGGCGCATCTTCCCATGGATGGCTGCCAGTTCCTTAAGAGAAGAATTATCTTTCGCTTCTGATTCAATATTCTGGACTGTAATTGTATCAAGTGTAGTATCGGCAATGGTGCTGCCGGATTTATTAATCATATAAGCATGGCTGTTTTCCCCAATGCGGATGGAAGATACGATATCATTTAAAAATGTCTCTTCCGGGACAAAATATACCACTCCCACAATGGATGAGCCGTATATGCCGTCAGAATAAAGCGGCGCCGCCGCTATAATGGACAATTCTCCGGTGATTTTACTGACCAGTGGTTCGGATACATAGATGTTGCCCTGCAGGCCTGTTTTACATATTCACGGTCAGAATAATCTGTTCCGTCAAAAATACTGTGGCCGTCCGGGCCGATAATGTTTCCACGCTGGAACTGGTGCATGGTACAGCGTTCCTGGATCAGCGCATATTTTTCATCCGCCGGTACATCCGGGTCTGACAGCTGAGGAATGCAGCCAGCATCCATTGCCGCATTTTTGTAGGAGGCCAGTTCCTGTTCCACACGCTCCGCTGCCAGAACAGCGGTGGTGCTCATCATGTGTTCAACGGTAGAAAGGGTGCTTCTGTAGCTTGGAACAATGCCTGATATGCCTGCTGCCAGCAGTGATATCAGAATGGTCAGCATAAGACATACCGTAATTTTTTTTCGAATGCTCTTCATAGTTGTCGTACTCCGTCTGAATTATTTTTTGGATCTAAAATTTAGTCTATTTTAGATTATAATAGAGCCGCTCTTTTTGTAAACTTCTTTTGCTGCCGTGCCAGCGGGAGAAATTAATTATTTTTCAGGAAAGCGGATAATGCCCTTAAATGATAGCAACTGAACCCGGGGACTATTCTAAGCGAAAAGGAGATTAGCGTGATCTTTGCGCCAGATCCGGTCAACGCAGCCCGCTCCCTCATCTGATACAAATCTCCCACTCAGTGTGGAATATATCATGTCCTTCGGGGTACATCTTACGAAATGCATTTTTCAGACACGCTCTGGGACATTCGGACTTTAAAACAGGGCAATTTCTATTAAGATAATTTTGGGAAAATATGTTATATTTAAATTGGAAAGGGGGTGTCATATATGAACAGTCATACAGTTGTAAAGAAGGTAGTGGACTATATAGAAACACATATGGATGAGGATCTGCCGCTTGATAAAATAGCGGATGCGTTCAATTATTCAAAATTTTATATAGCCAGAGTCTTTACTGAAGAAACTAATTGTACAGTATATAAATATATCCAGGGACGCAGGCTTACCCTGGCTGCCAGAAAGCTTGTGGAAACACAACAGCCCATTGTTGAAATTGCTTATGAAGCACATTATAATTCACAACAGGCTTTCACATTAGCGTTTAAACAGGTATATGAATGTACGCCTGATATTTACAGGAAAAAGGGCAGGTTCTATCCCGCACAGCCGCAGATACGCCTGGCGGGTCTGCCTGACGGGTACTTATTTATGTATGATTTAACAGGAGGTAAATTAGTGGCATGAGTACAATTCCTTATGTGATTGAACACACAAACCGGGGAGAGCGTAGTTATGATATTTTTTCAAGATTACTGGCTGACAGGATTGTTTTTTTGGGAGAAGAAGTGAGTGATGCTTCAGCCAGTCTGATTATTGCGCAAATGCTGTTTTTAGAATCGCAGGACTCTGGAAAGGATATTCAGTTATATATCAATAGTCCGGGTGGTTCTGTTTCGGCGGGGTTTGCTATTTATGATACAATGCGGTATATTAAATGTGATGTATCCACAATATGTACCGGTCTTGCCGCCAGTTTTGGAGCGTTTTTATTAGCGGGAGGCGCAAAAGGAAAGCGGCTTGCCCTGCCCCATGCGGAAATTATGATTCATCAGCCTGCCATTCATGGCCATGGGATTCAGGGACAGGCAACCGATATTAAAATTGTGTCTGATCATATACAAAAAAGTAAAAAACGATTAAATACTATTTTATCAGAAAATACAGGCAAAAGTATGGATGAGATTTCTGTTGCTACGGAACGGGATCATTATATGACAGCAGAAGAAGCAATGAAGTTTGGTCTGATTGATCAGATTATAGATAAGCGCTGATCGGGCTTTTGGCATTTTGATAAAATTTTTTATGACAGTCCGGAGAACTTACACACATAGAAGCCGGGTTCCATATTCTCCGGCTTCTGTGTAAACTCCAATTTTTCTTTATGAACAACTTTACAGTAAAATGGAATTTCACTCTCTGATAAAAAACCTGTTCAGTTCTGCAATCTCCGATTTACAGCAACAGTTTATCCACCTGCCAGATTATTTCTTGCTCAGATATATCATATGGTATTGGGTCAATATCTTCAAAGCAGCAATCTGAAGCATCAGAATGATTATCCGTCCACTCTGATACCCAAAAGTCTGTTAATACAGATACTTTGAAAAATTCCCCATTCATTGTCCGGCAAATACCTGACGGGTATAATTCTGATTGCTTTGCTCCAGGTTCACGGAACCTATTTTCAGCAACTGCTTTTATATCTGCTTTTTTCATAAGCAACGCCTTCCACAGCTTACGATTATCCTTGTTTTTTCATAAGCCGGTGTTTGAATGCCCTAATCCTTGCGCCATAGCGGCTGGAATATAACAACCCCGCTAAAAGCATTCCGACTGCAAATCCCTGTACAATATCCAGTCCTGTCACAACTGTTGAGTTATTATAAAGACTTGTGTCTTTCATAATGATATAGGCTGATACGAAAAGCTACACTATTCCATTACATATACGTACACGCTTATTGTAGCATCAACCGTTTTATAATTATTACTATTTTTCATAAATACATAAGCACTGACCGTCATCCGTATATGCCGCAAATTTATCAAATTGCGGAGTAACAATATAAAAATTCTCCAACAAGCCATCAACTTCATTAAGTACATCAGTTATAGTATTTATATATCCTTCATAAACCCAGCCAATCGTTTCACTAACACAATCTATCTCTTTCAGTTTCTGTCTGAAATGCAGCCAGCAATAACTTAGTTCAGTTTTTGGGTACTTCTTATAATCTGTAAACGCATAATAAAATCCATTTATAATCTTTTGATAATTTGTTTTTGAATATTCATAAAACCGTTTTCTGTCAACTGATTTTTCCTTTATTATTTCTTCAATTTCAGCCCGCATCCAGTATTTCACAGACTTATCTTTCTAAAGTTCTCTCCAATTCTCCATTTTTTCGCCTGCCTGAACAATTCCGGTTTTGATTTGCCTGCGTTGATAAAAGTCCTGCCATAAGTTCTGGATACGCTGTTTATGTCGAAAATACAGTGCCGAGAGCCATAATAACCGCATTGGTGAAAGCATGCAAAATGATACAGCTCCAGAGGTTTTTATTGGATTTATAGTAGATAAATCCAAAAGCGCAGCCAGTAAGGACATGTTCCGTCATAACCATTCTGAGTGAATACATTATGTTTCCGGCAGTATCGTCCCACAGATAATATGCAAACGGAAAATGGTACAGTCCAAACAGAATACCGGTGAGCAGTATGGCAAGGTACGGCTTTTTCAGTGAATCCATCAAAGTTCTTTGCAGAATGCCCCTGAAGAAAAATTCTTCCGTAAACGCTGCTGTAAGTATCATCAGGCAAAAAAATACTGGAAGCTTTCTAAATATTTGGAAAATGTTCGCTATATTAAAACAATATTCCCCTAAACCAAAGACAAGGATAATAACACCCTGGTATACAGCACAAATTAACAGTATCCTTAGTACTGTTTTTCTGTCAAAATGTTTTAAGCCTGTTTCTTTCAGGGTTTGTATCACTTTCTCTTTTCTGAAAACAGCAATCATCAGGAGGGGAAAGAGTACCAGAAACAGCCAGTTTGATAATTCGCTTATTATATCGACCTGAAAGGCACAGCTTATGTAAGACAGCATAAAATAGAATATATACCATGCTAAGCCGGGGATGAGTTCTTTTATATTTTTAGATAAATATTCTGTTTCATCAGATTTCTGTTGTCCTGTTCCGGCCATTTTCTGTTTTCTGAATACAATGGCAATCAACAAGATTAATATTATTGAAAAAAACATAAAAATTACCTCCGAAAATTCGTATCAGGAACTCTTTTCTCACTTATAAATCCCGCATTTGCGGCGCGGGAAACGCTTTCATCAGCGTTTCCCTAAATGGAACATATTACTTGGTGTCAGCTTCCTCATTGAGGGGCTTATAGTTGCTGTCCATGTAGTTCTTTTTCCCGAAGGGAACGTAAT
>CANRTU010000093.1 GCA_947642745.1 uncultured Eubacterium sp.
CAGCATCTTCCCTTCCGCCGCAGGGTGATCCTCGGATGGCTTTTATCTTATCGGACGTTCTTTCCTATAGAGTAAAATAGTATCCGGCTTCGCCGGATACTACATCTGCTGAAAAAAGCCTCCTTCAATACCCCCTTCACCCAGAGCGGTCATGTACGAAATTTTTATGATACAGAGACACTTTTTCTGGTACGTAAAAAACCCGATAAAGCAGTTCCCTGCTTATATCGGGTATCTGATCCATGATAATCTTCATCAATAATGTTGTCCCGCCATGCCGGTCTTATCTCTCTGGCTCCGGAACCCTGTCTTCCATTCTGCCGCCACATCATCCTGGCTGTTTTAAATACATTTTACCACATTCCGCTTTTCCCTTAAACATACAGTGGACAATGCAGGAAAGTCACGGTGATCTGCCATTTTTATATCATGGAAGTCTGGAAAGATAACCGCACATTGCGGACGCCTTTCCCCAAAATTCCCAGAAGGCATCTGTTCTGTGGTTTTTCTGCCTGCACCCTGATACGTTCCGCCCTCCTCCTGTGTCCTGAAAATACGCCGCCTTTTGCATGTTTCCACATCCTGAATCACAGACAGACATCAATAATCTGTTTTTATCCTCTGTCATTTCGAAAAGCCTGCGGCAAAATGTTCCATTGCTTTTCGTAATTCATCTTCTGCTTCCGGTTTTACTATTGTATAAAACCGTGGCACAACTTCCTCAAAATATGCCAGCGAAAATGTGCCAGCCTGCTGTCTTTCAAAACAAACTTTTAACAGTTCTGCCGCTTCTTCCTTCCTGTCATCCCTGGAGCGTGTTTGAAAAATCATTCCCAGCATCTGCACTCCCCACTTTGCGGAGGATTTTACCCAAATTTAGTCCATGTAGCCCGCTATATCATGCCCTTTGGGTACACCTCCTAAATTCGGGTAAAATCCTCCATATCATGCCCTTTAGGGTACAAACTGTGAAGCATATCATACCCTTTGGGTACATATGCCAGAAAGCATTTTTCAAACACGCTCTGGCACGTTCCATAAAAAACTGATCAAACATCTCCTGTCCCTGGTTCATTTCGTTTTCTCCTTTTCTCTGTTTTAAGTCTGTGTTACATAATTTCAGATAATACTTCAGTAAAATCATCCCCACACAGAGCGGCCTGAATTTCAGGTTTCAGATCAAAACTCTTAACGAAAGTATAAACGTGATCATCCCAGAATAATACGATTTACAGGTTGTTAGATCAAAACTCCTTAACATAGTATAAATCCCACGCTCCCGGACAGCGTGATTTTCATACACAGTCATGCCGTTTCTGCTTTTACGGCCGCTACTTTAATATATTCCCGTCCACGGTCACAGTCACTACACGGCACGGAATCTGTCTGCCGCTATGGGATAGCGCTTTTTGAACAGCCATTACAATCCCTCCGCAACATGGCACTTCCATACGCAGGACGGTAACTGTTCTGACAGAATTCTGTTTCATTATTTCTGACAGTTTTTCACTGTAATCCACCGCATCCAGTTTCGGGCAGCCAGTGAGCGTAATGGCTCCCTTCATGTAATCTTCATGAATACCAGCATATGCAAAAGCTGTACAGTCTGCCGCAATCAGCAGATCCGCATCCTGAAAATACGGTGCACTGACCGGCATCAGTTTTATCTGGCAGGGCCACTGGGCAAGCCGCGAAACCCGTGTCCCCTTTTCCTGTTTATAATATCCGGCAGCATCGTTTTGTCCGTCACAGGCTGCCGCTTCCAGTTTTTTGTGTCTGGCAGCCGCAACTGCCTGCGCATCGTAAGCCGCCGCTTCCCGCTCTTCAAAAGATATGGCGCCGCACGGACATTCTGGAAGGCAGTCTCCCAGCCCATCACAATAATCGTCCCGGATAAGTTCTGCCCTGCCATCTTTTATTTCTATCGCACCTTCATGGCATGCGCTGGCACATGCGCCACATCCGTTACATTTTTCCCCGTCAATTTTTATAATTTTACGAACCATCTCTATACCTCCGTATCTGAATTCTACGAACCCCGCAACGTTATTATAATATACCAGCTACTGAAAGTATATGGTTATATATAGAAACTTTCCATTTATTACCCTTACCGCTTTCTGCTGCCGGGCAAATAAAAAACAAACTTGTATTTACGCACCTGCAGATATAAAATAGAGATTTAAGTTTTAGCGAAAAATATAATGTCGCAACCGAATCCTGTTATATGAATTATAAAATGCATGAACCATCTTTTACCAGCCGTGAAAATTCTTATACGGCGGAAAATGTACTGACTGCCATATTTTATTGATCATTTCATTACCGCCGTCCGAATGTTACAAAAAATCATATACAGCCGGGTATAAATTGCAGCTATGTCCGCATAATAGATTTAAGATCCCTTAACTGCCGTTTACCAGTTGGGAGAATTCGTGTACGGCGGCAGAAATATCAGCTCCATTTCCAATTTTCTGCAGCATGTTCCACCACCCTTCCCTGGCTGTCGCCCAGCCCGGTGTGATCTGATAATAATCTCCGATATATTGCATAAACATACTGTACTCAGTCATCAGCTGGTCATTTTCATAAATTTCCCGCATGTCCCTCACCGGCCAGAACGAAGAAGCAAGTACAGCCCTTTTGTAACAGTCGTCGTTTTCCGTCATATAGTGGATAAATGTCTTTGCCGCCTGTATTCGTTTTTCGTCTCCGTTGTCAAAAACGCCAAAGCCCCATATGCCACCCTGAAGCTCTGGTTTCCCTTCACTGACAGGAAACGCCATGGGAAAAATATCAAAATCCAGTTCCGGATTATTCACTGTCTGGGTCATCTCAAGCGAAGCATTCCAGCAAAATGCCATGGCCAGTTCTCCATTGCAGAATGCGGCAACCTCTTCGGCAGATGTCATATCCGGATCAAATTCAATTCCATCCAGATCCAGCAACAGTTTCAACGCACGTTTATTTTTCCTGCTGTCAATCGTATATCTGCGGTGCTCCTCATCCGTGAATTCTCCTCCATAGAGATTATTGACCAGCGCACGTGTCCCCTGGTCTCCGCTCTGGTTTTTACAGTAAATAACTCCCACACGCTTATAGCCGTAGTCAGCCAGGGCATGTACCGCTTTAATAAACCCCTCTGTGGTCCAGGTATGTGTATCTTCGTCTATATATTTTAACGCCCCGGCCTTCTGGAAAAGTTCATAGTTAACCGCCATACAATGGGCTGTCATACAGACAGGAAATTCATAATATGCGCCATTATCATGCTGGCAGGCTTTACGGATGTTGTCATATATACCCTCTGCCGTTTCTGATTCCCAAAGATCAGATAAATCCGCCATAATCCCCTGGTCTCCCCAGTCTGCTACCAGCCGCTCCGGGCCCTCAAATACAAGATCCGGCGCATTCCCTTCAGCAACCGCTTCCCGGATTTTCTGATCCCCGTTATCGTAAGACATACATTCCACATTTACACGAATATCCGGATATTCCCTTTGAAAACTTGTAATCAGACCGGATACCGCTGTCTGGTTGCCCCAGTTTCCAACCGGAAAGGTCCAGAGGGTAATTTCTGTTTCCTGTCCGTTTTCCGCTTTTTCCTGATCCTTTACTGCCTCTTCATTCTTACTATTACAGGCAGACAGCACCGCGGCAGTAAACAGCGCCAGACATAATAAGACTATTTTTTTCAAATCAGTCACCTCCGTCAGATTTAAGTGGATATGGTTAAGATCTCTCATGCAGAAACCGGTTCATCAGACCCATCAGCTCCATCATATTATATGGTTTTGCCGAATGGGCATTCATGCCGCAGTCCATACATCTTTTTACGTCTTCCTCAAAAGCGTCCGCACTGACCGCAATAATAGGTATCTGCTTTGCGTCCTCCCTGGCAAGACCACGAATCGCAACAGACGCCTCATATCCGGTCATAACGGGCATTCTTAAATCCATCAGAATCAGATCATACCAGCCTTCTTGTGACTGCACGAATTTTTCCAGACAGATCTGCCCGTTTTCCGCCCAGTCGGGTTCCATACCAAGTTCGGAAAGCATGGCTTCTCCAATTTCCCAGTTTAGTTCATTGTCCTCCGCAAACAGCACCCGTCTGCCGGTAAAATCCATATCATCTTCTTCCTGTGCTTCCTCTGGTTCTGACGCCTGTATTTCCGCAAACGGCCGCAGACCATAATATAGTCCGGAACGAAACAGTGGTTTTGCAATAAACCCGTCGATTCCCACCGTTTCCGCCTGTGTTTCCAGTTCATCCCACTCTCCGTCTGAAAGCAGAAGCAGCGGCATATCCGTACCAAACCGGCTGCGCAGCTTTTGTGCGGCGCAGATACCGTCCTGCCCCTGAATATTCCAGTCCAGCAGTACCACCGGCTCTTTCCCGCTGTCAAAATAACCCTCTATCCGCCGGAAAGCCTGATCCATATTCTGCGCACATTCCGCACTAAGCCCGATGGACGTAAGCATGTTCTGCGCCGCCCGGCAACTAAGCTCATCATCATCAATGACCAGTACATCCCTTTTGGGAAGAACCAGATCCTGATCCTGCTGGTTAATTTTTTCCATATCAATCGTAATATAGAAGCTGCTGCCCATTCCCGGGTCGCTTTCCACACGGATTTCCCCGCCCATGGCATCCACAATGTACTTGGTAATGGTCATACCCATTCCCGCACCTTCGTTTTTCTCTACCCGTGCATTATCTTCCCTGGCAAAGGCATCAAAAATCTTTTTCTGAAATTCCTGTGTCATTCCAATTCCGTTGTCCCTGATATGCAGACAGGAACGGATATATGAATCTCCTTTTGGAGACGGCTCCTCAGAAAGAAATGCCTGAATGCTGCCGGATTTTTGGGTAAACTTGACTGCGTTTCCTATAATATTCAGCAGAATCTGGCTTAAACGCACCCGGTCTGTACATACATTTTCATACCGGATATTCTGGTTGTAGATATTGAAAAACTGTTCCTTTTCCTGAATCTGCGGCTGGATAACAGTCATAATATTCTGCATGACTTCACGCAGGGAAACCGGCTCTATATTCAGCGTAATTTTACCATTTTCCATTTTGGCCATATCCAGCATGTCATTGATCAGACCCAGCAGATGACGGCTGGATACACTGATCCGCTTTAAACATACCCGGACACGCACCGCATCTGTCAGATTGTTCATGGCAATCAGCGTCATTCCCATAATTCCGTTCATTGGCGTACGGATATCATGGCTCATATTGGAAAGAAACTCGCTTTTGGCTCTGTTCGCCTGTTCCGCACTGCGCCGCTGCATATCCGCAGCCTGCCTTGCCTGCTCCGCAGACTGGTAAGCGCTGTTTAACTCACGCATCTGCCTTCTGGTCAGCCGGAAATACAACACAAAAATCAGCAGAAGCGCACACAGAATCAGCCCGCAGCTGGCCAGCGAACAGAAGCTCCATCTGCCAGCCAGCTTTCCCACCGTCTCATCCAGGGTATTATATGGCATATACAGCATCAGATACCACTCCGATGCGGGAAGCATTGTACAATACAGATTCCACCGTCTTCCGTCCGCCACAATCTCCCCGGCATAATCCTGCCCGTTTTCCACTGATTCTTTCAGATCAGCCATATATTGTTCCTGGTCTTCCCGGCTGACGTTATTATATTTGTTGTCTTCCACATCCGCATTCTGCAAAATCAGCGTTCCATCCCTGCGGATGATAGAATATCCTACCAGACTGCTGTCTATATTTACAGATAACGAATCACCCAGATAACTGACTGGAAGCCCCGCAACCAGTGCCACACTTTTTCCGCCCTCCCCAAGATCATATTCAGCCGGTACCCCGATCAGGGCAACCCGTTCCCCGTGCCCATCCCGTCCGACACTTACATTATCCCTGCCGCCCATCACAGACTGGTGCAGCGCCTGAGGGATTTTTGGATGCAATTTTGAGCCATAGACCATATCAAACTCACCTGTTTCAGTATAAAACGCCAGATATTCAAATCCCCTGGCACGGGCACGGTATGCCAGCTCCACACGGGTGGCGGCATTGCCCCTGCTCCGTGACGGGGACACTGCGTCCACCAGCGCGCCCACCTGGGACAGACGCAGCTCAATCATTGTTCCAAAATGCGCCGCAACCTGTCTGCTCATGCCTGACATATAAATAACGCCAATTTCTTTGATGGCCTGCGCACCCATCCGGTTCATCCACATCGTCTGGATACCAAATACGACCATACAGAAAACAGATACCACAATAAGGCTGACTGTTAAAAAACGTGTTGTTTTATGCCTCATATCACCTATTCCCTCCCGATCTGACAGATAAGCATTTCATACCCTGAATCTGGCGCTTCCCGCCGGACGGTGCCTATAATGCCTTCTTAAATCCATTTCTAATTATTATTACTGAGTTATCGTTTATATTTTCTATTTAACTTTTATAAATTCTATTATTACCATACGCAAAACATGTTCCCGGAAACCATCCAGCCTGTTTTGGTGCTCCTGCGGCCCTGATGCCGGAATATCCCTGTTTCATAACATCGTCCATTATTCCCGGTAGTCAGACGCAAAACACTTTTCAATATAAACGCCCATTATTAATCACTTATGTCATCCATAAGGCGCCGCACAATCATTCCCGGAATTCACCAGGACACCGGTACACTGCGTTTAAGACTGTTCCTGTTGTTCATATGACCGGAACCAGCTCTTCATATGTCAGGAACCGGGATTTCTCTGAATCCTGTACCGGTCCCACAATTCCTATATCATTATTTCAAGTGTTTTCTGATCCATTTTCAGCAGATATTCCCAGCCGGCGTCCACGGTCTGTACCTGTTTTTTCTCCAGTTTTTTATCAATATGCGCATCAGCAGTAAATGTCTTAAATATAAGCACATCCTCCCTGGAGAGACCGGCAAAACATGTTTGTTCCATAATACTTTCCATGATATGTTTTCTTGTCTTGTTCCACCTTATTTCCAGTTCTGTAAATTCTTCCCTGAAACTGTCTCCGGAAGCATCCACCGAATAGCCTGCCGCATACAGCACATGATCATAATATTCCAGCATGACTACTTTCTGGTTTATCCTTTTACTTTTGCTGGTATTATAAAACCACAGATACATGTAATAATAAGCCAGCGGGATAAATACCATCTGATCTGTCCACAGACCATTTCCGGTATCCGGCATATACCTCCGCCAAAATTCCACAGGCCCGGTTACAAGACAGGGGCGGTAACGTTCCAGAAATGACTTTACCACATTTTCATCCAGAAAGACATATCTGGATTTCACATTTTCATTTTTCTGGCAGAATAAATCCCCTTCTTTAAATCCCCACAATTCCTCAGGAGTGACTCTCACAAGTGCCCGCAGCCTTTTTTCACCAGATCCGTCGTTTTCATTCCCATGGATGCGGTCACCTGCGTATGGCTGCTCCCTGACCCGGCCGGCATCCGGACCTGGTCCATATTCCGCTTCGCCGTCAGTTCCACAGAACCCGCTTCTATTTTCCATGAACGGGATTTCCGTCGGGGTTCCTGATTCCGGCCAGTCCCACTCTTGTTGTTCCACCCGTGCGTGCGTCTGCAGCCGTAACAGATCGTCCAGCAGTTCCATGCACACCCGCACCGGCAGAATCTGTTCCTCTCCTGGCCGGATCTGCTTTTGAATCATCTGTTTACAAATAGTCTCAGGCGGCATATGAAGCCCCAGGGCAACTTCCGCCAGCAATGGATCCTCATATAACTGGTAAATTTTATGTATCATCCTTCCACATGGACAAAGACTGTCCGGTTCATGCCGAAAGTCTTCCCGGATATACAGTGACAGGCTTTCTTTTTCATAAATCAGATCATTGTAAAAATCAATGGCCTGTATGGGACTTTTCAGATTTAATCTGTGTGTCACAGATTCCATAAACGCAAGTTCCACCGAAACGCCTTCTCTGCCCACGATTTCATACAGATCCGAAACTATCTGCAGAATTTTTATCCCATCGGAAACTTCCATATATTTCCGGCCGTTGTATGTCTTCTTACTGCACACTGACTCTTTCCACATAAGCAGGTCTGTAACCGCCTTCAGCTCCTGCTGGCTGTCCTGACAATATTTGATTTTACCACAAAGACTTAAAATAATATCCTGCGTCCAGATGGTTTGCTCATTAAACTTATGATTCAGTGTGATCATCACGTCCTGGATACCGCTGATTCTTTTGATAATCAGCTTCTGGATTTCAAATGAAAGCTTCTGGATTTCGTGCATGTTTTTTAAAATGACTGTTGTATTCTTTCTCTGAATGCCTGTGATAATCAGCCAGAGTCTTTTCAGCCCTCTTACATCCAGCTTTCTGATGCGGGCATCATTTCCGGAAAGAACGAATTCGCATTCTCCCATCAGCTCTATCAGTTCCTCTGTATCCCAGCCGGCAATTAACCCGTTCAGCTGTTCTTTCAGTCCCTCCTGCCAGATACTGTCCTCCTGCCCATATCCTGTCATTATCCGTTTCCTCCTCCGTTTGTCATTCAATGTCTGTCCGGCCTCTAATTCCATTTCTTCAGGAGATTATGAAATTAACTGTTTTGACATGTACCCTGTTTCCGCTTTGTACACTGGCTACTGATTCCGTCTTTACAGCTTATGGAAATATCTGCCGTATGATCCCGGCCACACTATATCCATGATTTTCCAGCGCTTTCAGAATGACCGGCCTGCTCCTGATACCAGCGGGGACTATTCACCGGCCCGGCATAACACCTGCCGGATGCGTTTATCTGTTACACATATTCTGTATCTGCCTGCGCAGAGCGGCGGTCTTTTCCATGGCTGCGGTTTCCGCCGCAGCAGCGGCCCGCCACTTCCGCAGACTTTCTGTTTCGCTGTGTATGATCCCTTCTATTTCCTTACAGCACGCAATGGAATCTTCATACCCCTGTCTCATTCTGCGCCTTGCGTCTTCTGCCTTAAAATTTAAAATCCCGGTAAACACGCCGCCCAGTTCCCGCTTAGGATAAATTTCCCATATTCTGGCCCCCGGAAACTGCTCCCGCACCAGTTCTTTCCCGTTCATGTCCAGACGCACGGCTACAATCAGTTCACAATGTTCCAGACGATACAGTGGTTCCACCGGCAGATTGTCCACCGGACCGCCATCCGTATAATATGAACCGTCTATCTGTTCTTTTGGAAACAGCAGCCGGATCGCAGAAGTTGCCAGAAGAATTTTTCTGCGTTCATGATTCGTAAAACAGCGCATATTAAAATACACAGCCTTTTTATTTACATACGTCCGGCATACTTTTGTCCCATCCGGACCATTCTGCATCCGCATATAACTTTCCGTGTCTTTGATACGTGACGCACTTTTACAGGCCATGTAACAGTTGATACTGCTTTTGTCAAATACGTCCAGATCCAGATACTGGTCTATGATTTCCAGTAAACCGGAACGGCTGTATATATATCTGTTATCATGATAACCATCCGGCTCATCCCGATAACATAACTGTTCATCCGCCTTTTTACTTCCCTTCCTGGCTGTCAGTATTTTTTGCGGAGTGATATGACTCCAGATTTCTTCCGCCAGCTCCAGATTTCCCTGCAAAAACAGCGCAGCGTTCAGACCTCCCACCGACGTTCCGGATACAGCGGCTACATACCGGTCCAGTCCGGTTTCCCTTAAAGCTCTCCACACACCTGTATGATATGCGCCCCGGCCTCCGCCGCCAGCCAGCACAAGCCCTATTTTTTTCATTCGTGTTCTCCTTATGTATCCGCCCTCTGGCATTTACCAGATCAGACTGCCAGTCCGTACACTGGTATCTTCACTGGAAACTGTACGCAATACTTTTCCTGCGGATCATGCTATATTTAATCAGCTTTGTATTAATGTATTCCTTCGCAAAAAGAACCGGCACATCCTCAGATGTATAATTGACGCCCTTTAAATACAAAAGCGGCATGTGTTTCAGCCCGTTCCGGTTAAAGTAACCGCAGATTCCTTCGATTTCTGAAGAGAGAACGGTATCAATTTCTATTTTATCCCACTCGCATTTTTTACCGGACGTCTGGTACATATACTGAAAAACGGAATCGTCGTACTTGCTGAACGCTCCTAAAGAATCTCCGTCTTCCAGCTGTGCGGCGCCGAAATAATCCCTGCAGAACACACAGAACCGGCCGTCAGCCAGAAATATTTTCTCCGCCAGAATCAGCACCTCGTCTTCTCCCAGATGCAGCAGTTCACAGATAGACGGATCTCTTGGAATTTTTTTAATTTCTCCCAGTATGACTGACGGTTCATAACCGCTGTTGCGTATAATCTGGGAAAATTCCATGGATGGATTAAATCTTACCTTAATATTAAGAGAATCAACGTTAACAAAAGTACCTTTTCCCTGTCTGCGAAAAACGATGCCTTCCGCCGCCAGATCGTTTAACGCCTGACGGACCGTGATACGGCTGACGCCTGTCATCTGTGCCAGCAGCTCTTCCCTTGGCAGCTTGTTTGTTTCTTCCAGATTCATTGTACTGATATATTTCCTGATTTCCAGCTTCGCATGTTCGGAAAGTGTCCGTATATTCTGTTTATGGTATGGCATACCGCAACCCACTCCTTTGTGAAACATGTCTGTAATAAGCATACAAAATAAAAGGGAAACTGTCAAACCTGATTCTTATAGAATAAGTGAAAATACAGAAACTGTCAATGTGGTTTTTGTGCTCCATTTTTTCAATCTGTAGGATTACAATACATGTGTTACAACTGAATATTTAAAAGACAGAGATACC
>CANRTU010000094.1 GCA_947642745.1 uncultured Eubacterium sp.
GCTGCCAGGAGGCAGCCCGCCGCAGGCGGAGTATCCGGCGAAGCCGGATACTTTTGTATTGCCTTATAAATAAAATTACTTAAAAAAAGAAAAAATACTGCTAATATTATAAGTAAAATCACTTATAACAGCTATTGAAGGAAAACAACAAAACGATGACGCATCATAAGTTTCGCAAATTAATTTCATAAAAACAGTTATGCTCTATAGCCGTCTGGCAGAATTGAGTTACCACAACAAAACACAGCCGGCGGAAATTAAATTTGCGTAAAATCCTGACACTATCCGTTCAGGAGCGATTACTGTCAGGTGTTATGACGGTGAAATCAGTCTTATTGATGAGAATCACAGATTATTGTGAGAATCTCCGGAATGTAAAAAGCGGAATTCAAAAACCATGAACGTTGCATGCGGAACGTGCGGATATATCGGAACGCTTCTAACGGCTGGAATCAGGGGCGGTCAGGTGATTTTCATGACAGGGCACTGCATCTGGACGGCACCGGATATAAGGAATGTGATATTGAATATAAGGAAAATGAGGAATATGTGAGAAATATTTACGATAAAATCAGGCTAAAAGATTTATACCGATATGCCTTTCGCTCCATTTCGAATGCCTTTCGTTCCCAGTATCCCGGGATCACAGAAAATCTGCCGATAAATTAAGTGATGGAATAAAACAGAATCAGGGGTGATGATTTTTGAACATAGCGGTAGTCGATGATGAAACATTCATCCGCCAGCAGATACATGGATTTATAAAAAAACAGAATCCGGAGTCGGACATCAGTGATTTTGCCACAGGGGAAGAACTGCTTGCGTCAGAAAGAGATTTTGACATTATCTTTCTGGATATACAGATGGATGGGATGGGCGGTATTGAGGCGGCACGAAATCTGCGGCGGCAGAATGAGGATGCGGTACTGGTTTTTATTACGGGCATTAAGGAGTATGTGTTTGAGGCTTTTGATGTGTCGGCATTTCACTACCTGTTAAAGCCATTTGAAGAGCGGAAGTTTCTGGAAGTATCGGGCAGGGCGGTGGAGGAAGCCCGAAAAAGGAGGAGACAGAAGGAGCGGCACATATTCATAAGGACAAAGAACCGGGGATACACGCTCAGACTGAATCGTATTCTGTACATTGAGAGCAGAGGGAAAAAGGTGGAAATCCATACGCTGGACAAAGAAACGGCCATAGAGTCATACGTGACGATGAATGAACTGGAAGAACAGCTCGGGGACGGATTTTACCGCTGTCACAGGGGATATCTGGTAAATATGGCGCACATTGTGGGATATGACACGGACAGTATCTTTCTTTCTGGCGGGGAGAAAGTCTGCCTGACAAGGAAAAAGCACAAAGAGTTTGTCAGGGCATATATGTGGTATCTGCAGAACGGAGGGGTGAGCTGTGTATAAAGAAGTCTGTATGATAAGGAAAAAATACAAAGAAACTACGGGTTGGTATCCACGGAACGGAGGGACGGGCTGTGTATGAAGCGGTAAGCGTCCTGCTGGAGGTTGTATCCGCCATGTTTCAGGGTTACTGTATGCAGTATTTTTACGGATGTTTTCTGGAAGGCAGGATGCGAAACCGGCGGATGAACGGACTGGCGTCCGCAGTGTTCTACGGGACGCTGCGGCTGGCGGCAGGGAGTGTGATACCACAGGACAATGGAAGCTTTGGAATTTTCATAAGACTGGCAGTATCGGCAGGCATGGCATCCGCCGGCGCCTTTTACAGGGGTGGTGGGAAGATGCGGCTGTTCCTGACAACGGTTTTTATGGCAGTCAGCGAAATCAGTGCGTTTCTCGCATATACCGCCGGCCAGTCTGGAAATGCGCTGATAGCCCTGTGGGGCTGGTGTGTGGAGAAAGAATTTATTGTGTCAGCCAGCGTACTTTCGGCTATTGTTCATGTCACTGTGATTGGATCAGGTGTTCTGATGTTTCTGGTTTTATCGGTTGTCATGTATTGTCCGTTAAGAAGTGTAGCGAAAGCATTTCAGGAGAAAAGTTACAGGACTGGCAATACGGAACTGCTGTTTCTTATAACGCCCGGTCTGACGGGAATACTCATATGCAGCCTGCTTCGGGCGGTTTTGCTTACAATGGAAGATGGAGCGCCAAAACAAATGTATGACACATATCCGTCGCTGGTCATCCTGGTACCAGTTATTCTGATTCTGTCACTGGTTTCCATTGTTGCCGGAGTAAAGCTCTTTCAGGGCATGATTGACCGGAACAGGGAAAGGAGCCGCCGGATGATTTTGGAAAAACAGATCACCGGATTACAGGAACATATGGGAGAGATGGAGCGGGTGTATTCCGGGATACGGGGAATGAGGCATGACATGAAAAACACCCTTTCTATTATGATGCGGCTGGCGGCTGGAAAGGAGGAAATACTGCAGTCGTACGCAGAAGAGCTGAACCAGACTCTGGACAGACTGGAGTTCCGGTTTAAGACAGGCAACCCGGTTGCGGATACACTGCTGAACATGAAATACCATGAGGCTGTACATGCGGTGCCGGATTTGCGGATGGATGCAAAAGGGCTGGGATTTCCGGAAAATTTATTGATTCAAAGTTTTGATATTGGAATTATTCTTGGAAATGCGCTGGATAACGCCATGGAGGCATGCGAAAAACTGAAAGCGAAAGAGCCGGATACAGCAACCTTTATCCGTATCAGCTCATTCTGGAAAAGGGAACTGTTTTTCCTGAAAGTGGAGAACAGCTTTGACGGAAAGCTGGTGAGAAAACCCGGGAATGAGTTTCCCGTGACGGATAAAGCGGACAGGGAAAATCATGGGGCCGGACTTGCCAATATTAAAAGTACGGCGGAGAAGTATCAGGGAACCATGGATTTTAAGGTGATGGACAGAGTATTTGTCCTGTCTGTGATGATGAAAAACGAAAATATAACAATATAATTAAATAATAATATAAGTAAATAGTGCATGTGTCCTGTTTAAAGTAAAAAATAATTAAAACAAAATAAAATAATATCGGGGAGGACAAAATCATGGCAGTTTCAGGTGTTGGAAATAACTTTAATTATATGTATGGAAATACATACGCAGTACAAAACCATGAGAAGACAGAAGAAGATAAAATTAAAAATAGAATTGACAAAAAAGAAGAAATGAAAGAGACCACACACGCACAGGCAGGAAAAGCGCATGCTGCGGGAGAAAAAAAGGTATCGGACGATTATGCCGGACTGCAGAAAAATTATGACGGTATGTCCGGAGGTAATGTATCCATATCCGGCGGGTATCTGAAGAAATGTATGGAAGATTCCCAAAAGGCGAAAGAGCTGGAAGATTTCCTGAAAAAGATACCAGAGCTGGAAAAGCAGGGGTATGAACAGTTGTCCGCACGAAACAGGGCGATGGGAGGAACGGTGACCTGTTACCAGCAGACATGGATGATTCATGAGGACGGCAGCATTCAGAGCACCGTATATTCCGTAACGGAAACAGGAATGACCAATGCGGAAAGAATGAAGAAACAGATGGATGAGCGGCTGGAAAAGCAGAAGGAAAAGAAAGAGGAAGATAAAAAGGCAGAAGATAAAAAAGCGGAAAATAAAAAAGCGGAAGCACAAAAAGCGGAAGCACAAAAAGCACAGGAGCAGAAAAAGGAAACAGAACAGCAGGCAGAAAAACCGGATGGAAGTGCCGGGAATATTTCCATGACGGAAGCGGCCGGGCATGAGATCACAGTAAAATACGTGGAGGCGGAAACCGGTCCGCAGGTACTGGAACTGATGCGGAAAGAAAAGCTGGAGAAAGCCCGTTATCAGAACATAGATGTGCTTATATAAGAAAAGAAGAATGACAAGAGATTCACAGAAGAGTACGTGGAAGCAGAAAAACCGTGCGTAAGGCACCGGCATGGATGCGGAAAGAGATGCTGGAGAAGCCCGTCATAATAACAATGATGTGCTTAAATAAGAAAAGAAGAATAATATGAGATTACAAAGGAGTACGTGGAAGCAGAAACCGGTGCGCGGAGGTACTGGCAATGGATGTAACTGACATGTATATGCAGGAAGCCGGGATGAGGATACAGGCAGAATCCGTAACAACAGAATAAATTAAGGAAACAACCGCCGCTATGGACTGACACCATATGCGGCGGTCTGCCGCTTTCAGGACTGAATCAGATCACAGAGGAAAAATTCTGATAAAAAAGTTATATTTTTTTGTGGAATATGGGAATATTTCTGGTGAAATGTTGTCTTTATAAGTGAAGGCCTTCATAAAAACGGCAGGAGGAGGATGCAGGAGGAGGATGCAAATGGAAGACATACAGATTATTGGTCTATTTAATCAGCGTGATGAGAGCGCAATAACAGAAACCGCAAAGAAGTATGGGGCGTTCTGTCAGAGTATCGCATATAACATACTGACAATTTCCGCAGATGCGGAGGAATGTGTGAATGACGCATATTTGCAGGCCTGGAATGCCATACCGCCGCAACAGCCCGAAAGACTTGGTGCGTGGCTTGGGAAAGTAGTGCGGAATACCGCAATGAATCTCTGGAATAAAAATCACCGGAAAAAAAGGTATTCAGGTATGGAACTGCTTCTGAGTGAGCTGGAGGAATGCATTCCATCTCCTGTAACGGTAGAGCGGGCAATTGAGGAAAAGGAGCTGACCGGGTTTTTGAATTCATGGCTTGCCTCCCTTTCCAAAACGGACAGAATTATCTTTATGCGGCGTTACTGGAATGGTGAAGCGGTTTATGAGCTTGCGAAAGACTACAGGGTTACGCCGGCAGGTATCGCAAAGCGCATGTACCGGCTTCGCAGGGATCTTAGGTCCGCACTTGAAAAGGAGGGGTATTCATTATGAAAGAGAAAGAAACTAAAATGCTGTATCACAGTATTTCTAATATAAATGAAGATTTCATTGAGGAAGCCAGGAAAGCGAAAACAAAAAAGGTGAAACGTCCCGCATGGATTCAGTGGGGAATGGCGGCGGCCTGCATATTACTGGTGGCAGCGGCCGTATATGGGGTTACGGATCTGTTTACGGTTACTTCTGAAAATGATAGTTATCCGGATACGGGACCGGAAGACGCTTCTTTGGACAGAAACCCGGATGGATACAGTCAGGGCCCGGAAAAGCAGCCGGATGATCATACAGAAACCGCGGAGCAGGACTCCGGAGCGCGGGACCCCGCGGGACAAAAAACAGAAACTGCCGGGAAGCGGCGCAGCGTTATTTCGGCATATGGAGATATGGAATCATCTGCCTGTTACAAAGCCCCTGATAATGACGCCTGCATGTATTCCGTTCCTTTACAAAAAGCTATGGAAAAATATGGGGATTCGGTTATTTATAAAATAGTAGTGGACGTTTTTAGCGATAACAAAATGTTTGAAGCGGACAGTGAAGCTGTAAAAAATGAGATAGAGCGGCTGGACGGACTGGATTATAAGGCTGGTCTGGAACAGTATCACGATGAAAACGGAGACCACTGTTATTTCATTCTGGTGGCGGAGCAAAAGCAGATTGTAAATTTTGTGAAAAAAGATCATTATGGATATATGTTCTGGTTATTTGATGAAAGGGCAAAATAAGTTTTAAGCAGATGCCGTTGTATGAAATATAATCACGCAACGGCATCCGGCGTATTCTGATTCTGTTATCAGGCATACGGACAGACTGAAAGAAAAGGATCAGCTGCCGGACTGGACGTGGGGTTTCACGTTGCGGAAAAATCCTGGCCGGATAACTGTTCAGCGCATGATCAGGGAGCCATATCCAGATGAAATTCTATAAGATTGTCAGTTTTGCGGTGGGCAAAAATCCTGCCGCCGCCGGTAGAAAGATTATAAAGAACGCTCCATTGCAGCTTGTCTGTGTCACCGTCAAAAACGCCGGTATCGGCCAGCAGCTGCACTGCCTGGTCTTCCTCAAGTCTGTTTCCGTTTGTTTCGATTGTGTTTTTCACTTTGTCATAGCGTTCAAATTCTGTAAATCCTTCTCCGATATTCAATCCGTGATAAGCAATAAAATTAGAAGCGATCTGATATTCAGCGTCTGTTTCAACGATACAAAGTTCCTGATTGATATATTCTACAATGGCGGAGTTCCCGCCCGCATCGGCTATCAGATAATGACAATCAATCCCTCCGGAAAAGTAGATATTATACTGCTTCAGCAATCCGATGGCTTCTTCTGTAGTAGCCGCTTTATCCAGCACAAGCCGGATTGCGGTGGTCGTATTCAGTGTTACTTTTTCGAAACTGTATGGGGCCTGCGCCTCCGGCACCGCAAGCAGGGAAATCGCAAGACCTTTTTCATTCATTCCGTCAAAAGGGAGAAACGGTGCGGCAAGGGTCAGGAAACGATTCAGAAACGAACCTTCGGGCAGATGGTCCTGTGAATATCCCGCAAAAGCCAGACTGACTGTGGAAACCGAAGCATAGCCGTTATCCGGTGCGGTGTAAAGCTGTAAGGACGGGGCATATGTAAAATCAAAATTCCTTCCAAACAAAATGCTGCCGTTTTCGTTTTTTGTAACAAAAGCGGTGCATCCGTCTCCCGTAACACCCAGATCCAGCGGCAGTCCCTTCAACAGCCGCTTTGTTACAAAGGCTTCAATATCCGCATCGCTGCTGGCGCCGGTTTTCAGAAATTCATCAAAGCCATAATCGCCATAACAGGTCATCTGATACATTCCATAATCATCCAATTTTTTCAGCGACATCAGGGAGCGCAGTTCGTTCCGGAATAAAATAAGCGCTGCGGTTAAAATAACCAGCAAAACGATCCCTGTACCTGTTAAAATCCGAAAAACTGTTTTCTTCTCTTTTCGTATCATCTTTATCCTCCGGTTTCCGGCAGATTGCCTGAAATTATTTTATCACACATATCCGGGATGTAAATGATTTTATTTTTATATTTCACATCCTGGCATTGGAAAATTTTTCCGGGACTCATGATATGCTTTACACTTAGCAGAGAATTCAACCCGGATTTATGAGGCATGACTAAAGGGGCACGCTGCAGCGTGCCCTCCCTGGTATAGCGGGCTGGGTTGATTAAATCCGGGTTGAATTTTCTGTATCATGCCTTTTAAGGTACAAAGTGGGGAGTACGGATCATAGTAATGATTTTTCAGACACGCTCCGGGATTCCTGATATTGTGTTCTGGCAGCAGTGTGGGGAGATTGTATGATAAGAAGGGGATATTATCCTTTTCATGCCGGCGGGATTCTGATATACTGGTATAAACGGGAGGACAGGAGAGCGGAAATACCAGGGATTCACGTTATTCATAACAACGAAAGCATCATATCAGGATAGAAATATATCAGGATAAAAATGTATCAGGATAGAAATATATCAGGATAGAAGGGGGTATCCAAATGTTAAAAAGGCTGAATCAGATCATAAATATATCTATCGGTTCTTTTATCGGAGTTTTCATTGGTCATGGAATATATGTGTTCTGGGATTACAGGGCACGTCCTGATTTATATGCCATGCAGTCCGCTCCGTGGTACACAAGTATCATTGTATATGGCCTGGTTATGCTGGTCCTTCTGACCGTGGCGGTTATTGCGAAGTTCATAATTGGGAAAAAGCTGAAGCAGGAGAGTATGCCGCGTTGAAAAGGAACATGATACTTTCATGGTGAGCATTGTATTTCTGATACCTGATTGATATAGCGGTCTTTTTCTGCTATGATCTGGTAGTGGGAAAAGCTGACGGCGTAGCGGAAAGTAAAGACGGAAGGGAGAAAAAAGATGCCTTATATTACAGTTGAAAGCGGCGTTTTATCTGATGAACAAAAAGAATTGTTAATGAAAAGACTGACGGAGGTATCTTCTGAAATTATGAATATACCGCAGGAGTTTTTTACAATGACGATTAAAGAACTGCCGGACAAGAATTTTGGTATTGGAGGAGAAACGATTGATATTGTTAAATCGAAATATATAAAAGCGCACAAATGACAGAATGATAAATAACGGAGATAAAAACACAGCGGGTATTCTATGGATGTGCCAGTGCTGTCAGAAGCCTGTCTGGGCGGAAACAGAAAAGCAGAAGGAAAAACAGGGATAGATCATAACCGCAAAGAATAAAGTAAAGGAAGTTTAAGGTGAATTTCATGGAATTGTGCGTGCGCTTATGGTAAGATAATAGCTGGACAATTTCATAAACCGGAAACTGGAGGGATAAAATGGACAGACCTGTTACAACATTATTTATGCTTATGTCTGTGGATGGCAAAATAAGCACTGGCGCATCAGATCATCTGGATGTGGATAAAGACTTTCCTAAAATTGCGGGAGTGAAGGAAGGATTATATCAATATTATGAAATAGAGCAGACAACCGATTTATGGTCGGTAAATTCCGGACGGGTACAGGCTAAAATTGGCGTTAACACAGCGGACATGCCGGATAAAACGCCTGTCTCTTTTGTTATCATTGATAATAAACATTTACAGGAACATGGCGTCCGTTATTTTTGCGCTTTATCAAAACAATTTGTGCTGGTTACATCCAACGAAAAACATCCGGCATTTGAAATAGAAGAGGATAACCTCCGGATCCTGTATCAGAATGAACTATCGCTGAAAGATGTCCTTACAAAACTGAAATCAGAATATAGTTGTGAGAGAATTACGATACAGACAGGCGGCACATTAAATGAACTGTTTCTTCGTGAAAAGCTGATAGATTATATTGATATAGTGGTAGCGCCTGTATTAATTGGCGGTAAAGACACATCCACGTTAATAGATGGAACATCCATCATGTCAGAAAGTGAGTTATCAAAAACAGGTGTGCTGAAACTGCAGGAGTGCACAGTTTTGAAGGACTCATATCTTAGACTGCGCTATGAGGTGATTCACTGACGTCGTTTTTTGGGAAACGAATGAAGGGCGCAGGCGTGGCAGTGATGTTTGTGGTACTTTTTGTTTGCCATGATCAGATTGCCGCTCGTCTTTTCCCATCCCTGCTGCGTAGTGGATACCTGTGAAAAGTAATAAGAGAATGCCGTGAAATCAATTGTATTTGCTTTTAATATTTCATCATCCATTGGCTCTTTTTGTATCTGGATATTCTCTTTTGCGAAATACCGTTCAAAACGTCTGAGCAGCCGTTACAGCCGGATTCCAGAGACTGGGGACGGCGCAGTTCCCTCATTTGATACAAATCACCTGCTAAGTGTGGAATATATCATGCCCTTTAGGGTACATACCAGAAAGCATTTTTCAGACACACTCTAAAGCCTGTTTCTGTCATCGTAAATATACTTGTATTTTTAGATATGACAGACAAAAGTGGATACTGGAAAAAACCTTTATACAAATACGGAAATGTGTCTGTATAAGGGTTTTTGTTTTGTATAAAGAATTTCCGTGTTAATAAACACAATCATGACAAAATGGGAAACCACCTGAAAAAGTCGTTTCGTGCCGCCGGCTGGCAAGAAAAATTAATTTTGCGTCATC
This sequence comes from uncultured Eubacterium sp., assembly GCA_947642745.1. GTDB lineage: Bacteria > Bacillota > Clostridia > Lachnospirales > Lachnospiraceae > Eubacterium_J. Next base: position 9,496 of record CANRTU010000094.1, read on the forward strand.
CGGCAGATGTTTCTGCTTTAATTGGAAGCATCTTCTGCCGAAATAACAGGAAAGCATATATGGCTTAAATGAAATGATATGGAGGATGGATTTCAATGAGTAATATTGTTATTCTGGCTGGAAGTATGAGGAAAGACGGAAATACAGACCTGCTTGTGCAGGCGTTTGCGGAAGGCGCCCATGTAAATAACTCTGTGGAGATCGTATCTGTTGCCGATGTTAAGGTCAGTCCCTGTACCGGCTGCAATTCATGTTTTACCAGGGAAGGTAATAAGTGTTTTCAAAATGACGATATGATTGGGATCTATGAAAAGCTGAAAGCGGCAGACATTCTGGTTGTGGCGTCTCCGGTATATTTTTATGGCATCAGCGCACAACTAAAAGCAGTGATTGACAGACTGCATACGCCTGTGAGAAACGGGTTTCCGATTAAAAAACTTGCGCTGTTGCTGGTGGGAGCTGCGGAACTGCCAGAATTATTTGACGCAATAAAGTTACAATATCAGCTGATACTTAATTTTTTCCATTTGGAAGATGCGGGCATGGTTCTCGTAAGGGGCGTAAAGGATAAAGGAGATATAAAAGGAAACGCAGCGCTGAAGGAAGCCCGTGCGCTTGGATTATCCATTAAATAATGCGGTCCGGAATCAGTAGGAAATAAATTTCAGTAAATGAAAAGGAGGAGATCAATGATGCAGGTCAGTTCGTCAGATGGTTCATTACAGAACAGATTTTTTTCAGGAACCGGAAGTATAGGCGGTATCCATCTGCCTGACTTTAATGACAAATATGTTTTCTCAAGAAAGAAAAGCGGCACCAGTGATGAGGAATACCGCAGGCAGATCAGGGAGCAGGCTTATGAGGATTTTGCTAATGGGCAGTTCCAGAACAAATCCGAAGGGTTTAACAGGCTGATGAAAAGTTACACATCGGA
>CANRTU010000095.1 GCA_947642745.1 uncultured Eubacterium sp.
AGGTATTAAGAGATTATCTGCGGTCGGTGTAACATATGTTTGACAAACTTACAAACTTACTCTGACCGTCATGTTCAGAAAGCGCCGGTATGACAGTACCCGCCATACCGGTCACCGTGGAAACTGCGCCGGCCGGCATGATTTTGGGGAAATTGCCCCGGATATTCTCCCACACACGGTTATCCCATCTGCAGGAATATGTGTGGGGAATTCAGGAAAGATAAACAGATACTGCCTGAAACAGCCGGGGAAAAACATGCTGCCGCTGTGACTGCGCAGGAAAACAGGCAGTTCCCGGTTTTCCGCCCATAAACGGGATTCAGGGACACGAATGTCCCTGAAAGGTGCCTGTGAGCTGTAGTTCTAAAGCGAAAAATCATGATCCTGCATAAACTCCTGCGCTTCATCCAGAATATCATCCAGATCATCCTCGCCCAGATCCACCTGGTGCGGTTGTTTCCGGTACAGAATATCGTACATAACCGGCACAATAAACAGCGTCATTAACGTAGCGTACAGCAATCCGCCTACTACCACGATGGCCATGCCCCGTCCCATGGCGTTTCCCGCATCCGTGCTGTAGATCATCATGCTCATGGACAGAATCGTCGTCAGGGCCGTCATCAGAATCGGCCTCATACGTGTTTTTCCGGTGGCAATCAGCGCTTCACGTCTGTCCAGACCGCCGATCCGTAACTGATTGGCATAATCCACAAATACAATACCATTATTAACTACCGTTCCCATCAGAATCGTAAATCCCAGCAGACTCATCAGCGACAAATGCTCTCCAAATGCCAGCAGACCCAGCAGACCGCCAGTAAATGCCAGTGGAATTGTAAAAAGCACAATAAATGGCGAAAGCAGACTCTGGAACTGCGCCACCATAACCAGATAAATCAGCAGAAATCCCAGCGCCATCAGCTGCATCATCTGACTGACCATATCGTTTACCTGATCGCTTTCACCAGCCAGTTCCACCGTATAACCGTCCGGCAGTTTGTAGTCTTTCAGCTTTTTATTCAGCTCCCTGGTCAGCAGCGTCGTATTATACCCATCCATGGTTTCTGCGGAAACCGTAATATAATGGGCCTGGTTTTCCCTTCCGATAGAAGCAGGCCCCTGTCCGTATTCTATTTCCGCAAAATCTCCCAGCCGGCAGGTTTCTTCTACAGAATTTCCCTCCTCATCCATAACAGAAGCTTTCAGTTCCATGTCCAGCAGATTATTCTTATTAAGCAGTTCCGTTTCATCCACAATCTGAACCGCCATATCCGTATCGCCAACCTTCATGGTCACAGAATCTTTCTCTGTGGTCAGTCTTCCGGAAACCGCTGAATAAATCTGCGCCACAGTCAGCCCTTTCTTCATGGCCTTATCTTTATTAATCTTTAAATGAATTTCCTGTGCCCCGTCTTCCTGTCCATTGGAAATATTGGCAAATCCTTTGATCTGTCCTACGATTTTCTCAATATCCTCACTGATGTCCAGCAGTTTTTCCGTATCATCCCCGTAAATATTCAGCGTCAGCCCGCTTCCCAGCATGGCTGTCATATCTCCCATGGCAGACGATGAAACCACCACTTCACAGTCCAGGTCTTCCGTAGCCTTTTCCAGCTCACTGGCGATGGCACGGATATCATAAATATTTTCAATTTCCTCATCCAGCAGAATGGAGTATGTATAATTCAGGTAATTTTCCTCTCCGCTGCCGGCGCCTGTTCCCAGCATACCGGACGCACTGCTGCCGTCCATTACTCCTACTGTGGCGATGCCATCCACCTTTAACGCTTCTTCCATTACCCGGTCCGCCATTTTTACCGCATCTTCTTTTTCTGTATCTTCCGGAACTGTCACTGTTACGGTAATCTGCTCGCCCGTCATTTCCGGCAGCAGCGTAATTCCCATCCGCAGTACTTCCCGGACGCAGATAACCAGCAGTATAATGGCCAGCGCCAGTGGAATAATTTTGAACCTCAGACAGAAAGCCAGCACAGATCCATACAGTTCCTGGAGTTTTTCAAACCAGGGATATTTCTTTTCCTTCGTCTTCTTTAGAATAATCGAACCTGCTGTTGGCACAATGGTCAGCGCCACCAGCAGGGAAGCAAACAGTGCGTAAGAAATCGTCATCGCAAACGGCACCATCAGCTCCGCCACCATTCCGGTAGTAAAAATCATTGGCAGAAACACACACACCGTCGTCAGGGTGGAAGCAATGATCGGCCCTGCCACCTGTTTTGCCCCCTGCACCGCAGACCTTGGCGCTGTCACTCCCCGGTTGCGGATACGATAAATATTTTCTATTACCACAATGGAATTATCCACCAGCATACCAATGGAAAGCCCCAGGCCCGCCAGTGTCATAATGTTGATGGAAATATCCGAAAAATACATAATCAGGATCGCAAACAGTACTGAAAACGGAATACTGAACGCCACGACGATCGTCGGCTTTACATCCTTAAAGAATAAAATCAGTACAAGTACCGCCAGACACGCCCCGCTGATCATACTTTCCAGAATACTGCCTATAAACATGGTGATATAATCACCCTGGTCCATAATAGCCGTAATCCTCAGACCCTCATATTCTTTTTCCAGTTTATCAATGGCCTTTTTACATGTTTTGGACACATCGCTGGTGCTGGCCGTGCTTCCTTTAAATACTGATAAAAGGATGCCCACTTCTCCGTTTACTTTTGCGTAGTTCTCACCCGCATTGTCAATGACCGTAATATCCGCCACATCCGCCATCCTGACACTGCCTGCGCCCGGAAGCTTACACAGCAGCATCTCTTCCAGCTTTTCGATGCTGTCGTAATGTTCTCCTACTTTTATGAGCCACTGACTCTCAGATTTATCCTCAATATATCCCGCCGGCATGGAAAAATCCTGTGCCGTAATTAACTGGGACAGTGTATCCATATTGGCCAGGCTGCCGATATTGGCGTTGTCCAGCGCCGCTTTGCGTGACTGGCGGTACTGTTTTCTGGCGTCGTTTAATTCCGCGCGGGCTGTATCCAGCTCCTTTTTGGAACTTTCAATGCCTGCCAGACCATTTGCCATCTGCGCTTCACCGGAACCAAACTGTACCGCCGCGTCAAAGCTGCCGCTGCTGGCGTCTTTGTACTGCTGGTCTAACTGCTGCATCTGGCTGTTGATCTGTGTCACCGCCATTTCCACTGCCCGGATTTCTGTCTCCAGATTTGCCAGTCCGGTCTCGATCTGGGGCAGCCGCTTTGTCACAATATCCGACAGCTGCTGCAGATTTTCCAGGGTAAGCCCTTCCGCCTCCTCTCCCATACCCATTTCTTTGATCCATGCCACAAATTTCTCAAAATCCTTCGGATTAGCCAGAGCGTCATCCACATCTTCCGGAATTTTTATGCCCGCCATTTCCGCTACTGCCCCATACGTATCATGGGCAGTGATAAGCGCTTCGTTAATTTCCCGGTATGTATCCCTTACTTTATTATCTTCGTATGCTTTTTTTTCCGCTTCCAGCCCGGCCTTTGAAGCTTTCAGGCTGGTCAGGTTCGCCTCGTAGGCAGCTTTGGTCGCCTGTGCCCGGTCCAGGGCCAGACTTGCTTCCGCCAGCTGTCTGGAAGTTTCCGTCTGCGTCTGTTTCAGATCATTCTGCTGCTGTTCCAGTGCGCTCTGGGCATCCTCCAGCTTCCGTTTGCCATCTTCCAGCTGGTCAGACGCTTCTGTAATCTGTTTTTTGGCTTCTGCCAGCTTTTCATTGGTTTTTTCCAGTATTTTATCATTGATCTTATCAATTTTATCCCCGTTCAGGCGGACTTCCACGGTTTTCTCCACGCTGCCCACCGCAGTGACGTTCGCCACCCCGTCCTGACGCTCGAAATAAGGCTTGATCACCTCATTTGTAAAATCAGATACTTCGTAAATGTCTTTCCCTTCATAGCTTACCGTGGTATACATAGTGGCCATCATATCCATGGAAAGCTCCAGCATATTCGGCGTGCCGCAGATTTCCGGCAGTTCCAGCTGGTTGAGCTGCGCCGTTACTTTCACCATGGCAGAGTCCATATTGGTATCTTCCACAAATTCCAGCGTAATCATACTGTAATTTTCCGCACTGACACTCGTAATGTTTTCCACACCTGTCACAGTACCAAGAGCCCGCTCCATCGGCTGCGTCACGTCGCTTTCCACCTTCTCCGGACTGGCTCCCGGCTCTGTCGTAATGACCATCAGGTATGGCAGACTCATGTCCGGAAGCAGATCCGTTTTCATACGCAGCAGGCTGACCACACCGATCACCATTACCGCAATAACTGCCACAAAAATTGTAAACGGTTTTTTTACACAATATTTTGTCATTCTTTATCCTCCATGAAAATGTCCCCATGCTGCCACCGGCTGAAATATGTTCTATTTCTTCCGGTTAAAGGCCAGATAATCTTCAAACCGGCTGACTGAATAATTCAGAATCAGTTCATCCGGAAATCCTGTCTCTTTTACAACCGGCATGCTGTGATCCGTATTGGCAATATCTGCCATATAATGGGCGTCACTGTTCATAATAACCGGCACATCATATTTCATGCACAGCTTTAATATTGTAGTGATATTTTCTTTCGCATTTATACGTGCCGGTGTCCGCAGCGCATTATTATTTATTTCCAGCAAAGTGTGGTATTCTTTCGACGCACGTACGAGACGTTCATAATCCAGCGGACAGCTGCCGTCGTCCGGATGCCCGATAATATCCACCCTGGGATTTTTCATTGCGTTCAGTACAGCCTGTGTGTTTTCCTCCCTGCTACCCGGTTCATACAGATTCATATGAATGCTGGCAATGCGCAGATCCAGCTGATCAATCAGCCAGTCCGGCAGATCCAGCGTGCCTTCTTTATCCATAATATTCAGTTCGGCGCCAAACAGCATTTTTACCCCGTACATTTCCCCGGGCAGTACGCCCAGATTCATAAAGTACATATCGTCACAGGTTCCCGGCATATTGTGCGTATGCTCCGTAATACCAAGAAGCCTGAGCCCCTTGTGTGAAGCGGCCTGCGCCATTTCTGTAATCGTGCCATATGCGTGGCCGCTTGCTACTGTATGTGTATGTACATCCAGTTCAAAATTCATTATTTTTCCTCTACTTTCTTTTTGACACAGCAACATGTGTCTGAAAAATACTTTTTTTGCGGCGCAAAGTGCGTGCCCGGTTGCGTTACTACTATAACGCATTTTTGATGGTCCGTCTATTTGTTACGCAGATTTTTTATAAATTGTTAAGAAGTGTATAAAATCTGATTGAGCCATTGCCGGATATATGTTACTATATACCGATACAATAAACAGACAGTATTGTCTGATAAAGAATAGGAGAGATGATTGATGCCGATCAAGATTCAGGATGCGCTTCCGGCAAGGGAAATACTGGAAAATGAAAATATATTTGTAATGACAGAATACCGTGCCATGCATCAGGATATCCGCCCGCTGAATGTACTAATGCTGAATCTGATGCCGACAAAAATTGTAACAGAGACGCAGTTTTTACGAAAATTATCCAATACGCCCCTGCAGGTGGAAGTGGAATTTCTGCATATGGCAAGCCACATGTCCACCCATGTAGACGCTACGCATCTGAATACATTTTATGTGACCTTTGACCAGATCAGACATAAAAAATACGATGGAATGATCATTACCGGCGCACCGTTGGACTTTGTGGCTTTTGAAGATGTGGATTACTGGAATGAACTGAAAGAAATTATGGAATGGACTAAGACCCATGTCCACTGTACACTGCATTCCTGCTGGGGTTCCTTTGCGGGCCTTTATTACCATTATGGAATTAAAAAAAGGGATCATGTTCCAAAACTATCCGGCATTTACGCCCACCGGGTGATTAAAAAAAATTCACCCCTCTTCCGGGGATTTGACGATATTTTTTATGCACCCCATTCCAGGGCCACGGAAGTACTTGCCACACAGATCCAGGCTGTTCCGGAACTGGAACTGATGGCCGTTTCCGACGAAGCCGGCGTTGCCATCGCCAAAAGCACCGATAGCCGGCAGTTTTTTATCGCCTGCCATCCGGAATACGATTCGGACACACTGAAACTGGAATACGAACGTGATCTGGAAAAAGGCATGAATCCGCAAATACCGGTTCATTATTTTCCGGATGACGATCCTGCCAGGGCCCCTGTGGTAAACTGGCGTTCTACCGGACAGCTGCTTATCTCAAACTGGCTGAATTATTATGTATACCAGAGTACCCCGTACAAACTGTAATACAGCAGGCCGTTCCCGGGTGGGGGCTACTGTCTGTCGTCCGCCTGTTCCGGCCGTCCGGGCCTGCGGCGGAAAAGCCGGACGGCCGGACGGCAGATAACGGCAGCTCCGGCCAAAAACTATATTCGTCGTCTGCGTCCATGCCGGTTATCTTTCGTATTTTCCCGCTCTAAACAGAAGCATTGATACAAAAGCAACCAGAATTTATAAATTTTTGCATTTTTTGCTTGCAATTGCGCTCGAAATCTGTTATACTAGATGTCGTGCTAAAGAACCAGAGATGCAGGTATCGTATATCGGTAGTACATCAGCTTCCCAAGCTGGGAGGGTGGGTTCGACTCCCATTACCTGCTCTGTTCATGAAACTCGTTTATCAATCCCGCAGTACTGGAGTTATCCGGCCTGCGGGATTATACATTATCAGAACCTTCTTTCCTTTTTCCATAATAAAGCTTTATTATAAAATCAGAACCTGATCCATTAAAATTGAGGTACTTCTGAATGGAACCGGACTATTTTAGGAACCGGCCGGATTCTGTGCAGGATACAAAATTACTGTGAAAAGACCTGAACTGCCAGACATCAACGAAGGTGAAAAAGATCATTCGTGCAGATGAGAAACCCATGCGCTCCAATAAACAGGGAAAGAACAAAGCCATGCCATATTGTTTCTGCATGGGGCAAGGAATACGGATACTTAAAAATCCGCAATCAGATTTAGGTGAGAGCAGACATTCATGCGTTTGTCGTGTTGGAAATTAATTTTCCCCTTGCAAATGCAGTTCCTATGTGGTAGAATATCCCGCATGCAGGCAATCTGCCTGCATGGTATAGCAAGACAAAATTGCATAAGACAGTTCGTGACCATCCTGTCTTTAAACAAAACTAGGGATTTGAAAACGGAAGGATTCTGCACAGGCCCCCTGTGCCGGAAAAACCGTTTTTCTGTATGGGCACGTTCTGCGTGCTTTTTTTATTTCCAGGAAAGACCGTGTTTCCAGAGCGTGTTTTAAAAATGCTTTCCATGAGATGTACCCAAAGGGCATGTTATACTTCACAATTTGTATCCTAAAGGGCATGTTATGGAGAATTTGTCCCAAATTTTGGATGAATTTTTCGCAAAGCGGGGCGTGCAGATTACAGGAATGATTTTTAAGAAACGCTCCGGGAAATGATATGGACTTGTCCACTTTGATCTTGCATCCAGAACTGATAAAACAATAAGATTCATTGTGCATATTTTTAGCTGCACAGAAAGGAAGCGCCATGGAAGATTTTAACCCAAACCGCTATGCGGTCATCAATGAAAAAAATCCCCGTGAAATCGTAATGCTGCGGGGCCTTGGCTGTTCTTGGAGACGGTGCCGCTTCTGCGACTACCATCTTGATTTTTCCCCAGACAGCAGCGCAAATTTTGCCCTGAACCGGGAACAGCTTGAAAAAGTCACTGGTATCCACCATAAGCTTGAGGTGATTAATTCCGGCAGCTTTGTGGACCTGGATGAGGAAACCCTTGCACTGATTGAAACAGTCTGCAAAAACCGCCATATCACCCAGGTACATTTTGAGTGCCACTGGCGGCACCGTGAGTCAATTCCCCCATTCCGCAAGCGTTTTGCCGCCCATGGAATTGAACTGAAGGTGAAAACCGGCGTAGAAACCTTCGATGCCCTGTTTCGGGAAAGCTATCTCGATAAAGGCATTGACGCCCGTTCCCCAGAGGAACTGGCGGAATATTTTGACGAGGTCTGCCTGCTGCAGGGCATCCCCGGCCAGACTGTGGAAAGCATGGACAGGGACATTCAGACTGGCCTCGCCTTTTTTGAGCGGGTCTGCGTCAACATTATGCAGGAAAACAAAAAGCCCATCAAGCCAGATCCCCGTGTCATTGCAAGTTTCACCAGGGAACTTTATCCAAAATACATAGAAAACAGCCGGGTAGATATTTTAATGGAAAATACTGCTTTCGGCGTAGGAGGCGTTGTAGAACATGCAGAATGAAATTCTTTTATTGGTATCCTTATTCCTTACTTTTTTCACAGTCGTGTTCCTATTCTGGCTGTTTCAGGAGCAGGGGCTGTATTTGTGGACTGTGCTGGCTACCATTGCGGCAAATATTGAAGTTTTGATTATGGTAACTGCTTTTGGCATGGAAATGACGCTGGGCAATATCCTGTTTGCCTCAACCTTTCTGGTAACGGACATTTTGAGCGAGCTTTATGGGAAAAAAGCCGCCCAGACTGCGGTCTGCCTTGGGATTGCTACTTCAGTCATCTTCATTTTCTTAAGCCAGTCCTGGATGCTGTATGTGCCAAATGAAAATGATTTTGCATCCCCGGCCATCCGCACAGTCTTCTCCAATACCCCCCGCTTAATGGCGGTAGGTATTATTGTATACGTCATTGTCCAGCTTTTCGACGTATGGGCATACCATAAATGGTGGGCGTTCACCAGAAGCAGATTCGGGGACTCCGGGAAATTCCTGTGGCTCCGGAACAATGGCTCCACGCTGGTATCCCAGCTTCTAAACACAGTCCTGTTCACATGGGGTGCATTTTGGGGCACCTATGATACAATGACAATGGTTTCCATTGCTATCGCCAGCTATATTATTTTTGTGGCTACAAGCATTGCGGACACGCCCTTCGTGTATCTGGCACGGTACCTGCACCAGAAAAAACAGGCGGTTCCCACTTACGCAAAAAGCCACTGATCTATATTTGCAGAATAAAATATCGGCAAATCCACTCCTCCACCCGTTAAACCCGAAACAGAAAACGGGATTCTGACAATCGGAAAAGAACACGCTTAAGAGTTGCAGTAGATGATTGTACTTTCCTCAGGATTTCATGGTTCCTTAGACCCCATGAAATCCTGAGAATGTAAAATATAAAATATTACACAGGTGAATGTTCTATTATCAAATGGAAACTTCAATCTCCTGATGGAAAAGAAACAAAAGGAACAGGCAGAATTAAACGCCGGAGCTGAGGAATGCAGGAAACGCCTTGCCGGTAAAATCCGGCTTGCCATGGATACATGGCAGTGGATGAAATCCATACAGAAGTATAGGACATCACAGGGCTGAACGCTTTCATCCTGAACCGCCTGATTAAAGAATTCGTTGTCCATGAAACCATAGACAGCAACAAAACAAGACACATTTCTATCGAAATTCATTATAATCTCAAACCCATTCGGGAAGTGGAGCAGGTCACAGACTGACCGCTCCCCGCTCCGGGGGATTCTTAAAAACTCTCTATATATTTCCTGACGTGCCGCCTGTCAGAAAGCTGTATAGTTCCCGCTAACCGGGGATAACACATATCAGCCCTCCGGGTACATCTCACAGAAAGAATTTTTCAAACACACTCTGAAAACAAAAAACCTTATAAATACATATAAATAGTATTTATAAGGTCTTAATGAGACACGGGGGAGTCGAACCCCCGACAACTTGATTAAAAGTCAAGTGCTCTACCAACTGAGCTAGTATCCCATATTAGTTTCGAAACTGGGCTAACCAGATTCGAACTGGTGAATGCAGGAGTCAAAGTCCTGTGCCTTACCGCTTGGCGATAGCCCAATAACTTGTACTTCTGCTGCCGCAACCGCAAAAGCGAAGGTGGATACAGGGATTCGAACCCTGGGCCTCCAGAGCCACAATCTGGCGCGCTAA
>CANRTU010000096.1 GCA_947642745.1 uncultured Eubacterium sp.
CTGTACTTAAAACAAAAACAATTCTCTTTATTATAATGAATCTTTCAAGGTTATTTCACTGTTCAGTTATCAAGGTGCTGTTTTACTGTTTTGTTTCGACAGCTCTGATATTCTATCATATCATTTACTATCTGTCAAGAACTTTTTATTTTTTCTAATTTGCATTTTCTGAAGTTCCTGGTGCTTTTTGTCGCTTTTTGCGACAGCCAGAATATATTATCATACTCATTGTTGCTTGTCAACATCTTTTTGAAATTATTTTCCAGCCAGCGGAGAAGGAGGGATTTGAACCCTCGCGCCGGTCACCCGACCTATACCCTTAGCAGGGGCACCTCTTCGGCCACTTGAGTACTTCTCCGGATTATATTACTTAATTTTATTTATTACAGCTGTTATTTACTGCGCCGTAAGCAAGAGTTATTTTACATGCTTTTCCTTCATTTGTCAATACCTTTTTTATTTTTTTCAACTTTTTTTGTAATGATTTTATTCTGTATCATAGTTGTTAAAATTATTCTGATCCGGACTGTATACATACAATTTTCTTGAAGTACCTGATCTGATTTCTGACCTGATGATGTATTCATATCCTGGAACGTATTTGAAAATACCGTTCGTAAGAATTACCCTCCGGGTATATAATATGCCTTCAGGTATAACGTGTTATGCTATTTAATCCGGGATAAATTCACAATATCATGCCCTTCAGGGTTCAGACTGGCAGGTACAGATTGCGTGAATTATTTTTCAGATATGCTCCGGAATCATTATCAAAAGCATATAACTATAACCGGAGGTATGGTAAATCCCAGTCTGAAATTTTGCGTTATGTGATGTTTGAAACCAGACCAGCAAAAAATTAAGTATCCGGATATTTTATGCCGGAATACCAGTATGTGTCTGGATAAGACCAGAACTGAACGACAATATAATACCCGCAATTTCCCTTCTTTATTTATTTTCCCGGGATTGGTAAAGTATATTTTACAAAAAGCATGTTTCGGACAATTCATCCAGAACATGCTTAAATATCATTCCCTTCAGGCGTTATTTACGTAATAAACGTTTCAGACACGCTCTGATTCTTCACTGACATAATGCTCATATTTCCGGACAGCTGTTTCATACAGATTGTTTCCACCGGAATCAATAACTACTACCATTGGAAAATCTTTTATTTCCAGACGGCGCACTGCTTCCGCACCCAGATCTTCATAACAGACCAGTGCGGATCTGAGTATACATCTGGATATCAGTGCGCCAGCCCCTCCTGTAGCCGCAAAATATACGGCCCGGTTGCGAATCACCGCATCTGTCACTTCTTTTGAACGTTTTCCTTTTCCAATCATGGCTTTCATGCCAAGATCAAGAAGTGCCGGCGTATATTTATCCATACGGCTGGCTGTAGTAGGACCTGCAGAACCAGTTACCTGCCCTTCCCTGGCAGGTGATGGTCCCATATAATAGACCGTTGCGTCTTTGATGTCAAACGGAAGCGCCGCAGGATTCCCGTCTGCCTGTTCCAGCGCTTCTATCATCCGTTTATGTGCGGCGTCCCTGGCTGTATATACAGTCCCTGACAGATATACATAATCTCCTGCTTTTAATTTTTTCGCTATTTCTTCCGTAACCGGTGTATGAATATGGTATTCCATTCGTTCCCCGCCTTTCCTGTATCATAATTTTTTCTGTAGCTGTGAAATCGCTCCGGACAAAAACGTTTATATATATCTTTTCACATGTCTTGCCACATGACAGCATATATTGACTGCCACAGGAAGCCCTGCGATATGTGTCGGATAAGTATTAATGTTAATTCCCAATGCCGTCGTAGTTCCTCCCAGTCCTCCCGGTCCGATACCAAGTCCGTTAATCTTATCCAGTATCTCCTCTTCCAGTTCCCTGACGTACGGAATGTCAGAAGACTCACTAATATCCCTGGTAAGCGCCTGTTTTGCCATAACCGCACATTTTTCAAAATCTCCGCCAATACCCACACCGATCACCATTGGAGGACATGCATTGGGCCCTGCGTCTTTTACAGCTGTCAGAATAGCCTCTTTGACACCTTCTATACCGTCAGCCGGTTTTAACATATAGATTCTGCTCATATTTTCACTGCCAAAACCTTTTGGCGCCACAATGATTTCCAGCTGGTCTCCTGGTACGATCTCATAATGAATTATTCCTGGTGTATTATCTTTTGTATTTTCCCGCAACAGGGGATCTTTAACCACTGACTTGCGAAGACACCCGTCTGTATACCCTCTGCGGATTCCTTCATTGACAGCATCCGCCAGCAGACAGCCTTCGATATGCACATCCTGGCCAATATTTAAAAACACTACAGTCATACCAGTATCCTGGCAGACTGGTATCTGGTCTGTGGACGCAATTTCCATATTTTCTACCAGCTGCCCCAGTATCCGCCGCCCCAGCGGCGACTTTTCCTTCTGCGTCCCCTTATGTATGGCGCTTTTGATATCCCCGGACAGATACAGATTTGCCTCTATGCACATTTCACTAATATTCTGGATTATCTGGTCTGTGTGTATTGTTCTCATGTAATCCTCCTTGTCAGAATCCGGAATATACAGAAAAAACAGGAACAGATTATTCCCCACTGTCTGTATTTTCTGTATCCTCCCTGTCAGCTTCAGCCCGTTCTATAAGCTGCCCAATCTGCTGATTTTCATTATCACTGTTGTGTTTATCTGCCGCCTCACCAGAAACTGTGCCGGAAGCTGTATCCGTAGCAGTATCCTGTTGTTCTACTCCGCTTTCCCGTACTTTCGCAATGCCCGCAATCTTTACCTCATCCTCCAGGTTCATGAGTTTCACGCCAGAGGCCATTCTGCCAAATACAGAAATTCCCGCAACCGGCATACGGATAATGATTCCTTCAGTTGTAATCATCATAATCTCATTGCTCTCATTAACAGCCTTTACACCTACAATATTTCCAGTGCGTTCTGTAATTTTATAGCATCTGACACCTTTTCCGCCCCTGTTTTGTACTGTATAATCATTCATCAGTGTACGTTTACCCAGTCCTTTTTCAGATACAATCAAAAGTGTATCTCCCTGGGAATCCAGCTGCATTCCTACCACCTCGTCATTAGCCGCCAGGTTCATGCCGATAACACCCATGGAAGATCTCCCTGTACTACGTACATCATTTTCACTAAAACGGATACATTGTCCGTATTTTGTAACAAGAACAATGTCTTTATGATTATCTGTTTTTTTGACGCCGATCAGTTCATCATCTTCCCGCAGATTAATGGCAACCAGTCCATTTTTGCGGATAATGGCATAGTTTAATATTTTTGTCTTTTTAACCATGCCTTTCCTGGTAGCCATAAACAGATACTCGCCGTCCTGGTAACTGCTGATTGGAATGACGGCAGTAATTTTTTCTCCGGGCTGTAACTGCAGCAGGTTGATAATCGCCGTTCCCCTGGAATTTCTCCCTGCCTCCGGAATCTCGTATCCTTTCATGCGGTAAACACGCCCGTCGTTTGTAAAAAACATAATATAGTGATGGGACGTAGCCATCATCATCTCTTCGATGTAGTCGTCTTCAATTGTGTCCATTCCTTTGACTCCACGTCCGCCACGATGCTGGCTGCGGAAATTATCCAGACTCATCCGTTTAATATAACCTAATTTTGTCATAATAATGACCACATCCGTAACAGGAATCATTTCTTCTGCAGACATGTCATAGATATCATAACCAATAGATGTCCTGCGCTCATCACCAAATTTATCCCGGATCAGCAGGATTTCCTCACGGATAACTCCCAGGAGCTTCTTTTCATCCGCCAGAATTGCTTTAAAATATGCGATCTTTTCCGCCAGCTCCCTGAATTCTCCTTCGATCTTGTCCCGTTCCAGTCCGGTAAGGGCACGCAGACGCATATCCACAATGGCCTGTGCCTGTGCATCTGTAAACTGAAAGCGGGTGATCAGTTTTTCTTTAGCTTCCGCAGTTGTCCTGCTTCCCCGGATCATAGAGATTACTTCGTCAATATGATCCAGGGCAACCAGCAGGCCTTCCAGAATATGGGAGCGCTCTTCTGCTTTATTCAGATCGTATTTAGTCCTGCGGGTCACCACATCCTTTTGATGCAGCAGATAATAATTCAGCATTTGCGTAAGGCTGAGAACTTTTGGCTGCTCATTTACCAGTGCCAGCATTATGATTCCAAAAGTATCCTGTAACTGTGTATGCCTGTACAGCTGGTTTAATACGATATTAGGATTTACATCTTTGCGCAGTTCAATACATACACGCATACCCTGCCGGTCTGATTCGTCCCGCAGGTCTGTAATCCCATCTATTTTTTTATCCCGTACCAGCTCCGCTATCTTTTCCACCAGTCTGGCTTTATTTACCATAAATGGCAGTTCTGTGACTACGATACGGTTTTTTCCATTGTTCATCGGCTCGATTTCTGAAATCGCCCGTACTTTAATTTTTCCCCTGCCAGTCCGGTATGCCTGGCTGATGCCGGCTGTTCCTAAAATTGTGCCTCCTGTAGGAAAATCCGGTCCTTTAATAATTTCAAGTAACTCTTCAATCTCTGTTTCACGGTCATTTTCTACTTCGTTGTCAATTATTTTTACAACCGCATCAATGACTTCCCCCAGGTTATGGGGCGGGATATTGGTAGCCATACCTACAGCTATCCCCGTAGTCCCATTTACGAGCAGATTGGGATAACGGGCAGGCATTACGACAGGTTCTTTTTCCGTTTCGTCAAAGTTTGGCTGAAAATCCACTGTGTTTTTATCAATATCCGCAAGCATCTTCATGGAAATCTTACTCAGTCTTGCCTCTGTATAACGCATGGCTGCCGCACCGTCACCATCCACGGAACCAAAATTACCATGTCCGTCTACCAGCGGATATCTGGTGGACCATTCCTGCGCCATGTTGACCAGAGCCCCATAAATAGAGCTGTCTCCATGGGGATGATACTTACCCATTGTATCACCCACAATACGCGCACATTTGCGGTGCGGCTTGTCTGGTCCGTTATTTAACTCAATCATCGAGTAAAGCACCCTGCGTTGTACCGGCTTTAAACCATCTCTTACATCCGGCAGGGCACGCTGCGCAATTACGCTCATCGCATAGTTGATATAAGAAGATTCCATCGTCTCCTGCAGATCTACATCATGGATTTGATCAAATATCTTATCATCCATTTACATTTCCTCCTAAATATCTTTCTCGGCTTTTTGCGCATTTTCCTCGATAAATTCCCGCCTTGGCTCCACTTTATCACCCATCAGTATTGTGAATGTCAGATCAATGGCAGATGAATTTTCTTCATCTATCTTTACACGCTTTAAAATACGTCTCTCCGGATCCATGGTAGTCTCCCACAGCTGTTCGGCATCCATTTCTCCAAGCCCTTTGTAACGCTGAATTTTATTATTCCCATCCCGGCCTATTTCTGTCAGCAGTGCATTCAGTTCCGGTTCTGTATAGGCGTACCATACATTTTTATTTTTCTCAATCTTAAATAAAGGCGGCGTCGCCAGGTATACATGTCCCTGACGTATCAGTTCCGGCATAAACCGGTAGAGAAACGTCAGCATTAACGTACTGATATGGGCGCCGTCCACATCCGCATCAGTCATAATTATAATTTTATTGTATCTGAGTTTGCTGATATCAAAATCTTCGTGAATACCTGTGCCAAACGCTGTAATCATTGCTTTAATTTCTGCGTTTCCAAAAATTTTGTCCAGCCTTGCTTTTTCCACATTCAGTATCTTGCCCCGAAGCGGAAGTATTGCCTGGGTTGCCCGGCTCCTGGCCGTTTTTGCTGATCCGCCGGCGGAATCACCCTCTACAATAAATATTTCACAGTTTTCAGGATTCTTGTCTGAACAGTCAGCCAGTTTTCCCGGCAGGGAACTTCCTTCCAGCGCCGTTTTTCTGCGTGTTAAATCCCTGGCTTTTCTGGCTGCGTCCCTGGCCCGCTGTGCCAGCAGGGACTTTTCACAAATTGCTTTTGCGATCTGGGGATTCTGTTCCAGAAAATAGGTCAGCTGCTCACTGACTACAGAATCCACTGCTCCCCTGGCCTCGCTGTTGCCTAATTTCTGCTTTGTCTGGCCTTCAAACTGCGGTTCTTCGATTTTGATACTGATAATCGCTGTAAGTCCTTCCCTGATATCTTCTCCCGCCAGAGCCGGATCGTTGTCTTTGAGTATCTTACTGGCTCTTGCGTAATTATTAAATGTTTTGGTCAGGGCATTTCTAAATCCGGCCAGATGCGTGCCGCCTTCCGGAGTCACAATATTATTTACGAAACTGTACGTAGAATCATTATAAGCGTCATTATGCTGCATAGCCACTTCTACCAGCACATTATCTTTTTTCCCTTCACAGTAAATGACTTCCGGATATATGGCTTCCTGTCCACGGTTTAAGTAAGTAACAAATTCCTTAATACCGCCGGCATAATGAAATTCATGGGTTTTTACCACTTCTTCACGTACGTCTTTTAGTATAATCCTAAGCCCTTTGGTAAGAAATGCTGTCTCCCTCAGGCGCTGTTTTAACGTCTGATAATCAAACACTGTTTCCTCAAAAACTGTTTTGTCAGGTAAAAAAGTAACTTTTGTTCCGGTTTTGTCCGCTTCACAACTGCCGGTTTCTCTGAGCGGATACATGGTAGTTCCCCGTTCATACCGTTGCTTATATACTTTTCCATCCCGGCAGATCTCTACTTCCAGCCAGTCAGACAGTGCGTTGACCACCGACGCTCCTACTCCATGCAGGCCGCCGGACACTTTGTATCCGCCGCCGCCAAATTTCCCCCCGGCATGAAGTACGGTAAATACTACCTCTACAGCAGGAAGTCCGGCTTTCTGGTTGATACCGGTAGGAATCCCCCTGCCGTCATCAACCACTGTAATGGAATTATCCGGATTAATGGTCACTTCGATATTTTTGCAATATCCGGCAAGAGCTTCATCCACGGAATTGTCTACGATTTCATAAACAAGATGGTGAAGGCCCCTTGCGGATGTACTCCCAATATACATTCCCGGCCTTTTACGGACTGCTTCCAGTCCTTCCAGTATCTGTATCTGGTCTGCTCCATAGTTATTTTCAGTTGCCATATTCACTCCTCCCAGCTCAGGTCATTTTATGTATGTCTTTCAGGGCATGTTTAAATCACGCCCTCATATTCCGTCTGTTGTCTTATATGACCACTTACCACTTCAAAAACACGATCAATCTGAAAACGGTTTTTAACAAATTCATCCAGTCCTGTACAGGTAATGATCGTCTGAATATTATGTATGCTATTCAGCAGATAATTTTGTCTGTTGCTGTCCAGTTCTGATAGTACATCATCTAAAAGTAGCACCGGTGTATCCCGGATGGATGTTTTTACCAGTTCAATCTCGGATAATTTCAGGGACAGCGCACAGGTCCGCTGCTGCCCCTGGGAACCAAATCTGCGGATATCAATATTCCCGATTTTAAATGACAGATCATCCCTGTGGGGTCCTGCCGATGTCTGACAATACTTTAAGTCCTTTTCCTTAACCTGTTCCAGCCTTTCCTCAAAAGATTCCTCCCCGGTATCCGGCTCATAGGCCAGAAGCAGTTCTTCCCTGTTTCCGGATATACTCCGGTGCAGACGGCTGGCAATTTCCCCCAGCCTCTCCACAAATTCACTTCTGCGCCTTATAATGCGCTTCCCATACTGTAACAGCTGAAGATCCCAGACTGGTAGTGTATCTCTAAGCTCCGGACGGGATACCAGGTCTTTTAACAGCTTATTACGCTGATTTAATATTTTATTATAATTTGCCAGATCTGACAAATATATTTTATCCAGCTGGCACAACTCCAGATCCAGAAAACGTCTGCGTTCCGAAGGACCGTTTTTTATAATATTCAGATCCTCCGGAGAGAAAAATACGATATTTAAAAGACCAAACAGTTCCCCGGCTTTTTTTATTGGAATTCTGTTAACCGCAATCCCTTTGGGCCGGTTCATCTTCAGATGAATATCAATCTGAAACTCTTTCTGATTTTTAATTACAAAAGTACGTATATGCGCCTCTTTTTCTCCAAAACGGATCATTTCTTTATCTTTGCTCCCTTTATGGGATTTTGTCGTTCCGCTGACATAGGCGGATTCCAGTATGTTTGTCTTTCCCTGTGCGTTTTCTCCGGACAGAATATTGGTACCATTACTGAATGTAATATTCAGATCTTCATAGTTACGAAAATTTTTTAATTCTATGGATTTGATAATCATTGCGATATCTGCATTGTCTCTCCATCGTATGAGACAATATCCCCGATGTGCAGTTTTTTCCCACGTTGTAGTTCTACAGAATTATTTACCTTTACATTTCCATCCTGAATAACTATTTTTGCTTCTACACCGGAACCAACAAGCCCGCCCAGTTTAAGTGCCTGGCCCAGCTTAATATACTCGTCTTTAATTTTAACTATGGTCATAATAATAATCTTCTCCTTTATGATGAACAACATTTATAAAATATACTTATAAATATACTTTTATCTGACAATCGTATAAAACAGGATACCTGTCAGCCGGCATTAAAATTGACTGGGAGGATCAGATAAATATACTGTTCTTCATCATCCCTGATATAACATGGAGCTTTCGGATTTACCATATAGAGAGTAACTGTTTCGTCGTCTATCACACGCAGTGCGTCAATAAAAAATTTCGGATTAAATCCTATGAGAATATCTTTTCCGCTTTTTTCAATGGCGATTTCTTCATCCATGGAACCAATAAAAGATTTTATTTTTAATTCCATAGAGTCATCTTTAATATCCATCACAATCGGTTTTTTATCACCTTCTTTTACAAGCAGGGTCGCACGGTCGATACATCCTAATAATTCCCGTTTATTTATTTTTATTTTTGTATCGTATGCAGACGACAACATCTGTTCAATTTTAAAGTATTCCCCGTCAATCAGTCTTGATACAACAATCGTGTGTTCAAATTCAAATGTAATATGATTTTCTGTAACATAAATGTCCACATACGCTTCTGCGGAACCGGGAAGGATCTTACTGATTTCCTGTAGCGTTTTGCCGGGTACAATGACTTTTTTATCTTCAAAGCTTTCTTTTAGTTCTATATTACGGATAGATATACGATGTCCGTCCAGGGATACTACTTTCAGCATATTTTCATGAATCTGGAATAATTCTCCTGTCATCAGTTTATTATTATCGTTATCAGCAATCGAAAAAATCGTCTGACGTATGACCTCTTTTAAGGTAAACTGGGTAATGGATATGGACTCATTTTTTTCTATTGATGGCAGATAAGAAAAATCTTCCCCTGATTTACCCATAATATTAAATTTGGCTTTTTCACAGGTAATCAGCGTGTTGAACATGGCATCGACTGTAATGAGGATATCATTATCCGGAAGTTTACGTACTATCTCAGAAAATATTTTTGCGTCTAAGGCAACAATACCCGGTTCATTTATCGTTCCGTCAATGGAAGTTTCTATTCCAAGTTCAGTGTCGTTTGCGATCAGTTTGATTTTGTCTGTAGATGCGTCTACCAGAATACATTCCAGTACTGGCATTGTCGTTCTGGTTGGAACTGCTTTTAAAACAATATTTACTCCATAGAGCAAATTTGTTTTTGAACAAATCAGCTTCATGTGTATAACTCCTCGTATAATAAGTTTGTAAGCAAGAAAAACAGCTTACAGGCTTATTC
>CANRTU010000097.1 GCA_947642745.1 uncultured Eubacterium sp.
CGCAGGCGGAGTATCCGGCGAAGCCGGATACTTTTTTATCTTATAGGAAAGAGCGACCTATAAGATAAAACCCCTCCGGGAGGATCGCGCTGCGGCGGAAGGGAAAATGCTGCCAGGAGGCAGCCCGCCGCAGGCGGAGTATCCGGCGAAGCCGGATACTTTTTTATCTTATAGGAAAGAGCGACCTATAAGATAAAACCCCTCCGGGAGGATCGCACTGCGGCGGAGAGGAAAAAACTGCAGGGGCAGCCCGCCGCAGGCGGAGTATCCGGCTTTGCCGGATACTTTTTTATATTTGCAGGAATCTGTGTTCCGTGAAGGAAAAGCCCTTCTTTCCGGTAGTTGCCAGGCGGGCGTCTTACGGTTTTATTCAGCAAGTATATCCTGGCTATATTAAAAATATAATACTAATTTAAATTATCTAATATTCATAGCAGCTGCTACGGTTTACAATCCGGCATGGAAATTCTATGCGTATGGCTTCCGTATGCTTTTTAGCGATCCGGTCCAGCAGTACAGTGACTGCCATATGGGCCATTTCGGCCCTGGGTATGCGGATCGTTGTCAGAAGCGGGGAAGTATCCTGGCTCTGTTCGATATCATCAATGGAAATGACAGAAATTTTTCGCTTCAGCCTGCGTTTTTCCTGTTTTAGTATTCTTAATACATTGATTGCCGTAATGTCATTGGCGCAGAATACAGCTGAAAAACCGTCATTTTTTTCCAATAGTTCATAAAATGCCAGACTGCCGGATTCGCCAGTCTGATCTGTTTGTTTAATCCATTCATAATTAATTGGAATATTATTGTTAATCAGGCAGTTGCAGTAACCGGCATAACGGCTTTCATAAGAACAGTCTCCGATATAGGCGATCTGTCTGTGGCCCAGCCTGATCAGGTGCTTCATCGCAAGCTCGGCAGCTTTGCGTCCGTCACAGATCACTTCGTCCGTATCAAAGTCCATGCTGTTTCTCCAGATTCCGACCACATTGCGGTTCAGCGCCAGAATCTGCTCCAGCAGTTTGTGGGAGCATCGGCCCAGAATAATAATTCCCCTGGATCTGGAAATATCCTGGGAGAGTTCTTTATCCGCATAAATCACATGGTCCACTGTCGTATGATGTTCCATCAGGGAAATTTCCAGACTGCGGAACAATTCATAAAAAAACGGGTCGGCATCCAGTGTCTTAATGCGTGCCAGTACAATGCTGATATGGTTTTCTTTCGGTTTACCGGCAGATGAAGCCCTGAGATTTCTTGCGTTTTCATCGGGCATGTATCCGGTTTTTCTGGCGGCTTCAAATATTTTATCCCGTACCTCTCTGGATGCGCAGGTGGACGAGGTATTGTTGAGTACCCTTGATACAGTAGATGGAGATACGCCCACCATCCGGGCAATTTCCTTTAACGTCATAGTTTCCTCCTTTTCGAAAGCGATACCGTAGTAGAACATTAAGCAAACGTTTGTGTTATTTTACGTTGACAAAACATGTATAAAAGCTTAATATTTTCATAACATATGATACATCATACAAATAAAAAAATCAACAAGAAAGCAGAAATACGCAAACGTTTGTGTAAGGAAGGGAGATATTATGAAAAGCAGAAACTGGAAAATAATGGGACACAGTAAATTAAATGACAGCATCGTAAGCGGCCGGTGTATCCGCAGGCGGGCCACAGCGCTGGCGCTGGCCACTGTCCTTTGTGCCGGCGCTCTTGCGGGATGCGGCGGAAAGGATAAAGACGAAAAAGCAGGCGACGGGGAAAAGATTACTATTACCAACGTATCCTACGATCCTACCAGGGAACTGTATGCGGAATACAATGAAATATTTGCGGAACATTATAAAAAAGAAACAGGAAAAGAAATTGAAATCGTACAGTCCCATGGCGGCTCAGGCGCCCAGGCCCGTTCGGTTATTGAAGGAAACGACGCAGATGTGGTGACGCTGGCGCTGGCCCATGATATTACGGCTGTGGAGCAGGCGGGACTGATTGAAAACGGCTGGCTGGATGAATTTAAAGGAAACAGTTCCCCGTATAAGTCCACCATCGTATTTCTGGTACGTAAAGGAAATGAGAAAGATATTAAAGACTGGGATGACCTGGCAAAAGAAGGGGTAGAAGTCATTACGCCGGACCCGAAATCTTCCGGTGCGGCCTGCTGGGGATTTCTCGGAATCTGGAACTATGCAAAACAGGAATTTAATGGCGATGAAACAAAAATGAAGGAATTTGCCGCAAAAATCTATGACAATGTACTCGTAATGGATTCCGGCGCCAGGGGAGCCACCACCACATTTGTAGAAAACGGACAGGGCGACGTACTGATTGCCTGGGAAAATGAGGCGCTTTTATCTCTGGCTGAGTATCCGGATGATTATGAACTGGTAACACCCAGCGTAAGTATTCTGGCAGAACCGTCAGTTGCTATTGTGGATGAAAACGCAGATAAAAACGGCACACAGGAAGTGGCGAAACAATACCTGGAATATCTGTATACAGAAGAGGCGCAGCGTATTGTAGGTAAAAACTATTACCGCCCGTCAGATGAGAAAGCATTAAAAGAATTTAAAGACACATTTGATTTATCTGTAGATCTTTGCACAATTGATGATTTTGGCGGCTGGGATCAGGCATATGAGGATTTTTTCGCAGATGACGCCATATTTGATGAAATTTACAGCAGATAGGAGGCAGAACCGTTGAAAAAATCTATAATCCCTGGATTCGGCCTGACGCTTGGAATTACAGTTGCCATGCTGTCACTGATCATACTGGTTCCCCTAGCTTCCGTACTGGCGTATTCGTTTCATCTGTCAGTGCCGGATTTCATCAGCCTGCTTACCAGGCCGAACGTTGTGCAGGCATTTGTTACCAGCATCAGTTGTGCCCTGATTGCGGCGCTGATTAACTGTGTGTCCGGCGTGCTGCTGGCATGGGTGCTGGTGCGCTACGAATTTCCCGGCAAACGGCTCATGGACGGGATGATAGAACTTCCCTTTGCGTTACCTACCGCAGTTGCCGGTATTACACTGACCAAAATGTATTCGGACCAGGGATTTCTGGGCAGTGCGCTGGAACGGGCCGGCATCCGGGTGGCATATTCCAGAATTGGAATTATCGTTGCCATGGTCTTTATCGGTATTCCGTTTGTTACCAGGGCGATTCAGCCGGTGCTGGAAAAGCTGTCGCCTTCTTACGAAGAAGCGTCCCTGATGCTGGGGGCGTCCCGGTTTACAACGTTTCGAAGAGTCGTACTTCCGGAAATTACCCCGGCGCTGCTCACCGGATTCGGGCTGGCGCTGGCAAGGGGTATCGGGGAATACGGCAGTGTAATATACATATCCGGAAACAGTGAAAAAAACGGAACACAGGTTGTTTCTTATATCATCATGCAGAAACTAAACTCTGGAAACGTGGACTATGAAGGAGCGGCGGCCCTGGCTCTGGTACTGCTGATTATATCCTTTGCCATGCTGTTTGTAATCAATATCATACAGCTGGTAGCGGGACGCAGGACAAATGCGTAAAAGCCCGGCTATACCGGCTAAGAGGCTGCAAAAATATATAGGAGGTCATCAAGGTAATCTGATGGAAAGAAAAAGTGCGACAAATAAAGACGGCATCGGAAAATGGTTTTTAATTGGTATCAGCGTCCTGTTTTTTCTGCTGATGCTTGTACTGCCCCTGATCGAGGTTATTTACCGTTCCCTGAAAGACGGATGGGAATTATATTGTTCGGCGCTTACGGCGGAATATACCCTGTCGGCTTTAAAGGTGACGCTGATCGCAACGGTGGCTGCGCTGATCGTGAATACAATATTTGGCGTTGTGGCGTCCTGGCTGCTTACAAAATTTGATTTCCGGGGCAAAAATGTGCTGTCTACTTTAATAGATATTCCGTTTTCTATTTCTCCGGTCATCGCAGGGCTTGCTTATATTATGACATTTGGCCGGACCGGATGGGCTACGCCGTTTATTGAGCGGATCAATGATATGCTGGGAACAGATATATCCCTGGTATTTTCTGTGCTGGGCGTCGTGGTGGTGACGATTTTTGTAACATTTCCGTTTATTTCCAGGGAGGTTATTCCTGTGCTGAATGCGGTGGGCAGGGATGAGGAGATTGCGGCATCCATGCTGGGCGCTTCCAGCTTTACAATCTTTCGGAAAATTACGCTGCCTCATATGAAATGGGGACTGCTGTACGGTATGATTCTTTGTGCCGCAAGGGCGTTCGGGGAATTTGGCGCCGTGTACGCAGTATCCAGGGCAAGAGGTAAGACATTTACGCTTCCGTTGGAAATTGACGCTTTGTATATGGCAGGAAATGCGGACTCCATTACACAGGCATTTGCCGTATCCTCGTTACTGGTAGGAATGGCGGTCGTTATGCTGATTTTGAAAAATATGGTAGAATTCCGTGGAAAATATAAAAAGAATATTTAACAACTCCGTTAGCGGCGTACTGTCAGCAGTCAGATCTTTCCACATAAAAAGTATGCGCCGCGCCGCAGTACTTCCTGCCTGTGGGCGGATACTTTTTATATGGAAACAGTCATGGCCGGACAGCCATGTGGTTTCCGTTAAGATAAAATAATGTTTATATTTAAATTTGGAGGATGCTATCTGTGTACGTAGAAATGAAAAATATATGCAAAAAATTTGGTAATTATGAGGCGGCCAGAAATATTAATTTTGGCATCGGACAGGGCAGACTGGTGGCTCTGCTGGGCCCAAGCGGAAGCGGCAAGACTACCATACTGCGGATGCTGGCGGGACTGGAGCAGCAGGATGACGGGGATGTAATCATAGACGGAAAAGTCGTCAACCAGGTGCCGGCCAATGAACGGGGCATTGGATTTGTGTTCCAGAATTATGCGCTCTTTCGCTATATGACAGTATATGACAACATTGCCTTCGGACTTACAGTGAAAAAGATGGATAAGAAAAAGATCCGGGAGCGGGTCAGCGAAATGATCTCTCTCATAGGTCTGGAGGGTCTTGAAAAGCGGTATCCGGACCAGCTTTCCGGCGGCCAGCGCCAGCGGGTGGCTTTTGCCAGGGCGATAGCGCCAAAGCCGGCGCTGTTGCTTCTGGATGAGCCGTTTGCCGCTATTGACGCCAAAGTGCGTAAAGAGCTGCGCAGCTGGCTGAGGGAAATGATACATAAGGTGGGCATTACAAGTATTTTTGTTACCCACGACCAGGATGAGGCCGTGGAAGTGGCGGACGATATTATTATTATTAATGAAGGCAGCCTCGAACAGATGGGGGAGCCAAAAGAGATTTACAAACGGCCGAAAACGCCATTTGTGGCGCAGTTTATCGGCTCTTCCGTTGTACTGGAAGGATTGTCCGGATTTAAAGGATTTGAGAATGTGGGGGCCGGCCGGAAAGCCATTGTACGTCCGGAGTTTGTGGAAGCGTTCAAAAGCGATAATGAGAAATTTAAAGGCCTGATGCATGCGGTGGAAGCAGGCACTGTGGAAGAGATAGCGTTCCGGGGCAGTTATCTGGAAGTGACGCTGTCCGTGAATGGGGTAAGACTTACGACAAACCGTTCCCTGGAGCGGCGCAATATTTCCATTGGAGAAAAGATGTGCGTACTTTTGTACCGGATCTATGTGTTTGATGAAACCGGAGCGGAAATCCATAAAAACCAGCTGCTGCGGGGCGTGGATGTGGAAGCGTTATAAAGCCGGCGCAGCCGGTGTGTACCAGAGCGTGTCTGAAGCATGTAATCTGTCAGATGATCCAGGGAGCATAATTTCAGACACGCTTTCATATTGCGCCGGACAATCCCGCATAATACATGATAATCTTTTATTTCACATATCAGATCATCTGACGGGTGGCTGCATATTTCCCGGACGCCGGAGAAAGGCAGCCGGCCCTTACAGTGTCTGTCTGGGAATCAGGCGGGGCAGGAGTACCAGAGCGGTTATTCAATGCCGTTATACAGCCTGCCCCAGCCGGGGTATCCGGCCTTTTGGACTGGCTGGATCCCTGTAGATCAAAACTTTATCACTGTCGCAATTTTTTAAATTCTTCCAGCAGACGGTAAGGGATATGCAGATTGCCCTTTCCGGTGCCGGGAAGGATGTCCAGCTTGTTGGCTCCATGAAAATCCGAACCGCCGCTTACCAGCAGATCAAAGGAATCAGCCATTTCCAGGAAACGGCGCTCGTCCTGTGGCGTATTTTCAGAATAGATGGCTTCCATGCCGCACATACCGGCTTCTTTCATTTCCACTATCATCTGTTTTAAATGTTCTTCTGACAGGTCATATAAAACCGGATGCGCCAGCACGGCCAGTCCGCCTGCTTCCCGGATCAGGGTAACGGCTTCCACTGGAGAAATTTTAGGCCTTTGTATATAGCAGCGGCAGTTTTCACCCAGATATTCAGCAAAAACCGTTCGTTTGTCCGGTACCTGTCCTGTCTCTACCAGAAGTGTTGAGATATGGGCTCTGGTAATAACGCTGTCAGGAAATTTTTCTTCCAGCTGTTCCATTGAAATGGAAAATCCTTCTTCCTGCAGCCGTTCAATCATGCGCACGTTTCTGGTGGCACGGAAATTCCGGAATTCTTCCAGCTTGTCCCTGAGTTTCGGATATTCCGGCGATAAATAATATCCGAGTACGTGGATCTCAACTTCCATGTAATCTGTGGAAAATTCCGCTCCCGGAAT
This sequence comes from uncultured Eubacterium sp., assembly GCA_947642745.1. Lineage (GTDB taxonomy): Bacteria > Bacillota > Clostridia > Lachnospirales > Lachnospiraceae > Eubacterium_J. The sequence goes on from CANRTU010000097.1 coordinate 6,700, forward strand.
GAATTCAATGCCCTGTTCCCTGGCTGCGTCCGCTGCTTCTTCAATGCCATCCATTGTATCATGGTCGGTTAATGCCATTGCGCTTAATCCGGCTTTTTTTGCTTCTGCCAGCAATGCCCGGGGGGAAAATGTACCGTCGGAAGCAGAGGAATGTACATGCATATCTATAATTCTTGTATCTGTCATTGTAAAACTCCTTTCTGTTGACTGGTCTTTGGAATAAAGTAAACGACCATGGGATCGCAATGTCTGCCCCCGCAAAGCGGGAGATGTGACATCGGAGATTATCATAACATACAATTCTGGTTCCTGCAAAAAGAATTGTAGTCCGGGCAGTGGATGACAGGAGGAACAGCTGCCGGCAATGGACAGAAGAATTATTTTTTGGAAAAATTATTAAACTGGCCCATATTTTCCAATAAAATGCGTCTATAATAGTGAAAGGATTTTTTGAGGGGAGTGAAAGGATGGAAGATGGCCGGATTATTCAGTTGTATTATGAGAGGAAAGAACAGGCGATTGCGGAGAGTGACCGCAAATATGGGAAGTTGTGCAGGCGGATTGCCGGAAATATCCTGGGTGTCCGGGAGGATGCCGAAGAGTGTGTGAATGATACCTGGTATACTGCATGGACGTGTGTGCCGCCGCAGCGGCCCCGGTCCCTGGGGGCGTTTCTGGGACGCATTACCCGTAATCTGGCCATCAGCCGGTGGCGGAACCATCATGCCGCAAAGCGTTACAACGGCATGGAAGTGCTGCTTTCGGAACTGGACGAATGTATTCCGGATGCCAGTGATGTGGAACAGGCTGTGGACAGAAAGGAACTGGCCGGTTATCTGAACCGCTGGCTGGACTCCCTGCCCCAAAAAGATGCCGTCTTATTTGTCCGGCGCTACTGGTACGGAGATGCGGTAAACACTCTGGCTGCGGCGTGCCACTGTACGCCGAACCAGATGTCCGGGCGGATGATGCGCCTCAGGAAAAAGTTAAAGGCATATCTGGAACAGGAAGGAATTACCCCATGACATTTAAGGGCGCCGTAAGATGCTGGCGCAGAAAGGAGCCATTTATGGATAAGAAAATAAAACAGGGATTAAAAAACGGATTAGAACATGGAAGAAAACGGGAACGGCTGTTTGATGGAATTACAGATATCCGGGACGGACTGGTGGGGCAGGCTGCGGGAGAAAAGCGGCCTTTCTGGAAAAGCTGGCAGTTTGCCGGGGCGGCTGCTGTATTTGCGGTAGTTGTGGCAGGTGTTCTGGCCATGCAGTCCGGCAAAAAACAGACAGTTGCCGCAAGGGCTGTGGCAAAAGCGGAATACCCGGATAACGCTCCGTATCCGGATGAACAGGCTTATTTTGACGAAAACGGGAATTTTGACGATGCGGGATTTTCGAAGGAATATGACGCCTGGTGGGAAGACGTGAAGGCCAGACGGGAGCTGACAGGTTATGAAGAAGGTCTGGACAGTTATTTCACCAGAAGCATCCGGGCGTTTTTATCCGGTCAGGAAGGGGAAAACAGGGTCTGTTCCCCGTTAAATATTTATATGGCGCTTGGAATGATGGCGGAACTGACAGAAGGTAACAGCCGCCAGCAGATTCTGGATCTGCTGGGCAGTGAAAATATAGAGGCGCTGCGTACGCAGGCGTCGCTTTTATGGAGGGCCGGTTATTGCGATGATGGCGCCCTTACAAGCATTCTGGCCAGTTCATTATGGTTAAATAAAGATATAACATTTAATCAGAAAACGCTGGATCTGCTGGCAGATCATTATTATGCTTCTTCCTATCAGGGGGAAATGGGTTCAGAGGATCTCGACGGACTGTTTCAGGACTGGCTGAATGAGCAGACTGGCGGACTGTTAAAAGAACAGGTGTCTACGCAGAAGCTGGGTGCGGAAACAGTGATGGCTCTGGCTGCCACTATATACTTCCGTGCGAAATGGAGCAGTGAATTCTTAACAGAAAATACAACAGAAGAAGTGTTTTATACACCGTCTGGTGATGTAAACTGTGATTTCATGCACAAAAACCTTTCCAGCCAGACGTATTACTGGGGAAAACAATTTTCTTCCATTGCCTGCAGCCTGAATGAATCCGGCAGTATGTGGTTTTTGCTCCCGGATAAAGGTGTATCGCCACAGGAGCTGCTGACGGACGATCAGGCCATGGAATTTCTGTTATTAAAAGACAAGTCCGCCGGCTGGAAAGACCAGAAACAGATGCTGGTAAATCTTTCCATTCCAAAGTTTGATGTTTCCTGTCAGACAGATATGGAACAGGGATTGAAATCACTGGGTATTACGGATATCTTTAAACCAGAAACGTCTGATTTTTCGCCACTGACCAGGGCTGTGGACGGGATGTATCTGTCCAGGGCGGATCATGCGGCCAGAGTGGCTGTGGATGAAAAGGGCGTGACGGCGGCGGCTTATACAGTTATGGCTGTCTGTGGTACCGGAATGCCCATGGGTGATGAAATTGATTTTGTACTGGACCGGTCGTTTCTGTTTGCGATTACAGGCGGGGATGGACTGCCTCTGTTTGTGGGAATTGTAAATCAGCCTTAAAGCAGACAAAAAGATTATGCCCGTTGGGCACATTTCCGGAAAAAAGTTTTACAGATAATCTCATAACGGACAGGGCCGGATATGCACAGATATCCGGCCCTGTCCGTTGTACTGTTTTTTGTCGTATGATTGAAAAAATGGAGCACAAAAACTGTAAGTTTGTCAAACATATGTTACACCGACCGCAGATAATCTCTTAATACCTG
>CANRTU010000098.1 GCA_947642745.1 uncultured Eubacterium sp.
AGGTATTAAGAGATTATCTGCGGTCGGTGTAACATATGTTTGACAAACTTACAAAGTTTGTGGCGCTTTTCCTTTCTGAACACTTTTCATGAAAATATCCTGGAACCGGCAGTTCCCGTTTTTTTCTTGACATGTTCCTGTTTTCATCCGATAATACTACCATTAACCCGTTTTCACCGGCTATACGATAATAATAGAAAGAAGGTAATTTCATGGGAATCTTATCCGGTTTAGAACCGCAAAATGTATTCGCATATTTCGAAGCCATCAGCGCTATTCCACGAGCTTCGTATCATGAAGAGAAAATCAGCGATTACTGTGTCGCTTTCGCAAAGGAGCATCACCTGGAATGGTATCAGGACAGTCTGAAAAATGTAATTATCATAAAAGAAGCCAGCGCCGGCTATGAAGCCGAACCGCCGGTTATTATCCAGGGGCATCTTGATATGGTATGCGAAAAAGAACCCGGCAGCACAATTGATTTTGATACCGACGGAATAAAATTACTTACAGATGGAAATACAATTACAGCAGACGGCACCACCCTTGGAGCAGATGATGGTATCGCCATTGCCTATGCACTGGCGCTGCTGTCAGACCAGACGATTGCCCATCCGAAACTGGAGGTTGTGCTGACTGTATGTGAAGAAGTAGGACTGGAAGGCGCCAGCGGCATTGATGTGTCCATGCTCACCGGACGCAGACTGCTGAATCTGGATTCTGAAGAAGAAGGTATCTTTCTGGCTGGCTGTGCCGGCGGCGCCGGAGCTGTCTGCCGTCTGCCGCTGCGCCAGATACCGGCTGACGGCGCTTCTTTAAAGGTGACTGTCACCGGGCTCACCGGAGGCCACTCCGGAGCGGAAATTAACAAAGGACGGGGGAACGCAAATCTGCTGATGGGACGGGTTCTGCTGGAACTTTCCAGTAAAGTCCGGTTTACACTGGCCGCATTAGAAGGCGGCAAAAAAGATAACGCTATCCCAAGGACATGTACAGCCACCCTCTGTCTGGCGCCAGCGGACCTTGAGAAAGCAGAAACAGCCATTCTCGCTACCGGTCAGAATCTGTCAGGAGAATATGCCGTTACAGATAAAGATTTGAAGCTTGTAACAGAACGTAATATGAATCTTCCTTCCGCCATGCTGGATGAGTCTTCCACACAGCAGGCGGTTATGTTTGTCAATATGCTTCCTGCCGGTATCCAGACCATGAGTCCGGATGTGCCAGATCTGCCGGAAACGTCTTTAAACCCCGGCATTCTGAAACTGGAAGGGACACAGCTCACACTCCAGTACGCTGTGCGCAGTTCGGTAGAGAGCGCAAAACAGGCGCTGCTGGACAAACTGGCTTTCCTCACCGGAGCCGCCGGCGGCAGCATTGAGATTTCCGGCGTATACCCTGCCTGGGAGTACCGGCGTAATTCCCCGTTCCGTGAGAAACTGGCCGCCATTTATGAGAAGATGTACGGAAAACAGCCGGCTGTCGTAGCGATCCATGCTGGTGTGGAATGTGGCCTGTTCGCTGGAAAAATACCAGATCTGGACTGTGTCTCCCTGGGACCGGATATGCATTCCATCCACACAACAGAAGAAACGCTTTCTGTCGCATCGGTGAAAAGAGTCTGGGAATACCTGCTGGAAGTACTGAAGACAAAATAGCACATCAGGACGTTGTCTTAAAATGACTCCCGCACTGTGCTTTTCGTATACTGTGAAGCATACCCTGAAGGACACGAAGCATCATGCCCTTCAGGGTACACCTTACAGCATTTTCAGACCTGTCCCGGAAAGCCGGAGCAGGTATGTACATGCGCAGAAAACAGTCAGAAAAAGGCTGTCTGTTCCTGTCTGTATTTCCGGGGACATATGTTCAGACAGGAACAGGCTGCCGCCTGGTGTCTCCGCCGGATCTGTCAGAAGCATATTCTGATTCAGGGCAGTTTCAGTTTCTGGCCCGCATATATTTTATCCATATCATCAATTCCGTTCAGTTCACAGATTTTTTCCGCTTTCTTTGGCGTGCCATAAATTTTTCTGCTGATTCCTGCCAGGTTGTCCCCTTTTTTTACCACATAATATCCCTGCAGCAGCCAGGTCTGCGCATCCGTCAGTGTTGTGGCCGTTTCTCCGCCGGTTTCCTGTCCTGTTTCTGCGTTGTCAGCTCCTCCGCTGTTTCCGTCATCCGCTGCCGTCTGTGTCTGACTACTGCTGCCAGAGCCGGAATCTTTTCCCTCTGTTTCTTTCTGTTTATCTTTCTCTGCCCCTTGCGCCGGTGTGCCGGAACCCGCACCGTTCTCTGGTGCGCCTGTCCCATCATCTGCCTGCTGCATGTTCGTACTCATGGCCGGGGCTGTCCTGTCGCCGCCTCCCCCAGCCTGTCCCACCTGACTGGATATACGGCTGACCGTGGTTTCCAGATTCTGCATCTTTTCCACGTTGTTGACAGTACTGACTCCCAGCACACAGACAGAAAGTACCAGCAGCATACTGGTCGTATAAAGCACGCCATTCCATTTCCGGTCCGCCATTTGCGCCTTTTTATCCAGCAGTGCTTCCCGGTAGCTGTGTACCAGCGGTTCTTTAATATCATCCGCAGAAATATCCAGCTCTTTTTCTTTTCTGGACGCAATCATATATTCCTGCATCTGGGGATTTTTCTCATAATAGACGTAATATCCTTCTCTGCGCTGCAGCATATTTTTCTCAAAAAGATAGAAGGACTCTTCACATTCCACCTGATCCAGCAAAAGGAGCACGTTTTTGTGAATATTAAAATTCTGCTTGTGACTGCGTTCAATTTCAGCTGTCAGGCTGGCTGACGCACCGCCCACATCCTGCCCCCATCCGACAATTTCCAGATTATCATAATACTGTTTCATTTCCTGATAAATATATGTCCAGGTCTCGTCACGAAACTCCAGAATACCGTCATGGAAAAAATTGTCTCCCACCCGGATCAGGCCGCTGATAAAATATCTCAGATAATCCCTGCCCTGCTCCAGACGCCCCAGCAGTACGAAACCACGGTGCTCCCAGGCCTCCTGCTGCTGTGGCGTATGTAAGTAGGTATATACGTAATCCTCCAGATATACCCTGGTATTCCCTATACTTGTGCCGATCTGGCGGATATTTTTGGGAAGGCTTGCCGCCCCGTTCTGCTTTTGTTCTGCCATTGCACACACCTCTTTCCATTTTTGAAGTATGTGCACAATGTATCATACCCGGCAGGCTGATTTTGGCAGATATTGTTGGTAGTGCGCCAGTTTTGTATTTCAGCCGGCCTGCGCACCACAGAGCGCTTCCTGTTCCGTACTGTCTCTGTGGCTTATACTGTCATACTTTTGCGCAGGATACATCCATGCGGCTTTCTGTTCTGATACCTTCCTGTTTCCCCTTACTCTTTCGCAGACGCTTACAGTTCCGTACGGCCTTCCAGGGCACGCAGCAGCGTGATTTCATCAATATATTCCAGATCGCCGCCTACGGGTACGCCGCTGGCAATACGTGTGACCCGGATACCGGCAGGTTTAATCAGTTTGCTGATATACATGGCGGTTGTTTCGCCCTCCAGACTGGAGTTTGTAGCTATAATGACTTCATCCACATCTCCTGAGAGCCGCTGCATCAGCTCCTGAAGTTTTATATCCGCAGGCCCGATACCGAGCATTGGTGAAATCGCACCATGCAGCACATGATAGACACCGTCATATTTACCGGTTTTTTCATATGCCGCCAGATCCCTGGGATTTTCCACTACCATAATCAGTTTCTGGTTACGGTCCGGATTTTTACAGATAGGACAGAGCTCATGGTCTGTCAGCGTGAAACACTGTCTGCAATAGCATATCTTACGTCTTGCTTCTATCATGGACCCGGCCAGCATTTCCACTTCTGTTTCCGGCATATCCAGAATATGAAAAGCCAGCCTCTGGGCTGACTTAATTCCAATCCCCGGCAACGATGCCAGGGATTCTATCAGTCTGCTGATCTGGCTGCTGTAATACTCCATTGTTAAAATAACCCCATTCCGCCGCCCAGGCCGCCGGTGATTTTGCCCATGGTATTCTGTGAGTATTCATCCACCTGGCGGATTGCTTCATTTGTGGCCGCCATAATCAGATCCTCCAGCATTTCCACATCATCCGGATCTACTGCTTCCGGATCTATTTTAATTCTGGTCACTTCCCGCTTCCCGGATACAGTCACCTCTACGACTCCGCCGCCGGCTGTGGCTGTCATCTCTTTTTCTTCCAGTTCTTTTGTGGCTTCTTCCATCTGTTTTTGCATTTTCTGTGCCTGCTTCATCAGATTCGCCATATTACCAGGCATTCCGCCACCCGGAAACCCTCCTCGTTTTGCCATTGTCATTGTCCTCCATTTCCTTGCAGATTTTTTGTGCCTGTTACTGATTTTAACTCATAACGGCTCATCTGACAATATGGAACTGTGATTCTTTCCGGCATGTTGCCGGGCCTTTTTACATGTCCTCTTCTTCATATTCTATTTCCATATGAATCGCTTCTTTCAGATCCACAAAGGCTTCTTCAAACGCATGTCCTGTATCATTGACCCGTATCTGCACCTGTATCTCTTTTCCCATGGTCTTTGAAATAATATCCGCAATTTCCTGCCGGTGTTCTTCACCGGAAAGCATCTCTGCGCCTATGGCGTCATCCAGTACAATCAGCAGTCCGCTGTCCCCCGCCAGGCTCAGATGTGCCCGCTGCATAAACATACGGATCATTCCCGGCATGGCAGATACAATGGACGGCCAGTTTTTCACTGCTGCCCTTATATCTTCCGGTACAGCCACCGGCAGCACGGGGTTTACAGCTTCCTCCGGCTCTGCGGACTGCTGCGGCGCTGTATCCTGCCATTGTATGGCTCCCTGCCGCATCTGCTGTTTTAGCTGCAGGCTGACCTGGCTTGCAATTTCATCCCTAAATTGATGACTGACCTGGTGCTCCACCTGTTCCAGCCGTGCCAGCACCGTTTCCTGATCCTGTTCCATTTCCGGACGGCACAGCTTGATAATTGCGATTTCAATCAGAATGCGTTTCTGGGAAGAGTACCTGATCTGACTGGACAATTCAGAAAAAATCCTTATATCCCGTATCAGCTGCGCACCGCTGATCATCTGGCATTCCTCTTTGAGCAGAGCCATATTTTCCACAGACATATCCAGCACATCTTCCATGTCGTCTGAACTTTGCAGCAACAGCAGATTTCGCATATACCAGGTATAATCGTTTACAAACTGTCCCAGATCCCGTCCTTCCGCCACCAGCTGCTCCATCAGCCGCATAGCCCCTGTAATATCCTTTCCAGTCACTGCCCGCAGCATACTGGAAAAACGCCCGGTATCCACTGCGCCCAGTACTTCCAGCACATGCTCATAGGTAAGCTTCTGTCCCATATAAAACGCCATGCACTGATCCAGAAGGCTGAGAGCGTCCCGCATGGCCCCGTCCGCTGATTTCGCAATATACCGGACTGCCTTTTCTTCCGCCTGCGCTTCCTCCAGTTCAATAAGCTTCTGCAGTCTTTTGGCAATTGTATTGACAGATATCCGGTGAAAATCATATCGCTGGCAGCGTGACAGTATCGTCACCGGAATTTTGTGCGCCTCAGTTGTGGCCAGTATAAAAATCACGTAAGACGGCGGCTCTTCCAGTGTTTTCAACAGTGCGTTAAACGCACCAATGGACAGCATATGAACTTCATCTATAATATATACCCTGTACCGTCCTTCCGTGGGCGCATAGGTGACTTCCTCACGGATTTCACGGATATTGTCTACCCCGTTATTGGATGCGGCATCTATTTCTATTACATTCATGGAATTGCCGGCGGCAATGGCTTTGCAGGCAGGACATTCTCCACAGGGACTCCCATCCTGTGGCTGTTCACAGTTGACCGCTTTTGCGAATATTTTTGCCACGGTCGTCTTTCCTGTTCCCCTGGTACCGCAAAACAGATAGGCGTGCCCGATACGGCCCGTCCGTATCTGGTTCTTAATTGTTGTAACAATATGCTCCTGTCCCCGCACATCTTCAAAATTCAGGGGGCGGTATTTCCGATAAAGCGCTGTATATGACATTTTGTCCCACCTCATAATAAAAAGAACTGCCGCATTCTGAAAACAGTTTACAGGATATGGGAATTTCTGTTTTAGAAAATACCCTGTCCGGTATCTTTCATCTCATGCGACAGCCTCTTATTTCACAGTCATCCGATATACGGTTTTCTGCGCACCCTGTTCATATAGTGCGCAGCGCATACCGGACATCAGCTTTTTGACATAACTGGATGTAATTCCGCCATAAGCGGTATCTTTTCACAATCAGTTTACAATTCGTCTTTCGTTTTTCTCTGATCTGTTTTCCCCTCGTGATTCATTAATCGCCAAAACTGATTCCTGTCAGCTTCGCTTCTTTTACGATCTGGGCATTTGGATCTACCATCTTTAACTTACCTGCCACATTTTCCAGTGGCACACGTCTCACTTCGTCATTAATCATGGCGATCATATAACCATAATCTTTTTCCAGGATTGCCTGGGCTGCTGAAGCACCCAGTCTGGTACAAAGTATACGGTCATACGGCGTAGGACTTCCGCCACGCTGTGTATGTCCCGGAACTGTAACACGTACTTCGGTTCCGATTTTTTCTTCGATTTTCTTTGCGATTTCATAAGAAACAGATGGATATGGTTTCTGTTCCATTTTTTTCTTGTATTCTTTTTTGCTCTTTTTCAGTAACTCTGCGTCTTTTTTGGAAATAGCTCCTTCTGCCACTGCCAGAATGGTAAATCCTTTTCCGTCCCTGGTACGTTTTTCAATTGCTTCACAGACTTTTTTGATATCGTATGGAATTTCCGGTAAAAGGATAATATCAGCACCGCCTGCCAGTCCTGCGTATAATGTAAGCCAGCCTACTTTATGTCCCATTACTTCCACGATAAACACACGGTTGTGGGAAGCGGCTGTGGTATGAATGTAGTCAATGGCATCTGTAGCAATATTAATGGCACTCTGGAATCCAAAAGTTACGTCTGTGCCAAAAATATCATTGTCAATTGTTTTAGGCAGATGGATAACATTTAATCCTTCTTCACGGAGCAGGTTTGCTGTTTTCTGGGTACCGTTACCACCAAGGATTACAACACAGTCCAGATTCAGCTTATAATAATTCTGTTTCATTGCCTGCACTTTGTCCAGGCCATTTTCATCTGGTGTACGCATCAGCTTAAATGGCTGGCGGGAGGAACCTATAATTGTACCTCCTTTGGTCAGAATTCCGGAAAAATCTGATGGGGATAATAATTTATAATCTCCGTAAATCATGCCTTTATAACCGTTCAGAAATCCATAAATTTCCAGCTCATCAACATTTGCACTCAAACCTTTTGCCACGCCACGCATTGCAGCGTTCAGGGCCTGGCAGTCGCCGCCGCTTGTAAGCATACCTACTCTAAGCATTTTTATTCCCTCTCTTTCGCTTTGTGATAAATTAACTGGTGTTTGACACGTAACCCTTGTCTTCCATATTATAGAATATTCGTACGGAAACTGTCAATAAAAAGTAAAGCATCTGTCAGACTTCATGATCCATACCACCCAGCAGCCAGACTTTATCGGAATTTTATAAGCATTCCCTTTATGCTGTCTCTGATATCAGTCTTTTTTCAGATATATTTTAGCGTTTTGGTTTCCGGCAGCCGGCTTCCATGGCCTCTCTTCTGTCCCGGATTTTATCAGACCGGCCGATTCCGCCATTTCATCTTTAGCGTTTCGCTTTCCGGTAGCCGGCTTCCATGGCCTCTTCCTCTGTCCTGAATCGTATCAGATTGGCGGAATCCGCCATTTCATCATAAGCCGCCTGGCCCGGACAATGATAGATTCTTGAACGGGTATTTCCCCGGATTTCCCCTTCCGCCTGCTGACCGGCGGCATTGTCTGATTCTTCACGGAAACTCTCACCTGTGGCATAATCAATCACAATGCCGGGCTGTACATTATAAATAAACACATGATAACAGACGCTTTCACCCTGATCCTCTACTGACATGGCTTCCATCCGCACACCGTCCGCAATCAGATTATTTCCTTTAAATACAGGCGTAACCCTGTACATGACATGATTCCCTGTTTCTTTCACATAATCGGCAACTATATTTTCAAACGGAATCATTCCGTCCGCATTCATATAACGTGTTCCTGTAATCAGGTTTTTCTCATTCGCATCCTCGCCTGCCAGCTGGTGGGCAATCAGATGACTGCGGTTATACAGGCTCTTTCCTTCCACATTGTCATACCTGACAGAATGCCATCCGGAAGGCTTTACATGGCTGATGCTGCCCCGTTTTTCCGTAGGCATCAGATCCCTTCCGATACAGGCATACGCTGCGCCGCATCTTCCCAGCTGATCCAGTTCACTATATTTCTCAAAAGACTGGTCTGTCAGTTCATCTTTCGTAAAATACGGTTTATTTCCATTCAGTTCAACATATAGATCACCCGAATATTCCGGAATATCCTCAGGCGAAATAACAGCGTCTGTCTTCCCGGTATTCTGCGTCACTGTCTGTTCTAAAATATCCGCACAGCCCGCCAGCGGCAGACAGCATAACAGCACCAGTAATAATTTCCATATTGATCTTTTGTGTTTCATCTTCTGATATAACCTCCCTATTAAGTCAAGTCTTTTTTCCTTATTTTTCAAGGAATTTTTTGTTTCATATCTCAGATGAATGAGCCGAGAGGATGGACATTTCTCTGTATCTGGTACGAAAATAGAGGTGTTTGGGTACAAGAAGTAGAACGTCTTGGTTTTTCGTTCTGCATGGCCTTATGTATACCCTTCCTTCTACGGCAGCGAACCTCCCGTGTCTACCAGGATCGCCCGCATTTCTGTGGGGTCCTAACTTCCTTCGTCCCGCCTGTCCATGACCAGGGTGTCAGCTTAGCTCCATTGCAGGGTCCTGCCCTAAGGTAAATATTCCTGCCGACTACCGGCTCATTCTTTGTTTTAAGTCTTACTGACCTGTTCTGTACGCTTTGCAAACCGGCACCTTGCGGCGGACGTTTTCCCGGCTCCATCCACATACCTTCCAGCTATCCTGTCACAGCTGGATTCAACTCTCAATCAAAATTTTTGAAAGTTCAACCCAACTATGACAGGGCATTGCCCGCTTGTGGTCTATGTTCGTTTCTTACGCCGCCTGGATCTGTGGTCTCCTGATGCCGCCCATCAGTTTTCCGGCATCATAGTCTACACCTTTTGTCAGTATCGTGTAAAATATCCTCAGAACCTTGCACGCTACCGCTACGACAGACTGCATCTTCTTTAACGGGTTTTCTTTACGTGTCCGGTAATACTCATGTA
>CANRTU010000099.1 GCA_947642745.1 uncultured Eubacterium sp.
TAAAATTAGCTAAGTTATACCCAACAGTACTCTAAAAACTGTTGGGATATAATACCAGAGCGTGTTTGAAAAATGCTATCTGTCAGATGTATTTTACAATTTGTGGGAGATTTGCGCCAAATGAAGGGCGCATAGTGGGCTATGTAACCTGAATCTGGCGAAAATATCACGCAAAGTGGGGAATGCAGATGGCAGGAATGATTTTTCAAACACGCTCTGGTGTATTGTATCGTTGATATCTGTCAAAACTCCGCTGAACAGGGTTTCAGTGGCAAGGCGCCTGAACGGGGCGATGCGGTGGCATCGTTGAGTGAAGGCAACGCAGTCCGATGGAAGCCTGAGCAGGGAGGTCTGGCTGAGTATCAATGATACAGTACACTAGTTTCCTGTATTTCAGATTGGTTTATATTTTTGTAAACTGTTACGATTATTTCATCAAATGCCTGATCAAAAATTTGTAAACAAGAGTGTGTCTGTTCAATCATTTCCGCAATGCGCACTCCCTCTTTGTACCAGAAGGTCATGCTATACCGGGAAGATCATGCTATATCCGGAAAGTCATGAAATATCTCAGTGTCATTAACTTAAGTTTTCTCTGTCCGGAATCCGGATATACAAATACTCCTGGTTATCAGTTTTTTGTGGCACAGATGACCAGCCCGGCACCTTAATTTAATGATATGATGTTGGGGTCAGAAGGTTGTTTATATTTGAATTGTTTTAAAATTAATTGACATTATATTCTCAAATATTCCTGTAAAATATATCAAAATAGCACACAATACAAAAACAATTGCTGCATTTTATATATCCGGGACCTTTTGCCCCTGGCATCATGACATTGTGAATTTCGGGAAGGTCATGCTATATCCGGAAGGGGACAAAGTGTGAAGTATCTCATCTCCTTCAGGGTACATCTTACAAAAAGCATTTTTCAGGCACGTCCCGGCATATTTAAAATAAAGATGTAAAAAATATTGCCGGAGGCTTTTCAGACTGGAAACAACCGCAGACGAAAAAGTGTGCACAGGCTGATTTTACATCCGGAAAGTCCGGAGTACGTTTATAGTTCCGGCGGTGCGCAACGGATTTGCGGGACAAAAATTACCAGCCGGCTGGATGATATTCCAGAGCATGTCTGAAAAATCATTTCCATGATCCATATTCTCCACTTAGTACCCTGAAGGGAATGATATACCGTTCCGGGTATTAAGTGTAAAGCATTTCATACCCTTCACAGGGTACATGATTTGTGGGTTACGGCGTAAGAAGCATGGTTCAGACACGATATCCCTGGAGGCTGTTTCAGAAATTCAGAAACAGTTTATACTCATAGTTTGGAAAGTGTTATCCAGACACATGATAAGATGGTATCAGACACATGCCCAGTATGCGTTACTTTAATTTATTATAAGTGGATTTTTTTAAATTTTTACATATTACGCTGCCATATTTTCCATATATTTTTGTGCCAAACGGATCCTGTATGAAGCTTCGTGCCTGTACATAATAAGATTTTAATATGGTAAGACGTGTGTCAAGCGTTACCTGATTTTTTGTATTCGTATCATCGAAGCTGATATCCTTTGTGTCAAGTACCCCTTTCATATTCTTTTTAGAGGCTACTTTAATGGTATAACCTGTGGCGTCTCCCTGATTTTTAATCCCGATACGGCTGAACTCTGTCCAGTTGGATAACACTCCGGCCTGTCCCACAGCCTTAATGGATGTGATTGCGGGTTTTTCAAGTTTCAGCGCAGATTCCCTGTAAGTGATGGCATAAGGGATATTGACTGCATGATAATCATTTTCTACTTTCAGATAATACGTACCTTTTTTCAGATAATACGTACCTTTTTTCAGATAACAGTCGTAGGACTGGGTGGTGCTGTCCCGGTATATCAGTACAGACTGGTTATTGCTGTCTGTCAGATATACATTTCAGTCATGGGTTTCACCGGACACTTCCTTCGGACCAAAGGTAATGCTTACTTTTTTATTGCTATCTAAACTAATTTTATAAAAATCGCATGGATCATTATCATCATAGATCATTCCATACCAGGTCTTATCCGCTGTAATTGGATCAGCGGATTCTGTACTGTCGTTTATTTCTGTTTCCCAGTTGTCCGCAGGCTGGAAGTTTACGGTCAGGATATAAGTGGTATTATTAATTCGATAAGATCCGTCTATTTTTATATAAAATGTCCTGTTTTTATCGGTGGAATAGACCGGAAGCTCCACGTCTGAGTCCGTCCAGTTTCCGGTAAGGGCGAGATTGTCGGAATCAAACAGTCTGACGGTGATTTCTGATGAATCCGCAGGAGTTGTGCGTTTTACTTTTATGCTGATATTTCCCGCTTCCGGAACCGTAAACTCATATAACAATGAATCGCTGTTTTTTTCCAGCGTAACCGGATGGGGCTTGTTCAGTTCCAGCTGGTCTGCCGCACGTACAGTGCCTGGGAACCAGATTACCGTAAACAGGAACAGAAGCAGACTGAGGCCTGCCTGTGTCTGCTGGTGGAAATTGTTGCATATCGTGTTTTTCTTCATTTGTTTCATGTTTTTATCCTCTCTTTTTTTATTTTCGGTCCATATCCTGCAGACAAAACAGGAAGTTATAAGCGCCTGCGCTGCTGGTTTCCGTTCGTCCGCAGTATTGTCCGGAGGCATGTTTTTAATCTTCTGATAGCATGCCCCGGAGCATGTGTGAAAAATCATTTCGGCCATCTGCATCCCCGCTTAGCGTGATATTTGCGCCAGGTCTGGTCAGCGCAGCCGGTTACGAGTCACTCATCTGGTACAAATCTCCCGCTAAGTGTGGAATATATCATGCTCTTTAGGGGACATCTGCCGAAAAGCGTTTTTCAAACACGTTCTGGCATTCAGTATACACCTTTTTGTTGGTAAAAATCAACAAAGATATAAAAATGGTGGAAGACAGGGATATGGCACAGCGGTATTCAGGCTGACTGAAGCACTACATGCTCTGGTCTTTTCACTCAAAGCCCGCCTCGCAGACATTGACAGGCAGTACGCAATATTTTGAAAGGCTCATATCAGGAAGGATTCCGGAGCGTGTTTGAAAAATCATTCCTGCCAGCTGCACGCCCCACTTTGCGGTATATTCAGCCCTCATCCGGTCAACGTAGCCCGCTATATCATGCCATTTGGGTACGCCTCCCTCATCCGGGTCAAATCTCCCATATCATGCCCTTCAGGGTATATCATGCCCTTTAGGGTATATCATGCCCTTTAGGGTACAAATTGTGACGCATACCATAAAGGGTACGATGTATCATACCCTTTGGGTACATCTGACAGAAAGCATTTTTCAAACACACTCTGGTGTACAAAAGAGAGGGGAAGAGAGGAATCCTGCCTTTTCCTTACATTTTCAAGATGAAGTAATATCTGGAATATGGATTTATATTTTATCATTTCGATGTTCCTGTGCCTGATTACAAAAAGGATAATTAAACCGTTTTCTTACAGCTCCTTTAACGCTTTTGTCAAAGAATGGAAATCCGCTGTTTTCATTTTCCTTAATAATTCATTATAATGTGCGGGGCCGTCTGACTGCAGACAATATAATATGGGAAGTTTATAGTTACCCTGATATGAAAGATTTCGTATCATAAAAACCTGTGTTTTTTATCCCGTTTGCAGCGAAAACTTTTTCTTTGTTTAAGTTATTAATCATACGTCCTCCTGACACTATGCTTAAATATAGTGCATGTATCAAAATACTGTACTTGTTGGAAGTGCAACCCTATGCTACAATCTCACTGATGAAAAAATCAATATGTCAGGGAGATATGCGGATGAAAATTGGTCTGCTAACAGGAAGTCCCCATAAAGACGGCACTCCGGTGATGATGGCAGGTCAGACAGGCTTCGCACTGAGGCGGATTGTCAACGGATTTGATATTTAATAATGATGCAGGAATTAAGAATGGGAGATGATTAAAACAGATGAAAAAAGAAGAAGTGTCCACAACTATAAACAGGATATGAATCATTGACCAGATGATCGAAGCCGGATTTTATATCAAAGCCGGACTTTATATTGAAACCGGATTTTATATCGAAGCCAGACTTTATATCGAGGCTGGATTTTATATCAAAGCCGGATTTTATGCGGCAAATGGAACGGACTGAAAGAATGCGATCAAATTCAGGTCAAAAATAAGGAATTTGGGAAACAAAATCCTGGAAGGGGAATCAGGCATTGTACCATTAGCGGGATATGGGAAATATCCCGGACCATCTGCGGGAAAAGAATAAAGAAGGGGAACCGGAACTATACGGGTGTCTGGAAAACTGCCTGCAGAAAAAGAAAAAAAGAATTTTTATGTTCAGGGAGGATGAAGAATGCAGCATAAAGTAAAATTGACCGTGATTGATAAAAAATTATACACGGAACTTCAGGAAAAATATTGTGCCAACCCTGATTCTGGTGTGTGTACTTGTTACAATGTGGGAGATGAATTTATTTTTGAGCGTTATGGCACAGCCGATGATTTCTGGCATATGGGATTAAACACATTAAAGCAGACTGTTAAGGCAGCAGATGGGATCGCAGGCGGGGAAGCGTTTCCGCATTGCTCCGAGGCCTGGGATGCTATTTCACGTTATATTTATACCGGATTGCAGGGCGGTTCTATTATGCGTGGCTGGATGAATGATGAGCGTGTAATGATTGCCTGCTGTTCCGATGGAACAAGACCAGTTATTTTCAAAATTGAGAGACTGGATTACAAGGTGCTTTACATTGAAGGTATTGAGGATGATAACTGTAAAAATAAAATTAAGGCAATTCTGGAACAGTCAGACGAAGTAACAGAAGCCGCTTTCCGGGAGGAATATTTCGAAGTATATCTGTATCATGACATAGATGATACAGTGCTGAAAAATATTGTGGAAAAATGCGAGCAATATACTGTCTCCAAAATTTTGTAATTCCGCTGCTTATGTTTCGGATTACCGGCAGTCCTGTATTCATGGGCGGGGATTCCAAAGCGTGAGAATGTAAGTTCTGGTTTATTCTGGATTAGTCCTTGTATATAATCTTTACAGGGAGCGGTTCACAATACCTGATAATGTATGGTTATCTTTCTTTTCATGCAACGGATCAGCTGCGGATGAATGTATATTTCCCAGACGTCCCGGAAAGGCAGCCGGTCCCTGCCGGCATTCCGGTTTCAAAAAGCGGGAATCTCTAAGTTTTCTGTCTGGAAAACATTCATACCGGACGGACCGGTGCCCATCCGTCATCCCAGGGTCACCTTTCAGGGACGTCCGTGTTCCTGAATCCTGAAAACAGGCAGAAAACAAAGAGCTTCCGGCTTTTCTCCACAGTCATGCCTTTTCAGGGACCGGCTGCCTTCCACCAGCTGTTTCCGGAAGAATATACACATGCCAGCCCCCGGTTTCCGTGCCTGTACCAGACAGATCCATGTGGTACACAGGGAAAAGACATCTGTATGGGGACGGATGATCCGGAAGTTCCAGCTTCCAAAAACCATTCCGTAAACTGTCAGGTTTTTATCCCCGCTTCCCCGCAGAACCGCTGTCTGCCAGGATAAAGCCCGGGTCTCTGCGGCATTCACATATTACATGGAAAAACCGGATTACATGTAATTCTTCCAAAAACCATTACAGAAAATGCCAGGTTTTTATACCGCTTCCCCGCAGACCTGCTGTCTGCCAGGATAAAACTGAAGTTCCTGCTGTATTCCTTTATGCAGGATAAGCCGCAGCTGCATATAATTTTCTGGAACTTATCCCGGATATTCCCGCAAACACGGTTATCCTGGCTGCCGGAATATGTACGGGGAAGACAGGAAAGATAAACAGATTCTGCCGGAAACAGCCGGGGAAAGGCGTCCGGAAGATACGGTTATCTTCTGGCTGCCATAATAAAAAAGAAAGATAACCATACATTATTCAGTATTGTTCGCTGTGGTACCAGAGCGTGTCTGAAAAATCATTACTGCGATCTGCACTCCCCGCTTAATGGAGAATGCATCCCCAATTTAATCAACACAGCCCGCCAGGACTCAAAAATTTGGGATGAATTCTCCATATCATGCCCTTTGGGTGACTTCCGGATCTGGAATAAATTCTCCATAGGATGCCCTTTGGGTACATCATCGGTAAACATGTTTAGACATTGTCTGAATCATAATTATATATTGTGCAAAATGCTGTATTTTTATCGTAATCTTTGTCTGTATTTACTCATTTACAACAAAAATATTTAATGTTACAATGGCTGAAAGGTAATACCTATGACTTTTGAATACAGGGTATTACTTTTTATCATACGTATGAAAATGAGAATTCATTCCGGAAAGTTCCGGGAATTTCACAAGTTAAAATTTTAAGATTTATGACAGGAAAGGATAACCGCTATGTATAAAGAACATGAATTTTATTTAAAACGCTGCATCGAGATTTCAAAACACTCCAGGGAGTCTGGGAATACGCCCTTTGGGGCCATTCTGGTAGATGGGGAAGGAAATATTCTGCTGGAGCAGGAAAATGTGGAGATTTCCACAAAGAAATGTACCGGACATGCGGAAACACAGCTGGTAGAACGTGCCTCGGTCTTATATGAAAAAGACTTTTTGTGGAATTGTACGCTGTATTCTACCGCAGAGCCGTGCGCCATGTGTTCGGGAGCTATTTACTGGGGAAATATCGGCCGTGTCGTTTACGCCATGACGGAAAAAGACCTTCTGGCTCTCACCGGATCGGACGAGCAGAATCCAACCTTTGACCTGCCGTGCCGGGAGGTGTTCGCAAAGGGACAAAAAGACATTAAAGTAATCGGACCATTCCCGGAAATCGCTCCTCTGGCGGCGGCTGTACACGAAGGATACTGGAATCAATAAAACAGGAGATTATATATGGAAAATAACAATACAAAAGACAGCGAATATTCGTTAAGCGCTGTACCGGAAAGCGAGCGGAAAAGTTATGTCAGCCTGACCATTGTCTGGACCGGATTTGTTTTTGTCATAACGAGTATGATGGCGGGGGGCGGGCTTTCCGCTGGGCTTAACTTTAAGCTGATCCTGGCAGCCATTATTATCGGCAATGTATTTTTAAGCTGTATTGCCATTCTCGTAAGCATTATTGCCAGCAGGACCGGGCTGACGTTTGCCCTTATGACACGCTACAGCTTCGGGGAAAAAGGCTCCAGGATCGCCTCGATGTTTGTGCCTGTGGTAAATATCGGATGGTATACCATACAGGCGGCCACATACGGGCATTTTATCGCACAGGCGTTTCATCTCGGGGACATTGCGGAATTATTCTGCATGGCGGTCAGCGCTATTGTTATGGGTATTTTTGCGATGAAAGGAATCCGTGCCATCAGTATACTGGGATATATTGCTATTCCAGCCATTATATTTCTTTCGCTGGCTACTTCCATCCGTGCGGTAGGTATGATCGGGCTGGAAGGATTATGGAACTATACGCCGGAAGGAAACATTTCACTCTCCAGCGGCATCACAGTAGTAATCGGTACCTGGATTTTATCCACTTCTACCTGTATCGCAGACATTATGCGGTATGCCAGATCCACAAAAGAAGCGATTGCGGCTACGCTGACCGGACTGCTGGGCGGTAATATTTTTATGATTCTGTGCGGAACGATTACGTCAGTTGCGGTAGGGGACAGCGACCTTACAAATGTACTGCTGTCCATGGGACTGTTAGTGCCGTGTCTGATACTGATGACTACCAATATTTTTACAACCAATGCGTCAAACCTGTATTCCACTTCGCTGAACCTGTCCAATGCGTTCCATATGGACCGGCAGAAAATTATTGTGATACTGCTGGCTGTTTCCGCACTGGCTACGTTATCAAGGCCATACCAGGTGGACTTTTTATTTACATTTCTGGATATGCTTGGAACGATTGTTCCGCCGCTTCCGGGGATTATCCTGGCGGATTATTTTATCATACATAAAGGAAACTACAAGGATCTTGGCGTTGTTAAGTTTTCACAGTTCAATATGATCGCCTGGCTTACCTGGGGACTTGCACTGGCCGGCGTATACCTGATTCCTTTCGGGCTGCCTGCGTTAAAGGGTCTGATCATCGGGGGCATACTCTATCCGGTATTGATGAAAGTAACAAACAAACAGGTTGCTGTATAGGAGGGAGTACATATGAGAAAATACAAAATTGCGGCGCTGGTGGGAATCATTGTTATGGGAACCGGTTCTTTTATGGCATGCCTGTGTACAGCTAAGGCGCCTGTGATGATCGGAAATGTGTTATTAATTATCAGCCTTTTTATTATGACCTATGCTTTTTCATCCTGGCAGCCATGACCAGGGACAGAAGAAAGCGGCCGGACTGATATCCGGGGCCTGCGGCCTTGCGGACAACTGTTAAATACAGTGTCCGTAAGGCCGTTTTTGTGGTTTGCGGAACCGGATTTTTTTGCGGTGCCCCAGAGTGTGGCTCAGTCCGGGACAGTTTTATATGAAATGGAACGAGGCTGTTTTGGGGTGGTGCCTGCGACAGTTTTTGAGATTTAAGGAACCGGACAGTTTTTTGAGACAACAGTTTGCGGTAGATTGTTAT
>CANRTU010000100.1 GCA_947642745.1 uncultured Eubacterium sp.
GGTATTAAGAGATTATCTGCGGTCGGTGTAACATATGTTTGACAAACTTACACTTTTATCCCAATGCCATCCATCACATCTGCTGTACCTGCCGCTTTCAAACACTGGCTGATTATGCCGGCTTGCCTGCGGCGCCTGTCTGTTAACGACTGAAACGGAGGGCTTTTCACTTTATCAGACGCTTTTCCCATAAATCAAAAACTCCCCACAGCGTAGCTGCGGGGTATCTTCAGATCTTCCATCTGTTACATATGTTAACCGGCCTGACTGCTTCCTTTCCTCTCCAGAGACGTGGTGTGAGACCACTCTCAGGCGGGCCACTGCCCGCGCCTGACTACTGCCTTTCCTCCCCAAAGACCCTGCGGATTCTTTTCAGCAGCTCTTCCGAACGAAACGGCTTTAATATATAATCGCAGATTCCCAGTCTGGCGCTTGCCAGCACAGAATCTTTCTCCTCCACACCGGTCAGCATGATTACCGGTATATCCGCCCGGTCCTTCATGGCACGTATTTCCCGCAGCGTCCCGATGCCATCCTTTGGAGACATCTGAATATCAAGCAGAATCAGGTCCGGCTTTTCCAGTTCCAGATATCTCAAAGCCCTCACCCCTGAATTAACCGTAATTACATCATACTCATTCTGCAGGGTGTTCGAGATCCGTGTCAGGATAATCGCTGTATCATCCACCGCCAGAATCCGTTTTCTCGAACCTCTCTCTCCTGTCTGACTCATTTGCGTTCCTCCTCCTTTTCAAGTATATCCAGCAGCTGTCCCAGCAACTCCTGCGCATTATCATCCTCATAAAGCCTCAGCTGTTCCTGTATCCGCAAAAGACGCTCTTCCACATTTTCTGGCAGTTCATGAAGAAGCATCGTATCCACCCTTTGCGCACACTCTCTGGAGCGGAAATGCTCCAGTTCGTCCAGGGCTGACGCCGTCTGTTCCTTCAGCCCGCTTACCGGCAGCGCCGGAAGTTTTTCCCGCCTGTCATTCTTCTGGTTCCGTTGTCTTAGAAACTCCCCGATTTGATCCAGAAGTGTTTCATATTCCGCCAGAAATACCGGAAACTGTCCGGCGATAAATTCAGTATCTCCCTGCGCTGCGGCATGCTCCTGCCTGCGGGCCAGTTCTGATACATTCATGGCTCCTATATTTGCCGATGCGCTCTTTAGTCCGTGCACCTCTGTCTGATACCGCAACAGATCTGATTCCACCAGGTCGCACAAAAGCCCTGTCCTGCGCTTTCCATCTATATAATAAAGATCCAGCAATCCGGCAAAACCTTCATCATCTCCGGAATAATACCGCGCCGCAGCGTCCATATCTATTCCTTCGATCTGGAAAGCCGTCCGGTCCAGCGTCCCGGATTCCTCTTCCCCGTCTTCCATATGCCTGCGATTTTCCGGTATCCAGCGCAATAGCAGCTGGTTAAGCTCCTTTCTGTCAAGCGGTTTGGAAATAAAATCCTGAAAACCGCACTCCAGAAAATGCTCCCGCATACCTTCCATGGCATTAGCGGTCAGCGCAATCATCGCAGGCGCCGTTCCATTTTCGCCACAGTCTCTGCGGATAATTTCCGCCGCCTCAATGCCGTCCATGCCCGGCATCATATGATCCATAAAAATAATATCATACCGGCTGGCACGAACCATTTCAATGGCTTCCGGCCCGCTCTCCGCTTCAGCCAGATCAAGACCGTAATTTTTCAGAAATCCTCTGGCTACTTTACGGTTAATCATATTATCATCAACAATCAGCACTTTCACATCAGAAGCCGTAAAGTTATCCAGCATCTTCTGCTCCGTCTGCGGAATTTGGGGCATTTGCGAAACCGGACGGCTGTCCACGATTTTCTGGGGAATTGTAATCGTAACCGTTGTTCCTTTCCCATAAGTACTTTCCACTCCGATGGTACCACCCATAAGTTCCACCAGATGTTTTACAATGGCAAGTCCCAGTCCTGTGCCCTCTGCGCTCCGGTTCCTTCTGGAATCCAGCTGCCGGAAATCCTCAAAAATTCTGCCCAGTTCTTCCTCACGGATGCCGCAGCCTGTATCTTCTATACGAAAGGTAACCAGCTCCTCCTGCGGATTACTGCCCGGTTTTCCGGTAATACAGGCCCGTACATAGCCTTTCTTTGTAAATTTTATGGCGTTGTTCAGAATATTGATCAGAATCTGTCTGATTCTGCCCTCATCACCGTTATAACAACACGGAATCGCAGCATCACATTCATATTTCAAAATCAGTCCCCGCTGGGAAGCCGCCATATCCATCATACTTATGATTTCGTCCGCCATAACTTTAATATAATAATCCACATACACCAGTTCCATTTTACCTGCCTCTACTTTGGACAGGTCCAGAATATCATTAATAATCGCCAGCAGGTTCTTCGCCGCAGACTGTACTTCCCTGGCATGGGAATAAATCTCCGTATCCCCGCTTTCTTCCATAATGATATCATTCAGACCGATAATGGCATTCATTGGCGTACGTATCTCGTGGGACATATTGGCAAGAAACTCACTTTTCGCAATGCTGGCTTTCTCCGCCTCGTGTCTGACCCGCTTGATCTCGTCAATATATGCCCTGGTATCCGTCATATCCAGAATCAGAATGACACAGCCCTGTTTCCTGCCATTTTCACCTATAATCTGTCTGCTATGGCTTTCATAATACTTTCCGTTAAGGGAAAAACTCCTTGGATTGTCCCCGTTAAGTAACTCCTCACGGAAATCTTCTACTACCCGGATGTTTTCCCCCAGCTTATGGGCCGGCAGACGGGTAAAGATATCCGCCGCCGCCTGGTTATAGCTGACCAGCCGTTCATGATCGTCCAGCGTAATCACCCCGTCGCCCAGACTTTCCAGTACTTTCGCCGCCGCCAGATGCCGGAAATCGTAATTACGCCGGCTCCAGACTACAATCACCACCATGGACATGGAAATGGTCAGCGTTAACGGCGTAAAATCAAATACTGTTACCAGTTTACACACATAAGCTGCCAGCACAATAACCGGAAGCGTGGATATGCCAAGAATCGTCCAGTACTGCCGGCTTACCTGCTGGTCCGAACGCTCACGGATGGCGCTCACCAGCGTAATGATACAAAGAGTGTAAGGAATAATTACCCTGCTGAACAGGAAAAACACATACAGCGGACCATAGGTAATGCTGATATGGTTAAATCCGCCGGCATCCGCCACCCACCGGATTTCCCGGTAGAACAGACCGTGCCAGTTAAAAAATACCGAAGGCAGAATAAAGAAACTGACTGCCCCAAGAATTTTTAAAAGCTTTTTCGGCGGGGTAATATAACAATAATAATAAATAAACCAGCAATAACAAAGCGGCACAAAAGCAGAACCTACATTTTCCACGATTACTGCCGTCATGGCCGCCTCCAGTGTAAGTGCGGTCAGTTCCAGAAAATAACCCACATTCTGCACCAGTGAACCACACATAATAATAATCAGCAGCTTCTGTTCCCTGGCTCCTTCCCCGTTTAACAGAAGAAGCAGCGCTACCAGCGTCAGGCATATGCCAAAACATTCTGACGCAATAACTAAATTTACCATACTACCTTTCCGCCCGCCGAAGTTTTTAAACCGGACCAGACTTTCCAATTATTTCCATAGATTTTCCACAGACTGTTTATCCGGCGCCATATCCGTACAGGCCCCGGCCAGATGCCGCAGTTTACAATCACTAAATTACCATATTACAATTTTGCGGCTGTGTCAAGAAATAGCGTCCATCCGCTTTTACTATACAGGAAAGAACATCCCGGATACTCCGCCTGCGGCGGGCTGCCTCCGGCTGCATTTTCTCCTCCGCCGCTGTGTCCCGCTTCGCCGGGGAAGACCCTGCGATCCTGCCAGAGGGGTTTTACTCTATAGGACACTCTTTCTTACAAGGTAAAAAAGCCCTGCCAGAAACCGCAGGGTCCTGCGCGCCCCGTTACGCCAGTTGCCGGGCGGCTGCCAGCCGTCAGAGTGAGTGGATAGAAGACGCACAGGCGGAAAAATAAGCATTTGTGAACATT
Organism: uncultured Eubacterium sp.; assembly: GCA_947642745.1. Classification (GTDB taxonomy): domain Bacteria; phylum Bacillota; class Clostridia; order Lachnospirales; family Lachnospiraceae; genus Eubacterium_J. The sequence continues at coordinate 4,050 of CANRTU010000100.1, forward strand.
ACTCATTCTGATGATACAAAGATATACACTCATCAATAATATTTTCCACAATCCTGACTTCTGCGGCGCTTAATCTGCCCAGTTTTTCAGACAGCAGCAGCATATCCTTGTCTATTATATCCCCAGTCAGTAAATAATCTGTACTGACCCCTAATACAGCAGCGATCCTCATCAGGTTCTCCGGTCTGGAAGCCCTTTTTCCGGATTCCGCATAACTGACAAACTGGGTTGTCAGCCCGCTCTGCTCCGCCAGTTCCTCCTGTGTCAGTCCAATCTTTTTCCGACGGTCCATGATCCTTTGCCCGACCTCGCTCAAATAAAGCTTTATGTCCATAGCAATCACCTTTTCCTTTCATTTGGTTAAATTTTATCAACAGTTTCAAAAAATAGTTAATTGTTGAAGCAATTCAACAAAATATAATATAATACATCTGGACGCATGTCCAGCCTGACATCCGGATGAAAGAAGAAACAATGATGCATAAGCGCACCATATTTTCCTGCCAGCCTGAAAACGGAGTACCGCACATAACCATTTACCCAGCCCCCATGGAACCGGACTTTCAGATTCCGGGAGGCTGACATCATTAAAGGAGGTTTTTCAATATGAAAAAACATTTGACAAGGCAGACTCCCCCCGGAACACTGGCACAGACATTTCTCTTTGAATTTGGTACCGGTGAAGAGATTTACGCTGTCTCTTTCAAAGGAATGATTCATGAACCGGAGATCCGCTGTCTGCTTGGAAATACGCACAAACATCTGTTTCAGACATGCGAAGAAGCCATCCATTCGTATCTGGATACACACGGACTGGACTACTCTGACTTCGTCACCTGCAAAATCCGGCCGGAGCATCATGCGGTAATGGCATATGCGGACAGCCTGCTTCATGACGGCACCAGCCAGTGTATGGATCAGTGGATTGGCTGCGCAGATGTTTATTATGGCATTATGGACTATCAGCGGCAGACCCGCAAAGACTTCTACGAAGGATATTATTTCGCTGTATCCAGAACATGCGCCGGATGCACACCTCCATATAAATATCATGTGACCGGCCAGACATTCTGGTATGATTCCGCCAGCAGCAGCGAAGGCTCCTACTTTGCGATACGTAAAAGCGAAAGCGGACGCCAGCTTTATACACTGGCAGAAGAGGACAGCCAGCCGGTTCTGGCTACTTTCGGCTGTGTAGACATGCTGTGCCTGCTGATACATCTTAAGACTGTCACAACAAAGCAGCAGGCCGCTGATCTGGCGAACAGGTAACTTCCGGTAAAACAGGAAGGCCGGCGCCCGCAGCTGCCGCCGGTCTTCCTGTCAGACCATTCCGGCTTCCCGGGGAGTCAGCTGTTTATGCCGGCCCCCTGTTTCCACCCATCCGGACGCACAACGCCGTCTTCCGGACTTACGGATCGTTACGTTTTCCCAAATGTTCTACTATGATTGACAAAATATAACAGCAGGCATATACTGGATGACAGAAAGATTTAATGTCCGGGTGTGTCTGAAAACGCCCTGAAACAGATGCCCCGGCAGGCGGATTTTTACTCCGTCGCCATACGATCCTGCCCGGAAAAATTTTACTATACCGGCCGCTTTTTCCTGTCATGTGAAATAATATGAAACCGTTTCACATAAATCCGGCATACGTCTGCAACGTTCCGCCAGAATAAAAGCCGCAAGATGCGTGCCTCACATATCGCGACCTTTAGGTATCCCTTATGAAACCGCTTCACGACGCAACTTTATGGCAGATAAAATTCCTGCTGCCAGATCTTAAATTTGGAGGAAAAGAAAATGAAAAAAAGAATTTTATGTACGGCTGTCTGCGCAGCTTTATGGGGAGCCTGTCTGATGCTTCCGGTATCCAAAAACCCATACTGCCCGGTCATTCAGACAGAAGCATCGGAATCCGTAAAAGAAGGTCTTGTAAAAGAAGAAGAAAACTTCCGTTATTATGAAGACGGGCAGCCTGTAACAAAACGCTGGATCACTGTAAACGGCCATACTTATTACTTTGACAAAAACGGAAACGCTTCTATATTAAAATGTAAAATTGATGGCAGTTATTATGTATTTGACAAAGAGGGAAAACTGCTGCTTCCCTCTGGCAAAAAAATCGTCCGTGTCGAAACACCAGATGGGGATATTCAGAAATACTATATAAATCCCCGGGGAATAGCCCTAAGCGGCTGGTCTGGCGGCAAAGACCATTACTTTGACAAAACAGGTGAAATGGTCACAGGTATTCAGGTTATAAATGAAACATTCTACTGCTTTTCCGCCAATGGTAAGCTGAACCGGCAAAAAACAAAGAAAATACAAAAAGCCGCAAAATACGAACATCCATTTTCCAGCCTGAAAAAATACATCGGAAATCCGAAAACGTACAAATATTTTGACAGCTGCTATGGAGCCGGGAAAGACGGCGTCCTTACTTATGAGGGATTTATCGTCTATACATATAAACCCGGCGACGGTACTGAGATTTTTATGGGAGCGGAATAAGCGGCCGGTTTCTGTATGCGGAAATATATAAATCCGCAGGCTGATGCCCTCTGAACAATTATCAAAGAGGATCAAATGAGGAACAGATCATGATAAAAATGAATCATTTTGTAATAAGCTCCGGGCGAAACCTTATTTCCATAAAATATCTCACAGGCATTTTTATCACATTTTTTATGGTTTCCGTCGCAAAACCGGATACGGCATATGCCGGACTTCAGAAAACGTACGTTAAGGAGCAGACCCCGGTTTATACACAAACCAGCCGCCGGATATGCGGACAGACAAAGTCAGCCGGACCGGCGGATGACAAATGGGCAGATGATAACAGACAGACCCGCAATGCGCTGCCTGACATCAGACAAACGGCTGACGGATGGCTGCGGATGGACGAACGGTCCTTTGATTCGCTGCCTGACACCGGCCAGACGGCTGACGGATGGCTGCGGATGGACGGACAGACTTATTATTTCGAACCTGACACCGGACGCATGATAACCGGATGGCTTCAGACGGACGGACACACTTATTATTTTGAACCTGATACCGGATGTATGGTTACCGGATGGCTGCGGACCGGTGGAAAGACTTATTATTTCCAGCCTGATACCGGACGCATGGTTACCGGATGGCTCCAGTACGGAAAACAGAGATATTATCTGCAGCCTGATACCGGACAAATGGCCACCGGATGGTTCCGTACTGACGGACAGACCTGTTATTTCCAGCCTGATACCGGATGTATGGCTGCCGGATGGCAGAAAATTGAGGGAGATACTTATTATTTTCAGCCTGATACCGGATACATGGCTGCCGGATGGCTACAGATTGACGGACAGAAGTATTACTTTAAACCCGGTACCGGACAAATGGCTTCCGGATTACAGAAACTAAAAAATAATACTTATTATTTTTCCCCAGAAACAGGGGAAATGTTAACCGGATGGCAGAAAACGGCAACAGGACGACGTTATTTTTTCAAAGAAACCGGCCGGATGGCCACCGGCTGGCAGAAAATAAACGGAAAAAAATATTATTTCGCCAAAGACGACGGCAGGCTTATGACCGGATCTGTAAAGATTCATGGCGAATACTATGTGTTTAATGATCTGGGACAGCTGGCACAGTCGGAAAAAACCAGCATCGTTCACGCCGGAAATCAGATATACTGTGCGGATAAATCCGGAAAAGCCGTCAGCGGCTGGCAGATAATCGGAAACAACCTTTATTATACGTCAAAAACCGGCCGGGCCAGAAAAAATACCACTTATCAGGGAATTACATTCGGAAACGACGGAGCCGCCAGAAATAATATCAATACCAGCTTAAAAATACATGTGCTGAAAATACTGGACTCCATTACAGATATACATATGACCAAAGACCAGAAGCTGGACGCATGCTGGAAGTACCTTACCGGCAGCTCTTTCCGCTACGCCGCAAAATATCCGGACCTGAATGTCAGCGGATGGCAGCGCAAAGCTGCCTGTGATATGCTCTCTTCCCATGCGGGAAACTGCTATGGCTTTGCCTGCGCATTCGCAGCGCTGGCAGAAGCAGCGGGCTTTCAGCCGTATGTGATCTGCGGCCGGGTACAGGGCTCCAGGGACAGGATGCCGGACGGATACACACGTCACGCATGGGTCCGGATCAATGGACGGTATTATGATCCGGAAGCCCATTATGCCGGCTGGAGGCAGGGAATATACAATAGCGCCGCCTATCCTGTTCCACATACCATACAAAAGATCCTGGCATTTTAGAGCGTGTCCTGAAAATGCTTACTAAAAGTATACCCTGAAGGGCACAAAGCGGGACGTGCAGATCGAAATAATGATTATTCAGACACGCTTTCCGTACTACAGCGAACAATGCCGCAGCCGGAAGATAACCGTATCTTCCGGACGCCTTTCCCCGGCTGTTTCCGGCAGTATCCATTTATATTTCCTGTCTTCCCGGTCAGTCCCCGAAAGCAATTTGGTAATATGTCAAGAGGAAAATGAAAAAGATTTTCGTGAAAA
>CANRTU010000101.1 GCA_947642745.1 uncultured Eubacterium sp.
ATATATAGTATAATATGTGTAGTTTTTAACCGGTTTACAAAAACCGGAAAAGTATACATAACCGTTGCCTGTGTTTTCTATTGATAAACAGATTGCAAATTGTTATCCTTTAATCAGGGTGCAATATGCACTCCGATTAAAGAAGGATTGTTGATAATACAACAAGTATCGGATTTTAAACCGGAGCTAATGAAAATAAGATGAAGCCGTGATCAGCACATTTGACAAGGGAGCGCAACGGGCCTATGCAGATACCCTGCTAAATGCGCCAGAGCGTGTTTGAAAATTCATTCCCGACATCCGCACGCCCCACTTTGCATGATATTTGCGCCAGATTCAGGTTACATAGCCCGCTATTCCCGGGAGGGCAGATACATCGTGCCCTCCCGGGTATGCGCCCTTCATCTGGCACAAATCTCCCGTGTCATGCCCTTTAGGGTACAATGCCTCTGTCACGCTCAATGAGAATGCGGAAATATTAAAAGAAAGGTGAGATGCCATTATGAGTTTTAAGAAAAAGTCACGGCTATGTATAGCGATTTCCACTACATTGATTTTTGTCATGTGCTTTGGCGCAACAGCCGCAGGCGCATACACGAAATCTGATTCTAAGACAGTTGAACGTCCGCTTCAACAGTCTAAGCCTGTCGATCGTGATGATATGACGGATGTTAAGAGCAGGAGCAAGAAGAAAAACAAGAAAATGGAAACCTTAAAAATTGGTAACAAAATATATTACCAGGTGAAAAATGAAACACACTTACGCTCTATCGGTCAGGGAAAATACCGCCTTGATAAAAATTATATACAGGCCGCCGATATTCATATGTCAACAGATGAATGGATTCCAACAGGAACAAAGAACAAACCATTTACAGGTAGTTACCGCAGGAACGGCTTTGAAATCATTGGACTCACAATGACAGACCCTGACGCAAAAATTATCGGATTATTCGGTGTCGCTGACGGCGCTAATATTTATAATATAACCATGCGTGATTATGACATACAGTCTGCGGGGAGAAATGTAACTGGAAAATCCATTGCTCCAGTTCTTGCTCTGGGACTGGGGGATACCCGTTCCTATGATCATCAGGTTTATCCCCCAAAAAAGTAACATTTGATTTTATATTTTCATTTGAATACATCACTCCGGATTAAAGATAATCCCAAAGTCCACGAAATCCCCGCCGCATGAACGGCGAATGAAAAAACGTTGCTGCGGAGATATTTCGTATTGTCAATTTAAGGCGGCTGAGACTTTTCTGCATAGTCCCGAAGCTGATGGAGGATATTCCGTTTTCCCTGTGCCATTTGTACTCTGTATACAGGTTTCTTTTCTCCCGCCATAATAAAAGGCCTCCCATGATTTTTATTTTATCAATAGAAGACCTTTCAACACTCTGTTTACGAAAAACTCCACACTCTTATAGCGGTATAGCTGTAACCGGCTTATCCGCTATTTTTTAATCTCTTTCATAATCTTCCGGCTCATCCGTCCCAATTTCCCCATAGAAACTTCCCATTCTGTCAGACAGCAGATGTGATTTTCAGAGCCTGAAAAGACGGACGCATTTACTCCGCTTCGTTCTTTCTGGAAATAAAGTAATCCGGATACTGTTTCATCAGATGTGACAAGTCCATCTGGTAATGCGTCAGATGACGGGTAAGAAGCATTTCTGCCATTTCCCCGTCATGACGGCTGATCGCATATATAATATCCTCATGGTCCTTAATCGTATTTTCTCCCTTGTTTTCAATAATTCCCATCGCCAGCCTGCGCAGCCGGTCAAAATGGAACATCTGTGTTCTAAGGTTAGCGTAAACCCATGCCTTATCGGTAGCAAGGAACATCAGCTCATGATACGCATTGTCAAGTTCCAGTGTTTTGTCATAGTCCCCGGCGCTGTCGGCCTTCCGGTATGCTTCCACATTTTCCCGCATGGCTTCCAGATACTTTTCACCGATTCCGCCGCAGGCAAGCTTCGCCACCGCAATTTCAAGAACCATCCGCATAAAGCGTGATTCCTTCACCAGCTGGACGTCTATCTTCGCTATGTAACTGCCCCGCTGCGGCAGTATCCTGACCAGTCCGATCCGGCTAAGTTCATTCAGCGCCTCCCGGATAGGCATCCGTGACACCGATAGAATGTCTGCCAGTTTATTTGAACTGACCTCGCTCCCGGGAGCAAGTTCTAAATTCACAATATTATGTAAAAGCACACGGTACGTATAGTCATAGGCGCTTTCTTTTGGCAGCCATTCCAGAATCTTCATGTTATCCAGTCCCCGTTCTTGGTATTTTTACAAATAGAATACCATAAATTTCTGAAAGATACCAGCTTTAATTTCAAAATCTGGCCCGGACACACACGGGAAGGCAGCCGGAAAAACAGGCCGCATTTGATCTGATTCACAGTTTTCAGTTTTCAGTTTTAAAGCCTTCACGATTCTTTTGCCCGGCTGTCTGTTCTCTCTGCCGCAGAAAAAAACATTGTCTTCTGTGATTTGATATCAATTTTCAATTTTTCTGCCGGCAGGTACAGTTGATACTCCGGTGCGGATAACCGCTCATTTCCACGCAGGATTCATACCACATCCGCCAGTAATGGAATTATGCTTATATGATGACACATGAACAGCTTTCTCCGGCAAATATTTCAGGATTGACATAACAGATCTGATCATGCCAGATCTTCAGATTTTAATACCCTGTCTCGTCCAGATACTCTGTAACATAATCATCCATTTCCTTAAACGTATATTTTGCCACATCCTCGTCCTGCCACATCCTATGACCAAGACTTCCGTAACTACTGGACGCAAATCCCAGAATATCATTATGATCAGCATAAAGACAAAATAGATAATGACCAATAACTCCCTTTTCATCAGCCTGATCCAATGCCTGATCCAGCTGGGCGGCAGTCATACTGCTCTTCTGGTATCCTGAATCCTTCACAGCCTGATCCACCAGATCTCTTTCACTGAACCACGAATAAACAGCAGCTGCCGCATCAGAAGTGCTTGCCCAGACCTCATCAGACGCAAAATCATAGTATTCCACACTGTCATCATAGCCTGCTTCGAAATCAGCTGATATTTCACCCCAATGAGGATTATGGCTGCCATACACGTCGAATCTGTCTTCATCAACCATGCTGCCGGCTACAACTGTAAAATTTGTATACGGCTCTCCTCCATTTGGCAGTGAATCTATATGTGTATAAGCATCCTTTAAGTAAATTTTCCGATAAGCGTCTTTACCCTGCATCGCCACCAGTTTCCTGTAAGCTTCGTAATTTACATGAAGACGGGAAATATGCGCAGCATCGGTTTTTTTACTATAATCCATCGTGATTCCATCCTCAACTGTTTCTCCATCGGAATTCTTAAGGTCCGGGAGCCAGTCAGAGATCTTTTCCTGAGACGCCAGCTCCAGAATTCGTTTTGCCTGATTCAGATCTTTTTTCTGATTCTCTGTCAGATCATCCTTTTCCAGCATCCACTTAATAAATCCCAGTGCTCCCTCCGCCATTTGTTCCGTAAAAGCATTTTTCACTGTCACCTTCCACTGAACCTTTTTTCCACTCCGGGTTTTGGCGGTCAGGGTTGTTGTGCCGGTCTTTTCAGGTGATACCTTAACGGCAGCTCTGTAAGCGACGTGTGTTTTCCCATACCAGTCTGTATATGTCATCTTTTTATACGTGACTTTCCCCACAGAGATAATCCCCTTCTTACTACTGGTGAAAGTAACCTTCTTAACAGGGATGGCATAATCTTCGGCGTCGAGCACCACCTTAACCGTTTTCCTGTTTCCTAAACGAATCTCCAAATCGTCACTGGCAGGAGTTACCTTATAGATGTCTGTCACTGTTTTTGCCATTACATCCATAGCTCCAATCGGGCTCCCAAAAAGAAATGCCCCTGTAAGAACCGCAATCAGTAAAACCGGTGCGATTCTTTTTACATGATTCCTGATCAGCATAATTTCTCATTCTCCTTTCAATTTTCTCCAGACTGTTTTTGCAATTGTAAAGCTCTGAACCCCTTATAAAAAAGAGTTCTCTTTATTAAAAAATGAAACATCTTCTCACTGGTTAATGATACAATCAATAGCGTTAATCAGAAGCCACCAATGACCCGCCAGGAAGGTGATGCACTTACATGATAACATATAACCAGCTCTCTCTGACAGATATTTTTTAAGACTGCTTTCTGAAATTCATCTGACTGGTTCTATTTTTTATATTTGTCGCTTTGTATCTTTTTCCCGGCACGTCAGTCAGCTCCATATCAGGAAGCCTGCGGTTCTTTCGTAAACCCTTTATCCTTACCATCTGTTCTTTGAAATTCCATAAAAATCCAATGGAAATTTAAAATCTAAAACCTGTACTTTGTCCCATGTGAAAGCAGCAGGCCGTCTGTTAATTCCACACATAAAATGACCGTGTTCTCATCATCAGCATTAATATGCCCGTTATCAATCCATTCAGAAAACACTTTTTTCAGCCTCTTTGCGATCTTATGATTTTCTTCCTTTCCAAACCAGCCTGCATTTATGCCCCTTCCATGTGCTGTAAACCATTCTCCGGCTATTGCGATCACAGGATTACTTTCTATATGTTTCATTTTATTTGAAAGAGCATATGTAATAATATAAAAAGCGCCATCCTCATAATACGCATTTACATACCGTACATAAGGAACTTCATTTTCTACTGTTGCCAGCGCAATAACCGTATCCTTTCCAAAACGTTCTATCATTATTTTTTCAGCTTCTTCACTCAGTTTTTTCATATCCATCTCCTTTACGGCACCTGTCATGATCTCTTATTCCCGGTATCTTTCAGCAATACAATATCCCGGCCAGGGTGTCTGCCCGTGAATATTTCCCTGCGCTTTTTACCTTCAGGTCATCCTTATCCATAATGATCCGCAGCACCAGTTCCGTACATTCCGCATTATCCTCAAAACATTTTGTCATAAACTCATCGTCCATAAGCCTGAACCCTCTGATACGCCGCAGTAATTCCTGTCTTTTCTCCTCCCAGTCTTTCTTCATTCCCTGCCCCCTTCTTCCAGATTATCATAACACAGGTTTTCCACTGTTTCAATTTTATCTGCCGCAGTTATTCTGAAAAAGTATTATCTGCCTGCCATTTCCATAACTGGCAGCGCTGCATACACAGAGTATGGGGATTTCCTGTTTTCGGCCTGTAAAAAAGGAGCACACACCGCAAACCCTTTATAAAATCATGGTTTGCCGTGCTGCTCCTTTGATACAATATTTATCTCATCCCCACTCCGCACAAAACGGAAAATACCTTTACCTGAAATCAGGCCGGCATGGCTCACTGTATGATTCCCCATACCCCTCTGAAAAAATACCAGTCCTGCCGGATCCTGCGCCTGCATCGGGCTGCCCGCCCTGCAGCTTTTCCCCTCCGGCGCATGGCGGTCCTCCATGAAAGTTTTACTTTACAGGACGCAGTTTCCCATGAAAGTAATAAAGTATCCGGCAACATTTTCCTTACGACGCAGTCCCCCGCTTCGCCGGGCGCCTGCCTGGCAGCGGCCGGAACGGAATGGAAAAAACCTGCCATACCGCCCGGAAGACTTCTTAAAACAATCCATGACTTTCATACAAATACCGGATGCCGTGTCTGCTTTCCCAATCAGTTTCCAAATGTAAGTACAATCTTACGGATAGACGGATCACGGCTGTCCACAAAGTCAAAAGCCTGTTGTGCCTGTTCCAGCGGGAACGTATGGGAAACCGATCCGTTCAGATCCAGTGTGCCGTCTTTAATCATTTCAATTGCCCTGCCAAACATTTTATTCTGCAGTCTGGAGCCCCGCACATCCAGCTCTTTGGAAGTAATGAGAAACTGGTTGACTTCCACAGATGCGGTGGAAAATCCCATTGTGATCACACGTCCCGCATTTCCTGTCACTTCCAGAAGTTTCATAAGCGAATCTCCCACACACGCAGAATCAATGGAAACTGTCGGTCCCCGTCCATTGGTGTACTCCCGTACTTTTCCAAAAAAGTCTTCTGTCTTTACATTCACCGTATAAAGGGCTCCGGCGGCTTTCGCATCCGCCAGTTTGTCGTCCACAATGTCCGCTACAATAATATGGTCGCAGATCGTTCTGGCAACCCGCAGCAGAGAACTGCCCAGCGCACCCGCACCGTAAATAAGAAGCATGTCATCCTTTTCCAGCTGCGCCCTTGTACAGGACTGGATTGCTATAGTAGTCGGCTCAATCATAACAGCGTCCTGGTCTGAAATGCTCTCAGGCAGCAGATAACAGTCTCCGGCAGGCACGGCGATAAACTCCCGGTAGCCGCCATCAATATGTACCCCACGGACTTTCAGATTGTCGCATACATTGCCACGTCCCCTGCTGCATGGATAACAGTGTCCGCAGCTTGTTACCTGGTTGACGATCACACGGTCGCCACGTTTTAATGTGGTTACGCCTTCGCCGGTTTCTTCCACCACACCTACGATTTCATGACCGATGACACGGGGATAGGTGGCTGCGGCATTGGTGCCATGATAAATTCCCACGTCTGAGCCGCAGATACCGGCTGCGGTCATACGGACGAGAACATTGTTTTCCTTATCAATGACCGGCTGCTCCATTTCAATGACCTGTAAATTTTCTGGTGATACAATCTGTACTGCTTTCATTTTATTTTCTCCTTCTCCTGATTAAATAATGTGATCTGACAGGTTTGACTTTTCATTTCTGTGTACACCGCCACATACCTCTATATAGAAGTATCCGGCAACTGCCGCACGGACCGGCGCTCCGCAGCCTGCAGCGGAAAACCTGCCCTTACCCGGAAATACAGCCTGTGACGCAGGGAACCATAATTTCAAACCACAGGCGGTTAACTTGGATGCTTGTATAATAGTATCTTTCTACAATATTGTCAATATCAAAGATTTTATATTTTCAATTTTGTTATTTTTATACAAATTCAGTGGCCTTTTTTGGTTAATTACGCCAGTTGTAAAGAAAAATCATATATGCTAATATTCAAGTATATAAGCCAAGGGATACAGGTCAGGGTGCAGGGAGCCACAGGCAGGTGATACCTGGGCAACAAGAGATCAATGTTCATATTCAGAATGGAGGATCATTATTATGAAATGCAAAAGATTGGGTAAGCGCAGGCTGTCGCTTATGCTCGCAGGCATTATGGCGCTGGGGCTGCTGGGCGGCTGTTCATCCAAAAGCGGCGGCAAACTTGTCAAAGTGGCCATCTGTGTATCCGGAACCACGCCTGCGGCAACTGCCATGCGGGAAGTCTTTAAACCAATGGTAGAAGAAGAGACAGACGGCCGCTACTCTGTACAGCTGTACGAAGCCGGCGTGCTGGGCAGTGAAAAGGCAGTCTATGACTATACCCGCAGCGGTATCGTGGAAATGTGTATGGTGGGTACTTCCATGTGGTCAGAAACCCCCGTCATGGGTATCCCGGACTTTCCATTTATTTTCCGTGACGTAGAACACGCACGCCGCTGTTACCAGGGCGAGCTGGGAGACTATATCACGAACGAAGTGGAAAAAGAACAGCCCGTACAGCTTCTTAGCTGGCTGCCAAACGGCGCCCGTGCCTTCAGTTCCAATAAGCCGCTGGCAGGGCTGTCCGATTTCAAAGGACAAAAACTGCGTATGCCGAACAACCCGATCCATGTAAAGCTGGCAGAAAGCCTTGGCGCAAATGTGGTAATTATGGATCTGGGCGAAGTTTTCACCTCGCTGGAACAGGGCGTGGTGGACGGACAGGACAATCCTCTGTCCACTGTGAAAAGTGAAGGCTGGTACGAGGTTCAGGATTACATCTATAACACCAACCATATCATCGCTTCCCTGGAACTGTTTGCCGGTGAGGAATTCTGGGACCAGATAGATGAAACTGACCGTGCTGTTTTTGAAAAAGCCGCAAAAGAAACCTCTGACTATGCCTGGGATATGTACATCGGCCAGCTGGAAGAAGACAAACAGTTTATGACAGACAGCGGACTGACCGTAACTGATTTAACACCTGAGGATCAGGAGTTAATGATCCAGAGCATCCAGCCGGTATACGATTATCTGGACAGTCAGTATGACTGGGCCGCAGATATCCGTGAAATGGTTGCCGGTATTGAATAATAGGCTCTCGGAATCTTGAGCCTGCCGACCAAGATTCACCGGTCGGATGAA
>CANRTU010000102.1 GCA_947642745.1 uncultured Eubacterium sp.
ATAAACACTGGGGTTACAGTGATTCTTTGTTTACACAACTGTTAAAAACAGGATTTTATCACAGGCATATCTGGAATGCAAGATATGGATGATTAGGAGCGTAACAGGCAACTTTTACAGAATATGTTGCTGAAAGTGCGATTGCGCAGCTGGCGCAAAAGAAGTAAACTGAAAGCATCCCGTATTAAATGGAGGAGCGGAATGGGTATAGAAAGTATTGGAAATAATATTTTGAAACTGCGCAGGGCAAAAGGAGTCACACAGGAAGTGCTGGCGGAATTTACCGGGGTTACCAAAACTTCTGTTTCCAAATGGGAGACAGGGGTAACGCTTCCGGATATCCAGATTCTGCCTCTGCTGGCATCTTATTTTGATGTTTCCATTGATGATTTACTGGATTATGTGTCTGCGCTGGACCAGAAACAGATCCGCTTCCATTATCACAGGCTGGCAGACGCATTTTCCAGCCGTCCTTATACCGGGGTACTGGAGGAATGCTGGGAACTGGTCAGGAAGTATTATTCCTGTTATCCGTTTTTGCAGCAGATGATTATTCTGATGCTGAATCATATAGATGCGGCAGATACCAGTGAGAACAGACAGAAGGCGTTTCACCTGGCATTTACATTGTGTGAACGCATTCTTACAGAATGCCAGGACAGGACAATATGTAAAAATGCGGTGTCTTTTCGGGCCATGCTTAATCTCTATCAGGGAAAGGCTGATCTGGTAATTGAAGAGCTGGAAAAGGAAGCGCTGGACGTAAATCTGGCTGGTGATACGGACGTGCTGCTGGCAATGGCATATCTTACCGCGGATAAGAAAAAAGAAGCCGGAGAGATTGCACAGACTGGTATGTACCACAGCCTGATGGGAATGATCCGCCATGGCGTCTGTCTGCTGCAGGCTGTGGAACATGATATTTCCTATGGGATGTTACTGTTAACACGTCTGGATAAATTAATAGACAATTTTTCTCTTTTGCATCTGAATCCGAATATTACCGGCGGTTATGAATATCAGGCTGCCATCTTTCTGGCAGGCAGAAATAACAGGATCATACAGTCAGAAAACATTACGGACGAAAAACGGCTCCTTGCGATGGATGAAGATGTATTTATCCGTCTGGAACGGTATATTGTATCCTGCAGACAGTTGTTTTTGGATGACATGCGTCTGCATGGGGATGATTTTTTCAGATCTCTGGATCAGTGGCTTGAAAATATGGATTCTGGCACCGTTGCCTCACGTTCCAGAAGCAGTGTTCTGAAATCAGTTCTGGACAGTCTGAAACATCCGTTATTTGCCGGATTAAAGGATCAGAAGAGATTACAAAAATTAGCGGAGGAAATTCAAAATGTTGAAAATCAGCCATCTGACAAAAACTTATAAAGGAACGAAAGCCGCCGTCAGCGATTTATCACTGACTGTGGAAGCAGGCGATATTTATGGTTTTATCGGCCATAATGGGGCCGGAAAGACAACTACTATTAAAAGTATTGTAGGTATTCATGATTTTGGCCGGGGGCAGATTTTAATTAATGGAAAAGATATACAAAAAGAGCCTCTTTCCTGTAAAAAGATGATGGCTTACATTCCGGATAATCCGGAGCTGTACGGTTATCTGACCGGTATCCAGTTTTTGAATTTTATTGCGGATATATATGAAGTCCCAGTAAAGGACAGAGAGGAACGCATCCGTAAAGAAACTAACGATTTTGGCATATATTCTTCCCTGGGGGATCTGATTTCCACTTATTCGCATGGGATGAAACAAAAGCTGACGATCTGTGGCGCCCTGATTCATGTGCCTGCGCTGCTGGTACTGGACGAACCTTTTGTAGGGCTGGACCCGGAAGCCTCACTGATTCTGAAGCAGAAGATGAATGATCTTTGCCGGCAGGGAAGCGCTATCTTTTTTTCCACCCATGTACTGGAAGTAGCGGAAAAGCTCTGCAGCCGGATTGCGGTCATTTCCGGTGGAAAGCTTGTAACAGAGGGAAGAACGGAAGAGCTGACCAGGGACAAATCATTAATTGATGTATTTATGGAGGTGGCGGTACATGGGAAGACAAATGAAACTGCTGACAAAACTGGCTCTGTGTAGCCGGTTCCGGCTGAATGAATTACGGTATACAAAGGACCAGAGGATGAAAAGACGTTACTTTTTTATAGGACTGCTGATGGCTGTATTAATGGTTATGGTGGTCATATATATCTGTGGACTTAGTTACGGGCTGGTTTCCCTGGGGATGGGATATCTTGTACCGGCTGTGCTCACATTACTTGTATCAGGCGTTACTTTTATATATACAGTGTTTCAGGCCGGGCCGGTGCTGTTTGACCAGCATACTTATGAAAATCAGATTACGCTGCCGGTGACCGTGCGCACTATTATTATCAGCCGTTTTCTGTCCATGTATGTGATAAATATGCTGGCAGGCATGGGAATTATGATTCCGGGTCTGGCTGTATACGGCGTTCTGGAACGTCCGGGAATTCTGTTTTATCTGTATGGTCTGGTCAGCATGATTTTTCTGCCGCTTCTGCCGCTGACAGCGGCTTCCATAGCCGGCGCCCTGATCACAGGCGTCAGCAGCCGGTGGAAAAAATCGAATCTGGCCGCAACAGGCCTGACGCTGATTCTGATATGCCTGATTCTGGCTTCCAGCTTCTGGCTTTCCGGGAAAGAAGAGAACCAGCTAATGGATCTCGTACAGCAGGCGGCCGTATTGCTGGAACAGCAGATACAAAGTATTTATCCGCCCGCAATGTGGGTTACGCAGGCTCTGGTACAGGGAAAAACAGGGATGCTGGCATTGTTTTTATTTATTTCAGCCGCCGGTTTTGTGCTCTTTCTGGAAATTTTACAGCGTTATTATGAAAAAATATGCAGCCTGCTGGCAAGCCATATAGCGAAGGGCAACTATCATATGAAACGTCTGTCGTCCAGCACGATTGTGTATAGTATGACAAAACGGGAACTGCGGCATTATTTTTCATCGGTGGTCTATGTGACCAATACACTGGTGGGAGAAGTGCTTATGGTGTTTCTGGCTGTCGGAGTGTTTGTTATGGGCCGTGAAAATATTGAGCAGATGTTCCAGATACCCGGTCTTCTGGAACGGGTACTCCCGGTGATGTGCGGTATGCTGCCAGCAATGATGCCGGTGTCAGCCTGTTCTATTTCTATAGAAGGAAAGCAGTGGTGGATGATGCAGACGCTGCCGGTATCCATAAAAGAGATTGTGTACAGCAAAGTACTGACCAGTATTATCATTGCGTTTCCGTTTTATCTGGTTTCTGAGATTTTGCTGCTGGCGGCATTAAAACCGGACCCGGTAAACGCCGTCTGTCTGATTTTTGTACCGGCCGTTTACATTGTATTTCTTTCAGTCGCCGGTGTGGCTTTAAATCTGAAATTACCGTTGATGGAATGGGAGAGTGAGGTGCGGGTAGTGAAACAGAGCGCATCAGTTTTTCTGATGATTCCGGCCGGAATAGCCAGCGGTGTGGCGCCGGCGGGTATTCTGATTTATTTTTATCATATTCCTGCGTATATGATATACGGGGCGCTGGTCTGTCTGTTTACCGGAGGGGGCTTGATCCTGAAGAACAGAATATGTAAAAATAATAAATATATTTTCCTGTAAGCCACTCTTTTGTATGTCTGTTAATGAAAATTAAAAGTACAGTTTATTCTATAAAAGAAGCCGGATATTTCTGCCGGCTTCTTTTATCATTTATTATAATCTTTTTCAGCAAATTTTAATTTTTGTTTTTTACAATTTATGGAAAATTTATAAATGTTTTCAAAGACAAGATGTTTTTCCTGGTGTATAATATAATAATGGAAAAAATTACCAGTTTCTGATTGCTCCTGTCTGGTTATTATAATTGTATCAGCAGAAGTCATATGATTTCAGACTTACGAACACTCCGGGGCTGGATGGCAGGTGGTTCTGTTTGTTTATATTTTTTATAAGTTTTTTAAAATTCTGCTGTTAATTAACCGATTTCGTGGTATACTGTAACGTGGTTTATAATGGGTAGTATAATTTGTTATGTAATACCAAGGAGAACTTATGTTTTTTAATATGGGGAAAGAGGCACTTGCGGCGGCGGAAAACGATCGTGAGCGGGATGTCTTTATTCATAAAAATGAGAATTTTATACTAAACTGTGCAAGTAAATTTTCGAAGCACTATATCAGTAAGAGTGATGACGAATGGTCAATTGCCCTGATAGCTTTTTCAAATGCGATTGATACGTATAATGAGTCCAAGGGGGCGTTTCCTTCGTATGCCAAATTGCTGATTGAGCATCGTCTGACGGATTATTTCCGCTCCCAGGCCCGCTTTTCATCCGAGATGCAGACGGAACCGTATCTCTTCGAGGGGGAAGTGGATGAAGACGCGGAAAATATGGGGTATCAGATTAATGTCATGAAGCAGGCGTCGGTAAGTGACGATAATCCCCTGCTGGATGAAATCGTGGCAATTTCAGAGCATCTGGATATATATGGAATTACGTTTATGGAATTGACGGAATGTTCTCCAAAAGCTGGAAAAACAAAGGATTCCTGCGCAGCAGCCATCCGTTATCTCAAAGAGCACCCGGTACTGGTAAATAATATGAAATCCACCAGGCAGCTGCCAATAAAAATTATTTCGGAAAATGCCAGAGTACCCCGAAAAATTCTGGAACGTCATCGTAAATACATAATAACCGCAGCAGAAATACTTTCCGGTGATTATCCTAAGCTTGCTGAATATTTAAAACATATTTAGCGGCTGCCAACCAACCCAGCATGATTATCGTGATAATATTTCTGCGTAGCAGTTATTTATGTAAAGAAAGATATGTATAGAAAGGAGCCATTCATTTTGAAAGCCGTCATAGTAGAGTGCAGTAATGGCGCTGCAGTTGCACTATGTGACGATGGATCTTTCAGAAAACTGAAAAATAAGGGATATTCCATCGGGCAGGAACTTTTGATTAAACAAAAGACTGCGCCAAATCACATGATGCAGAAGCTTTCTATCTGTGCTTCGCTGGCTCTTGTCCTGTTATCCTGTATTGGTATTGGTTCCTACAGCTACGTAAAACCATATTCATACGTCAGCCTGGATATCAATCCATCAATTGAGTACGCCCTGAACCGGTACGATAAAGTTATTTCCGTTTCAGGTATTAATGAGAGGGGACAGCAGGTTGTTTCATCCATTGAATCTGACGTCAAAAATCAGAACATCGCTACTGCGTTAGGTGTTACAATCAGGCAGCTGGAAAAAGAAAATTATATTATTCAGAAAGAGTATAATCATGTAATTGTCTCTGTCTGTTCCACGAATGATTCAAAGGCACAGTCAATTGCATCCAGTCTGGATAGTTTAACGGAAGAAGAGTCCAGTGTATGTATGATTGATACCATGACTGTATCCAGAGAAGTTAAGAGTAATGCGGATTCTCTGGGGATTACGCCTGCCAAGCTGGCGTTGATAAACGCAGTCGCAGAAACCAGTTCTGATTCCAATTTCGATATATCTGAATGGACTGATCTGACTGTCAGTGAACTGGAGCATACAATTCAGCAGGCAAACAGCCAGTCTCCGGATTCAGAAAGCAATCCGGTAACAGTGACCGTAATTGACAGTGAATATTTAAGCAGCGTTCTGGATGACAATACAGCATACGATTCAGATAGTAACCCTGCATCTTCCGCAATAGGAGCAAATGCAGAAAATGGCAGTGCTACGACTGACAAACAAACAGGTACTACAAATAATAAAACACCCGGTTCTGGTAATGGTGAAATGAATTCCCCTTCAAAACTGGATGATACAGATAGCTCCACATCAGCTGCGACAGGAGGCAATCCTTCAGCTGGTAATAATGAAAATGCAGACAGTACAGATAAGCCAACGGTTCCCACTGTGAAAGATGAGGGGACAGCGGATCAGAATGGCAGTCCGGACCAGGATTCTGTACCTGTGAAAGATGATTCCGATAAGAATGACAGCGGCAGTTCTTCGAATGGTAATACATCTGCGGATACTGATAAAGATCAGACAGACGAGGATGTACCTAAAGAAGACAGTTCCAACAAAAAAGATCCTTATCCGTCTTCTGATACAGACACAATGGAAGATTTTACTGATTCAGAGGAGCAGGATACAGGTGATCAGATTTCTTCTGATAATGTGGAAGAAAATAATTCCGATTCCCTTACTGACCAGGAAATAGAAGACAGTGCATCAGATTCTGTTGTTACAGAGGATGCAGAGGAGTCCGGTGAGACTCAGATAATAGAAGAAAAGTAAGCGAATGACAATAAAAACCTGTATGAGGTATCTCATACAGGTTTTTTTACTTTATAGGAAAGAGCGTTCTATAAAGCAAAACCCTCTGGGAGGATCGCAGGGTCTGCCCCGGCGAAGCTGGGGCACAGCGCCGGAAAAGAAAATGCTGCCAGGAGGCAGCCCGCCGCAGGCGGAGTGTCCGGCGAAGCTGGATACTTTTTTATCTGACCCGCAGGCTGCCCCTATCTGTCCGTGCAGGTGTGAATCATGCAGCTCCTGTCCGGACACAGGCAGATCATTTATAATAGAGTGAAAAACTTTTTTATTTATTGCTTCTGCGCCAGATATTCATCTTTTCGGCTTCGGCAATCAGTTCATCCCGGAAGTCCGGATGAGCAATGGAAATAATGGCTTCTGCTTTCTGCCAGGTAGAAAGACCTTTCACATTCACAATGCCGAACTCTGTTACGAGATAATGGGTATTTGCTCTTGTATCTGTTACAATCGAGCCGGTGTTCAGCGTAGGCAGAATTCTGGATTTTACCTGTCCGTCTTTTGTCTTGTAAGTAGAAGAACAGCAGATAAAGCTCTTACCGCCTTTGGATAAATATGCGCCCAGTACGAAATCCAGCTGTCCGCCGGCGCCGCTGATATGTCTGGTTCCGGCAGATTCAGAGTTTACCTGTCCGAAAAGATCCAGATCCACCGCATTGTTGATGGACATAAAGTTGTCCAGTGCGGAAATGGAACGGATATCGTTTGTATAGTTAACAGGAGCGCTTAATATTTCAGGATTTTCATCCAGATAGTCATACATTTTCTTTGTGCCGCATCCAAAAGCGAATGCCTGGCGGAAACGGTCGATATTCTTTTTTGATCCGTTTATTTTTCCAGCTCTTGCAATATCTACAAATGCGTCTACATACATTTCTGTATGAACGCCCAGATCTTTGAGATCAGATTCTGCGATCAGGGAACCAACCGCATTTGGCATACCGCCAATTCCAAGCTGTAAGCAGGCGCCGTCTGGAATTTCATTTACGATTAATCTGGCAACAGCCTTGTCAATATCGCTGGCAGGACCACCTGCGCCCATTTCTGCGATTGGAGCATTATTACCTTCCACAATATAATCCACATCGGAAATATGTACATTGTTTTCAGTACCACCCAGGCAGCGTGGCATATTTTCATTTACTTCTACGATAACAGTCGCAGATGTCTCTACGACAGCAGCCAGGTGAGAGGCGTTCGGACCAAAGTTGAAAAATCCATGGTTATCCATTGGAGCTACCTGGAACATGGCTACAGCGTTTCTGGTACTGGAATCACGGTAATAACGTGGCAGCTCTGAGTAACGGATCGGAGCGTAGTAAGCGCATCCCCGGCTGATCAGTTTGCGTTCTATGCCGGACATATGCCAGGAGTTCCAGGTAAAATGCTCACCAGCATCTTCCCGTGCGAAAATAGCAGGCTGTTTTAACAAGATACCGCCACGGACATTGACATCTGTCAATTCATCTGTGCGTTTTGCAAGAGCCTGATCCAGCACATCCGCAGTGCCGTTACACCAGCCGTAATCAATCCAGTCACCGGATTTTACGGTTTTTACCGCTTCTTCAGCGGAAACAAGTTTCTTTTGATATTCTTCCGAGTATCCCATTTTGACCTCCTAAATGATGTGTGACAAAACGCCACTATATCGTTAATTGTTTAACGATATCATATCATTTTTAGATAAAATCTGCAAGGCTGAATTTATGTATGGACATAAATAAGTGTAGGATTACAATACATGTGTTACAACTGAATATTTAAAAGACAGAGATACC
>CANRTU010000103.1 GCA_947642745.1 uncultured Eubacterium sp.
TCTATCATACAGGTTTGCTCCTGTTTTGTATAGGTACCTACTATCTACCGTTTACGATATATGTGTACTTTATGGGAAGTGTAATCCAGTTTCTCGCAAACTATCCCTTTTGACAGGAATGCGCAGTCTGTCCTGCCCGGGCAAAACGGCAGCATTATATATTTTTAATCTGTAAATGATGTCTGCTTACAAAATGTTTTTTATTTATGCAACCGGACGCATCTACAAAAACAGCAAACAAAAAATCCTGCTGCGCAGGTGTGATATCAGCTGATTTTGCTGATTAAAAAGAAGGGGCTGTCGCATTAAGAAAAATGATACAAGAAATAGTTGGTTTGAATCATTCTTCTATACCATATCTTGTATATATTTTGCTTCGTGCGACAGCTCCTTTTGGCAGCATTTTGGGAAGAGAAATACCGGTTTGTATAACCGGACAAAGTATATATAGCAAGCTGGAAAAGCTGAAAAGTAAAACAGCAAAAATAAAAGAACAGTATATGCAACAAAATCTGCTGGTTCACACACTATATAAATATACGATAAAGCACATGTGTCTGATACAAATACATATTGGAAGAAAGGCGGCACAAAAAGGCCACGTCATGCGCAGCGGGGAGGACATTATGGAAAATTATGTGGAAGTGGTGCATCGGGCAAAATGCGGGGATACAGAAGCATTTGCATGTTTGTATCAGGAAATATACGAAGATTTATACCGGTTTGCAATTTATACTTTAAAAAATCCGGCGGATGCGCAGGATATCGTCAGTGATACAGTGACAGATGCATTTTCATCGATTTACAGACTACGTACAGAAGAAGCGTTTAAAGGATGGATATTCCGGATACTGTCTAATAAATGCAAAAAAAAGCTGAAAGAGTATACAAACAGGCCGCTGGAATTGTCGGAAGAGTTGTCCCGTCAGTCTGTTACACAGATATATGAAACAGATGCGGCGGAGCATATGCGGCTGCGTATGCTGTTTGGCGAGCTGCCACAGGAAGACCGTATGATAATAGCATTGCATCTGTTTGCGGGCTATACAGGTAAAGAGATTGGGAAGATGCTGCATATGAATGAAAATACAGTACGTTCCCGTGAAAGCAGGGCATTGAAAAAACTAAAGGAAAGATTTTGCAAGGAGGAATGAATATGAATGATCAGGAAATGCTGGACAAATTAAAAGAATCAGCCGGGGATATACGTATTCCACAGGCGTTGGAACCAGAACAGATAAAAAAACAGCTGCAGGGCAGAAGGCGTATAAAGAAGAAGTGGTACCGGCTGGCAGCAACAGCTGCCTGTCTGTGTCTGCTGGCAGGCAGTATATCTTATCAAAGTTATGTCAGTAACAGTCACAATCAGTATGACATGCAGAACCGGGGACCATTTAAGAATGGGCAGGCATCCAGGACTGTGTCTGATGATAACAGGCAGGCATCTGACTGGGAGGATACAGATGGAAACAGTACGGATACTGTGAAAGAGAATATAACAGATACAGACGGGGAAAAGCCATTAAAAAAACTGGGAAAGATGTATACGCTGGCTTCTGATTATGGAGAAGTGTACGATGTTCTGAAAAAAACGAAAGCAGTATATTCTGTGGAAAAAGACTGGGACCTGACAGATGGAGCTGTCTCCAGGGAAGAGGAAAAAAGCGCCGGCGCATTTGCACAGGATGATGCTGGTCAGGCCCAGGCAGAGGATTATTCTGTTACCAATCTGCAGACGGACGGGGTGGATGAAAGCGATATTGTAAAAACAGACGGATCATATATTTATGTTGTTCAGGAAGAGCAGGTAAAGATTCTGGATGTAAATAACCAGATACCAGAGCTGATTGCGTCTATCCGTCCGGAACTGGAAACAGAGCTGGTTCAGATTTGTGAAATGTTTGTGTCAGACCAGATTCTGACATTAATCATACAGACAGAAAAAACGTCGATGGAAAAAGGAGATGGGAGTAAAAACAAGAACGGAGAGAAGGATTCCGGATCGGAAGAGATTACAGAAGAAAATAACGAAGCAAAAAAAATGCAAGCAGTGGATGATGTATACTGTATTGACACAACTGTTGAAACTGGTATTCTGACCTATGATATTTCCAGTCCGGAAAAACCAGTATTTCAAAAACTGGTTTCACAGGATGGATGGTATCAGACGTCACGAAAGATTGATAATTATCTGTACTTATTTACAACGCAGTCTCTGCGGACAGAGCTGTCACGGAAATATGCGGTAACTCAGGGAATGGAACGAGAATGGCTTCCACATGTAAATGGACAGACTATCCGTGCGGATTGTATCTATCTTCCAAGCCAGGGAAATCAGGGAATGATTTTATCTTCTATAGATCTTGCTGACGATAGCCGGGTTGTGGATACGAAACTGCTTGTGGATCAGTTTGTGGAATTGTATGTAAGCCGTAATTCAGTATATATGTACCGTACTGATTATACAGATAAAGGAGACCGTACCAGGATCGCCCGGTTTGTACTCAACAGTAACGGTATGATACAGGCAAAAGCGGCAGCGTCTGTAAAAGGCAGTATTCAGGACACATTTGCCATATGTGAGGCAGATGGATATCTTCGGGTACTTACATCTGTAATTAATTCAGAACCCAGGGAAAATCATGTATATGTGCTGGATGAAGATATGAAAATAACAGGCAGAATCACAGGTCTGGCTAAAGGTGAAAGTATTTATTCCGCCCGGTTTACAGGAAAAACAGGCTATTTTGTAACATACCGGAATACAGATCCCCTGTTTACGGTTGATTTTTCAAATCCTGAGAAACCTGAAGTAAAAGGGAAATTAAAAGTAACAGGATTTTCTGAATATCTTCATTTCTGGAATAACAGTCTGCTGCTTGGTGTAGGATATGAGACAAATCCTCAGGACGGAAGCCAGACAGGCGTAAAACTATCCATGTTTGATATATCCAATCCGTTGAAAGTGAGAGAAAAAGCAAGAATCGTGCTGGAAGACGCAGATGAATCTGCAGGTATGTATCAGTATAAATGTATTCTGGTTGACAAGAAGAAAAATATCATAGCATTGACAACTGAAAACTACGATGAGAACGATCAGCTGGATTACCGTGTATTTTCTTATAAAAATGGAAAATTTGTAAGCAGACTGAAGCGTACACTATCCAGAAAATATTCTTACCGGAACAACGGGTACACCTGGCGCAGTTTATATGTGGGAAATATCCTTTATCTGGTAAATGCGAGAAAAACGATAGCTTTTGATATTAATAATGGATATAAAGAAATTGGTAAAGTAAAATATTAGATAAGAGACAAAAGGTACATTGCGGAAAATATGGGGCTATCGCATTAAGAAAAATGATACAAGATATAGTTGGTTTGAATCATTCTTCTATACTATATCTTGTATATGTTTTGCTTAGTGCGACAGCCCCATATTTTGTGCATAAATATTTATATTTTTAATTTTCCTATAGGATACAGACGGTATTGCGGATAGGAGACATTATAGTATTTTTCAAATCCTCGGGCCTCCGCAAACAGGGGATCATAGACCATTCCATTTAATTCTACCCATGCATGTCCGGTATCATGGCAGATGTACACAATGGGATACCCACATTCGTGAAACATAAATGCCAGTGCGGATGCTTCTGATACACAGCATCCCTGATGCCGGTCAAAAATGTCATTGGCAAATATAATCTCCCAGCCTTCTTTGGTATAAAGAGGTTCCAGGTGGCGGTATTGATTGTATGGAAACTGAAAAATCCAGAGAAAGCATTTTTTGATTTTTTCACTTTTGCTGTCGGTACTGTCTGTGATCCGCGTAACAATGTCACGTGCTTTTATCATAGTCTGTATTTTACTGTAGTAATAAGTTTTTTTCCGGGCGGTTCCGTCTTTCTGGATAGCTATGCCGTCTACAGTAGTGCCAGATGCCATACTGGCAGTTTCTCTGTCAAAGTAATAATACTCATTTCCGATTCTGTTCCATCCATAGAGCAGTTCACCCTGCTGATTGACATAATATGTTTTGCCAGCTTCAGTTAAAAACCGGCTGCGGGGCATGCGGCACATTTCAGTCAGTTTTACAGGTGAAATCATATAAATGCCGGCGCTGGATACCGTAAATTGTATCGTACCATTTTTCGTAACAGTATATGGATGATAGGAAAGGCTCACAAACGTCCGCTCTGTCTTATGATAACGATATACATAGGCCTGGCTGCCTGATTTGGCGGTAATAGTACATTTCAGGCTGATTCCCGGATTCTTATTCAGTGAGAAACTTATTATATCTGCCTTTTTCCCGTCAGATCCGTTTTTTCTGAGAACTTTTTGCATGTCTTTTTTTTCATTTCCATGCATATCAGAAGTACGTAATCTGATAAGAGACAGATTTAATGGAGCGGAGGCTTTTTCCAGTTCGCTGGCATCGACAGTGAATTTATAGCTGGTGCCCGCAGCGTTCCGGACTACTGTCTGCAGTGCTTTATTCTGTTCCCCAATGGATTTTGCAACTTGTGGCGGCAGTAAAATGCTGTCAGGAATAGCCTTTACCTGATTGCCAGCGTCTGGCAGAACAGATATTTTCAGTATAATTTTACCTGCTTTTTCATTTTCGAGAGCTTTTTCCAGCACATTTTCCGGAATTTGCAATTCAGCTTTGGCAGGTATGGATAAAAGTGTCTGGCTGATGCTGACTCTGACAACGGATGTACTGCCATTCGTTCTGGTATTAAATGTGACTGGTATTATTTTAAGAAGAGACAGGCTGGTACATCCTTTAAATGTGTCAGCGGAAATATCAATCATACTGCCTGGCAGTTCCAGCGTCTGTAAATTCCGGCATTGTTTAAAAGCAGCAGAAAAAATACCTTTTACCCGGTACGTGATATTGTTATGTGTAATTTCTCCGGGTATACAGACAGACGTACTGATATTTTGTGTATAGCCGATGACGTAACAGATATTATTTTTATATAATGTATATGTAATTCCCTGGCTGTCTGTGTATGAAGAGTCGCCTGACAGGTCTTTGCCTGGAAGGGAAGGCGGGGCTGTATCTTCTGACGGGGCAGAAGGAGTACCAGTATCCGGAGTCTCACCGGCTGGTAAATCAGTATCAGCGTCTGTATCGGTAACGATATTCCCGTCAGCTGCCATATTTCCGTTCCCGGTCTGGGCAGTACGCAGGTTTTGCGGCAGTAAGTACTGGGTTGCCTGTAAATATTCAGCAGTCTTTGCGTCACATTTTTCCTTTGCGTATACAGTTATGTTTGTATGTATAAATGTACTGATACACAGGAATATCATATGAATAATTATAGTCATTTTTAATTTGTTACATATTTTGCAGGAATTTTCCATACTCCCTTTTCCCTCCTGTTTATAAGAATAGCGGATTAAATAATTTAATCATATAACACAACAGGTTTAAATGCAACAGTCGGATCAATCTGTTTCCATGCCGGCTGTGGGTATTTTCGGGCAGAGCCAGGAAAAGGCGTGCTGCCCATGTTGCTGTTCCGGCTCCGGTAAGCTGGCAGTCTTTCACACCGGTCCGTCTGGTTAAGAGCGCCTCCCAGGCAGAAAACTTAGAGATTCTGCTTTCCGGAATAAAATGCCTGCAGGGACCAGCCGCCTTTCCATGGCGTCCGGAAAATATAATCTATCCATAGCTGATTCATTGCACGAAATGACAGATAATCATGCGTTAGCCGGACTTTAAATAACAAAGTGTGAAGCATATCATTCTTTTAGAGCATTGTTCAAATACGCTCTGGGGTACATCCCGGCAAGAATATTCAAACATTATAGTTTACGGCGCAGGACATCACATCAACAGTCCGGGGTACATCTCACAGAAATCATTTTCAAATATGTTCTGGATAAATATTACTGATTTTAGTATTTTTGAAATTTATTATTATGAAGCAGTTGCAATTTATCCAGAATATAGTAGAATCAGATGTGTCTGGGAAAGAAATATACCTGTAAGTGTGGCTTTTATAATATTACGGTATTAAAAAATTTCTGCAGGGAGGATTTTATGAGAGACAGACTGAAAAATCAGCTGAGCTATTTATTTTTTGTGCTGCTTGCCATATTTGCTTTTTATACTGTATTTCAGGACAATGACCTGGGGATGATTCTGGTATCTTTAAAACGGATGAATTTGTGGTCTTTACTGCTGGCGGCTGTGACAGCGCTCGTTTTTACAATGATAGAGGGAGTGCTGATCTGGTATTTACTGCGTGGGCTCCAGGGGAGGGCGGAATTTATGAAATGTATCCGCTATTCGTTTGTAGGTTTTTTATATTCAGGTATTACGCCGTCAGCTACTGGCGGACAGCCGATGCAGCTCTATCATATGAAACGGGATGGAAACAGTCTGTCAGCCAGTACAGTTGTACTAATGACCGTGGCGCTGGTTTATAAGCTGGTGCTGGTGCTTATGGGAATTGCTATGATGCTTTTCGGATTTTCTGAACTGAAACAGCATCTGGGACGTTATCTGAATTTATTTTATCTTGGAACATTTTTAAATACAGCTCTGGTGGTGGTATTGTTAGTAGTTATGATTTTTCCGGATTTTGCGAGAATTTTGTTATTGTCTGTGGACAGGCTGCTGGTAAAAATGAAACTGTGGAAGAAATCTGACACCAGAACCAGTAAAATAGAACAGTTTATTCAGAGCTACCAGAAAGCAGTTATGTTTCTGATCTATAATAAAAAACAAGTTATGATTGTAGTTCTTGTTACATTTATACAGCGCTGTATGGTTTTTCTTCTTCCATATATTGTATATCTGGGATTTGGTCTGACTGGTACCAGCGCACTTACCATTCTGATGGTTCAGATGTCGGTCTATCTGGCTGTGGACATGCTTCCTCTTCCGGGTGCGCAGGGAATTACAGAGCTGATGTACCGTCAGGTATTCCGTAACATATTTACGGCTGAATACGTAATTCCTTCCATGTGTGTGTCCCGGGGCATCAGTTTTTATTTTCTGTTGTTTGCAAGTATCGGGGTATGTATTGTCCACCGGATACGTTTTAAAATGAGTTCATAGTGCAGTGTTACATGAATACAGAATCAGGTTTGTGTCTGGCACAAAGTCCATGTCATGCGGTAGTGCATGACATGGTGTGAACCGTAGCAGGTGAATTCTGAATATCAGAATCAAATTCCAGAATCGTAAAATTATGTCTTGACAAAGTGGAGTTCATACGTTATCATAATAAAGTCGGTAAGAGATAATTCTGATACCGGATATGCGGGTGTAGTTCAATGGTAGAACACCAGCCTTCCAAGCTGGATACGTGGG
>CANRTU010000104.1 GCA_947642745.1 uncultured Eubacterium sp.
AAAAAGAGAATAAGTCTATAGCTTGTTTTCTTTGCTATAAACTTATTATACGAGGCAGGATGGAATGACGGATATCATGTACTATGATTCGCCGCTGGGGCGTCTTGTGGCGGCGCAGACAGACGGAGCGCTCACCGGACTCTGGTTTGCGGGGCAGAAATACTTTATGGCGTCTTTAAAGGATGACATGGAAATCAGGGAAATCACACAATACCAGCGCTTCCCAGTACTGGAACAGGCAAAAGACTGGCTGGACCGGTATTTTCATGGAGAGAAACCTTCTGTCTGCGGGCTTCCCCTGGCGCCTTCCGGAAGCCCGTTCCGTCAGGAGGTCTGGAAAATTCTGCGTGAAATTCCTTATGGGGAAGTGACTACTTACGGCGCAATTGCCAGGCAGATTGCCGCCAGCCGGGGGAGCGGCAGTATGTCGGCCCAGGCAGTAGGAAATGCGGTGGGGCGCAATCCGGTTTCTATTATGATTCCCTGTCACAGGGTCATAGGTTCCGGCGGAAATCTGACCGGGTATGCCGGCGGGATAGATAAGAAAATCCGGCTGCTAACGCTGGAAGGCGTTGATATGAGTGAAATGTATGTACCGGAAATTAAAAACAGTCATAGATCCCGTTAGCCGCCGGCTGCCTGTAATGAGATGATTCTGTGCGGATCATCCGGACAGACAGCCGTTTGCGGCAGTTTCAGCTTTCTTTTTTTGCTTTTATGGCAAACTCATCTGTGACCAGGGCATTATAATCCGGCCGTTTTGTAATGACTTCTGCGTCTTCCAGTATATCCAGCAGCAGTGCAAAGCTGTCTTTTGTAAATATCAGGTCATCTTTCCAGGTATCCTGTGCCTGGTAGCGTTCCACAATGGTAGTGAGCGTATCCGGCTTTGTTTCAGAAAAAGCGGGCCGGATCGTTTCTGCGATTTCTGAAGCGGTGTGGGAGGATACATATTTCATGCCTTTTTGCAGCGCATTGGTGAAAGACTGGACGGTTTTTTTGTGAGTTGCCAGAAAACTTTTCTTTGCGCTGAAAGCGGTATAAGGCACATAGCCGGATGCTACGCCTACCGAGCTTACGACACAGCCTGCGCCTTCTTCTTCCAGGGCAGTGGCGGACGGCTCGAATTCGACGGTATAATCTCCTTTGCCGCCGGAAAAAGCTGCGGCTGTGGAACCAAAATCAATGCTCTGGTCAATGTTCAGTTCAGAAGGCTGGATGCCGTTTTGTTTTAACACATATTCAAAGACCATTTCCGGCATACCGCCCGTCAGACCCGGGCATGAGGAACATTTTTTCCATATCATGCAATTTCTCCCCGGAAGCCAGTATTTTATATGGATAACGGCAGATTCCGGTTTTTTCCACCAGTCCCAGGTCCGATAAGCGTTCCATATAAGTGGCGGATTGTTTTCTGTTTACCGGATAGCCCAGGGCTTTCAGGTTTTCCGTCAGAAATTTTACAGAAGTAAAACCTGTTTTATTCTTTCGCAGAAGCCGGATGATCTCTGTCATCATGGCAGATTTCAGATTTTCTTTGCCCCTGTTAAAATCCCGGGTTGTCAGATTACCGGAACTGTGTTTCAGATAAATGTCCGTATTTCCATCTTTATCCACAACGATTTTTTCTACCAGAATCTCAATGTCCGTGCGGGTCAGATTTTTTTGTTCCAGTACTTCATTTAAAATATCCAGTGCGGTCTGTGGATCAGTTCCGGCTGCCGTGGCGGGACTGGGGATTTCTTTTGTGCAATCCAGCAGTTTTTTTTCAACGGCCCGGATACGCTCTGTCTTTTCGGCCTGTAGAGAAGTATATGTTTCATTGATAATTTCAGCCGCCCCGGGATTATCCGTGAGTTCCCTTACCTTTTGCGCAATCAGTGTTTTCAGCTCTTTGCGGATTCTGTCCAGTTCGTTTTCCAGTCTCTTTCTGCTGTCGTCTGCGGAGTAAACGGGAGACTTTAAATCTGACAGGTCTAACTTGCGCAGAGTGTCTGTATGGGAGTCACGGCAGAGGGTGAGATACCGGATCAGAGCGTCGATCAGGGTTTCTTCTGTCACCAGATGGGCGTACTGGCAAAACTGTTTCCCTTTTTTGTTATAGGTGCCGCAAACATAATATTTTTTCCGGCCCGGACGGCTGATTGCGGTCAGCTTCTTTCCACAGTCCTGACAGTACAGACATCCGGAAAAGAGGCTGATATGTTTTCGCTGGCCCCGGTACTGGCTGTGGCTGCGGCTGGCTTTGACCGTGTACAGAAGCTTCATGGTATCATCGTCAAATATTTTCGGGTGGTGGTCCGGGAATACATACTGCTGGTCCCTGGAAATTTTTTTGTCTTTGCCGTTGATGGTCATCCGTTCTCTTTTGTGGGTCCGCAGCACGCCGTTGTGATAATCGTTAAAAAGAGTATCTTTCACCATGCCATAACTCCACATATGGGCGGCCTTCCGGTTACAGGGCAGGCCGAGAGCCTGAAAGCGCTCTTTTTGCAGCATGGAAGGCGTGGGGACGCCACGGTCTGAAAGGATCTGCGCAATTTTGCGGATGCCGTTTCCTTCCAGATAAAGGTCTTTTTCCAGGTTCAGAATGGCGGCGGCTTCCTCATCAATTAAAACTTTCTGCTTATTCAGCGGGTGTCTGGTGTAGCCGAAGGGAGGCGTACATTTAAGAGTGTCGTTTTCCTGCTCCATTTTTTTAATCCGTTTTACCTTCCGGCTCGTACTTTTTACATGGCGTTCATTATCCCAGGTTTTGATTCCGATCATATCATCATCAGAGCAGAGGGAATCGTAATTATCATCAATTAAGATCACACGCCTGCCCTGTTCTTCCATTTTTTCGAGAAAAAGCAGTACCTTTGCGTTATGACGGCCGATGCGTGAAAGGTCTTTCGCCACGATCACGTCTATGGTATCCAGATGATCCATCATCGCCTGAAACCCGGGACGGCAGAAGGAATAACCGGAACTGCCGTCGTCTTCGTAAATATGGCGTACAATCATGTTGTTTTCTTCTGCGTATTTCTGGATAATCAGCTTCTGGTTTTCAATAGAAGAATAATTTCTCCTGTTATCGTCTCTGGATAGGCGGACATAACCGTCTATGATTGTGGGAGTATGGATTGCTGTCATGATAAAAATTGTCCTCCTTATCTGCCCGGGATCACGCAATGCTGCCGGCTGTCAGCGCAGATGGTTGCGGACCACATCCCGCAGTGCGCTTTCCATTGCCTGACTGCCCCCGGTTATGGTAACGACCAGATACCCCTGTCTGCCAGGAGCTTCTTTTTTCTTTGCGGTTTCAGAAATATCAGAATCCGTTTTCTGAAGCAGGTAGCGGACTTCCTTTTGCTTTCCTATGACAGTCACCTCAGACTTTGCTTTTTATCATTGTATGAAAAGTCAGGCTTATCCTATCAGTCAAATATTTTTCTTTATATTTCTTCATACAAAATCATACAAAAAGACCCTGCGGCCCGTTTCCCTTTTCTTCCTTTGCGTTTGCCCGGAAATGTGCGCTTACATTCCCGGGCGAAAGCCGGCCATTTTCCTCTCCTGATGTTTCCTTTTGCAAGCCCGTCCATGAGTTTCAGGGTCGCCCGTGTTTTTGATCATCTGCTTTACCTGCCTGTACCGATATAGGCAAATGCGGCTATCCATGTTGATCATCTGCTTTACCTGCCTGTGCCGATATAGGCAAATGCGGCTATCCATGTTCATAGTCACACATTTCAGTGATTACATGGCGTCCACGTCCGTTTCTGGTAAGAAAGACTGGTGCGCCCACAGATGCGTCACGGGCATGTCACTGTAATTTCTTATTTCTTAAATCAGAGACTGGCTGATATCCGGCATAATCACGTTCTCTTTTTCTGCGCTTAATTTCATATACCCTGATCTGATGTAAAATTCCAGCCGGGGGAACAGTGACCGGGCTGTGGCATTTGAAACCGGGGGCAGGATTGCCCCCGGTGTTCAAAAAATTCAATTTTGCCGCAGCCGTTCTATTATGCTGACTTTCGCAATCTGCCGGTACAAAAGCGCCGGTATTGCCAGGGTCAGGAGTATAAGGAACGGATAGATTACCAGTATGGGCCATATGACAAAACGATAGGTGAAGAACCAGATTCCGCTGGAAATTCCCCGCACGACTATCACAGAAAACAGAACGCTGAGGACAAACGATGTGATGATCGTTCCCACAGCATAATACAGTCCCTCAAAAGAGAGCATACGCTTTAGCTGCCTGCCGGTCATGCCGATACTTTGCAGCATGGCAAATTCCTTTTTGCGGGTGATGACACTTGTCAGAACAGAGTTGACAAAATTTGCGATACCGATTATGCCGATGATAATACTCAGCGCCCCGCCGATGGTGATGATCAGGGACGTAAGGCTGTCAAAGGAGCTGGTATAAGTCTCTTTGGATTCAAAATCCATGCCGGGCTCCACGCTGTCCGTATAGTGGTTCAGAAACTCTGCCATTTCAGCTTCTGTTCCCGCTTTCACATCAAAGGGGAAACTGACCAGATGGGGGTTATCACACAGCGGCAGGAAGATTTCTGTCGGGAGATAGAAACGGGCTTCGCCTGTGTTGCGGGTGGTGGCCGTGTTCTCGTTGGCCCGGACTTTTGCCATGATGATAAAGTCATAGCTATCAGTAATGGTGGTGGAAAGTTCCTCTGCTTTCAGATGGTTGATCCGTACTGTATCACCCACGCCGATATTGGGGGTCTCTATGACCGTTCCATCATCGTTACACTCCACGCTCAGCAGGATATACTTTCCTGATTTCAGCTTTTCCAGGTCGATGGTTCCCTCTATGATTTCCATACCGTTTATCAGAAAATCGTCCGCGCCATACAGGCGTACAAAGGGATTTCCATTCTGGTCTTTGTTATAGCTGAAAAAAGCGTTGTGTTCCGTGGAAAACGGTTCTTCCAGCATCCAGGAGGAATAGAGCCTGCCGCCGTCCTCAAAACTGCTGTTTTGTCTGACGGCCTCAATGAAGCTCTCGGACAGGTCATGTTCGCCTTTTTCAACCTGGTATTGAAAGAAGTCTGCGTTCGAGATCACAAAGTCTGTATCCATAAATTTTGCAATATACTTGTCAATATCAAAGCCGCCAGACAGGGTGAATACCGTGTTGAACAGCACCAAACTCAATGTCATGGATACGATCACCAGCACCGTGCGCTTGCGGTTTCGGCCCAGGTTCGCCAGCGCCATAAAGTGGAGTTTCGCGCCGTGGGTTGATTTTTTGTCTTTGGCCCTGTGCTTGCCGAACGCTGCCGTATCATTTTCCGTGTAGCGGATGGCCTCGATTGCCGAAACCGTACCGGCAATCTTCGCGGGCTTGCGGACGCTGACAAAGACGGTAAAAAGGGCGAAAGCAGCAGAACCAATGAAAATCAGAGGATTTACCGTTACTTTAACACCGGCGTCCGCAGTATAACTCGTTCCGTTCATCAGGAAAGGCACCAAGGCCCGGCCAATGAAGAAGCCCACCAGCAGGCCGATGGGAATACCAATCAGGGACAGGCGGAGCGCCTGCCGGTTGATTAGACGCTTAATCTGCCGCTTTGTTGTACCCAGCGTTTTTAGCTGTCCGTAGGACTGAATATCCTGAATAACGGAAATCTGGAAAATGTTGTAGATAATCAAATACCCTGTTACGATAATCAACGCGACGCCAACAAGGCCGGAAATCAGCATGGCAGGATTGTCCGTTAATGCGCCGCTCTGATAGGCCGGACTGACACGGGCAATCACATAATTGCCGTTCTCCTTGCTGCCGCCCATCGTGTCGCAGGTATAGCCGGTTTCGGAAAGAAGCTGGTGGAGCTGGGCTTCTATGTCGCCGTTTCCTCTGAACATCACATAGGCGGAGACAACGCCGGAATAATCATTGTCCACGGGATAGGTATAGGTCAAAATGTCCGAATGGGCGTCCACAAAGGCTTTCGACACGACCAGCCTCCCGATGTTGCTCAAGCTGTCCGTTTCCCAAAAGCCGCAGAGGGTGAAATCGGTGGTATATAACTGTCCCTTTACTTCATAGGTCAGAGAAACGGTTTCCCC
>CANRTU010000105.1 GCA_947642745.1 uncultured Eubacterium sp.
GAACAGCTAAAGAAAGAGAAGCTGGGGAAGGCGGCAGCGAAAGCGCAGAATGAAACGCCGGATAAGCCGGAGACAAAAATTTCTGGCAGCAGCGAAACATAAAAGAGGGAGAATGAATGGAAAAAGAACCGGATAAAAAATATGAAACCATGAAAAAGGTCATGGATGCCTTAAAGGATATCTTATGTTCCTATCAGGGCAGGGGGCATCTGTCTGTAAATAGGGTAATAATTGTATCTATAGACGTTTATGAATAATAGTTTTGATAGAGAGGATATTGAGTCTGGATGGTTGTTGATTAAAAATAAAGAACTATCGCATTGAAGATAGCTCAAATAAGTTTATAGATTTATAGCAAAAAGTACATTTTTTAAAATATTATCATAGACAGAGGAGGAATCTGGAATATTTCTGTAGTTTTCAACCAAACAGGGCTTATAGTTACACGCATGAGCTAACATTTGGGACAATACGTTGCTAGAAGCAGCACAGTAAATGGGAACTATTTTTTTCCCTAAAATTAATCTGGTTAATGTCTAAATTAAATAAGTAGCTATTCCTTGTTTACGGAAATCCTTTAAAACATTGATTCCCATTTCCCAAATTGAATCGTTATAGTTTCTATATTATTTAATACACCAGATTTAGAAGCTATCCTGGTAAAAGCCGGAATAAAGTTTGAAAAGAAAGGAATTAAGAGAAAAAAGGAATATATTAAAATCTTTCCAACTGATAAAAATATTCGAATAGAGAAGGTATTGAATTGAAATCTTTTGCGGAAAATTTGTCTAAAGTTCAAGAGACGAATTAGCATAATTTTATACAATACTGTCTGGCTGTAAATAAAAATTGACAGTTTGTTTTTTCCTGGATGAGGAGAACTCTTTTGATAAAAGAAATAAAAGTTTACTCCTAAATTTGGGTAAAATCCTCCATATCATGCCCTTTAGGGTACAAACTGTGAAGCACATCTGACAGAAAACATTTTTCAAACACGCCCTGGTGTACGAAATAGTACACGATCTGTTTTATTATAATTTAGAAATATGATTTATTCAGGGTATAAAAAAGATTTAATAAAATAGAAATATTTTTGTGTCACTAACCTGACGCAAGGGGCGCGGGACAGGATCTGGATATGAAATGTATATTGCGAAATCAGGAAAATCTGCTATAATCTTTTTTCAGGGAAACAGAAAGGGCGGATACAGGATACAGAACTGTCGGGAAGACATCCGGGACAGGCATACACAAAGATAAGGAGAAATGGGCATGAGTATCAGAAGAAATATCATTGATTATTCAAGAGGAGATCATTTAAGCGGATTCTGGCGGCTGTACCATCTGCAGAAAAAGCGCAGGGACGGGGTGCTGCGGGATATTCTGACATTTTTTTTAAGCAGGAGCGCCCACCGGCACGGCGGATACATAGGACCGGATACGGTTATGAAAGATATTCCGGTACTGCCCCACGGACTGCATGGCATTTTTATTTCCCGCTACGCAGTCGTAGGTAAGAACTGCCGCATTTACCAGAATGTGACGATTGGGGAAGTAAACGGCAAAGCGCCTGTCATCGGGGATAACTGTATGATCGGGGCAGGCGCCTGTATGATCGGCGGCATCCGGATCGGAAATAACGTAAAAATCGGAGCCGGCGCTGTCGTAAGCCAGGATGTACCGGATAACAGTACAGTGGTAGCGCAGCCGGTACGGATCGTGAACAGGGTGAACCGGGCGGCACAGTAGCGGTTACCCTGCCCGGCGGATCTCAATCAGGCGCAGCACATCTTCATACAGACCGTCCGGATCTTCCAGGGGAATCATCAGCCATCGCTGGCCGTTTCCTTCCTGTGTCTGTTCATAAATTTTTTGTAGTTCCTTTGTACAGTCCGGCAGGGCTGCTTCCACTGTGTCTCTTTCTTTTCTGCCGGTCACTACCATGACAGTAAAGCAGTATTCTTCCGGATAGATGGTACACAGGGTCCTTCCCGCCTTTTTGTATTTGATGTTCCAGCCGGGCTTCATGCTGCAGGAACTGTATTCTATTTTTTCTTTGCATTTATAAGTTTCGCTGATTCTGGAACAAAATGTCCCAAACAGCGGATTTCTGATATAAGCGGCGATTTCCTCCAGTGTGGGGCAGTAAGAGCGGTCCATAATGGAAATCATCGGTAGTACCTCCTTTTGGATAAATTTTATAGTCTCGTATAAGGATCCGCCGGATACACTATCTGCAGTATCTCTGTTCCAGCCGGTCCAGCAGCAGATAAAGTCCCATGGCGATTACGCACAGGATCAGGATGGACAGAATGACCCAGTCCATTTTAAATACCTGGCTCCCGTAAATAATCAGATATCCCAGCCCCTGTCTGGCTGCGATAAATTCCCCGATAATCACGCCCACCAGACACAGGCCGATATTTACTTTCATAATGCCGGACAGGTTTGGAATATTGGCAGGCAGGATTACTTTATACAGGGCGTGCCGTTTCGTGCCGTCCAGCGTATAAATCAGCCTGATTTTTTCCGGATCGACTTCCATAAAGCCGGTATACAGGCTCATGATGGAGCCGAAAACAGCCACCGATATACCAGTTATAATAATTGTTTTGTAACTGGCGCCCAGCCATACAATTAACAGCGGAGCCAGTGCGGATTTTGGCAGACTGTTTAACATCACAAGATATGGCTCCAGGATACGGGAAAGACCCGGAATCAGCCATAACAGTATGGCAGAAAGCAGGCTGATGGCGATTACGAGAAAAAAGCTCACAAAAGTTTCAAATAAAGTAATGCCGATATGAAGCAGCAGCTGCTGTGTGGAAAGCATATCCTTCAGACAGACAGCCAGTCTGGAAGGGCTGCTGAAAATAAAGGCATTGATCAGGTCTGCCCTGGCGCACAGTTCCCATTGTACCAGAAAAACAATGAGTATGCAAATACGCCAGAAACGGATGCTGCGCACCCTGCGCCTGACGGAATGTTCATACAGTTCCTGCGTGGAAAGTGTCGGTTCCATCCGTATTCATCTCCTTCCATAACATATTAAAATAATCCCTGAATTCATAGGTGTTTCTGCGCTCCAGCGGAGTCATCTCCTTTGGAAATGAAACCGGAAGGATGCGGCTGATGCGCCCGGGACGCGGACTCATGACAAGAATCCGGTCAGCCAGGCTTACGGCTTCTGACAGATCATGGGTGACTAAAATAGCGCTCTTTTTCTCTGCCCGGATCATGGAACCAATATCGTTGGCCGTCGTAAGCCTTGTCTGATAATCAAGGGCGGAAAAAGGCTCATCTAAAAGCAGCAGCTCTGGCTTTAGTACCAGTGTCCGGATAAATGCGGCACGCTGGCGCATACCGCCGGACAGTTCGGCGGGTTTTTTGTGACGGAAATCGTACAGGCCGTATTTGCGCAGTAAATGGGCGGCAAAGGCTTTTGTTTCCGGCCCCAGTTTTTTCTGGATTTCCAGACCGAGGTAAATATTTTTTTCAATGGTGCGCCATTCCAGCAGATGGTCTTTTTGCAGCATATAGCCCACCAGGCTTACAGACTGTGTCCCCAGGGGTTTTCCCTGAAAATATATTTCACCCTGTTCCGGACTGGCCAGATGGCAGATCAGGTTTAACAGGGTGGATTTGCCGCAGCCGCTGGGGCCTGTAATGGCAAGGAATTCGCCGGCTGTCAGGGAAAAACAGATATCAGATAACGCAGCCGTTTCCCCGTCCATGGAATGATAGGCGTAGGATACATGTTCAAATTCCAGCAGGTGACTCATAGTATTCCTCCATAATCAGATTTATGTAAGCTGTTTCATGTACGGCTGCGGTTATACAGATATTTCCGGCCCGGTCTCTCAGCGGTTCCCGCAGACACGCTGCACGGGAAGTCTGGCAAAGCCGTATGGATGCCAGTTCCTGGCCGGCAGGTCTTTATAAGATATAGTATGGCAGAATCAGAAATGGGTTCGGAATTATTTTAGAAAAAACTGAACCAGTCAGAGAATTATTACAATGTATCAGTGAAGGGCGAAACGTAATCCCTTCAAAAAGACGTCTTGGAAGTGGAGAACGAAAGTGACAAATCAGGAATTGAAACGATGTATCAGTGAGTATGGCAAAGATATTTACTCATTTTGCAGGCATCTGGCCGGCAGTCTGCAGGAAGCGGATGATCTGTACCAGGATACGTTTCTAAAGGCGATGGAACTGGATCATACGATAGATTTTACAGGAAATCCGAAAAGTTACCTGCTGTCCATAGCGCTGCGTATCTGGAAAAACAAAAGGCGTAAATTTGCCTGGCGTAAGCGGATTGCGGATATACGGCCAGTGGAAGAAGAAGCGGATTTTGATGCCGCTGCGCCAAAGGCGGATTCCCCGGAAGAGCGGGTGATACAGCGGGAACAGCAGGAGCTTGTCAGGCGGGCTGTGGACCGTCTGCCGGAAAAGTACCGGGTGATTGTACTGCTATATTATATGGAAGAAATGCAGACGGCGCAGATTGCCGGGATGCTGGATCTGGCGCCCGGAACTGTAAAAAGCAGACTGTATCAGGCCAGAAAAATGCTGGAAAAAGAATTGGAGGATGTTTTATATGGATAAGAAATTAGATGAATTATTAAAACATGCCCTTACTCCAACAGATGAACCGGACGAACGGTTAAACCAGAGCATATTTAAACAGGTAAAGGAGCGGGAAG
This sequence comes from uncultured Eubacterium sp., assembly GCA_947642745.1. GTDB lineage: Bacteria > Bacillota > Clostridia > Lachnospirales > Lachnospiraceae > Eubacterium_J. Next base: position 4,707 of record CANRTU010000105.1, read on the forward strand.
CCATGAATAAAAAAACAGTCAGAACGATAAAAAACATACCGGCAGCGGCGGTGGCGGCGGCAATTATATTAGGATGCGGCTCTGTAAGCGCATATGCGGCATGGAAGTATCTTACGCCGGAACATGTGGCGGAAGAATTTGGAGAGACGAAACTGGCGGATGCTTTTGAGAATGATGATGCGGTGTCTGTCAATGAGACACAAAGCTGCGGCGGATTTGATATTACCCTGATGGGGCTGATTTCCGGAAAGGACTTATCCGTATATCCGGTATTTGACGAGAAGGGAAATGAACTGGACATGGATAAAACCTATTCCGTGGTGGCAATCAGAAAATCAGACGGGACGCCGATGCCGGACACATCCCAGGATGAATATGGGGATCTGAGCTTTTTTGTATCGCCTCTTGTGAAAGGCTATCATCCGGCACAATATAATGCGGTTACCATGAGCGGCGGGTATCAGGACTTTGTGGAAGACGGGGTTTTATACCGCATCGCACAATGTGACAATGTGGAAATCTTTGCGGACTGCGGGCTGTATTTATGCGTAAACGACGGTGTATTTTATAATAATGAGGCATATGTGTATGATGAAAGTACGGGAGAGATTTCCAGAAATGAGAATTACAGCGGATTAAACGCACTGTTTGACCTGCCGGTGGACCCGGCGAAAGGTGATCCGCAGGCAGCGGCTGCTTATATCCGGCAAATGAAAGAGGAAGAGGAAAAGGAACAGAAACAGTCAGAGAAAAAAGAAAAGGAGGACGCTGATCAGTGGTGGTCCGGGCTTACGGCGGAAAATATCGGCCAGTACGCAGACCGGCTGGAGGACAGTGTCAGTATCTGCAGGATAGATAAAGACGGATATATTTCCTATAGCTATGATCAGGATGATAAGTCCACATTTAGTGGAACAATGCGTGTAAAAGGCAGCCCTCTGGAAACAGATAAGTTTATGGTATCCGGATCTGTGGGATCAGGGGACACAATGGTGATTGAGACGTTCTGGATGAACGATGACGGGACCGTTACTTTTGCGGCTTATGTTCCAAAGAAAGGGATGAAAAATAAGCTGGAAGCATAACATGCATATTTTACAAAAAAAGACAGCCGCACGGTGGGAATCCTGCGTGTCAGTCATAATCCTGCACGAATATTTTATAAAAAAGACAGCCGCACGGGGCTGTCTTTTTATTGTGTAACAATCTTTTAAAAACCACCTGCTCTGCAGGTGTGTCAGCAGACGCTT
>CANRTU010000106.1 GCA_947642745.1 uncultured Eubacterium sp.
AGATGCGGCCAGAGGCATCCCGCCGCAGGCGTTGTATCCGGCTACACCGGATACTATTTTATTATTATCATATGCAGGAGGTAAACTATGAGGATTATCAAAACAGAAAATTATGAAGACATGAGCAGAAAAGGGGCAGCCATTGTCTGTGCACAGGTGATTTTAAAACCGGACTGTGTGCTGGGACTTGCAACCGGGTCTTCACCAGAGCAGATGTATGCGGAAATCATTCAGACATATCAGCAGGGAGGACTGGATTTTTCCAGCGTATCTTCGGTGAATCTGGATGAATACCGGGGACTGGAGCCGGACAATTCCCAGAGCTACCGTTATTTCATGAACAAGAAATTATTTGAACATGTTAACATTGATCTGGCAAATACATATGTGCCGGATGGTCTGGAAACAGATACAAAAAAAGCCTGTAAAAATCATGATGATATCATCGAACGGCTTGGAGGCATTGACCTGCAGGTGCTTGGTATAGGAATGAACGGCCATATCGGCTTTAATGAACCGGGTGATCATTTTGAAAACGGGACACACTGCATGGATCTGACGGACAGTACGATTGAAGCCAATTCCAGATTTTTTGCGTCCAGGGATGAAGTGCCGAAACAGGCGTATACGATGGGAATCGGATCTATCATGCGGGCAAAAAAAATACTGCTTCTGGTCAGCGGGGAACAGAAAGCGGAAGCCCTGGCAAAAGCGCTGACCGGGCCGGTGACGCCGCAGGTACCTGCCTCTATTCTGCAGCTCCATGCGGACGTGACAGTGGTGGCGGACGAAGCGGCATTGTCAGTTTACCAGAAACAGCAGGCATAATAAGCAGAAAACGCTGGTAATAAACAGGAGTGGAAAAGGTCCGGCGGCCGCCGTAACTACAGGTGAATTTCTGGAACGTGTGCCGGACAGATATAACCACAGGACGCATAATAAACAGGAAACGCCAGTTATAAACCGGGACGGAAAGGTCTGACGGAGGCCGTTACCACTGGTGATTCCCAGGAGCGGGGCCGCCGGAATGTTTTCAGAAACAGGTCGGGAAGATTATGGATAGTTACTTTTATGATCCGGGGGTGAAACTATGAGAATAAAAAACGCATCGGTCTTTGGGCCGGAGGGGCGGTTCGTAAAACAGGATGTATGTGTGGAAGAGGGACGGTTTGTGGATCATTGCCAGGATACGCAGGAACTGGAAGCGGACGGCTGTCTGCTGATTCCGGGACTGATTGATATTCATTTCCATGGGTGTGCCGGGTATGATTTTTGCGACGCCACCCGGGAATCTTTATCCCGTATTGCCGCTTTTGAATTAACCCATGGCGTCACATCCATCTGTCCGGCGTCCATGACGCTGCCAGAGGAAACGCTGACGGAAATCTGTAAAAACGCCGTCACGTTCAGGAACGAGTGGAAACCCGGCGGCACGGCCAGACTGTGCGGCATCAATCTGGAGGGCCCGTTTATTTCCACGGAAAAAAAAGGAGCCCAGAATCCCGCATATGTAAAGGCGCCGGATGCGGAAATGTTCCAGCGTCTGCTGGATGTATCCGATGGACTAGTAAAACTGACTACGATTGCGCCGGAAGAAGAACATGCCATGGAATTTATCCGGCAGTTTAAAGATGTGGTGCGGATTTCCCTGGGGCATACATCCTGCGGATACGGGACAGCGCTGCAGGCTTTCCGCATGGGTGCGGCTCATATGACACATCTGTATAATGCGATGCCGCCATTTAGCCACCGGGATACCGGTCCGGTGGGGGCCGGATTTGAAAGTTCTCATGTGACGCCGGAAATTATCTGTGATGGCATCCATGTGGCACGGACAGCAGTGCGTGCGGCGTTTACTCTTTTCGGAGACGAGAGGATGATCCTGATCAGTGACAGTATGATGGCCACAGGTATGCCGGACGGCAAATATGCCCTGGGCGGGCTGGAAGTTTTTGTACGGGGCAACAGGGCTGTATTAAAAGACGATACCCTGGCCGGTTCTGTTACAAATCTGATGGATTGTATGCGAACGGCAGTGCGGGAAATGGAAATACCGCTGGAAAGCGCCATAAAGGCAGCTACCATTAATCCCGCAAGGGCAATTGGCGTGGATAAAGAAACCGGAAGTATCGAGACTGGCAAATATGCGGATTTCCTGCTGCTGGACCAGGATACGCTGGAAATACGGAGTGTGTTTTCCCAGGGGATTCGTGTAGCTGGTCCCGCCGCCTGATAAGAGGCTCTGTACAGGGAAGAAAAACGGCGGCCGGATATACCCGGAGGGCACGATGCGGCGTGCCCCTCTGGTATGCCTCATAAATTTGGGATCAATTCTCTATATTATGCCCTTAGGGTACTAAGTGTGAAACATATCATGCCCTTTATGGTACATCTCACAGAAATCATTTTCTTATTTTCCGGATGACTTCATCCGTATTTAAAGCAGAAAAATAGTTATTTAAAATATTATCCGGCATCCCGTATCTTTCATACAATTTATCAATTACAGGTAATATGCCATTGGAAGAGGAATCATAAATCACAGACACGGATACGTGCTCATTAAGACATATCATTTTGCCATTTTGGTACAAATCAGCAACCGTTTATTTTGCGCCTGTTTTAAATTTTTTTCATCAGTTCCAATAATACCGCTTACATTCAGAAACATTTGCGTTATGAAGCGTCATTCCTCCGGGTTATCCGCTAAAAGGGCGTTCTACACGGCATATAATGATAGTATTATTTTTACTAATTATAGCATGGACTTGTGTTGAAGATTCTGCGCCGGTTGACGTATAATTGCTTATTTAGTAAAATTATATCAGAGCATGTCTGAAAAATACCCTGAAGGGTACGATTTATCATGCCTTTCGGGGTATTTTTGCAGGAATAGCATCTATAAGATATGTGCTGTCAGACGTCAGAGAGGCGCATTTCTGATTTATGTAATGGGTGGTTTTGTATAAGGCCCTGTCCATAGTGACGGGCCCGGGAAGAGATACGAAGGAAGAGGGGGTACAAAAATGGCAAAACAAAGTGCAAACCAGGATATGGGAAGCGGCAGTATACCGAAACTGATGATGAATCTGGCAATTCCGGCGGTTGTGGCGCAGCTGATCAATATGCTGTATAATATTGTGGACAGAATTTATATCGGGCATATACCACGGGCCGGGGCATCTGCGCTGACAGGCGTGGGGCTGTTTCTTCCTATATTAATGATGATTAACGCATTTGCCATGATGGCAGGTTCCGGCGGTGCGCCGAGAGCGGCCATTGCCATGGGAAAGAATGACCGGGAAAGCGCACAGAAAATACTGGGTAACTGCTTTTCTGTGCTTATGTTTTTTGCGGTGCTGCTGACGATATTATTTTATATATTCGCGCCCCAGCTGCTCCGGCTGTTTGGCGCCAGTGACGTGACACTTCCTTATGCGCTGGACTATGCACGGATATACATTCTGGGTACTGTGTTCGTTATGATTGTAATGGGGCTGAATCCGTTTATTACGACACAGGGATTTGCGAAATTCAGTATGATTACGACAGTGGTAGGTGCCATTTGTAATATTATTCTGGACCCAGTGCTGATTTTTGGACTGCACATGGGCGTGAAGGGAGCGGCTGTCGCTACTGTGATCAGTCAGGCGGTCAGTGCGGTCTGGGTGCTGTGGTTTCTGACTGGTTCCAAAACGATGCTCCGGCTGGTGCCATCCTGTATGAAGATTATACCAAAAGTAATTCTGCCTTGTCTTGGACTTGGAATTTCTACATTTGTGATGCTCAGTACGGAGAGTATTTTAAATATCAGTTTTAACAGCAGTCTTTCCCGTTATGGCGGCGATGTGGCTGTGGGAGCAATGACCATTATTTCTTCCTGCAGCCAGCTGATTCTGCTGCCGATACAGGGAATCTGCCAGGGCGGACAGCCAATCATGAGTTTTAATTTTGGCGCTGGAAAGAAAGAGCGGGTAAAAGCGGCGTTCCGCTGCCAGTTTGCGGCCTGTACGGGATATGCGGCGCTGATGTGGCTGCTTATGATGGTGGCTCCGCAGGTTTTTGCGGGCATTTTCAGTAAAGATACTTCGCTGGTGGACTATACAGCCTGGTCCATGCGTATATACATGGCAGGTATTTTTTCCACAGGGCTGCAGGTTTCCTGCCAGCAGACATTTATGGCGCTTGGACAGGCAAAAATCAGTCTGCTCATGGCGTGTCTGAGAAAGCTGGTATTATTGATTCCCATGATTTTTATTCTGCCATTCTTTTTTACAGATAAAGTATTCGGGGTATTTGTGGCAGAGCCGGTAAGTGATATTATTGCGGCGCTGGTAACGGCTTCCATGCTGTTTATACGGATGGACCGTATCCTGGAGCAGGGAGCGGGCGGACAGCCTGCGAAATCACAGGGCTGATATGCAGCGGTTCAGGACCATGTGATCTGGTTTTCGCATATATCCGGCATGTATCCTGGATTTGTATGTATGGCTGGAAAATAAAACTTGCCCTTTTGCCGCTCAGGTAGTACAATAAACATGGGGACGGCACCCATTACAAAAAACAGAGTGGATATATCCGATACCAGACAAAGGGGAGGTGCCCATGGCAAAAAACGTATCTGTTGTCGATGAAAATGGAATGGAATACACAAAGACCTATCCCGGACGGGCCAGGGGTCTTGTAAAAAAAGGCAGGGCACGCTATGTCAGCGAATCAGTGATCTGCCTTGCGTGCCCGCCATATCGAATGGGGGACAACAGAATGAATACAATTCATATAAAAGAGCAGACAGCAGGGAATACAATAGATACATCCGCAACAGACCGTCTGGATACCGCAGTGCAACAGGACGGGCAATTCCATAAAGAAGCGGCCGTACAGCCGGAAGAGACAGAGCGGATCGTAACAGAACTGGAACATATGGATCCTGTGCCGGTAAAGCTGGACAGCGCCTGGCTTGTTCAAAAGATCGACCAGATACTGGCGGATACCGGTTATCTGACATCGGCGCTGGGCCGTCTGGAAAATCTGGACAAAGACGGAGCGGCGGCAGCCTGCGATATGATTGCGTACAGGGAACGTACCAACCAGCGTATGATAGAGTTTCTGGAAAAACTAATGGGAAAGATGGCTGTGTAAAAGTATATGACAGCTGCTGTGGCACGGTGTGACCAGCTGACACAGGCAGCGTACAGGGACTGGCATTCTGAATCAGAATGCCAGTTTCTTTTTTTTCTTTACAGGATAGCAGCGTTCTGTAAAGAAAAAAAGCCTTCCGGCCAGAATCGCAGGATCTGCCTGGACGTAGCGGGAGCACAGTGCCGGAAGGGAAAATGCAGGCAGAGCATCCGGCAAAGCCGGATACTTTTATATCTTGACATTGCGTTCATTTTCTTTTAAAATACTTAGGTACCAAAGTAAATATGGTGTTGTATTCAGGATAGAAGTAAAAGCAATTTGGTAATATGTCAAGAGGAAAATGAAAAAGATTTTCGTGAAAA
>CANRTU010000107.1 GCA_947642745.1 uncultured Eubacterium sp.
AAAAGGCCCTTATAGGGCCAGAACAAGCCACCGGCTAAGCCGGTGGTTCTGACTTTATAGGAAAGAGCGTCCTATAAGATAAACCCTCTCCGGGAGGATCGCCATGCGTCGGAAAGGAAGATGCTGCCGGGGGCAGCCCGCCGCAGGCGGAGCATCCGTCTTCGCCGGATACTTTTTACTTTGCGGGAAAAATCATCATGGAAAAATCGTCCCGCACTTACTGATTTTGCGAATTTATGACGTTTTTTACGCAAATCACGAAGGAATGGTTGACATCGGGGGAATATTCCGATATGGTAAGAATCAGGCGCAGCCTGTGACGTACCTGTAGACAAAGGAGCAGACAAAACCATGAACCAGCGTAATTACCAGAAAGAACTGGAAACAGTGATCCGTACCCACGCAGAAAGGGGCGAAGTGCCAAAGCTGCTGCTGCACAGCTGCTGCGCACCCTGCAGCAGTTATGTGCTGGAATATCTGACAAGACATTTTTTAGTTACGGTGCTGTATTATAATCCCAACATTTATCCGCCACAGGAATACCGCCAGAGGGTAGAGGAGCAGAAAAGCTTTCTAATGCGGTTTCCGGTGGGACATCCGGTGGAATTTATCGAGGGCAGCTATGATACCGGGCGGTTTTATGAGATGGCGGAAGGGATGGAGCAGCTGCCGGAAGGCGGGGAACGCTGTTTTGCCTGTTATGAACTGCGGCTGCGGGAGGCGGCGGAATATGCGCTGCGGCTTGGAATGGATTATTTTACGACCACGCTGTCCATCAGTCCAAGAAAAAACGCACAAAAGCTCAATGAAACCGGGGAGCGGCTGGCGAAGGAGTACGGAGTCGCTTATCTTTCGTCAGATTTTAAGAAAAAGAACGGATATCTGCGTTCCGTACAGATTTCAAAAGAATACGGGATGTACCGTCAGGATTACTGCGGCTGCGTCTTTTCCATGCGGGAGAGAGAGGCGCGGAAAAAACAGGAGACAGCTGGCTGATGAGCGGCGGATACAGAATAGGAATGTGAAATAAGGAGGATGATAACATGGCCCAGTTATGGGGAGGGAGATTTACGAAAGAACCAGATCAGCTGGTCTGGAATTTTAATGCGTCGATTTCGTACGACCAGAAATTGTACCGGCAGGATATTGAAGGCAGCATGGCCCATGTGAAAATGCTTGGCAGACAGGGGATTCTGACAGAGGATGAATCCGGGCAGATTCTGGAGCAGCTTGGGATCATTCTAAAGCAGATAGAAGATGGTACACTGGAGATTTCACAGACATATGAAGATATTCACAGCTTTGTGGAAGCCACACTGATTGAACGGCTTGGCGACACCGGAAAAAAACTGCACACTGGCAGAAGCCGCAACGACCAGGTAGCGCTGGACATGCGTATGTATGTGCGGATGGAAGTGGCGCAGACAGACGGGCTGCTAAAGACGTTACTGGAAACGATTCTGTCTGTTATGAAAGAACATACGGATACAGTCATGCCGGGCTTTACCCATCTGCAGAAAGCGCAGCCGGTGACACTCGCCCATCATATGGGAGCCTATTTTGAAATGTTCAAAAGAGACCGTCTCAGGATGCGGGGGATTTATGACCGGATGAACTACTGTCCACTGGGAAGCGGTGCGCTGGCCGGTACTACTTATCCGCTGGACCGGGAGTTTACCGCCAGGGAGCTGGGCTTTTTTGGTCCTGCTTTAAACAGCATGGACGGGGTATCGGACAGAGACTATATCCTGGAATTTTTGTCCGCCCTCTCTACGGTTATGATGCATTTAAGCCGTCTGGGGGAAGAAATTATTATATGGAATTCCAACGAATACCAGTTCGTGGAGCTGGACGACGCATACAGTACGGGCAGCAGCATTATGCCCCAGAAGAAAAATCCGGATATCGCCGAGCTGGTACGTGGAAAGACCGGCCGGGTGTACGGGGCGCTCATATCCCTGCTTACTACCATGAAAGGACTGCCGCTGGCTTATAATAAAGACATGCAGGAAGACAAGGAACTGACCTTTGATGCCATTGATACGGTAAAAGGATGCCTGGCGCTGTTTAACGGAATGCTGGCCACGATAAAATTCCGTACGGACCAGATGCGGGAGAGCGCGGCACAGGGCTTTACGAATGCCACAGACGCAGCGGATTATCTGGTAAATCACGGCGTGCCGTTCCGGGATGCCCACAGTATCGTGGGAGAGCTGGTTTTGTACTGCCTGGAGCGGAATGTTTCCATTGAGGAACTGACTCTGGAGGAACTGAAAAAGATCAGTCCGGTGTTTGAGGAGGACATATATGAGGCGGTTTCCATGGAGACATGCGTCAATAAACGTCTTACCACCGGGGCGCCGGGGAAAAAAGCCATGGAGCATGTAATCGGGATTGAGGAAGAATATCTGGCTGCATCCGACGTCATCATGGTTCATTATCCGGTTTCAGCCGGCTGAAGGTAAAGACTTTTGCCGGAATCCGGACTTGCATTTTTATCATTTCTGTATTAGTATCTATTAAGGCGGAAACAGTTCCGCCAGGTTTATGAAACTGACAGAATTAAGGCAGAACTGTCACAGCAGCATAATATTAACAGAGGAGAGTTGTCATGAGTGAAAAATTAAAAGCAGGTATTCTTGGCGGCACAGGTATGGTGGGCCAGCGGTTTATTACCCTGCTGGAAAACCATCCCTGGTTTGAGGTGACTGCCATTGCCGCAAGTCCGGGAAGCGCAGGGTTAACCTATGAAGAAGCGGTGGGAAACCGGTGGAAAATGGATACGCCGGTGCCTGAAGCCGTTAAAAATATAATTGTAAAAAACGTCAGTGAAGTGGAACAGACAGCTGCGGAAGTGGACGTGGTCTTTTCCGCCGTGCTTATGTCCAAAGAGGAAATCAAAGCCATCGAGGAAGCATATGCCAGAACGGAAACACCGGTCATATCCAACAACAGCGCCCACCGCTGGACGCCGGATGTGCCAATGGTGATACCGGAAATCAACCCGCATCACATGGATATTATTCCTTATCAGAGAAAACGGCTGGGCACGTCCAGGGGATTTGTGGCGGTAAAGCCAAACTGTTCCATCCAGTCCTATGCGCCGGTACTGACTGCCTGGATGGAATATGAGCCTTATGAAGTGGTGGTTTCCACTTATCAGGCTATTTCCGGCGCTGGCAAGACATTTGCGGACTGGCCGGAGATGGAAGGCAATATTATCCCGTATATCGGCGGGGAAGAAGAAAAATCAGAAAAAGAACCGCTGCGTATCTGGGGAGAAATAAAAAACGGCGTGATAGAGCCGGCGGCAGGTCCGTTAATTACCAGCCAGTGTATCCGGGTTCCGGTACTGAATGGCCATACCGCATCCGCATTTGTAAAATTCAGACAGCAGCCGGAAAAAGAGGAACTGATCAGAAAACTGGAAACATACAGCGGCCTTCCGCAAAAACTGCGTCTGCCTTCCGCACCAGAGCAGTTTATCCGCTATATGGAAGAAGACGACCGTCCGCAGGTTGCCCTGGACGTGGATTTTGGACATGGAATGGGCGTCAGCGTGGGACGTCTGCGCAAAGACAGTATTTACGACTGGAAATTTGTGGGGCTTTCCCATAACACGCTCCGGGGTGCGGCGGGAGGAGCCGTATTATGCGCAGAGCTTTTAAAAGCCCAGGGATATATTACAAAAAAATAACAAAGACTGCAGGCCTGGTCCTGCAGTTTTTTATCTTATAGGAAAAAGCGACCTATAAGATAAAACCCTCCGGGAGGATCGCCATGCGGCGGAAGGGAAGATGCTGCCGGGGCAGCCCGCCGCAGGCGGAGAATCCGGCGAAGCCGGATACTTTTTTACTTTATAGGAAATTCCGGGTTTTGGAAACACAAAAAAGAACGGGAGTTTGCCGAACATATGTTAGATAAACTCCTGTCTGGGGACAACGATAAGACGACACGGTTTAGAAGATATAAAAACCTTCCACTCCAGTCTCATCATCAAATAAGTCATCTTCATTTAAGAAATAATCCATATCCAGAAGGTCATCCCCGCTCATGCGGCGAATGTCCCCGGATGTCATGCCTTCGGGTGGATTATCCATGTATTTTTTGCGTAGTTTCTCTGTGTCTGGGTTCATAAGCAAAAGCCTCCTTTGAAAGGAGTATACCACGGGAATGGGATTTAAGGAAGCTATGCGGACGACCTTCTTCCACGAGAACGGGACATGGCTTTCTCGTACAGTTCTTCCAGAGAAACACGCTTGTGGTTAAAATAGAGTTCTAAAAATAACATGGTTCGGCCACATTCGCATTTTAATGGGTCATAGCCAAAAGCAGAGAGGATGGCAGTGCGCCACTGATTAAAGCTTCTGAAAAAGTGGTGCTTTTCACGGGAAATGGCTCTGTGAAGTTTTTTATCAATTTCCCGGTGCCTTGCATAAATGCCGCCGTAGCGGATCATTTTGAAATGTTTTTCCGGGATATGCCGGATGAGACGTTCTATGAACTCCATAACAGGAAGCGTTTCTTCGACATAGGCGTCATCTTCGTGGCGGTTGTAATGGAAAGTGACAAAGTCGCCATCATATTTGTCAATCCGGGAGGTGGCAATAACAGGGCGTCCCAGATAGCGCCCAATGTATTTTATGGCGGTTTCGGGGTCGCATTCAGCTGGCTTGGCATGGACATAGAAACCGTGTTTGTGTTCCCGGTAACAACGGGACTTTACTTTTTTGAAAGAGGGACCGGTTCCGGATTCCGGTTCACCCGGCAGGGCAGTGCGGAAAGCATTGCGGAGGTAGGTATAGTTGAAGTAATTGATATTGCGCCAGAAACCATTATCGCTGTAACCACCTTCAGAAATAAGGCAGTGTATGTGAGGATTCCACTTCAAATCTCTGCCAAAGGTGTGGAGTACCATGATGAAACCGGGAGTAAAGTTCATGGACTTATTCTGTTTAAAAAACATGCGGGAGACAACGCTGTATACGGCATGGAAGAGACAGTCAGGGAGAGAACGGTCATTCAGGAAAAACTTCCGGAGCTGTTCATCAATGGTAAAAACACAATGACGGTGGGTGACATTGACCAGCTTAAAGGACATGGACGTAGTGCGCTGCATGGCGTAGAGATTCCCACAGGCAGGGCAGAAGCGGCTGTGGCAGCGGAAAGGAATAAATTTCAGCTTTCCACAGTGGGGGCAGCCATACATGGTCCCGCCAAAGGAAGGGTCACCACAGTTTATCATTTTATCCACGTTTTCTATCACAGACTGACGAGGATGTAATGTATAAATCATTTCTTCATAATGGTCTCTAAAAATATCCTGTAGTATGCTCATAGGGCTATTATGCAGGAAAACGAGACAAAAAGGAACCCCTAATTCCCCCATGAATGGGGGGAGGCCACTGAAAAACATACCGTTTTTCAGGTTTAAAACATTCTATTTTTTGAT
>CANRTU010000108.1 GCA_947642745.1 uncultured Eubacterium sp.
GGAAGCCGGGAACAGGAGGTAGAAATCTTCTACCGCTTTATCGGCAAAATTGATTAAATGACACCAATATCTTTAACTATGTGATACCGGAACGACTTATCCGGATATCACACTGCTTCCAAAGCTTGCTGACTATTTTAATATCAGCATTGATGAACTGATGGGATATACCCCCCGGATGTCACGGGACGAAATACGAAAGATACACAGCCAGCTGTCTGAAGAATTTATTTCACAGCCGTTAGAACAGACGCTTGCCCATTGCAGGGAAATTACCAGAAAATATTTTTCCTGTTTTCCACTCCTGTATCAGATTGGCAGTCTGTATGTAAACTATGGCATAATGGCCGGAGAAAAACAAAAAGTCAGCCAGATTTACGAAGACGCCATGGAATTATTCCGGCGGGTCAAAACAGGAACCGATGATATTGATCTGGCAAAACAGGCCCTGAATATGGAAGCATTGTGTATGTTGTCGCTCAACCGCCCCCGGGAAGTGCTGGATTTGCTGGGACATCCAGATTTTTCCATGACAGCGCCAGAACTATTATCAGCCTCTGCCTGCCAGTTACTTGGTAAATTTAAAAAAGCGGAAGAAATTTTGCAGACAGGCATTTATTATCATATGATTGTAATCATGAATATGTTTTCCATATATCTTGGACTTTGTTCTGATCATGCGGCCCGTTTTCATGAAACCTGGCAAAAGGCTGTGCATATGTCAGACGCATTCCAGCTTGAAAAGCTTCATCCCGGTATTATGCTAAGTTTCTACCTTACCGCCTCGCAGGGATTTATGAAGCTGAATGATACTGAAAAAGCGCTGGAAGCGCTGGAACAATACACGCTTCTGGCATCCGGCAATATATATCCTTTGCGCTTACACGGCGACAGCTTTTTTAATCTGGTGGATCAGTGGCTGGAACATACGCTGGCTCTTGGAGACGCACTTCCAAGGGATTCCAGGGCAATCCTTGGAACTATTGCCAGCACAGTGGAAAACAGTAAAACATTTTTCCCCCTTCATGATAATCCACATTTTCAAAATATTGTTCAAAGACTGAAAAAAATACAACCTTCACTCTGATTCAGGAGGTTTTACTATGATTCGTAAACTTTTAAAACATATGGCTGGTGAGAAATTCACAGAAAATAACGCAAAACTGGCAGGTGTAAATTTTGGCATAATACTTGCCATGTTCCTGTTTTCAGGCATTATGCTTTTCTTTTTGCCAGAAGAAATACCTGTACTCCATAACGGAACGGACAACTATCTGGTTCCCTCCACGGTGGGAGTCTGGCTTTTGCCAGTCGTTGCTTCCATAATCAATCTGTCATTTATCAAACAGAAACGTTTATCAAAAATTAACAGTATGATTTTCGCTGTATTTCTGTTTCTTATGATCGTTTATTATATCAGCCTGGCAACACCTCAGTAAACAGGGGGACGCAGATGAGAATACATCCGGTACGTAAACTTACGAAAAAAATATCCGCCTGTAACGGGCGGCCTCTGGCGGCATTTTCCCCACGAAGCGGTCCTTCCCGCAGGGTATTACTATACAGGATGCTCTTTTGTGTAAAGTCAGAAAACAATAACTCCCTGACAGAGAAAGCGACCGTTGCCATGGTACTGCTTTACAACGGATACTTACTCTGGTATGCGCTCACCCGGTATGTGCTGGAATCTGCGGACGATTACTGGCTGTCCGCTTCTTTTCTATCAGTAACTGTCAGTGCTTTTTTAGCAATGTATTGTCTGCCAGGCTGGTTTTTTACCAGCCGGTATGTGAAGGACGTTTTATACTACCCTGTTTCCTCACGTACTATTTTATCTACACTGATGACACGAGTCCTCATGATGCAGTTTTGTATCTGCATGTTTCTGTCATATCCGCTGTTTCTTTTTTGTGCCGGGAGCAGGCTTTTCACCGCAAAAACTGTTTTAGCCAGTCTTGCGGTAGTTTGTGCCACAGACTTTATAGTCATACTTTTGTATATGATCGTCTGTGTCGTCTGTTCCAGCCGGATTGTTGGATACGTTTTTATTACCTTCCAGTATCTGTCATTCCTTTTATTATTTATAGCCGGAACCATGACCGCTTCCAAAATCCTGCATCCGGATTTTTTATTACGGGCAGATAAAAAGATTCGCAGTCTGAATATGTTTCTGTTTGCTGTTCCAGTTATGATCGTACCCAGAATGATTGTAACCTTCGTTTTTAATTCCTGGTATACGAAAGCATATGTCAATATGCAAAATTTCCGCAAACGATCAGTTTTAAAACATATTTTACCAGAGTGTGTCTTAAAAATCATTCCCATGATCTGCACGCCCCAGAAACATCCTTATTTTTTCATGGAATGGAAACGATTATGCCGGAACAAAGAGCTGCTCTTTTTTTCAAACGTTAAAAATATCATAACGATCATTGTTTTATACCGTCTGCTGGCCCGCAGGTCCGGGCAGATCTCTTTGACAGAGAACTATGCGGCGGAGCTGTTCCTTTTAGCAACCTGTTGTGGGACAAATACAATTTCCAGTACAGCGTATTCCAGCGATCCCAACCGAAAGTATTATGCGCATCTTCCGGTTTCTTTCAGACGAAGTTTTATGTGGAAAACGATTCAGGGATTTTTATGGAGCGAAATCATGGTATTTCTTTTTGGGCTGATCATGATCCTGCTAAAAAATATTCCCCTTCCGGATGCCTGCCTGCTCTTTTTATCTGGCACTTTTACGAATTACGCCTGTTCCTTTGCCGGAGTATTGCTGGATTTTAAAATGCCACGGACCGTACACAGTACAAATGAATTGTTACATGGAAATATAAGTAAAGTAATTGTTCTGGCCGCTTCAGCGGCGCTGACCGCAGGGGAATTATATGTGACAGGAACTGACATGATATCTGTTCCACTGCTTCCACTGTCTGTTATGATAAGCATATTTCTAATTATCATGGAACTATGCTGCCTGCTGTTTTGTAAAGGAGTCTTTTATGATACAGATACATAATCTGTCAAAGAAATATGGCGATACCGTCATATTTGAAAATATATGCTGCTTACTGGAAAATCATCACATTTACGGACTGACAGGCAGCAATGGCGCCGGCAAATCCACATTACTCAATGCCATCGCACAGCCCGGAAGTATAGATCATGGAACAGTCAGAATTGACGGTATCGACAGCCGGATTTTCAAATCCAGATTCCACTTTTTCTATATTCCGGACGACAGAGAAATGTTTTTGAATTTATCCGGCAGGGAGTACCTGTCATTTATAATAAAAATATATCATCAGGAGAAAAGAAATCCAATGAAACACTTAGAAAACTCTCCCACGCTTTCGGCCTGGAACAGTCTTTACATGAGCGCATTGATAACTATTCTTCAGGTATGAGGCAGAAAGTCTTTTTAATTGCGTCGTTTCTCTCTGGCGCAGGCAACTTAATTTTAGACGAACCTTTTAACGGCCTTGATCCTGAGAGCGCCGCCGCTTTGAAAGAGATACTGGCCGCATACAGAAATGCCGGAAATCTGGCGCTGCTTTCCCTCCATAATCGTGACCTTATTTCAGATTTATGTGATGATGTCATCTATATAGATAAACAGAGAAATATCTCACATTTTACCGGAGCGGACACTGCCGTTCATTCATAATGTCATTAACTGAAACGCCAGCCCGGTCATCCGTCCGAAAAAAACTGATAACCCGGAGCATTGTACAGCTGAATTCCGGACAGGGAGCGCTTAGGTTAATAACCTGTCTGCCGGAATATGTACCAGAAAGAACGGAAAGATAAACGGATACTGCCGGAAACAGCCGGGGAAAGGCGTCCGGAGTATGCGGATATCCTCCGGCTGCCATAATAAAAAAGGAAAGATAAGCAGTACTTCTTCACTGTCATTGATTTCACCATACCTGCATTTCCAGCGGCTTTCCGTCCAGCGCAGCTTCTATTAATACATCGTCCTCATATTTTAGTTTCAGTGAAAAAAACGGCCGTTCTTCATCCATCAGGCGGAAAAAGATTTTATCCCCTTCCCACACCGGCAGGTCATACACCTTCTTTTTGTCCACCCATTCCAGCTTTCCTTCCTCACAGTCTCTCAGCTCCCCTTCATACGAATCCGACGTATACAGAAACATGTATTCCGTCTGCCACCGGTCGCACATAAAGGTCACCACGCCCCGCAGCCGGAAAGAAAGCAGCGTCAGCCCCGTCTCTTCCTTTACTTCCCGCAGCAGGCACTCCTCCGGCGACTCGTCCGCTTCAAAATGCCCGCCTGTACCGATCCATTTATCTTTGTTGATATCCCTCTCTTTTTTTATTCTGTGCATCATGAGATAACATCCGTCCCGCTCAATATAACAAAGCGTTGTCAGTCTGCTCTTTGTTTCATTCATGGCATCCCCCTGTTCTGTTTTTCTGCCCGGGCTTATCTGTAACCATCCGCCCGCTTTTTTACCTGTTCTTTATATTCAGACCAAATTCCAGACAAAGATTTTCAAATCTGGCCTTTTCTTTTTCTTTGACCGGTTTTGAAAGATCGTTCATACAGTGATGCATCACATCCGCATCCTTTAACGCCTCTTCCGCCGGCCTGTCCACTTGCAGCTTGTCGTCATGATGATATATGGCGGAACAGATAATTTCAGTCTCTTTGTCATCCGTCAGCCCCAGGTTTTCCAGAATCTCTTTTGCCAGCGCCGCTCCCTTGTGCGCATGATCATCGTAAGATCCGGACTGGTAAGCGTACAGGTCATGGAGCATGGCCGCCATGGACAAAAGTTCCGCATCCAGCCCCCGTTTTGCGGCAATGACCGTGGCTGCCAGCGATACGCCATACAGATGTACGATGGCGCCGTTGCGCCTTTCAGTGTCCAGCCCGTCCAGCCGCTGGTCCACATAATTTCTCAGTTGTTTTAATCTTCCCATCATTTCCTCCATAATTATTGTATATTTTCACTTTCCCTGTCCCCGGAGCATGTCTGAAAATCTTTCTGTGAGCTGTGCCCTAAAGGGCATGATATACCCTAAAGGGCATGATATACCCTAAAGGGCATGATA
>CANRTU010000109.1 GCA_947642745.1 uncultured Eubacterium sp.
ATGCGGCGGAAGGGAAAATGCTGTAGAGGCAGCCCGCCGCAGGCGGAGTATCCGGCTATGCCGGATACTTTTTTATGATATAGGAAATTCCTCCGGATTTCCTATATCACAAAAAGCCCTCCGGGCGGGATCGCACTGCGGCGGAGAGGAAATATATCGCTAAAGCGATCCGCCGCAGGCGGGGAATCCTGCAAAGCAGGATTCATTTTTATAATCTGAAATGTATTTATTTTCTACCATCTTTTAAAATGCCGGATATAAGCCCTGTGGGTACATCTCCCGGAAAGCATTGTTCAGATACGCCCCAGGGAATATTAATAGGTTTTGATAATACATCTGAATTAGTAATAAGTATTTGCTATTATGTAACCGGGCGGGTATAATCAGATGCAGAACCGGAAGCTGTGAAAAAACAAAGCAGCTGCCAGATGTTATATAAAGCGGCGCATACGGTGGAAAGAAGAGCAATGGAGAGAAGAAGGAGGAAATAGTTCCGTACAGACCGCCAGATTACCGGATTACGGGTATTAATTAAAAGATGGAGGAGACAGGAACATGAGAATCATAGAAAATCAGACTTTTGATATGGAACGGGCCCTTTACGGAAGCAGTAATATTCTGGTAAGAAACTGTGTGTTTGACGGGCCGGCGGATGGGGAAAGCGCTTTTAAAGAAGGGACGAATATGAACGTGGAGCATTGTTTTTTCAACCTGCGTTATCCTTTCTGGCATGACCGGGGGCTTGTTATTACGGACTCGGAGATGACGGAGTCCTGCCGGGCCGCACTGTGGTATTCCGGGCAGGTGGAAATTACGGATACGAAGATGCATGGGATCAAAGCGCTCCGGGAGTGCGAAGATGTTATGATAAAAAACTGTCATATTATTTCTCCGGAATTTGGCTGGTCTGTACGCAAAATACGCATGGAACATACCACTGCGGTCAGTGAATATTTTATGATGCGTTCTGAGGATCTGGTGTTCAAAGGTGTGAATTTCAAAGGAAAGTATTCTTTTCAGTATATTAAAAATGCGTATTTTGAAAACTGTGTATTTGATACGAAGGATGCTTTCTGGCATGGAGAAAATATAACGGTCAGAAACAGTGTGATAAAGGGGGAATATCTGGCGTGGTATTCAGACGGTCTGACACTTATTAACTGCAGAATCATTGGCACGCAGCCTCTGTGCTATTGCAAAAACCTGAAATTAACCAGTTGTGAAATGATCCGCACGGATCTGGCGTTTGAGAAATCTGAAGTGGAGGCAGTGATTACGACAAAAGTGGACAGCATTAAAAATCCTCTGTCTGGACGGATTGTGGCGCCGGATGTGGGAGAAGTGCTTATGGATGATGAAAAAGCAAAAGGGGAGGTTGTGATAAGCGCAGAGATGGAAGATGTCTGCAGGATGTGCAGCTGCGCCTGAGCGGCATTACGGATGGCAAAGGAAGTGTGGGAGGAATTGTAAGAAAATCATTCCTTCTTCCACAAATTGCAAAGAGAAATTCAATAAGGATTATAAAAATGAAAGGGACGAAAGGCCAGTGATGAAACTGTCAGATGAATTAAAATCAGCAGGCAGAATCGTAGTTTTGGTAATGGTCATTCTGTTTTTATCAGTAACGACCTGCCTGGCAACGGGAAAGACAGGACTTTCCGCATCAGATCTTACAGTGTCAGTGAATCAGAAGAAAAATTTGAAACTGCGAAACAGCAGCGGAAAAATTACATGGAAAATTCTTTCCGGGAAAGAGTGTATTTCCGTAAAGCGTTCAGGAAATAAAATGGTTGTGGTTACGGGGAAAAAGAAAGGGACGGCAGTCATACAGGCGAAAAATAAGGAAAAAAATTTTACCTGTAGGGTAACCGTAAAGAGCCGTCTGCCGGAAAACAGGCCGCAGGGCGGCGACGGACAACAGACGCAGCAAGGAGACAACAGCATGGATTCACAGCTGGATGGTCAGGGAGAGGGGATGACAGGAGGAAGTCAGGAAGATGAAAAAACAGTGATGAGAATTGTCATCAGGGCAGGCAGCCGGAGCTTTCCGACAGTGCTGTATGATCACAGGGCAGCAGTGGAGATGTGGGAAAAACTGCCGCTGACGCTGGATATGAGTGAACTGAATGGAAATGAAAAGTATTATTTTATGGAAGATGCGCTGCCTGTGGATGCCAGCGTGCCGGAAGCTGTCCATAAAGGTGATCTGATGCTGTACGGTGCGGACTGTCTGGTGCTGTTTTATAAAGATTTCAGTACCTCGTACACGTATACACCGCTGGGCCGTGTTGAAAATCCGTCGGGTCTTGCAGAGGCGCTGGGTACAGGAAACGTACGGGTTGTGTTTGAACGGGCAGATGCTAATTAACCGGATAGACTGTTTCATGGATGATATGTCAGAATTGCTGATAAATATTTGCCATTGCGAGAATAAAAGAGTATAATCAGAAACAGGAAATGTGGCTGCTTTCTGTCTGAATGCGGTTATTTTTGCGGGGACCCGGATCAGCGGGCGTACGTTGCGGACAGATATTTTCTCTGGAACATGCGCAAGGAGCCGGAATAAAAGAAGAACAGGAGGAGATGTGTAATGATTTATAAAAAGTTTCAGGACATACAATTATCCGGTCTGGGGCTTGGCATGATGCGTCTGCCGGTAGTGGACGGCAATGATGGAAAGGTGGATGAAACGGCAGCAGCCGGAATGATTGACTATGCCTATCAGAACGGGATCAACTATTTTGATACGGCGTGGGGATATCACAATGGCAGCTCGGAACTGGTAGCGGGAAAATGTCTGTCCGCATATCCACGGGAAAGCTATTACCTTGCCAGTAAATTTCCGGGATATGACCTTTCCAATATGGATAAAGTGGAAGAAATTTTTGAGAAGCAGCTGGAAAAATGCAGGACGCCGTACTTTGACTTTTATCTGTTTCATAATGTCTATGAAGGCAATATAGACGCTTACCTGAATCCGGAGTATGGCATTCAGGACTATTTATTAAAACAAAAAGAAAACGGGCGTATCCATTATCTCGGATTTTCCGCTCATGGCAGTGTGGATGTGATACGGCGTTTTCTTGACGCTTATGGAGAGCATATGGAATTCTGCCAGCTTCAGATTAACTACATGGACTGGCATTTTCAGGACGCACAAGAGAAGGCGGCTCTTGTACAAAGTGCGGGCATCCCTCTCTGGGTCATGGAGCCTCTGCGGGGTGGCAGACTTGCAAAGGTTTCGGATAAACTGGCAGACGTATTGAAATCCCTGCGGCCGGAAGAAACGGTTCCCGGATGGGCGTTCCGTTTTCTGCAGAGCATCCCCAGTGTAACGATGGTACTCTCAGGAATGTCCACAATGGAACAGCTGAAAGCGAATATTGCTACATATGAAACAGATGAGCCGCTGAGTCAGGAAGAATTTGATACTCTGGTGAAATATACCGATGAAGAAACAGGGAAAGGAGGCCTGCCGTGTACATCCTGTCATTACTGCACAAGCCACTGTCCGAAAGGTCTTCCAATCCCGGAACTGATCGCTTTATACAATGAGCATAAGATCACAGGCGGAGGTTTTATCGCTCCGATGGGGGTGGGCAGCATGCCGCAGGAGAAACGTCCGGCAAACTGTATTGGCTGTCGTGAGTGTGAAAAGGTATGTCCGCAGCAGATTAAAATATCTGAAATGATGAAAAATTTTACGGAAATGATCGGAATGTAACCAGAGCGTGTCTGGAAAATCATTCCCGTATGTACCCTCCGCTTTGTGTCCTGAAAGGTATGATGCAGAGAATTCATTCTAAGTTTAATTAATATAGCCCTGTGGGTATATCATGCTCTCAGATACGAAAAAACCAGCGCTGTAATTTTGTACAGGCTGGTTTTTCTCCGTTTTCAGCGGATTCCTGCAGTCAGAAATTAAAAATGCAGAATATGACTCTGCGGGACGTAAAATCCGGGTGTTCGTAAATAATAATGACAGGCAGTTTAGAACTGCCTGCCCCGCATATACTGCGCCATCTCTGTCAGTATCCGCACGCTCTCATCATCCAGATCCGATATGTCCAGGACTGCTTTGTGGTCCAGACCAAGCAGATAGTCTGTGGAAACGGCAAAAAGCTGCGCCAGCTCCACAATATACATGGTGGACGGTATGGAAATCCCCATTTCCCAGGCATTTACACTGCTGCGTGTAATTCCAAGCTGTCTGGCAATCTCGTTCTGTGTCATACCGTTGGCTTCTCTTAATGTCTTTATTTTATCTGCGATCATAATTAACTCCTTTTAGAATAAGAATATAGCGGCGTGAGAGATATTGCATTATCTGATGAGACTTTTTTATGTCGAAATGATATATAATTATCTTTTAGATAATTTAAATTGACATTCGGAATATAAGTGTTTATAATTTCTGGTATAACAAACTTTAAGTACCATGCTGTCTGGCTGGAAAAGTTTCCCAGAAATGTAATACCGGAAACCGGTGGCAAAGCGGGCCCTGCGCTGAGGAATTCCTGTATGTCTGCTGGAAAATCAGCCGGTGAGACAATAAGGTGTCCGGAGTTTTGGCTAAAGAAGCATAACCTGGCTGGAATTTACTTTCAGAAAGCGTGTCTGAAACACACCCTGGGTATATGTAAATCAAAAGTTACTTTTGAAAGCAATTTGGTAATATGTCAAGAGGAAAATGAAAAAGATTTTCGTGAA
>CANRTU010000110.1 GCA_947642745.1 uncultured Eubacterium sp.
CAGGCTTTATGCGGCCTGTAGGTACTTTTTGCGTTATGGAACTGTCAAAAACCCGTGCAACCGGAGGATGCGGATTTTTATCACATAAAAACTACTTGTAAAAAATAGAATTTGACATATAATGAAAGATATTACACAGACGGGAGATGACGGATAATATGAAAGCGCTTTTATTACCTGAAAAGAAAGAATTTATGAACCTGCTGCTGCGAAGTGAAATATTTGATAATTTTCTCGTATCCGAGGCGTCGGTCCATACAATTGTTAAATACGATATTGACGGTCATATCAATAAGAATTTTTATACAGAACAGGAAATGGCCCACAAGAAACTGGAAGGGCTGGAATATCTTCCCTATGGCCAGCTGCGTCCGTTCTGCTATTCGCTGATTAAAGGCCGGCATACCCCTTCTTATTTCAAATTTATACTGATGCTCTCTCCGTCCAATATGAAAAACACCTTACAGGCTTCCGGTACTTTACTGGCGCCGGAAGATATCAGCGCAATTTTTCTGAATATACTGTACCAGAATCAGCAGCTGATGTTAACCACCGGGGTATCTTACCAGACATTTATCCCTGATAAAAGCTTTGATAAGGAATGGGATAAATTCGCTATCAGCTTCCTGAAAAAAAATGGAATAATTTTTTCTGAAATTTAGCATCTTTTCCCTTTACTTTTCCATTTGCCTGTGATATTCTATGAACAAGCTGTCAACAGCTAATATGTTTTGGAGGTACTGTCATGAACAAAGGTACAGTAAAATGGTTTAACAATCAGAAAGGTTACGGTTTCATCACAGATGAAGAAGGAAAAGATGTATTCGTACATTTTTCCGGACTGAATATGGAAGGCTTTAAGTCCCTGGAGGAGGGCGCATCTGTAGAATTCGAAGTAACAGAAGGTGCCAAAGGACCGCAGGCTACGAATGTAACTGTAATTAAATAGTTTAACCGCAATGTGCATTAATCAATACCAGGTTTTTCAAATGTACATTATGATATATTAATTTTTATTATACATGGTAATTGACAAACAGAAACTTGATTATTACACAACAGAAAATCTGCCTGAAAAGGCAGATTTTTTGTGCCCGTTTTCAGAGCGTGTCTTAAAAATGTTTTTTGCCATATGTACCCTCAGGGTAATATATTTCACAATTTGTACCCTGAAGAGCATGATATGAGAGATTTGCGTCAAAGGAAGGCGTATCCCGGGGACACGCCGCATCGTGCCCTTTGGGTATAGCGGGCCATGTAACCTGAATCTGGTCCAAATCTCACGCAAAGCGGGGAATGCAGATAGCAGGAATGATTTTTAAGACAGGCTCTGGTCCGCACATACAAAAAGAAAGACATGCTCCCGGTTTAATCTGCTTCAAATCCCCAGCCGCTTCGCCGGGAATCAGTTTTCGTGAGTGCATGCCTTTCTATTCCTGTCATAAAGTCAGCGTTTTTTTGCCCTTTCTATTCCTGAACTCCCTGTCTGCTTCCCGTTCCCTTCCCTGGAACTGCTGGCTGATCCTGCTGTCTTCGACGATGCCCTGGAACCTTTGCCCTTTCCTGCCGGTCTGACGCTTTCTACCCTGCCGGACTCACTGGATTTCCCGCCGCCTCCGGATTTCCCGGAAGACTCTGCCGCTGAATCTCCTGTTTTGTCCTCAACGTGAAGACTGTTTTCCCTGCCGGTACCAGCCTTTGCGTCAGCGGATTTTTTACCGGAACGGACAGGAGTTTTGTCAGCGGATTTTCCAGCGGATGCCGCAGACGCCGTATCTCTGGTTCCGGCGCCGGAACGGCCGGACAGCTGGCTGACAGCTGATTTTTCTGTATTCCCAGTATTTTCTGATTTACGGTTTGCAGACTCTTTTGTTTTTAAATCTGCTGCCTGTACCGCTCCAGCCGCCCCCGTTGCGGCAGCTGCCGCCCTTGCCCTGGAAACGATTTCCGCCCCCGTCATACCCTGGACAGCCCGGATACCGGCATTGTTTTCAGCCCCGGCGCCCATCCCTGTGCCGGCTATTCCACGAACTGTATGTGCGCCGGCGCCATTTTCAGGCCTGGATATGGAAATTCCTGTAAAAGAATCCGGCCGTGCGGTACTTTCCCTGTGGGCAGCCAGTTGTTCTTTCAGCCTGGCAATTTCCTGTTCTTTTTGTTCCAGCAACGCATCCTGTAATTCTTTTCTTCGGATTCTTAAAAAATTTTCTTTTTTAAGTTTTTCCACCTGCATGGAAAGGTCATTCCGTTCATTTTTCAGCGTAATATACGCCGCCTTATATTTATTCAGCGCCTGCAGCAGCGACTTATTGTCCTCCTGCATCTGTAAAGAGTCGTTTTCCGCACCCTGCTCCTGCCTGTTGTCCAGTTCTTCCAGTTTGTCCATTAGTTCCCGGTTCTGCTGGTGGAGACTGTTAACTGCTGTCAGCAACTGGTTAATTTTAGGTCCATAATTTGGCGTCTCCGGCTGCGGAACCACTTTTTTCTCCGTCATTTCCCTGATTCTGGTTAAGATACCCTCCAGGCTGTTTTCCTTTACGCCCTCATCCAGTCTCTGGATCACTGCCTCCGCCAGCTGTTCCACCACGTCCCGCGAAAGTGTAGCGGAAGATTCTTTCTCCTCCTGATAAGAAGCAAGCAGCTGAACCGACATTTCTTTCAGCTCACCAACCCCGTCCCTCATTTCCTGAAAATAAGGCGATACATCGTTTAATATGTTTTTCATTTCCGACTGTCCGTTTACCAGCTCCAGCAGTCTGGAACGAAATGTCTCAAAATCACAGCTCTGATAATCAGCCAGTACATTGTGGGCAAATCCCACTATTTCATCTGATAATAAATAATGTGCGTTATTCCACTTACCCATGTCCTCTTTGTACCTCCTACTCTGGTCTTATTATCCAAACATACAGGATCTGCCAGTTTGTCTTTTCATGTATATTCCTGTGTCTGTATCCAGACAGTATTTATGTATCTGAATCAGCTATATGATTCTCATTTACCAGGCTTATTATACAGCAAACCATAAAAATCAAAAGCCGTATCACAGTTACGTGGTCCAACAAGCCGGATAAATACTGCCCGGAACTGTCATTACCTGTCAGTATAACACTTTCATATAAAAAAGTCATTAGTTGCCGGTTATTAATTTTCTGGAAGATTTGTTTCTGTCTCCGGTTACATCCATACCGGTTACAGCAGATCATTACATATTCAGCCTGAAAGCGTATCTTAATAATCATTCCCGTAAACCGCACTCCCCCGCTTTGTACTCTGGTACCCCGGCAGACAACACCGGATCATACATAATTATCTTTTATTTTTTATCATGGCAGCTGAACAATAACGGTATATTCCGGATAGACGTGGTACCCGTGCCGGCTGTTCCGTCCCAGAAGGACATACGCAGCGGCACATACGGGAATGCCCCGTTTTACCGACAAAATATGTCCTTCCTGACTGAAAATCCATTAAGCCCCCGGCAGAGCCGGGGTGAACGGATTAAGCAGCAGCGTTACTTAAAGTATCAAAAATAAAACCTCCATGTTATCATAGATTTGTGGCCAGGCAGCCTGGTCCATGAAAAACAGGAGGTATCCCATAATGGATAATCAGATTTTAGCACATACGGAGTATAATTGCACGTACCATATTGTTTTTATTCCAAAATACCGAAGAAAAGTAATGTATGGGAAGACTGGAACGGGTCTTTGACAGTTCCATAACGCAAAAAGTATCTATAGGCCGCATAAAGCCT
>CANRTU010000111.1 GCA_947642745.1 uncultured Eubacterium sp.
TTCACGAAAATCTTTTTCATTTTCCTCTTGACATATTACCAAATTGCTTTCTTTCATAATTGTATTGTAAAAATCACTGTCTTTGTTAATTTCACTAATTTCAAAGACATCCACATCTTTTTTCAATACTTCACGCAGCTCTTCAGCAAGAGCAAAAATCTTCGTAAATTTAAAACCATCCCCGCCAAATACTAAAAAATCCAAATCACTGTTCTCATCAGCTTCTCCTCTTGCATAAGATCCAAATAAATAGATTGCATTTACTCCATACTTCCCAGCAACTGGTTTAACCAGTTTTACAATGTCGTCTATAGAGAATACATAATGATTCATTTTATCATTTCCTTTCTTTGTAGTATGGTTCAAATGATTTTATGTCAAAATTCCAAATTTTTGCGGCAGATACTCTGAAGCCTGATAAATGTCAATATTAATTATATTATATTATTCTGACATCTTTTTCTCAATGGCTGTTTAACTTCTCTTTTCAACATAGAAAGGCCTGGCAATATTTCACCAGACCTTTTCCACAACACACTTTTATTTATTACTTTTCCACATAACTTCCTATTATTCAGCCCATCAGCCGCAACCTCTGCCTCCCGCATATCCGGACATGCCTGATACAGGTACCAGCTTAACCTTTTCCCACATTTTCATTCTGTCCGGCAGCTTACAATAATACTGGTTCAGACTGTCTTCAGCGCACGCATGGAATTCAGAATGGCGATGACGGATACTCCCACATCCGCAAACACTGCCTCCCACATATTTGCCGCACCAGACGCTCCCAGAATAAGTACCAGCGCTTTGACGCCCAGGGCGAAAACAATATTCTGCTTTACAATACGCAGCGTATTTCTGGAAATACGCACAATGGCCGCAATTTTCTGGATATCGTCGTCCATAAGTACTACATCCGCCGCTTCTATCGCCGCATCTGACCCCATACTGCCCATGGCAATACCGATATCCGCCCTGGTCAGCACTGGCGCGTCATTAATGCCGTCGCCGGCAAACGCAAGACGCTCTTTCGCTTTTTGTTTATCCAGCATCTGTTCAACCAGGGACACCTTATCTCCCGGCAGCAGTCCCGCATGAACTTCGTCAATGCCCAGTGTCTGCGCCACCTGCCGCGCCGCTTCCTGTCTGTCGCCAGTCAGCATGACACTCTTTCGTACACCTGCCTGTTTCATACTTTTTAACGCTTCGGCAGCTCCGTCTTTGATCGTATCTGATATAACAATCGTCCCAGCAAAATTTCCATCACATGCCACATAGACTGCAGTGCCTGGCTGATCACAGGGTTCATATGCGATATGACTGTCCCGCATCAGTTTTTCATTTCCAATAAGCACAGAGTTTCCATCTATTTTTACCCGGATACCACATCCTGCCAGCTCTTTTGCATCTGTCACACGCTCCATATTCACCGGCCCTTCATAAGCTTCTTTCAGGGACCCGGCAATCGGATGACTGGAATAACCTTCCCCGAGCGCCGCCAGTTCCAGAAGCCGTCCAGAAGTAAAACCTTCTGCCGGCATCAGCTTTGACACTTTAAATTCCCCTTTTGTCAGTGTCCCGGTCTTGTCAAAGACGATTGTGGTCATCTCTGCCACAGCTTCTAAATAATTGCTTCCTTTTACAAGCACACCAATTCTGGAAGCAGCGCCGATTCCTCCAAAAAATCCCAGGGGAACAGAGATAACCAGGGCACACGGACAGGAAATCACGAGAAAAATACATGCCCGCTGAATCCATCCGCTCCAGTCCCCTCCCAGCACCAGCGGAGGCACTATTGCCAGAATGGCGGCGCACACTGTTACTACCGGCGTATAATATCTGGCAAACCGTGAAATAAAGTTTTCCACTTTTGCTTTTCTGCTGCTGGCATTTTCCACCAGTTCCAGTATTTTTGATACGGTAGAATCTTCAAATTCTTTTGTTACCCGGACTCTGAGCGTCCCGCTGCCATTGACACAGCCGCTGATCACCTCATCCCCGGCTGACGCTTTACGGGGCACCGGTTCACCGGTGAGCGCCGCCGTATCAATCAGCGACTCGCCCTCTGTCACAATACCGTCCAGGGGAATCCGTTCCCCCGGTCTGATCACAATGATACTGCCCGCCTCCACTTCATCAGGATCAGTCTTTACAAGCTGTCCGTCCTGTTCAATATTGGCATATTCCGGACAGATATCCATCATTTCCGCAATGGACTGGCGGGATTTGCCCACCGCATATCCCTGAAACAGCTCGCCCACCTGATAAAACAGCATCACCGCCACAGCCTCAGAATATTCCGCCACGGCAAAAGCGCCGAAAGTAGCCAGCATCATCAGAAAATTCTCGTCAAATACCTGGCCGTTTTTAATATTACGAAACGCCTTGTATATAATATCATATCCAATGATCAGATACGGAACCAGATATATCAGAAACATCACCGCCGGCTGTACTGTCTGCCCGGTTATCCCTGTATGCTCACAGACCACCAGCCCCACAAAAATTACAAAAACCGCAATAATTCTAAGGAGCATTTTCTTCTGTTTCCCTGTCATGTACGATCCTCCTTCACTTTCACAGGTTTTCCGGAATCCGTTCAGTCACTCTGATCCGGTTATCGTCTTTTGTTTACCGTTACATGATAATTTTACAATCCGGCTCTACCCTGGCGCATGTTGCCGCCACCTGCTTCATAATTTCATCAAACTGTGCGTCTTCCGCATCAATCGTCAGTTTCTGCGTCATAAAACTGACTGTGGCACTATGGACACCCGGAAGTTTCTTTATCGCTTCCTCCATTTTTGCCGCACAATTGGCACAATCCAGATCCTGTAATTTAAATTTCTTTTTCATCATTTCACCCTGGAATATTCAGATTCCTTTCCTTTCTTAAAATTTATTTTATTCTTCAATATGCTCCCGCCCCTGGGCAATGATCGTTCTTACATGTCCGTCCGCCAGGGAATAAAAAACAGATTTTCCTTCCCGCCTGCTTTTTACCAGTTTTGAATTTTTTAAAATCTTCAGCTGGTGGGAAATCGCAGACTGGGTCATATGCAGCGCTTCCGCCAGATCACAGACACATACCTCTGCTTCAAACAGCACATACAGAATCCGTATTCTGGTAGAATCACCAAATACTTTAAATAATTCAGCCAGATCGTACAATTCTTCTTCCGCCGGCATCTGTTCATTTACAATTTTCAGCAGCTCTTCGTGAATTTCAACTGTTTCACAGCATTCTGGTCCCTTATCCTGCAATTTCTGATCCTCCTTTGATTTTAAATATTTTCATATGAGCATTTGTTCATATGTTTATGATAATACGGACTTACAAAAATGTCAAGCCTGAATTTAAAAGTGTTTACCAGAACATTGTAGGATTACAATACATGTGTTACAACTGAATATTTAAAAGACAGAGATACC